>CBDCQF010000001.1:0-41585 GCA_965220545.1 Dehalococcoidia bacterium
TGAAAGTAGGCTGAGGCTCCCGGGGGGAGCCAGCAGTCGAACGGGAACATCCCCGCGTCTAGACCCCTTCCACCGCCAGTACCGTAGCGGTAGAGGAGCTTTGCCTGATCCTCTTCAGGCGTTCGTATTCATCAGATTGGTACCACTCCCTGAGGCTGGCCATGTCGGGGAACTCTATCACCACCATGCGCTTGGCCGTCCATTCGCCCTCCAGTTCCTGGACGGCGCCGCCTCTTACCAGGAAACGCCCGCCGTATCTCTCCACCGTAGGCGCCACTTGGCCTCGGTACTCCTCGTAGGTTTCCGGGTCGGTGACCTCCATCTGTGCGATCAAATAGGCTGACATGGTGCGCTCCTTGTGTCGTGGTTGCCCCCGCTCGGCCTGGATTCCTGCCTGCGCAGACCTTCGAATAAGCTCCATCCCTTGATGAGGGAGTATTGAGATAGAGGTGACCCCCCTGCGTGGACAACGGACCGGATTGCCCTCCATCCTAACCTTCCCCCACAGACGGGGGGAAGGGATTCGGGGTTATGCAAATGTCTCCTTGTACGGGAACGACGAGCGGTGGGTTTTGCCTAGAACTCGTCGAACATGCGCTGTATCTCCTCCGGGTCGCGGGTCCTGGTCAGGGCCAGGCGGAGCAGGATACGCGCCTTCTGCGCGCTCAGGTTGTCGCCGGCAATGATGCCGTCCTCCCTCTGCACTCTGGAGCGTATCATTCGCCCTGAACCGGTGCGGTTGACGGCTACCACCATGACCCCTTTCTGGCGCGCCTGGCGGATGTCGTCGCTGCCGCGGGGCCCGCCGCCCCCGGCGCCTGATCCGGCCAGCACGATGCCTTCGGCGCCTGCCTCTACGAAGGCGCGCACGGCTACGCCGTCCGAGTCCTGGTAAGCGTAGACGATGTCGACCCTGGGGAGGTCGGTCATGCCGCTCACGTCGAATCCCGTCTCATGGGTATGCTTGCGGGTGGACTGCCTGTAGAAGACGGGCTGCAGGTCCGAGTCCAGGTACCCAAGGAAGCCCAGCTCCCGCGATTGGAACGTCTCCAGGCGGTGGGAGTTGGTCTTGGTCACCTCGCGGGCGGCGTTGATTTCATCGTTGAGGCAGAGCATGACGCCCTTGCCCCGCGCTTCCGGCGATCCGGCCAGTATCAGGGAGCCGAGCAGGTTGTTGTCGGCGTCGGTGCCCATTGCGGAGGGGGGCCGCTGGCAGCCGGTGACCACCACCGGCTTGTCGCTTTGCACGGTCATGTGCAGCCAGAAGGTGGTCTCCTCCATGGTGTAGGTGCCGTGGGTGACCACTATTCCGGCGACTTCAGGGTCTTCCCGGAAGATGTCGTTGATGCGCTGGGAGAGCTGAAGCAGTTCCGGGGTCTTGATGCCGCTGTCGACGAAGAAGAGCTGCTCCGCCTTGGCGCGCACAAATTGCTCGGACTCCGGGATCCGCTCCAGGTTTCCATGGACGTCCAAGCGCTGGCCGGTGCCGTATTCGACGAAGGTGAGGCGGGGCGAGCCCCATTGGGAGATGGTGCCTCCCGTGCCCAATAGCCATACCAGGGGACGGTTGTCCGTAGCCATGATGTTTGTTCCTCCTGAGCAGGTGCGTAAAGCACCCGGTAGTGAGGGGATTATACATAAAAGCGGGCGGCGACATTGAGGGATGGCAAAGTGAGATTATTTGGGTATAATCATGGACATGGCAGTGTTTGTGTCCCTAGCCGTGGAACGCTCGGCGTTCCCTCGCTCAGAATGGGTTGACCCATGTTGTGTCTTGAATCGCCTCTCAGGCTGGCATCAGTGGACTAGACCGGCCAACTATAGGAAAGGAGTCCACCGAATCTGACCTGCCGCAGACGTGGCAGGCCGCTGGATAGAGGCCAAGCAGAGGCGTCTTTTGCGCTGAGGGCCGCAATCCATTGAAGGAGAGGCGAAAGGGCCTTTCCAATAAGAGACCAAGCAACATTCCGTTGCTATAGCACAAGGAGAGAAACGTTGAGGATTTACGTAGGAAATTTTGTATACGAGACAACGGAGGAGCAGCTCCGGGAGATGTTCGAGGAGTTTGGAGGTGTGGGAGAAGTCTCGGTTGTCCGTGACCAGTACTCAGGCCGTTCCAAGGGCTTCGGCTTTGTGGATATGCCGAGTAACGACGAGGCCAACAAGGCTATAGAGGGGCTCCATGGCAAAGAGGTCAGCGGGCGCGCTCTGACGGTCAGCGAAGCCAGGCCGAGAACCCCGAGAACGTTCGATGGCGGCGGCCGCGGCGGCCGACGCTGGTAATTGAATAGCTAGGCAGTGAATAGATAGAGAAAGCGCCTTCTATACGGCGCTTTCTCTATTGTCTATCAGGATGTAGGGTTCTCACTCGCTGTCGGAGAGCTCATCGAGGGTTCTTGTCCATCCGTCCCTCCATTCCTGCACCAGCGTTATTCTATCGTGGGTCTGCCCAGTGGATAGAACGGCTGAGCCGATGCTTTGACTCAAGGCGCGGTTCAAGGCGGTGATCAAGATATCGCTTGCTTCAATCAGCCTGTTTAGGAGAAGTTCGCTATTCGGGTTGGTCATTTGGCTCCTCTATAGTGTGCACTAGCAATGGCTGGATGCTGTTGCTGAGCATACAGGATTCTTCGCCACGCTTGGAATAACGATTGTGGTGGTGGCAGTGTCAAGGCGTCAACCTAATTTCCGGAGGTAGGGGATGGAGCAAAGGCAGCCGCGGTTTGTGCACGGCCAAGAGGTGACGGTCAGAGCGGGCATATCTCAGATCCTGCCCGGCAAGGAGGGTTCCAGGCTGTTCGCTGCCGGGGAAGCAGAAAGCGTGATGGGGAAGACGGGCGTCGTTGAGTTCGGCGCGTTCCCCTTGTTCGCCGTCAATGAGGACGATTGGGCCGCGGGATACGGCGGCTTTGCCTACGTGGTGGCCATAGACAATGGCCGCTGGCTCATCCACGAGGACTGGTTGGAAGCCAGACAGTAGAAGCGCGCCGGGGAAACCTGGCCGATGCTCGCGCTATTCCTGGGGGGCCGCCACGAATTTCATGGAAAGGGAGTTCACACAGTGGCGCGTGTTGGTCTGGGTGAACCGTTCTCCAACGAAGACATGGCCGAGGTGGCCGCCGCAGTTGGCGCACTCTATTTCCGTGCGCACGCCATCGGGGTCGGGCAGGCGGACCACGGCGCCCGGCACCTCTTTGTCGAAAGCGGGCCAGCCGCAATGGGCATCGAACTTGTCTACTGATCGATAAAGCTCCGCGTTGCAGCGCCTGCAGATGTAGGTACCGGCCTCGTAGAAGTCGTCATACTCGCCGGAGAAGGGCGGTTCGGTTCCCTTCCCCTCAATGACGTACCGTTCCACAGGGGATAGGGGATTGTAGCTTGCTTTTTCCATGGTTCCTTGTCCCTTGTTAGTTTCTTTCAGTATAACACTTGGGTGGTATGCACGGACATACTGGCTAAAGCGCCAACTCCACTCCCACGCCTTGCGCCAGCGCCTTCTCATAGGCGTGGTTGAACGCCACTACGTCCAGGGCGGCCAGGCCGGTGGAGTCCATAACCGTCACCTCGTCGCCGCTCTCTCTTCCCTTCTTCCATCCGTTGACTATCTCTCCCAGCTCGGCGTATACGTCGTCTTCGCTCATCGTGCCCTGGGCGACGGGTTCGCTTATTTCGCCGCCGATCTTGCACTGTTCCAGGCTGTCGACTACCACCTTGGCCCGGCCCAGTATCGCGGGGTCCAACTCCCGTTTTCCCGGGGCGTCGGAGCCAAAGGCGTTGAGATGGGTTCCTGGGGACACCCATTCGTTCTGGACAATCGCCTCCTGGGAGCGAGTGGTGCAGTAGACAATGTCGACGCCTTGCACCGCCTCCGCAGGCGAGGAGACGGGTTTCGGGGTGACGCCCAGTTCGCTGCCCATATCGGCGGCGAACTGCTGGGAGGAAGCCTCTGTCCGGCTCCATATCCTGATCTCTTCAGGAGAGCCGTACTGGGCAATGTGGCAGCGGAGAGTGTGCCTGGCAAGGTTTCCCGCGCCCACCATTGCTATGCGGCGCACGTCCGGGACTGCCAGATACTTGGAGGCTATGGCGGCGGCCGCGCCCGTCCTGAGGAAGGAGATGAAGAAGGAGCCCTGGGCCATTATGCACTTGGGGACTCCCGTTTCGACATCGGTGAGAACGGCGAAGCTGTGCATGCTGGAAAGGCCGAATTTGGAGGGATTGTCGGCGTACCCGAATCCCAGCGTCGAGCATAGGGTAGGGACGGAGGCCATGGAGCCCGACCTGAAGTCGACGTCGCTGTTTGGCACGGTGGTGTGGTAGGCCACCATCGGCGAAAAGCTGGAAGGGACTTGGCCCTTGAGGCTTTGGGCGTAGAGCCGGAAGGCCGTTTCGGCGTGCTCCAGGGCTTCGCCCGGCGTGATCAGCGGCCTGACATCCTCCTCCGATAGGTAGAGCACCTTTGCTGCTCCTCTATTCGCGGTCATGCATTCCTCCTAGTGGTTTCTAGGGTGTATTTGTGTGCGCTTCCCGCATAAGTTACCACAGATTCAAGAGGCGGGAACCCGCTACCCGCGGCCGATGTAGGGCATGTCGGTGGCCATGATGGTGATGAATTGGACGTTCGTGTCCAGTGGCAGATTCGACATGTAAACGACTGTGCTGGCGACGTGCTCGACGTTGAACGTGGGCTCTACCTTCATCGAGCCGTCGGCCTGCGGCGCGCCGTCCTGCATCGAGGATGTCATGTCCGTCGCGGCGTTGCCGATATCTATCTGGCCGCACGCGATGTTGTACTTGCGGCCGTCGAGCGAGGTCGACTTGGTGAGGCCGGTGATGGCGTGCTTTGTGGAGGTGTAGGGGGCCGCGTCAGGGCGCGGCGCGTAGGCCGCTATCGAGCCATTGTTGATGATCCTTCCGCCCATAGGCTCCTGGCCCTTCATGATCTTGATCGCTTCCTGAGTGCAGAGGAACGTCCCCGTTAGATTTGTATCGACCACCCGTTGCCACTGTTCGTAGGTCAGGTCTTCCAGGGGCACCCGGGGCGCTCCGTGGCCGGCGTTGTTGAACAGCACGTCCAGCCTGCCGAACGTCTGCATGGTCTTGGCGAACAACCTGCGGACCGACTCGGGGTCTCCCACGTCGGTGCGGACGGCCAGGATGGGCGCGCCGTCTCCGGCCGCCGCCTTCGTTTCCTCCAACAGCTCCATTCGCCGCCCCGCTATGACCACGGAGTAACCGTCTCGCAGCAGCGCCAGCGCCGAATGCTTGCCGATCCCCGTTCCTCCGCCTGTAACGATAGCGACCCGTCGGTTTGGGCTCATCTGTAGCATCTCCCGGTTATGCGTTTTGTCATGGCCTCAGAATAGCGTCTCTCAGCCACGGCGTGAAGACATCCCGGAGACAATAAAGGGACGGCTGGGGGAGGATGGTGGTGCCCCCAAGGGGATTCGAACCCCTGATCTCCACCTTGAAAGGGTGGCGTGCTAGGCCGCTACACCATGGGGGCGTTGTGGACGCAAATTAAAACTATAGCAGGCCAAGCTCATCAGGGATAGAGAGACGGGTTCTCCAGCCCTGTAGTCTCCGGCAGGCCGAACATGAGGTTCATGTTCTGGACGGCCTGGCCCGCAGCGCCCTTCACCAGGTTGTCCAGGCAGCTCACCACCACCAAGCGCCGTGCTTTCTCGTCGATGGTGGGGTAGACCAGGCAGTAGTTGCTGCCCAGCGTTTGCTTGGTCTGCGGCGGCAGGTCGGTGACGCGCACGAAAGGCTCCGAGCGGTACGACTCCTGGTAAAGCCGGCGCACCTGCTCCTTGCTGATCCCATCGACCAGCGGAGCGTAGCAGGTGGCAAGGATGCCGCGTGTCATCGGTATGCGGTGTGGGATGAAGGTGACCCTGGCGCTTTCCGCCTCACGGAGTCCGGCCAGCTCCTGTGCTATCTCCGGCTGGTGGCCGTGTCCGTCCAGCCCATAGGCCACAACGTTTTCGTTAGCCTCAGCGTAGTGGTCCATGATGTTGGTGGCCAGGCCGCCGCGACCCGCGCCCGAGATGCCTGACTTGGCGTCGATGATGATATCGTCGGTGACGATGCCCTCACGTACGGCGGGCAACAGGGCCAGGATGGAGGCCTCCGGGTAGCAGCCGGGGTTGGCGGTCAGCTTGGCGCTCCTGATGTTCTCGCGGTGTATCTCCGGCAGGCCGTAGACCGCGTCGGAGAGGAGGTGGGGGGCCGGGTGTTCCACTTTGTACGCCGCCTGGAAAGCCGAGGCGTCGCGGATGCGGAAGTCGGCGGCGATATCGATGGCCTTGACGCCCTGCTCCACGAAAGGGGCCAGCGCTGCTGCACTGGCTCCGCTGGGCAGGGCGGAGAACACGATGTCGACGGAGCCTTCGATGGACTCCGTTATGGGCAAGTCGATGTCCCAGAGGTAGGGCATTACCTCAGGTACGCGCTTGCCCGCCGCGCTGCGCCCGGTGACGGAGACCACCTGTGCCTCTGGATGCCGCCAGAGCAAACGCGCCAGCTCCGAGCCTGAGTATCCCGTGACGTTGATTATGCCTGCCTTCATGCGATTCTCCTATACAACCAGCATGACGAGTATAGCAAGAAGGTGGCGGTGCTCACAATGACGGTGGGTGCGTCTCTGCTCAACAAGCTCACTATGAGCGGGTGAAGTGGTGTTCAGGGGGTATGATGGTTGGAGGCTATACCTTCCACTGCCTTCCGTACATCGAAGAAGTCTTTGAATTCGAAGCAGGGGAGGCCGTTCGACTGAAAGTGACTGTGGAGAGTGCTCCTAGCGATGACGTAGTCCGCTTCCGATGCGGCTGGAATGTCGGACTTGCCGTCGCCTATATAAACTACGGGGCCGCGCCGGCTCTTGTGGTAACGCAGCCATGAGAGTTTGAAACCCTGCAAGCAGTCCGAGCCGAACGGATCCGGATAGGACAATACGACCCCGCTGGGGGTGAATTGGCTGCGGCCGCAGTGAACTTCGACGCCGGACAGGCCCAGGCTGCGCATCACAGGGAGTACGTAGAAGTCGATACCGTTACTCACTACAGTGAAGTGAATGCCGCTGTCCAAGCAGTAGTCTACGAATTGGGAAAAGCCGGGGCGCACTTCAACATTGGCAAGCACAAAGTCCGTTATGGCTGCTTCATCCGCATTGAGCAGCGCGAACTGGCGCCTGTTGTTCTCTTCGACACTGATCTGCCCGGTATCGTAGAGCGTCTGTATAGACCGCCATCCCTCACGACCGAAGGCTTCCAACAGCTGAAAGCTGACGTTGCTGGTGGCAATCGTCTCATCAAAATCACATTGCACAGTCAGCATAGGAAGACCTAGCTCATGCCTCTTCTGGCTACAGTTAGACGCCAGGCCACGACGAAGTTGGTTGCCGCGGCAAGGATGAAGAGCGTGGCGACGCCCTGTCCCACGATGGCTCCAACCATGACCACAAAAAGCCGCGCGTCTCTGGATGCAAGTGAACCGGCCAAGCCGGGGAAGGTTCCTCCCAGAGTGGCCTCGGCGCGGGCCCGCGAGTAGCTGATCATAAGAGATCCTGCAATGGCGAGGAGGCCGAGAGCGAGCACCAGCGAATCCGCTGTCCTGGCTTCGAATTCCAGTGACCAGTAGGTGAGACCGGCCAGAATGGCTACGTCGGCGTAGCGGTCGAGCACAGCGTCGAAGAAGCCGCCGAAGGGGCTGGCCATGTCCTTGACGCGCGCCAGGTCTCCGTCCGCGCCGTCCAATATAGACGAGAGCTGGGCGACAATGCCGGCCAATATGTTGTAACCGGCAAAGAACAGCCATAGTGAAGCCAGTGCAATCACAAAGCTGACGAACGATACGTGGTTAGGAGTGAGGGGCGTCCTGGCCAGTAGGGCAGCCAGAGGACGTGAAAGCCTACGGTTAAGGTAGCGCGATACCAGCCCTTCTCTCGGTGATTGTGTCATTATCTCTAGAGATAGCTTCCCTTACGTATACCAGGTCTTCCCACGTGTCCACGTCATGCCAGAAGCTGCCGGAGACGTCGCAGGCTTGCAAAGCGCCGCCTTCATTGATAAGGCGAGTGACGGCGTGACTGAGTTCGTACTGCTTTCTCTCTTGGGAGAACTCTTGCTCGATTGCGTCGAAGATGTCGGGCCAGAACCTGAAGACACCGGCATCTATGCCGTTCCAGTGCTTCAAGTTCTTCCCTATGGAGACTATGAAGCCGTGCTCTTCCACCAGTACCCTGGTGCCTTCCTCCATCTGGCGTAGGGAGAAGTCGAAGTCAACTGCTAAAGCGCTGTACTTTCCCTGGACGTCCAACAGAGGCGTAAGAAGGTCCGATGAGACCATGTGGTCGGCCATGGAGAGGATGATAGGCTCATCATTGCTGAAGCGGCGGGCCGCGTAGACAGAGAGGGCGTTGCCAAACTTGTAGTGCCGGTTGAAGATGAATTGAACTTTGAGTCCGTACCGTGAACCGTTGCCCACCCATCTCTCCAAGTATTCTCCCTGGTGTCCGGTGATTATTGCTATATCGTTGATTCCTGACTGAGCAAAGGCCTGCAAGGTGTAGTCTATGATGGGACGGCCTGCTACGGGGAGAAGCACCTTGTGCTTGACGTTATGGTGGCGGGCAAGCCTTGAACCGAACCCGGCCGCCAGTATCACTCCTTTCATATGTTAAACCTCCTTCTTGTGGTGTATGGCGCCCGCGAAGTTGCTTGAAAAAGCGCAAAGAAAAGGCAAAGCGCCAAGGAGAGCCAGCATGAAATAGAACGCTGACGGAGTTTAGCCATCGGCGCTGCCGTGGGCAGCGCATAGATCCGTTAGGTCACTGTTTAACAGCAATGGGTTGATCTGTCAAATGCCAAGCGTCAAACAGGAAGCGCGGGACTAGTGGGCGATCCTATCCTGCCCTCAGGCGTTTTTGCGGCTCAGGACGCGCCGGGCGGCATTGGCTACGTCGGAAGCGGCAAGGCCGTACTTGTCGAACAGCTCCTGGGGCTTCCCGGATTCGGCGTAGCCCCTGACCGCCACCATCTCTATGGGGACGGCCTGGATTCCCGCGGCGGCCTGCGAAACGAGGCTGCCCAGTCCGCCGTGGATATAGTGCTCCTCAGCGGTGACTATGGCTCCCGTGCGGCAGGCATCGGCTACGGCGTCCGTGTCAAGAGGCTGAAGGGTGGACATGTTGACCACACGGGCTTCTATGCCTTCCCGCGACAGGATATCCGCCGCTTCCAGGGAGGTGGATACCATTATGCCGCAGGCAACGATGACCAAGTGGTCTCCGGAGCGGAGTGTCTCCGCCTTCCCCAGGGTGAAGTCAGACCCGTTGGGGTGAATCACGGGGATGGCGGGCCGTGAAAGGCGGATGTAAAAGGGTCCGTTCGTGCTTGCAGCGGTCCTGACAGCGGCCTCGGTCTCGGGGCCGTCGCTGGGGACAACTACGTTGAACCCGGGTAGGGCGCACATGAGGGCGATGTCCTCTATGGACTGGGCCGAGATGCCGTCTTCGCCGGTGAGCAGGCCGGCATGCGTGCAAACTATCTTCACGTTGGCGTTCATCTGGGCTATGTTGATCCGTATCTGGTCGTAGGGGCGTCCCGTACCGAAAACGGCGAACGTGGAGGCAAAGGGAACCTTGCCGGACATGGCGAAGCCGGATGCCA
Source organism: Dehalococcoidia bacterium (assembly GCA_965220545.1). Classification (GTDB taxonomy): domain Bacteria; phylum Chloroflexota; class Dehalococcoidia; order Lucifugimonadales; family QGNO01; genus DAOUJH01. Next base: position 9,672 of record CBDCQF010000001.1, read on the forward strand.
TGCTCATCATGTTCTGTTCGGCGGGGCCAAGATCGAAGAAACGATCGGGGAATTCTTTCGCAAACATGGAGGCGAGGGTGGAAACGTTGAGGTCGCCGCCCAGGACTACCACGTCCGGGTGGCTCTTACCCAGTTCCAAGAGTGTTCTGCCGAAGGCTTCACGAGTAGCTACAGTGGTCATGAATACGTTCCTAAGTGGCGACTAAGCTGCTGTTCTCCATCTCTTTGACGAGCGCGGAAACGCTCTGTTCCGCGTAACCCATCTCGGTCATGGCCTCCTTGGCTTCTTCAGCCGAAAAGCCAAGCTCGAACATAGCCTGTCCCGCCTGTTCCCAGGTGGGGGCCTTGCCGTGAAAGCCGGGGTTGTTCTCCATGAAACTGACGCCCTTGCCTTTGACGGTGTTGGCTATGATAACCGTGGGCTGTCCCTTGACTTCCACGGCGCGCTGGAACCCTCTGTACAGGGCCGGAATACTGTGTCCGTTGACCGTCAGAACTTTCCATCCGAACGAGCGCCATTTCTGCGCCAGCGGTTCCAGTTCCATGACCTCGTGGGTGAAGCGGTCGTTCTGGATGCGGTTGCGGTCCACGATGGCGGTCAGCGTATCTATCTTGTAATGCGCCGCCGACATCGCCGCTTCCCAGACCTGCCCTTCGTCACACTCGCCGTCACCCAATAGTACGTAGGTGCGGTAGCTCTTGCCGTCGACTCTGCCCGCCAGCGCTACTCCTATGCCAAACGAGAGCCCCATGCCCAGGGAACCGCCGGACATCTCGACGCCGGGGGTGCCTATCTTGGCATGTCCCTGCAGGTGACTGTTAATTTTGCGGAAGGCGCTAAGGTCGCTCCGTGGGAAGTACCCCCTGTGAGCCAGCACCGTATAGAAGCCGGGACAGGCGTGCGCTTTGCTGAGAATGAAGCGATCTCTGTCCGGGAAGTGGGGGTCTTGGGGATCGTGGCGAAGCACCGTGTAGTACAACGTGGTCAGAATATCGGTCTCGGAAAGGGAGCCGCCTGAGTGGCCGCTGCCTGCTTCCGCGATGCTGAAGAGCAAGTCGCGGCGGATCTTACGGGCAGTCTCCTTAAGGCGCGCTCTTTCTTTAGATGAAAGCGGTCTGGTGAGATCGGGTGACGACGCATGCCCACGGTTGGGTGTCATAGAACGCAGAACTCCCACAGAGAATAGCACAGCGATTATACCAGCCTGAACGCCCGTTGTAAGGGGGGTATGCTACCGTTTTACAATGGAGTATGGAGTATGCTTCAGGCCTGAGATGATAATAGACTTTCATACCCACGTATTCCCGCCCCGGCTTGTGGAGGAGCGCAGCGCTTATTTGGAGCGAGACGCCACCTTGGGGGCGCTGTTTGCCGACTCCGAAGCTCCTATGGCAACCGCCGAGGACCTGATTTCCGCCATGGATGAAGCCGGAGTGGATGCCGCCGTGATCATGGGGGTGGGCTGGACGGATAGAGCCATCGCCCGGGAGGCCAACGATTACATCTTGGAGTCGGCGGCGCGTTACAGCGGCAGGCTTATTCCGTTTTGTTCGGTGAACCCAGCCTGGGGTGAAGACGCCCTGAGGGAAATCGACCGCTGCGCCACCTCGGGAGCCAGGGGAGTGGGAGAACTCCATCCCGATACGCAGGGGTTCAAGCTAGGTGACTCCTCTTTGATGGACCCGTTCCTGGATTGCCTGAAGTCGCGGAACATGGCGCTGCTCACACACTCTTCCGAACCGGTGGGGCACATCTATCCGGGCAAGGGAACGGTGACGCCGGACGTGTTGATGGAGTTCATAGAGAGATACCCGGACGTGGCCATAGTTTGCTCGCACTGGGGAGGCGGCTTGCCATTCTACTCTCTGATGCCTGAAGTGAAGCGGGCTTTGAGCAACACCTATTTCGACAGCGCCGCTTCGCCGTTCCTATATCGCACTTCCATCTATTCACTGGTGTCTAAAGCGGCACGCCCCGGATCGATACTGTTCGGCTCCGACTTTCCCTTGCTGAGGCCGGAACGGCTGATGAGACACATCAGGGTGGCTGATATCTCCGAGGAAGAGAAGGCGCAGATCCTGGGAGGAAACGCACAGCGGCTGCTGGGCCTGTAGGAAGATGCAAGGAGACGGAGACTCCGGCGTTTCCAGGCTGTTCATTGCGGTGGAACTGACGCCTGCCGCTCGCCGGTACGCGGCGAAGGCTCTCCACACATTCCAAGAGGGACTCCCTTTCGGCGTGCGCTGGGTGAGGCCGGAGGGCATCCATCTTACGTTGAAGTTCCTGGGCAACGTATCTAAGGATGCAATACCTACCATAGAAATCGGCATGCGCCGGGCCGTGGAGGGAATTTCCCCCTTCACTGTGCAGATGCAAGGCGCGGGCTGCTTCCCCAGTTCCAAGCGGCCTCGTGTGCTGTGGCTGGGACTGCAGGGCGAGTTGGAGCCGTTGATAACCGTTCAGTCCCGGCTGGAGGATTCATTGGAGGCGTTGGGGCTGGATAGGGAGACCAGGAGATTCCGGCCGCATTTGACGCTGGGTCGTGCCAGCGGCGGCTTGTCCGGAGGTCAGACGGAAAGATTGAAAGAGACGCTTCACTCTGTAGGCGAGATGGGGTCCTGCGACCTCCCGGTAGATGGACTGAGCCTCATGGAAAGCGTTCTGGGAAGGGGAGGGGCCGTGTACACAAGGAGGACGTTTGTTGCCCTAAACCGCCGTTGACATTGCTTGCATAGTGCGGAGGTTGTGATATACTTCTCAAACTTTCACGATTGTATACCAAGGGTGAGGAGGTACAATTGGAGGCTACATTCCCCAACTGTCAGCAATGTTCATCAGGTCTTCTGGTGCCCCTATCTGATTTTGGGAGCCAGGGCGCTCCCATACAGTACAAAGCCTGGGTGTGCACCCACCCGGACTGCGGTTTCAATATCAAGATCAGAAATGGCGACGTTTATCTGAACGAGCCGATTCACAGCGGTATCAACCACGTTTCCAGAATTCGCTAACCGGTACCCCCGGCATACGGCTAGAGTCAGCGCTGCTTGAAACAGGCTGTTTCTTGCAGTTGCGGTTGGCATTTGCGTCTACCTGCATTTAGGTGCGTTTCTGCGCTTGAATTGGGTAAGGAGAGCGTTCTTGACACCCCTTCAAGCGCTCCCTATACTTTGAATTGCTAAAGTAGCAAAGGCTGAGAAGGGGAGTAGTAAGTCGCCAGCGAGGCCCAGAGAGCCGGGTAAGGTGTGAACCGGCGCCAAGCGCAAGGACTGAATGGACCCCGGAGCCGCAGCCCGAAACCGTTAGGGAGTAGGCGTTGTCGGAGGAGCACCGTTACAGGCTCAGGCGCATGCCGAAAGGCCCCGCGCTGTGAAAGGTCCCGATACGTTCGGGATGAAAAAGGGTGGCACCACGGAGAAGCCCCGTCCCTACATGGACGGGGCTTCTTGCGTTGAGGCGCAGTTCAAGAATAGGGGGAGGATCAGATGGACACTAAGATATTGCTTGAGGAGAAAGAGATACCACAGGCTTGGTACAACGTTATGGCGGATATGCCGTCGCCGCCTGCGCCGGTTATACATCCCGGCACCAAGCAGCCCATAGGCCCGGACGACCTTGCGCCGCTGTTTCCCATGGATCTGATAGGCCAGGAGGTAAGCCAGGAACGTTACATTCCAATACCTGACGAGGTGCGCGAGGTCTACAAGCTGTGGCGCCCTACGCCTCTGTACAGGGCGGCGCGCTTGGAGAAGGAGCTGGATACCCCGGCTCGCATCTACTATAAGTACGAAGGGGTTAGCCCGGCGGGAAGCCACAAACCCAATACAGCGGTGGCCCAAGCCTATTACAACAAGCAGCAGGGTACAAAACGCATAACCACCGAGACCGGCGCAGGGCAGTGGGGCAGCGCCTTGGCCTTTGCCTGCCAGCAGTTCGGCATAGAGTGCAAGGTCTACATGGTGCGCATAAGCTACGAGCAAAAGCCGTATCGCCGCTCCATGATGGAGACATGGGGCGCCGGCGTAGTGCCCAGCCCGAGCATGGACACTAACTCAGGACGGGCGATCCTAGATCAAGACGCCGATTCGCCGGGGAGCCTGGGAATCGCGATCAGCGAGGCGGTGGAGGACGCCGCCACCCATGAGGACACCAAGTACTCGCTGGGAAGCGTGTTGAACCACGTGCTCATGCACCAGACGGTCATTGGGCAGGAAAGCAGGCTGCAACTGGAGAAGGTGGACGCCTATCCCGACATGGTCATTGGCTGCGTGGGAGGAGGCAGCAGCTTCGCCGGTATAGCCTTCCCATTCGTCAAGGACAAGCTGGATGGACGGGACATCCGGTTCATAGCCGTGGAGCCGGAAGCCGCGCCGACCATTACGCGTGGCAGGTACACCTATGACTTCGGCGATACCTCTGAGTTGACGCCGCTGGTGAAGATGTACACGCTGGGCCACACTTTTGTGCCGCCCAGGATTCACGCCGGAGGCTTGCGCTATCACGGCATGGCTCCTCTAATTAGCCAGCTCTGCGCCGAGGGCCTGATAGAGGCGCGGGCGGAACACCAGAACGGCGTGTTTGCCGCTGCCGTGCAGTTTGCCAAGGCGGAGGGGATCATTCCGGCCCCGGAGCCCTCGCACGCTGTCAAGGTCGCCATAGACGAGGCTCTGAAGTGCAAGGAGACCGGCGAGGCCAAGAACATACTGTTCAACCTGTGCGGCCACGGCTACTTCGACATGTCGGCATACGACTCCTACCTGGCCGGAGGACTGGAAGACTACTCCTATCCTCGCGAAGAGGTAGAGGCGGCGCTGGCCGGCTTGCCAGAGGTGTAAATGTATGACCGATAGTACTAACAAGAAACGCATCCTCACCGGTGTGCGGCCTACCGGCGCTTTGCACTTGGGGCATTACGTAGGCGCTCTGGAGAACTGGGTGCGCCTGCAGGAAGAGTACGACTGCTTCTTCCTCATTGCGGACTACCAGGCGCTGGGCGATCACCTGGACGATACCGAAGGGATACGCCGCTCTGTGATGGAGGTAGGACTGGACTGGCTGAGCGTAGGCTTGGACCCGGAGAAGAGCACCTACGTCATCCAGAGCTATGTGCCTGAACACGCCGAGCTGGCCATGCTCCTATCGATGGTCACGCCCTTGGGCTGGCTGGAGCGCAACCCCACCCTCAAGGCCGAACGGAGCAGGTTGGAGGCTGAGGGCTTGTCGGTGGGGTTCTACACCTATCCCGTCAGCCAGGTAGCCGATATAGCGCTGCCCAAGGCCAACCTGGTGCCGGTGGGGGAGGACCAGGTGCCGCACATCGAGATGACGCGTGAGGTCGTGCGCCGCTTCAACCGCATGTTCGGCGAGGTGTTTCCCGAACCGGAGAGTATGGTGGGACGCGTCGCCCGGCTGCCCGGCACCGACGGCCAGGCCAAGATGAGCAAGAGCCTGGGCAACGTCATCTATCTATCGGACGATGAGCAGGCGGTGCAGCAGAAGGTACGCAGCATGTATACCGACCCCAAGAGGGTGCGCGCCGATATTCCAGCCGACCCGGAAGGTAATCCCGTTTTCGCTTACCACGATGCCTTCAATGACGATGGGGCGGAGGTGGATGACCTCAAAGAACGGTACCGCAAGGGCAAAGTGGGCGACGTTGAGGTGAAGCAGAAGCTGGCATCGGCACTGAACCGCTTCCTTACTCCCATCAGGGAGAAGCGCGCCTACTATGAAGAACGTCCCGCCCTGGTCAGGGAGGCCCTTATGGAGGGGACGCTCCGAACCAAGAAGGTGGCCGAGGAGACTATGCGCGAGGTCAGGGAGAGGATGGGGATTCTGTATTTTGATGGGGAGGGAGGATAAAGAATGCAATTCTGCCTCGCATGCGACTCTGCTTCATACTGTCATTCTGAGCGAAGCGAAGAATCTGTTCCGTAGTAAGGAAGCCATGTGTTCAAGCAATACTACGTTTACATCATGTCTAGCTATTCAAAGCGGCTCTATATTGGTATGACCAGCGACCTCCACCGCAGGGTCGCGGAACACAAACAAGGCCTGATTGAAGGCTTTACCAAGCGGTATAACCTAAAAATGCTTGTGTATTACGAAACGACAAACGAGGTTCAGGCAGCCATTGCGCGGGAGAAGCATATCAAAGGATGGAGGCGGAGCAGGAAGATGGAGCTGATTGAGTCGTTCAACCCAGAATGGGATGACTTGGCGATGACCTGGTTCAAGGAGCGAGGTTGACTTGCATGGAAAGGGGTTGTTTGTAGGCATAGAAGATTCTTCGGCCTAGCGGCCTCAGAATGACAGAGTGGGGCGGTTATGGGACGACAGGTGCAACAAGATGCGGATTACGGATAGGTAAAGATGGTGCATATAAGAAAAGCGGTTCTGGAGGATCAAAGGCAAGTGTTTGCACTTGCCGAGGACTTTGCGATGTCCTTCCGTCCTCGCTTGGATGCTTTCACCGAGGCCTTCTCCCATTTGTACCAACAAGACGATGCTTTGATCCTTGTCGCTGAGGAGTCGGAGCAGATTATTGGCTACTTGCTGGGGTTCGATCACTGGACGTTCTTTGCCAACGGACGGGTTTCCTGGGTAGAGGAAGTCACCGTACATCAAGACCATAGAGGTCGGAATATTGGGCGTGACCTGATGGACGGTTTCGAGGAATGGGCGTCATCGCGGGGATCCAAGCTGGTAGCCCTGGCAACCCGCAGAGCGGCGCCGTTCTATCTGGCGCTGGGTTATGACGAATCGGCAGTCTATTTCCGCAAACTCATTCCTATGGCAAGCTAGCTGTAAGGACCAACCATGTACACACCAACACTAGAACAGGTGAAGACCCTGCTCCGTGAGCAGGAAGGCAACATGGTGCCGTTGTACCGTGAGATCAACGCCGACCTGGAGACACCGGTGTCGGCGTTTCTGAAGATAGCACGTGGCCCGTACTCGTTCCTGCTGGAGAGCGTGGAAGGCGGCGAAAGGCAGGCCCGGTACAGCTTCATAGGCACGGAGCCGTACCGTGTGCTCAAGACCGGCCCCGGCACGGACGCCGGCCGGATTGACCCGCTGCTGCCCGTCGAACAGGAGCTGTCCTCATACAGACCGGTGAGCGTACCCGGCCTTCCCCGCTTCCTGGGCGGCGCTATCGGCTATCTGTCCTACGAGACGTTTCGCTACCATGAGCCGCGGGTGTCCGCGCCGGATGCCGACCCCATCGGAGTGCCAGAATCGGTGCTCATGTTCACCGATACCGTTGTCGTCTTCGACCACCTGCGGCACTCGATCAAGCTGGTTTCGCACGTCCACGCCGGTGATGACCTGGAAGCCTCCTACCAAGAGGCAGTCGACCGCATTGAAGCGATAGCCGGGCGTTTGAGCCAGCCGCTGGCTACGCAGACTGCGGAGCCCAGTAGAGACGGCTCCGCTGAGGGTGCTTCCAACTTCACCAAAGAGGAGTACATAGAGGTGGTGCGCCGCTGCAAGGAGTACGTCGTCGCAGGCGACATCATACAGGTCGTGCCGTCGCGGCGAGTGGCCCAGCCCACCTCCGCCGAACCCTTCGACATATACCGCGCTCTGCGCATGCTCAATCCGTCGCCCTACATGTACTTCCTCAAGCTGAACGACTTCTACATAGTTGGCGCATCTCCGGAAACGCTGGTGCGCGTGGAAGACGGCATGGTCTACAACTATCCGCTGGCGGGCACGTTCCGCCGTGGAGAAACACCGGAAGAGGACGAGGCGCTGGCGGAGAGGCTGCGCAACGACGAAAAGGAGAAGGCGGAGCACATCATGCTGGTAGACCTGGGCCGCAACGACGTGGGCCGTGTTGCCGAACCGGGCTCGGTCGAGGTCACCGACCTGATGCGCGTAGTGCGCTACTCGCACGTCATGCACCTGGAGTCGGAGGTGCAGGGACGCCTCCGCTCCGACAGGACGATGTACGACGCCTTGCGTTGCGCCATGCCAGCGGGGACGCTGTCGGGCGCGCCCAAGATACGCGCCATGGAGATCATAGCCGAGATGGAGCCGGAGAAGCGCGGCCCGTACGGAGCGGCGGTGGGCTACTTCGGCTTTCAGGGCAACATGGACACGGCCATCCCAATCAGGACTATCGTGATGAAGGATGGAATCGCCTACCTGCAAGCGGGCGGCGGCATTGTCTATGACAGCGACCCGGAGTCGGAGTGGCAGGAGACGGAGAACAAGCTGGCGGCGCCGGCGCGGGCCATTGCCATCGCGGAGGGCAGAGCGACGTGATTCTCCTCATAGACAACTACGACAGCTTCACCTACAACCTGTACCAGTACCTCAGTGAGCTGGGGGCGGACGTCCACGTGGCGCGCAACGACGCCGTGACACTGGAGGACATCGAGGAGTTGAGACCGGAGAAGATCGTTGTATCGCCGGGGCCGTGCACTCCGCTGGAGGCGGGCATCTCCAACGACGTAGTGCGCCAGATGGGAAGGCATACTCCTCTGCTCGGTGTGTGCCTGGGGCACCAGTGTATCGGCTATGCCTTTGGCGCTACCGTGGGCTACGCCGGAGAGATAGTGCACGGTAAAACGTCGCAGGTGAACCACGACGGCAAGGGCGTGTTCAGGGGACTGCCCAACCCGCTGCAGGGGATTCGCTACCACTCGCTGGCGGTGTACGGGGATACGCTGCCGCCGGAGATAGAGGTCACCGCAACGTCGGATAGCGGCGTGGTCATGGGCCTGCGGCATAAGGAGTACCCCATAGAGGGCATTCAGTTCCATCCGGAGTCGATAATGACGGAGTACGGCAAGGACATTCTGCGCAACTTCTTGGAAGGATGAGTAGCCGCTATAGTGGGCACTGGAGCCGATGAAGTGAGAAAGGATGAGACTAGTGGACGCTCAGATGGAACCAGAGAAGGCTACTCAGGATTTGCACAGGTTCAACGAAGAGTGGCGACTAGCAATGGACGCTGCTGGCAAGGATCCGTTGTTCCTTGCTGATGTAGATGAGGTTATGGAAGATTTCAAGCACGCAGATGCTGAAGCTTGGCGCATGATTGACGAAATGGATGAGCGCGGAATTCAGTCAGGTGAAATCAGGGAGTAGGACTATATGGCAGGTCGAACGGATATCCCAAACAAGGTTATTGAAAATTTGCGGAGGTTCAACCGCAAAGAGCGCTTCTATCTGGTTGGAGCCGCCTTGGACAAACCTAACTTCACACTAGGCAGGTTCTTTAGGAAGAGGCTTAAAGAATGTTTGGGTCTCCAAGTTCCAGAGGATGCTTTCGTAGCTATGGACTACCATCTTAATTGGGTCTACGCCAGTCTATACCTGGCTAACAAAGGAGCGGGTCTGGATAAAGTGGTTGAGACTAGAAAGGCATTTCCCAATCCCGAAGAGATTATTAAGGGTAACCAAGAAGACATTGACTTGCTGATCTCCTACCCTGGAGACGATGGGTGCCACTTGCTGTTTCTGGAGGCAAAAGGAGACTCTGGATTCAACAACGACCAGTTCGACAGCAAGGCAGACCGCCTAAGGAAAATATTTGGAGAGGATGGTTGCAAGTGGGCCGGTGTAAAACCACACTTCGCGCTTATTTCACCAAAAGAACCACAGCGCTTGAAATACGACAACTGGCCGGAATGGATGCGCTGTAAAGGAAAACCCAACTGGCTTAAATTGCCCTGGCCCGGTGGTCTGGTGCAAGTATCAAGATGGGACATCGAACACGACGAAGCTTCAGCCAAAGGTGAGCATTGGAAAGTTATAAAAAGTAGATACTTTACTCAAACAGAGGATAAGAAATGATTCGTGAAGCTATTGCGGAACTAGTCGAAGGCCGTGACCTTTCTCAGGAAGACGCCGCCCAAGTAATGAACCAGATCATGGAGGGCGAGGCCACGCCCGCCCAGATCGGCGCTTTCATCACCGCGCTGCGCATCAAGGGGGAGACCGTGGCCGAGATCACCGGCATGGCCCAGACGATGCGGGCAAACTCTCTCAAGGTACAGGCGGACGTCTCCGGAGAGAGCCTTGTCGATACGGCGGGCACCGGCGGCGACGGCCAGAATACGATGAACGTTTCCACCGCCGCCGCCGTCGTCGCGGCTGCGGCAGGCGCAAAGGTGGCCAAGCACGGCAACCGCGGCGCATCCAGCGTGTGCGGCAGCGCCGACATCCTGGAGGCAAGCGGGGTCAAGGTGGACGTTACCCCGGACGGCGTGAAGCGGTGCATCGAAGAGATAGGCATCGGCTTCATGTTTGCTCCTATCTTCCATCCCTCTATGCGCCACGCCGCTGTTCCCAGACGTGAGATAGGCATACGCACAGTGTTCAACATCCTGGGTCCTCTGACCAACCCCGCTGGCGCGGGCGCACAGGTGCTTGGCGTCGCTGATCCGTCATACGGAGACAAGATGGCCAGGGTGCTGGGACGGCTGGGGACAAAGCGGGCCATGGTGGTTTATGGCGAAGACGGTATGGACGAGCTATCCATTACAGGCCCAACCCAGGTCTGGGAGCTCTCTGACGGACAGGTGAACTCTTACAGCCTTACTCCGGAGGACGCCGGCTTGAATCGGGCCTCCCTGGACGATATACGCGGCGGAAGCTTGGAACGCAACCTGGAACTCTTCCGAAATGTGCTTCAAGGCGTTCCAGGCCCAGCCCAGGACGTGGTGCTCCTCAACGCTGCCGCAACCCTGGTGGTCGCGGGTAAGGCAGACGACCTCCGTGGAGGCGTTTCCATGGCGAGTGAAGCGATAAACAGCGGTGCGGCAAAAGAGAAGCTAGAGGCTTTTGCCGCGCTGACCCAGGAATTGAGCTAGATGGACCTGGGACTCAGCGGGAAAACCGCTCTCATAACCGGCGGCAGCAGAGGAATTGGCAGGGCCGCGGCCTTGACCTTGGCTAGGGAAGGGTGCAAGGTCGGCATCTGTGCCCGCGGTGAGGAGACGCTCACAGGCACGCTGGACGAGCTGCGCCCCATATCGTCGAGCGTTTGGGGCGTCACCGCGGACGTAACCAGCAGGCAGGATGTAGAGCGCTTCATCTCGGAGGGCTCGGAGCACTTTGGCGGGCTGGACGCGCTGGTGTGCAACGTTGGCGGCATGCGCGGCAGAGGCTTACTGGAAGCCAGCGATGAGGAGTGGAGCGAAACGCTTGACCTGAACCTGCTCCATTCGGTGCGCGCTATCAGGGCTGCCGTGGGTTACATGAAGGAGCGCGGCGGATCCATTGTCATAGTCTCCTCTATATCCGGTTGGAAGCCCGGCCCGCAGGCCCAGTACGGCACAGCCAAGGCCGCCGAGATATTCCTGGCGTCATCACTGGCCTGGGAGCTGGCCCCGTTCAACATCCGGGTCAACGCAGTCAGCCCCGGTTCCATAATGTTTAGCGGCGGCGGCTGGGATCGGTTCAAGCAGAACTACCCCCAACAGTACGACGAGTGGATGAAGCGTGACCTGCCTTGGCAGCGCTTGGGCACGGATCAGGAAGTCGCCGATGTCATCGCGTTCATGCTGTCTGAGCGGTCGCGCTGGATAAACGGCGCAAACATCCCGGTTGACGGCGCCCAGGGTCGTCCCACAGCACGCTGGTACGATTTCGAGGGTTAGCTATGAGCGTGGCAATACTCGACCAGATAGTAGAGAAGAAGCGAGAAAGGCTGGCTCGCAGCAAACAGGAAGAGCCTCTGTCTTTGCTGGAAGAGCGGGCCAAAGGTATGCCCTCGCCGCTGGACTTTTCCGCAGCCCTACGGGAGCCGGGAGTCCGGCTCATTGCCGAGACCAAGAAGGCGTCGCCCTCCAGGGGCGTGCTCCATGAGAACTACGACCCAGTATCGCTGGCGCGAACCTACGCGGAAAACGGAGCGGCTGCCATATCTGTGCTCACGGAGGTCGACCATTTTCAGGGCAGCTTGGAGCACCTGGAAGCGGTCAAGGACTCCGTGCGAGAGGCGGGGGTGCCTGTTCTGCGCAAGGACTTCATCTTTGATCCATACCAAGTCGTGGAAGCGCGCGCCAGCGGCGCCGACGCTATTCTGCTCATAGTGGCCATGCTGGATACGGCGCAGATCAAGGAGTTGCTCGGCGTGGCGCAGTCGTTATCGGTACAGGCGCTGGTAGAGGTGCACTCGGAGCATGAGCTGGAAATGGCGCTGGAAGCGGACGCCGAGATCATCGGCATCAACCACCGGGACCTGAAGACCTTCCAAACGGACGTTACGCTGTCGCAGAGGCTGAGGCCGCTTATTCCGGAAGGCAAGGTAGTGGTTGCGGAGAGCGGCATCAACTCCCGTAAGGACGTGATTAGGCTCAAGGAATCGTGCGTAGACGCCGTACTCGTGGGCGAGGCGCTGGTTACGGCTTCCGACGTAGCGGCCAAGGTGCGGGAGCTGGCACACTCATGACGCAGGTCAAGATTTGCAGTGTGCAAGAAGCGGAGCACATCCTGGCCGCCGCTGAAGCGGGCGCCAACTTTGTCGGGCTGAACTTTGTGCCCGGAGTGCGCCGCCGTCTGCCGGAGGACAAGGCGAGAGAGATGGTGAGTACGTTCCGCGATCGATACAATCATACCGGCCCCAAGTTGGTGGGTATATTCGTGGACCAGCCGCTGGATGAGGTTGACCGCATCTTGCAAGAGTGCGACCTCGATATGGCGCAGCTGAGCGGCCACGAGTCCCTGGAGTACGCTAGGCAGGTTTCCAGGCCTGTGATCAAGGTCGTCCACGTTCCCGCAGAAAGGCCGGACGAAGAAGTGATAGCCGTCTTGAGACCGCTGCTTGCCGAACTGGAGTCGGCGGGGATTTTGCCTCTGATGCACCCGGACGTAGGCCCCGCTCTTGGCGGCACCGGCGCAGCGTTCGATTGGGAGATTGCCCGCGCCTTGGCGACGGACCGGCGTTTTCTAGTTGCCGGAGGTCTGGACCCGGAGAACGTGGCGCAGGCCGTGAGGCAAGTGCAACCCTGGGGCGTGGACGTATCCAGCGGCGTGGAGACGGCTGGAATCAAGGACGTTGAAAAGATAGAGGCCTTTGTGCAAGGGGCAAGATCGGCCAAGGAGCAGAGATGACTACACAGAGTGCACTCCCCAATGAGCGGGGACGATTCGGGGAATACGGCGGACGCTTTGTGCCGGAAACGCTTATGGCCGCTCTCGGCGAGTTGGAAGAGGCGTACCGGACGGTGCAAAACGACGCTTCATTTCAAGAGGAGTTGTCGTCGTTGCTTGGAGAGTACGTGGGGCGTCCCACTCCTCTATACCATGCCGCCAACTTGAGCCGTCACTTGGGCGGAGCGCAGGTCTATCTGAAGCGAGAGGACCTGGCACACACCGGGGCTCACAAGATAAACAACGCTATCGGCCAGGGACTGCTGGCAAAACGCCTCGGCAAGCGGCGCATTATTGCAGAGACGGGCGCCGGTCAGCACGGCGTGGCCACCGCCACCGTCTGCGCCATGCTGGGACTGGAGTGCGTGGTGTACATGGGTGAGGAGGACATCCAGCGTCAGGCTCCGAACGTCTACCGCATGGAGCTTCTTGGCGCCGACATACGGCCGGTTAGCAGCGGCACCAAGACTCTTAAAGACGCCATCAATGAGACGATAAGGGACTGGGTAACTAACGTGGCCACCACGCATTACCTGCTGGGCAGCGCCGTGGGCCCCCATCCCTATCCCATGATAGTGCGCGACTTTCAATCGGTGATAGGCAGCGAATGCAGGGGACAGATACTGCAAGATACGGGAAGGCTTCCGGATTACGTGGTGGCCTGCGTTGGTGGAGGCAGCAACGCGATAGGCCTGTTCCATCCGTTCTTGGATGATGCGGAGGTGAAGCTGGTTGGTGTGGAGGCAGGCGGAGACAGCGCCCAGAGCGGTAGGAACGCCGCCTCCCTTGTCGCGGGCAGGCCAGGGGTCTTGCACGGCTCTTACTCCTACGTACTGCAGGACGATGACGGCCAGATAATAGGAACTCACAGCGTGTCCGCAGGACTGGACTACCCGGGCGTCGGGCCGGAGCATTCCTACCTGAAAGATACGGAGCGCGCCACTTACGTATCGGCTACCGATGAAGAGGCGTTGCAGGCGTTTGGGCTGCTATGCCGGACGGAGGGCATTATACCCGCCCTTGAACCTGCTCATGCTTTGGCGTACGTGGCCAAGCTGGCGCCCACTTTGAGCAAGGACTCCGTTGTGGTGGTCGGTTTGAGCGGCCGGGGCGATAAGGACCTGCAAACGGTGCAGGGATACCTGAAGTAGGAGAGTTTCGACTGCCCACGTGGGGTTCACCTCCCATCCCCGCATCAAGTGCGGGGTAGGCTTCAATCTTCCGTTAAGAGGGAAGAGATTTGCCACCCCGCCGCCAGATTGCCACGCTGCGCTCGCAATGACGGGAGGGGGAGTAGTGGGAAGAGGTCTTACAAGGGTCTCTACTAGCAAGGCTGGCTTGACTTGGAGGGCAGCTCCACTGTAGCCGCGCCCGGGGTTGTCTTTTCACCCTTGCCGTTTTCCAGCCAGACCTCGCAATCTACCAGGAACCGCGTCTCCTCCCTGTAAACCCTGGTCACCACTCCCTTGCAGTGCAGGGTGTCTCCGGGGAAGTCCATGCCCCTGTGCTGGCAGCTGAGCTTTCGCAGCCTTCCCGAATCGCCTATCCAGTCGGTGACCAGTTGTGCCAGGAACGCGTTCTTCAGTCCGCCTTGCACCACCACGCCGGGCAGCCCCCGGCTCTTGGCGAACTCGGAGTCGTAGTGAATCTGGTAGAAATCGCCGGATGCGCCGCAGTACATCACCAGCATCTGCGTGGTGGGCTGCTTCTGCAGCGGCGGGAGGCTCATCCCTTCTTGTATGTCTTCCCAGTACGGCAATTTGCCCCGTCCTATTGCTAGTAGGTAATCAGCGTCCAGCGCTGTGCAGCGACAAGCTGGTCTAGCTGGTTGGTATAGGCAAGCTCACGCGTCAGTATGACCATAGGCCCCAGTCTGCCGGTACGCTCCTTCACGTCTATCAGAGTCTCAACAACGGTGATCCGGTCTCCTGCATGCACAGGTTCCAAGTACTGCCACTCGCTTCCGCCGTCCAGCTTGTTGTGCAGTGGGCTTTGCCACTGCGCCTTTGGCGGGCCCGGCTGCAGTGTGCGAAGGAACGTGGGGGGAGCAATGATCCCCCCGTAGCCGGAGTGCCGGGCATGCGCCTCATCGCGGTAAAGGGGATTGGGGTCTGCTATGGCGTCGGCGAAGCGTACAATGGCTCCACGCTCTACCTCGTGCGTCAGAGGTTCCGATGCCACGCTAATCGCCTGTCGTAGGCCGTCCGTGATCAGGGATCCTGGCTCAGGCATGCTGACGGTGCTGGGTGAGGGCTTCCGCCTCTCTGAGAGGGAGGAGCTTTTCTTCTCGGCTTTCCATCCAGTAGTCGCGGGTGAGTTCCATCAGGATCAGGTCGCGTCCATTGCGGCGTACCGTACGCACGCTGCGGAAACCGCATCTTCGGAAGCTGCTCTGCGCTCGTACGTTCCAGTCCAGGGTATGCAGATAGAGGCGTTTGAGGTCGGTGGTGCGGAAGATGTAATCAATAAGGCCCACCATGGTGTGGTATCCAAAGCTCTTGCTCCAGTAGTCCCGGTTGCCTATCATGATACCGAGTTCCGCTTCTCCGAAGTGCGCGTTGATGTCGTAGCACATCACGTTCCCAATGTGATTGCCGTCCAGATCGTCTATGGCAAGCCGCAGCGACCATGGAGACGGGTGTTTCAGGTCATCCTCGTAGTATCTGAGGAACTGTCTGAACGGCTGCATCAGCGGCGTTGTGGCATCCAACTCAGCCAGCTCTTCGTCGCAGCGCCAGGCGTAGTCGTCTTCCGCATCCTCGGTGCGCTTGGGCCGGAGCACAACCTTTCCGGCACGTATGATTTGGGGCTTCATCATGGCACTGCCCCGTCGTGTGCAATCCGAAGCGCCTTTTTCACCAGTTCCACTTCGTTGGGGTAAGTCATGATGTCCAACGCCTCCGTTTCCGGCCACCAGTGAACATCGTCGAATTCGGGGTCGTGGCAGGAAAAGTTTCCGCCGGTGGGAACCATCAGATAGAAGTGCACCGTCTTGTGGCAGCGTACCCGGTCCTGGGTGCGTACAAACCAGTACTCGATGCTTCCTAAAGGAGACCGGATTTCCACTTCTAGGCCCGTTTCCTCTCTGACCTCGCGCAGGGCGGTCTGGTCCATGGACTCGCCTTTGTCGGGAGTGCCTTTGGGAAGCGCCCACAAAGGTGGAGAGACCCTGTGGCACAGCGCAATCTCCACGCCGCCGCAGGCCTGGCGGTAGACTACGCCTCCCGCCGAGACATGATGTTCTATGCGTCCCTTACGTGTCATTACACCTCCAAGGGCGGCTCAATTCTAAGTATAGTAGGAAAGTACAGTCAAGGAGGCGCCCCGGCAAGGCGGGCAAGCGGGCAAGGCCGGTACGGACATACGGACATAGGAGCAGCGTAGGGCTCCTCGCAGGGTTGACATAGAAATAAAGCGTGGAATAATCCCCAAGGTATCACTTGCCAATCTTTTGCTTTGAGGGTTCACCATATGACTGCACAGACCTTTGAAGAAGCCATAGCCGAGTTCATGGAGCGCTCCAGGGAGCAATTGGAGCAGGAGGTGATGGAAAATCTGCCGCCTGGCCCGCCATCGCCGTATGAACAGTCGGGTCCACCGTTCGAATCTCCGCTCATGCTGGATGCCAAGACCATCCACAAGTACACCTATAGCATTGGCGACGACAATCCCCTCTTCAACGACCCTGAGTACGGCAGGAAGAGCCGGTACGGCGCTCAACTGGCTCCCGGGCCTATACTGGCCCTGGTGCGCTATCCATCCGCGCACGGCGCGAAGCGTCCCGAAGGGTATCCCATGGCGAACTTTATTTCGGGAACCGCCTGGGAGTTCTACGACGTGCTCAGAGCGGGTGCCAGGTTTCGTTCGTCCAAGGTAACCAAGGAGTTCATCGAGAGGTCCGGCACGCAGGGGACGCTGCTTTTCCTCATATCGGAGGTGTACTACTGGGACTACCACGGCGATATGCCGGCCAAATGCTACGGTACGCAGATCATGGTGCCGCAGGAGACCATGGAGACCTCTCGCTCCATGCCTGTCGAGCGTTTAGGTGAGCACATGATGTACGAACGCAAGGCGTCGCAGTACAGCCCGGAACAGATCCAAGAGTTCTTGTCTAAGATAGAGGGGATGAAACGCCGCGGCGAGGAAAAGCTGTACTGGGAAGACGTTGAGGTAGGCGATACGATTGGCCCCCTGGTGCTGCCACCGTGGACACTGCAGGACCAGATTTGCCAGCACTCCATGCAATCCGCAATGCAGAGCAGCGAGGACTACTTCCACGATAGCACTGCATTTGAACCGTTCTTCCACTATTCGAAACACGACAGGGAGTGGGCGCGCATCCATCCCGTGACGCGCTGGCCGCATTCCCACGGAGATGAGCACGAGGACGCCCTGCTGGCCATCTACCGCGGACAACCTGCGCCGTTCGACTTCGGAGTGCAGCGGGTTCAGATCCCCCAGAGGATGCTCACGGACTGGATGGGAGACGAAGGTTTCATACGCCGCATGTATATAGCAATGCGCCGCCCCGTCTACTACGGAGACTTCACCATATACACAGGTGAAGTGATGAAGAAGTACAAAGAGGTGCAGACCGGTGCGGACGAGCCGGGCGGAACTCCCGGCCAGCACGAGTATCATGCCGTGGGCATTCGCATAGACGGCACCAACCAGGTCGGCGAGCCGCAGGCGCCCGGTTCGGCTACGGTGTATCTGCCCTCCAGGGAAGGCGGCCCGGTGACGCTGCCGGTGCCCCATGGCTCAAAGACGCCGTACGTCAACTACAATAAGTTTCGCAGGGATTGGTACTAGGAGGATGATATGCAAGACGCCCTAGCCGGACTGCGCATCATAGACAGCACGACGGCGGTGGCGATGCCAACCGCCATGCACATCATGGCCGACCTTGGCGCGGAGATTATCAAGGTGGAGAGCCATACCCTGACCCGCGACGAGACGGGACCTTACGTGGACAATGACCCCGGCGAAGAGCCCTGGAACCGCGACGCCAGCTTCCAGCACTTGCACCGCAGCAAATACAGCCTCACCTTGAACCTGAAGACGCCGGAGGCCGTGCAGGCTTACAAAGACCTGGCCCGGGTTACGGACGTGATCGTGGAGAATAACCGCGCCGGCACCATGGAGAGGCTGGGGTTGGGCTACCAGGAAATACGCAGCATCAAACCCGACATCATCTATTTTTCCAACACCGGCTTTGGGCATACCGGGCCTTGGAGGAGATACGCGGGAATCGGCAGCATGCTGGAGCTGATCTCCGGCCTCAGCCAGTTCACCGGCTATCCGGACGAGGGCACCCCGCGCCGCGTCGGCGCCGCCTGGTTCGACCTGCACGTGGCCTGGATGGCCGTGTTCGCTATCATGTCGGCGCTTCACTACCGCAATGAGACGGGTAGGGGACAGTGGGTTGACTTTGCCATGTACCAAATAGGCGTTTCCACTCTGGGAGACGCCATCCTGGACTACTCCATCAACGGACGTGACGGCAAGCTCATGGGCAACCGCCATCCCATACATGCTCCCCACGGCGTTTACCCGTGCCGCAGCGACGATAAGTGGATAGCCATCGGGGTAGAGACCGACGCGCAGTGGGACTCGCTCTGCCGCTTGATGGGGAACGGTCTGGTCGACAACCCCAAGTTCGGCGACGCGCTTTCCCGCAAGCATCACGAAGACGAATTGGACGCCATGATAAGCAGTTGGACGGAGGACCAGGACGCCCAGCAGGTCATGGAGGAGTTGCAGCGCAACGGCATTCCGGCATACCCCACTAAGGACACTCGCGAGCTTCTAACCGACGTTCAGATGGAAGCGCGCAACTTCTACGAGAGGTTTACCCATCCGCCGGAATCTGGCATAGGCAATCGGGCTTACGTGAGCAGGCCCTGGAAGCTGACCGATACGCCCTCCTACATCCGCAGACCGGCCCCCAAACTGGGGGAGCAAAACGAGTACGTGATGGCAGAGCTGCTTGGCCTGAGCGAAGCGGACGTGGCCCGTCTCTACGAGCTTGATGTCATGGGCAAACGGCCCTCCAATACCGGGGGAAGAAAACCCATGGATATAGAGGCTGCCCTGGAGGAGGGCACGCTTTCTCAGGTTGACCCCCATTTCAAGAAGACACTGAGGTATGAATAGCATGGTTGCTTCAGCGCTTGGCAAATTTAGAGTCATTGACCTGTCCACTGAAATTGCCGGCCCGTACGCCGGAAGGCTGTTTGCCGACTACGGCTCCGACGTAATCAAGGTGGAAGCGGTGGACGGGGGAGACCCGGCACGTAAGATGGGGCCGTTCCATCAGGATGATCCCCATCCGGAAAAGTGCCTTCTCTTCCTTTGCCTCAACTGCAACAAGCGCGGCGTTACTCTCAACTTGGAGACCGACGCCGGCAAACGGATACTGCGTGCTCTGGT
Organism: Dehalococcoidia bacterium; assembly: GCA_965220545.1. Classification (GTDB taxonomy): domain Bacteria; phylum Chloroflexota; class Dehalococcoidia; order Lucifugimonadales; family QGNO01; genus DAOUJH01. Next base: position 29,215 of record CBDCQF010000001.1, read on the forward strand.
CAAGACGGCGGACGTCGTTTTGGAAAGCTTCACGCCCGGCTATCTGGACAGCCTGGGCCTGGGCTACGACGCTCTCTCCGAGATCAATCCCGGACTGGTGCTAACGTCGGTCACGCCGTTTGGACAGACCGGCCCGTACCGGGACTACGCGGGCAATGACCTAGTCTACCAGGCGGCGGGAGGCATGATGTACACCAGCGGCGCACATCACCGCGAGCCGCTCAAGCACGGCCACCCGCAAAGCCTGTACTTGGGAGGTATCACCGCGGCCTATGCCACGTCAATAGCCTTGTATGCGCGGGATCTTATCGGTCACGGCCAGCATCTTGACGTATCGCTGGCGGAAACGGCGGCGGCACACCACTATCAGCCGGTGATCCGGTACACTTTCCTTGGCGCCGTAGACCGCAGGGCGCCCAAAGCGGATACCGACAACCTCAAGAGCACGGGCTGGCAGGGGATAGTCCCCACCAGCGACGGCTTCATCAGTCCCACCCTGCGTCCGCCGCGTCGGGCGCTTAGCGGCGCGGAAGCCTGGAAGGCGTACGCCGATCTCATTGGACGCTCTGAAATAGGCGACGCCCTGGCCGAGGCCAAGAATTCGCAGGAACGGGACTCCGTCCTGATGCCCGCCTTGAAAGAGGTGGGCAAGCTTGACTACTACCACAGCATCATGTCCAACGAGTGGCTGGGAGGAGTGGTGCAGAACTCGGAGAACCTGGTGAACTGTCCTCAACTGGAAGAACGGGGTTTCTGGACGGAGGTTGACCATCCGGTGATGGGGAAGGTCAGGATGCCCGGAGAGCTATTCCGCATGCCGGAGAGTCCCTGGAGCATGCGTCATCCTGCACCCCTCTTGGGACAGCACAATGCGGCAGTGTACAGCGGTGAGTTAGGTTACTCCAAGGACGACCTGATCAAGCTGCGCCAGCAAGGCGCGATTTAGAGCACAATCAAGGGCTGAGCGAGGCGGCCAGCTTCTGGAAGGCGCTTCTCCAACCGTAGGTTGCGTATTCCGTCCAATCGTCACGGTGCATCCCGCTGGAGGCGAATGTCATCTTTGTGCCTTCCGGCGCGGGCTGGAACGTGACCTCGCAAACAACGTCGTACGGCTCAACGCCGGGCATGCCGGGGAACCTATCCGTAAAGCAAATGCACGTCATTGGTGTGATTTCGGTGAAGGTGATGTTTTCGACTATGGAGTTTTCCTCGCCTTCGGAATCTATGGGACGCATCACTATCTCAAGTCGACCGCCCGCCTGAAACTCCAGCTCGCGGACTGTGGAATTGATTCCCTCGGGACCCCACCAGGACTCTATGCCCTCTTTGGTCGTCCACTTTTCCCATAGATCCTGCTGCGCCGCCGGGAATGTGAGTTCTATCAGGATCGGCCACTCTTCATTGGGGGTGGTCATGCGCTCTCCTTATTGTTCATGGCGTCTACGCTAGAGACCGAACCCCATCGGGTCGTCCTCTACGCCAAGGTCGCTCAGGGCTACTTCCGCCGCCTCTCGGATGGAGTCGTCATCGGACCTTAGGCACTTCTGCAAGGTGCGCATGGCCAGATGGCCTCCTATCGCGCCCATTGACTTTATGGAGGCAAGCTGCACCTGTGTATCGTGGTCTTGGATCAAGGGCGCCAGGTACGGTACGGCCTCTTCTTCGGCAAGCTCCCCCAGTGCTATCGCCGATTCATATCGAATAGCGGGGTCGTCGTCGCCAACGGCTTTGATCAGGGTCGGAAGCCATGTCGAGTCGGCCGTTTTTCCCATGGCAAAGATGGCGCTGATGCGCAGTTTCGACTCGTCGCTGGCATATGCGTTCCCAATCAATTCACGGACTCGTGGTGTGTTGAAAACCGCAGCCGCTTCCAACACGCGACGCCACACGTCGGGGTCTTCGTCCGGTTCCTCCAATAAGCTCAGGAGCATCTCTTTGATGCGTTCCCCGTCCCTGGACAGTAGCTTGCCGTCTTGCGCTAGAGTTCCGAATTTGCCCAGCGCCACGGCGGCTGAAGCTCTCACGTCCTTGTGGGAGTCCTCTTGCAGGAGAGCTATGAGCGGCATTACCAGCTTTCTATCGTTGCTTTCCCAGAGGCCGTTTACCCCCAAAGCTCGCACCATTGGGTCTTCATCGCTCAGCGAATGCTTAAAAACCGAGGTGAAGTCAAGGTCGATGTTGTTTTCAGCCATTGTGACCAGACGTTCTATCAGCGTGCGCCGTCGTTCCACGGGTACGGATGTCCATAGGCTGCCCATGGACGATACATCGCTATCGGTGAGGCCGGATAGCTGGGCTAAGTCGCCATACTTTAGGGGAGTTGACTCCGCGCCGATCTTTTGGAAATAGAGCTCTAGTGTCATCTGATGACAGTCAGTTCTTGGCTGAGATTGACACACTCCGACAGTAAATGGGAGGCGTCTTGAACCGTCCTCCAAGCCACCTGGACTCGCTGCCTATGGCGGCTAGGCTGTTGAGCACGTCGTATACGTTTCCTGAGATCATTGTGTCTTTGACACGGCCCGATATTTCGCCGTTTTCTATTCGATAGCCCAGCAGCACGTTGGCGTTGAACTCGCCTGCCAGTACGTTGCCTTGCCCTGCGCCGAGCAGCTGTTGCACAACAATGCCGTCCTTCACGTCTTTGATCATGTCGGCGTAGGTTGCGTTGCCTTCCTCTATCACCAGCACGGTAGAGGATGGCGACGGAAGGGTGGTCAGCCCGCGGGAACCGTTGCCCGTGCTGGTCTCTCCCGCCTGTCCCGCCGTCTGCAGGTCGTAGAGGAACGTGGAAGCTACGCCTTGCTCGATGAGCGCCTTGCGCCGGCTGGGCACGCCCTCGTCGTCGCTGGGGCTGCTGCCTGGAACGAGAGGCAGGGTAGGGTCGTCCCAGAGGGAGAATTTCTCGCTGACGATGCGCTCCCCCAGCCGACCCACCAGAGGAGAGGCTCCTTGTAGCACCGTGCGTCCGCTGAACCCGGAAAGCAGCGGGCCTATCAGCGTGCCGGCTACGCCGTGAGGAGTAAATATCACCGGCAAGGAGCCGGATGGCGCGGCAACCACTCTCCTTGCGTTTTCAAGCTGCTCCTTCACGGAGCTCAACACAAACGACGTATCTATTATGGGGCTGCAGGAGCTCTCTCCGTCGCCTACAAACAGCATGTCCTCGCCCTGTATCAGGGTGCCGTGGAGGTAGACGCCGCATGAGCCGGCGGTGTAGGTGGCTTTGCCACCTCGTGAATTGAGTATCGTCTGGCTGCCCAAGGTCTTGCCGACGCGGCCTTCGCACTGTACGTCCTGATACTCCGATCGCAGGGCATCAATCAAGGACTGGCCCGTCTGCACCATGTCGTCTACCGGGTAAGCCTCCAGGGCGGGGTCGTAGACCTCTACGGAAGGGAAGTCGGAGCCGGAAGGGAACTCCAGCTTGGCCTCCGCTCCGAAAGGAGCCACCTCCAGTGCGGCGGCGACCAGCCGTTGCGGGTCGGAGAGGTCGGTGGTGGCGGCGAAGCCTATGCGACCGTCCTTGATGATGCGGAGCGCTACCCCTTCCGTTTCGCGGGTCTGCAGCAGCTTGAGCTTGTTGGCTTCAAAGATAGCGGGCGTTTCCCGCGTGGATACGTGGAATACCTCCGCTTCTTCAGCCGACTTCAGGGCGCGTTCCAGGATCTCCTCAAGAATGGTTATGCTCCTCCTACCAGGCACTTCCGAATTCGTATATGCGGGCTGCCGTTGGATACGGGGAGCGGACTCTGGCCGCCCTTACCGCATCCGCCTCCCTGGTTCATGTCGAGGTCGTTGGCTACGGCGTCGAGGTTTTCCAGGGTAGTGAACAGGTTGCCGGTGAGCATGACCGGACGCAGCAGCTCTTCAACTTTGCCGTTGCGTATCATGAAAGCTTCACCGGCGGAGAAGGTGAACATCTCCATGCTGGTCATGCCGCCGTACCAGTTGCGCGCATAAACGCCCTCCTTGACGTCTGCCAGGATATCCTGAAACGAGGCCTCCCCCGGCTCTATGAACGTGTTGGTCATGCGCACAATGGGAGGGTGTCTGTAGTTGATGGCGCGGGCGTTGCCTGTAGGCGTTTCGCCCATTTTGGCCGCGGTCTCACGGGAGTGAAGGCGGCCAACCAGCACGCCCTCCTTGATCAGGTGCGTGCGCGTGGCCGGTGTGCCTTCGTCGTCGTAGGCGTAGCTGCCCCGCAGGCCCGGCACCGCGGCGCCGTCTATTACGTTGAGGTGCTTGCCCCCGAAACGCCGGCCCATGTACATGATGTCCCTCATCCGGTCGTCCTCATAAACGTGGTCGGCCTCTGAGAGGTGCCCGAACGCTTCGTGGATGAACACGCCGGCAAGTATGGGGTCCAGGATTACGGTATATTCGCCGCCCTTTACCTGCGGCGCTTTGAGCAAGTCAACCGCTCGATGCGCTACCTCTTTGGCGTCTCCTTCCAAGGAACGGACAAAGGAGAAATCCCCCAGCGAGCCGACGCTTATCCCGGATTGCTGCACTTCACCTCCATCTCTGGCTATTGCGGCTAGGCGCATATTGACGTCTATGCGCTCCTGCTCGATGTAGGCGCCTTCTGAGTTGGCAAAGTACGTCTTTCTGTAGTTGTCGGCATAGCCTATGGAAGAGGTCTGCACTCCCGGGACGTCCAGCATAATCCCTACGTAGCCGTCCAGGATGTTTTTCTTCTCGGCGAGTGAGACACGGCGAGGATCCTCGCCTATCGAGGGAGATACCGTATCGGAGTGGGGCTCCACGTTGGATATATCGATTCTCTCCCCACCCACGCTGCGTGCGTGGCTTATGGCGGTGGCCACCTTGTCTCCAAGCTCCGATACGTCGTTGAACGATGCGAAGCCCCAGCCGCCCTTGTCCAGCGCCCGCACGCTGCCGCCCACTCCCGATGCCCTGGTTACCTCTTCCAGGGACTTGCCTCGGTATACCAGGCTTGTGCCCTCGCTTTGCTCCAAGCGCACTTCCACGTATCTGGCGTTGTGCCCCTTCAGGGCCTGTTCTATGCGGTCTCTAATGTTCATAAGTACACGTTTGGATTCCAGAGAGCCGTTCGCAACTGCTCACAGAATGGACAAGAACGTACAGATCACCCGATACATCGCCCGTATTTATCTTGGCCGGCCTGGTCTGCTGGCCATCATGTGCTTCCTGGCCATTCCCTAGCTCGTTACCAGGGCAGCAGCCCCTGGTCCATCAGGTAGTCCGCAATCAGGACACCCACCACTACCGCCGCCACCATCATCACAAAGACCGTGGGCCAGAATAGACAGCCGCAGCCGCCTTCCACATCGTGTATTCCACCGGCTTGCTCTTGCATGACTCCCCCCAACTGCTGAAGCGTAAGTCCTTACAGCCGCCATTGTAGGACACCTGCGGATAGTCTAACACACAGCGTACGGCAGAGCGGGTCGGTCAATCAGGCTGCGGGCTTCATTTAGTATACCGGGACGCTTATACTTGAAGTCCGGCATCCAAGGACGATACCAGTCACGCCCTTCACGGGCAATCTTCAAATGTCAAAAAGTAGAAAGACGGCTAGGAACGTGACCCCCAGGGAGGTGCTCGAGCGGCTCCTCACTGAGTACGGTCCCTTGCGCTCGGAACAGCGCAGGGAGCCCGTGGCTGAGCTTGTGACCACCATTCTGTCTCAGCACACTTCCGACATTAACTCGGAGAGAGCGTACGACAGTTTGATTGACCGCTTCGGTTCGCTGGAGGCAGTGCTTGAGGCAGACGTAGAGGAGATAGCCGATGCCGTTAGAAGCGGAGGGCTGGCCCAGCAGAAGGCGCCCCGTATCAAGGAGGCGCTCAAACGCATCGTTGAGGAACGAGGAAGCCTTGACCTGGACTTCCTTCAGGACATGCCTCTCTCCGAAGCTAAGGCGTGGCTTACGTCTCTCCCCGGCGTAGGCAAGAAAACAGCCGCCGTTACGTTGTGCTTCTCATTCGGCATGCCGGCTATGGCGGTGGATACCCACGTCTACAGGGTCAGCAAGCGGCTGGGCCTGATAGGGGAGAAGACCAACGTTGACCAGGCCCACGACGTTCTGGAAGCTGCGGTGCCCCCGGAAGACGTATACGCTTTTCACGTCTGCTTGATTACGCACGGCAGGCGGGTCTGCAAGGCTCCTCGTCCGCTTTGCCAGTCGTGCGTGCTGGCCGACGTATGCCCCACGGGCCGGCGGCTGCTTGGGGCGTGATCCCGTAAGTAGCGCGTCCGACCATCAAACCGCCACAACTCCGGCACTTGTCGATCTGTGGTTTGTCATGCTGAGGAGTTGGTTGGACGCCGTTTGCCCTAACAAACCTTCCGCCGACGAAGCATCTGTCTGGCTAAGGAGCGAGGCCCCGTTTTGTCGACCTGTCGGGCACGCTTGCCCATATGTCCCCTTGTCTCCTCTGCGACGCAGATTCTTCGCTGCGTTCAGATGACACTCTCGGCAGACGGTTACGTTATGGCGAACGTGGAGCCGTCATCCCTTTTCTCGACCTCTATGCGTACGGGGAAAGACTCCTTCATCTCGTCCATGTGGGTGATGACCAGTATGCGTTCAAAATCGTCGGCTATGGACTGAATAACGTCCAGTATCCGCTCGCGGCCCGTGGTGTCCTGCGTGCCGAACCCCTCGTCGATGAACAACGTGGGCAGCGGGGCTCCGGACCGTTGCGCCAGCAGCTTGGATAGCGCGATGCGCAGCGCCAGGTTGATTCGGAAGGCCTCTCCTCCGCTGAAAGTCTCGTAGCTGCGCGTTCCCAGTGCATCCGCCACCTTTATCTCCAGCGTCTCCACCGGTTCACCCCGCTGGGGAATTCGTTGCGTTTGAAGTGTGAGGTGCATTGTGTTGTCCGTCATCCGTCCCAGCAGCCTGTTTGCCTCCGCCTCCAGCTCCGGCAAGGCGGATTCCACCAGCAACGCTTGCACCCCCGTCCTGCCGAAAGCCGTGACCAGTTGCTCGTAGAGTTCCCGCTGTTCCGACATTTCTTTGAGTTTGGCCGCAGCTTCCATCCTTCTCAGGTCGGTTTCAGCGTACTGCTTGAGCATGAGTTCCAGATGCCGCACCTGTCCCATAAGCGACTGGCATTCCTCTTGGCGAGACCGCCTTTCCGCTTCCGCCGCGGCGTATTGACGTTCCAGATCGTCGAGTGCTGCGGTCTCTCTTCGGATAGCCTCTATTTGCTGCTCACCCTGGGCGATTTCTTCTTCCCGACGGGTCGCCGACGCCAGCACCCGGTTGAGGTTGTCTCTCTCCTCCGGCAGAGCGCTTTCCGCTTGTTCCAGCATCCGGTATTCGTTCTCGGCGGGGAGAAGCTTCTCGATCTCTTCCCTGAGGCGCAGGTGCGCCTCGGGATCGTAACCGAGATCCGCCAGTTCCCGGCGTATCTCCTCCAACTGTTGCGGCGCTTTCCGCGCCTCATCCATCTGCTGCCTAAGGGCCGCCAGGCGGCCCAGCAGCGTCCGCTTCGCCATCTGCAGCGACTCCGACTCGCTAGCAACTGTTGCCGCGGTCTCCTTTAGCCTAGGCGACGTTTGGGCTAACTCGGCCTCATTTTGCCGGTATTGCAGCGCCAGCGCTTTGCCCTGAGATTCGTATTCGGCCTGAATATGCTCTTTTCCCTCTTCGCCCAGGTCTGTGCCGCACAGGGGGCACTTGGCTTCTCCCTCAGATAGCATGTCTACCTTGCCGCGAAGCGCATCCATCTCGCTTCGCAGGCGCTGGTTATCCGCGGTCAGGGTCTGCTCCTTCACTTCCAGGTCCTGGAGTTCAAGGTGTTGTGATTCCAGCGCCGATTCTCGTTCCTCTAAAGCGGAGTGCTCCCGCTCAGCCGTCGCGATGTCCGTTTCCAGCGCTGCCAGTGTCCCGGCCCGCTGTTCCAGAGGCTTCATCCGTTCTTGTAGACGGGCGAACGGCACCTGCCGCTGGCCGGCGTCCTGCTCTCGGAGGCGCGACTCCGTCAATCTCCGGTACGCCTCTTGGATAGCCTCGCGCCGTTCGGACAGACTCTCCCATTCGCTTATTCGCTTGCTATGCAGCGACGTAAGCTCCCTGAGTTGCCCCAATTCTTCACGATCCGATGCGACTCTAGATGCAAGGTCGTCCAGCTCCTTCCGGCGCGCCCTGAGCGATTCAGCCTTCCCACGCAGCGAATTGGCCATCTCCTCGGCCTGCTTCAGCGCATCTGAGCTTGCCGCAAGTTTAGATTGAGCTTCCGGCAGTTGGACTTCGTGTTCTGCTCTATGCTCCATCTGCTGAGACCAGGCTTGTATCTGTCCTTCCATCAGCCGGGACTCGGCGCTTATCTCCCGCACTTTACGCCGCGCCCGCTCCATGAGCCGTTCGTAGAAGCCCAGCCCCAGTATCTCTCCCAGCACTCTTTGCCTGTCCGCGGGCCGCTTTGTGGTGAACTCATTGGCGCGACCCTGCACCAAGAAGGCGCTGTTCACGAAAGTATCGTAGTTCATACGCACCAACCGTCGTATGGCGGCCTCCGTTTCTCGTACTGTGCTACCTCCGGCCTCTCTCCACCTGGCGCCACGTTCGTCTTCAACGTCCAGCAGGGCGGCCGCTGTCTGCTCCGCGGGAGCCGTGCTTGCATCGCGTGGGTCAGAGAGAGCGCCGGCATTGCCAGCCGGCTGACCGGTGGGAGAGACGGCCGTTGCCATGGTAGGACTGCCGGTTGCTATCTGCAGTTGTAAATCGGTGCTTCCGGCCCGTGCTCCGCGCGCCCTGGAGTACCTGCGTATCACCCGGTACAGTTGCCCTTGTCCCTCTCCGTAACTGCGTCCTTCCGCAATGAACTCAAGCTCGACTCGCATATCCTGCTCGCCGGTGTGCACCAGCTCTTCCTGCGGCCGGTGTACGGCGTCTCCCCACAAGGCCCAGGTAATTGCGTCCAGCAGAGACGACTTCCCATGACCGTTGGCTCCCGTTAGACACGCGATGTGGATGCCGCCGAGATGCAGCGGCGGTACGTTTTGCCGGTAGCACTTGAAGTTTTCTACGGTGAGTCTTACAGGGATCATGTCAACTCAATTCTAGCAAGCCGTTTTGCGGGACTCATAGCTAACGGGAATACGGCCTTTGGCGAAAGCGGGGTGGTTGCCGTTGGGCTGGAGATACGGGCAGGCGGGCAAACGACAGTGGAGGAGGGTTTTGGTCAGCTTATGCGACGGTAGCGGGGGTAGGAGCCGAAAATCCTGAACCAAGACGACTGCTCCTCTAGGTGCTGCAACGCCTCTCTGATCGGCGTTTCTTCTCGGTGCCCGTCCAGGTCTACGAGGAAGATGTACGTCCCCAGGCTCTCGCCCGTGGGCCTGGACTCTATCTTGGCTAGATTTATACCTCGTTCTGCAAATCCCTTTATCACGCCGTACAGCAGTCCCGGCCTGTCGTCGGTGAAAGAGAAGCATAGAGATGTCTTGTCGTTGCCCGTGGGTCGCTGGTCTGAGTGCGACAGGACCGCGAACCTGGTCACGTTGTTGGGATTGTCCTGAATACCGTGGGCCAGCACGTCCAACTTGTAAAGCTCTGCAGCGCGGATTGTGCCTATAGCGCCAGCCGGCTCCTCCGTCTCCAGCACATACTTTGCTGCTGCGGCGGTGCTCAGGGCGGCCTCGGCGGAAACGTCAGGGAAGTACGTCTCTAGGTACCTGCGGCACTGCGCCAGCGCCTGCGGATGCGAGTAGATTACCTCAATATCCGAAACATCCGTCCCGGATCTCACTAGGAGGCAGTGCTGGACGGGCAGAACTAGCTCTCCGCAAATGAATAAGGACGGCTGGTGGATGAGCATGTCCAGCGTGTCGTTGACAGAGCCTTCCAGGCTGTTTTCAATCGGCACGACCCCCTCATCCGCACTGCCGTTGCTAACTGCTTCGGCAACGGCGGAGATGCTGGGACAGGGTATTAGTTCTGCTTGCGGGGCGTGTTTGAGGGCAGCGGCTTCACTAAACGTTCCCGCTGGACCCAGAAAGGCTAATCGGTAAGTCATCAACTTATATTACAGCCTTGATTCGTGGTCTTCATAGGGCCGTTGAACCGGAGAATAGAGCCGCCGAACCTAGATCTCAACTTACCCTAGATGGTGTGCGTGTCCGCGAAGGCGGAGCCTCTCCACGTCTGACTCTATTGAGAAGATCATCTCTGCCTGCTACAAACAGGATATCCCCCGGTTCTACCTCTTCATCCTTGGAGGGGAACAGGATAGGCTCTCTGCGCCTTTGAATAGCCAGCACGGCTATACCGTATCTGTCGCGTGTTCCACCCAGGCCGGCCTCCTCCAGCGACTTTCCTACCATGTGTTCAGGGGGTCTGAACTTGCTTATGCCAAAGTCATTGGTAATCCCAACGTACTCCATAACGTTGGGGTTAAACAGGGTGTGCGCTAGCCGCACTCCTGCCTCCTGTTCAGGATAGATGATTAGATCCGCTCCTATGCGTTCCAGAGTCTGTGCGTGGAGCGGGTTGTTGGCCCTGGCTATCACCTGCTTAACGCCCAGCGTCTTGAGGAGTAGGGTGGTCATGATGCTGGCCTGAATGTCCGTGCCTATAGCGACAACAGTGAGATCGAAGCCGGCAACGCCCAGGTCGCGCAGTACGGACTCGCTGGTGGCGTCGGCCCTTACTACGTAGGTAAGTTGACCGGCAAGGTCTTGCACCGTTTGTTCGTCCATGTCTAAGCCCAAGACATCGAATCCCAGTTGGTACAGCTGTTGAGCCAGGCTTATCCCGTACCGTCCCAGCCCTATTACTGCAGCTTGGTTGGCCATGATTGCTACCTAACCTATCCTAACCCGTTCTTGTGCGTAACGGTATATGGCCCGCCGCTGCCGTTGCCCTAGGGCAAGAGCAATAGTGAGAGGGCCTATTCTTCCTACAAACATGGTGCCTATGATTATAGACTTGCCCCATGGTGTCAACTCCGGCGTTATTCCTGTGGACAATCCTACGGTGCCAAAAGCGGAAACGGTCTCAAAGATAAGGTCCTCAAACGCCAGTCCTTCCGTAATAACCAGTAGGAATGCAACCAAGAATACCACCGTCACCCCTAGCGCCGCCACGGTCAACGCCCGCTGAATCTGTCCAAAGGGAATCTCTCTGCCGAACACCTCCGGCTGGCCGCGGCCGCGGATGGTAGTCAAGATGGCTATTAATATAACTGCTACGGTGTTTACTTTGATGCCCCCGGCTGTAGAGCCGGACGCCCCGCCTATGAACATCATCCCGGTAAAGAAGACGTTAGTATGTTGGCTGGTCTGAGAGAAGTCTATTGTGGTGAACCCCGCCGTGCGTCCACTGACGGCATGGAAGAAGGAATCTACGATCTGTGTGGTGAGCGGCAAGCCTCGTAAGGTAGCCTCGTTGCGGAATTCGGAAAAGAACACCAATACGGTCCCGACAAAGAACAGGAGGAGGGTCATCACCAGAACCAGCCTGCTGTCTACGCTGATTCTCTTGAATTTGTGGCGGTAGCGCAGCAACTCCACAAGGACCGTGTAGCTGATGCTGCCCAATATGATGAGTACGGTAACGGTTCCTATGACCCATATTTCTTCTCCGAATATGGCCAAGCTATTGGATTCCGGCAATATGTTGAACCCGGCATTGTTGAAGCCCGATATGGCAAGGAAGATCGCTTGCCATGTAGCTTCCCCTGCCTGATATAGGGGGAGGAAGCGCCAAAGCAGGATCAGGAAGGCCACAACCTGGATGATCAGGGTCAGGATCACTATTTGGATGGTCAGCCTGACTAGGCTGCTCGAGTGGCTCACACCCAGGGAGTCGCCCATGAAGAGTTGATTAGTCAGGGTTATGCGCTGGGTGAGGATGACCAGCAGAAACGTAGCGGTGCTCATGAAGCCAAGGCCGCCTATCTGCATCAGGGCGGCTATGATCACCTGGCCGGACGTATTCCAGTAAGTTGCGGTGTCCATCGTCACCAACCCGGTGACCGTAACTGCTGATGTAGCGGTGAAAAGGGCGTCCAGGAACGGAGTGAACTCGTTAGTGGTGTTGGAGAAGGGGAGCCATAGCAGGAAGGTGCCCACGGATATCAGGCTGCCGAAGCCGTAGAGGAGGATGAGCGGAGAGTTAAACCTGCGCCCGGGCCTTCTCGGCGTTGCCGGGGCTATGTGTACGGGTTCGAGCTCCTGCCTGCGCGCCTGCCGCAGCACACGGTCTCCCACCCTTCTTGTGGAGTTGGGTTGCACCGCTACGCCTCGATTATCCCGGCTGCCACCCGGCGGTGCGGCAGAAGTTCAATTTGCATGGCCTTGATGGAGACCTTCCTGTTCCCCAGGTTCTAGGTTAAGGCTCAATTTGTCGGCGAATTCTAGTCCGCCTGTA
>CBDCQF010000002.1:0-58115 GCA_965220545.1 Dehalococcoidia bacterium
CGCTCATGTCCTGGGCGTAGGCCGCGATAGTGTCCACCTCGTCCAGGGCGGCCCTGCGCTGCGACAGGATGGCTCTGGCGTCCCGCGCCAAGTCCTCCAGTCGCTCCTGACGGTCACGGTGCTCCCTGATGCGGGCAGCTGCGTCGGCCATGTCGATGTCGGTCGTCTCCACCAGGACCCAGATGCGGCCCAGCCTTCGCTTCACCTCTTCGAGCTCATCCTCGATGGTCTCCAGCCTCTCGCGCTGCTCGGCGGCCACGCCGTCCATCTGCTCGTCCACGACCTTCACGAGGGAGCGGATATTGGAGTCGGTGAGGACGTTGGAGCGAATCTTGCCGATGACCATCTCCTCAAAGCGACGGGCGTTGAGCCTGGGAGTCTGGCAGGCTTCCTTGCCGTGCTTCATGATGGACTGGCAGACGTAGTAGGCAAACTGGCCGCTCTTGGCGTCCTGGCCACTGAGCGCCCTGTTGCAAGCCTTGCACTTGACCAGTCCGCTGAGCAGGTAGGTGCTTCCCACTCTGCGGGGGTGAACGACCTTGGGAGCCCGGGTCTGCATCAGCTTCAAGACACGCCGGAACTTTGTCTTGGAGACGATGGCGGGGAATGCCTTCTCCACCCGGACCGGGTCATCCTTGCCCTTGCCCGAAGTGCCCCAGACCAAGGTGCCCGTGTAAACCTCGTTCCTCAGAATGCAGTGGACGGTGTTCTTGGACCAGCGCTTGCCCGCGGGGCTGGCTATGCCCTCGCCATTGAGGGTCTTGGAGATCTGCAGCATCCCCGTACCGGCCTCGGCCATGTCGAAGATGCGCTTTATGACGCCGGAAGCGTCGGGGTCGGGTTCGAGGATGGGGCGCTTCTTCGCGCCGTCCTGGACCATCACCCTGTTGTAGCCGTAGGGGGTTCGACTGGCGACCCAGAAGCCGCGAGAGGCGGCCTCCCGCATACCGCGAGTTACCTCTTGGGCCAGATTCTCCGAGTAGAACTCGTCGACGCTCTCGATGATGCCCTCAAGCAGTTTGCCGGTGGGGGTGTCGTCGGCCTGCTCGGTGATGGAGACCACCCTGACGCCTTTGCGCCGGAGCATCGACTTGAAGGCGACGGCGTGCTCTCGCTTGCGGGTGAACCTTGAAAACTTCCAGACCAATATCTCCCGGAAGGGGGCATTGGGCTGGCTGGCGGCGTCGATCATCTTGCGGAACTCGGGGCGGTCGGCGATGCGTCCGCTCTCGGCCTCGTCCACGTACTCGCGGGCCACCATGTAGCCGTTCTTGCTGGCATAGTCTCTGAGCGCCCGCATCTGCGCTGCCACGGACAGGTCCACGTCCTGGCGGGTCGCTGGACACCCTGGCGTAGAGTGCTGCCGGTGTGTAGCCGGTGATCTGGTTCATCGTTGCGTCCTCCTTGGTCATTCCTGTTCTCTCCTGCGGGCATTCGCCCGTTGGCGGCGCTGCCGCCGCACCCACTCCTGCTCGTCCATGTAGAAGCGGATTGCCTCTCGCAGGAACTCGCTCATGGTGCGGTCTTCCTCTTGAATAAACTGCCTCACCTGCTCGTCCATCTCAGGGGGCAGCGAGAAGGTGATGGCCCTTCTGCTTCTGGGCATGATGTTCCGCCTATTGGTCATATTGGGTCATACCAATACCATGGTGGATCCGGGGCACCGGTGTCAAGGGGCACCCGTCTCATTGACCGAGTACTGTCAACGTGTTAAGCTGACAACGGCTTAAGGAAGGGGCCTGGACAGACCATGAAGACTCTAGGTGAGCGCATCCGAGAACTCCGAGAAGAAAGAGACCTGTCCCTCAGGGAGTTGGCTGCCGAGATTGAGGTGTCTGCAGCGTTCATGTCCGATGTTGAGCTTGGGCGCCGCCACCCATCCGACAAGCACATGGTCGCAGTGGCGCGTGCTTTGGGGACCTCATTGGAGGATCTTCAAGAACATGACACCCGTCCCCCAATGCGAGAATTCAGAAGGGCGACGATTTCCAACCCGGAATATGGTTTCGCCTTCCGACAGGTCCTGGACAAGAACATCAGCTCGAAGGACCTCTTGGAGTTCATCAGACAGCAGGACGAAAAACAACGGGAGGACGAACGGAGCTAGCGATGAGGATGCTGAGGACGCAGTCAGGACCATTCGTAGAGCGGCCCTACTACGAGGACTCGGATATTGAGTCGATCGCCATAGATGAGCTCAGCAGAGTCGGTCTTCTTCCGGCAACCCCGCAACCGATACGCGTGGACCGGTTCATTGAGAAGCGGTGCGGCGTTGTTCCCCAGTATGAGGATGTGCCGGACGGCATACTTGGTTTCACGAGGTTCGGCCCGAAGGGTCCGGTGGAAGTAGTAGTCTCCAGGTCTCTTTCAGAGGAAGGTACGAGAGTCGCTGAGCGCCGGATGAACAGCACTCTTGCCCATGAGGCCGGCCATATCCTGCTACACGGCCACCTGTTCGCCCTGGAGCGTAGAGTGGGGGCGCGTTCCCTCTTCGGGGACGACCTGGATGAGAAGAAGCAGACCATCTTATGCCGCCCCGGCACCGTTGCGGACTCACTCGAGGAACCAGGGAACCAAGGCTACGATGGGAAGTGGTGGGAGTTTCAGGCCAACAAGGTCATCGGCGTTCTACTCCTACCCCGGAAGTTGGTGCACGAGGCGCTTGATCCAATTCTGGTGTCACAGGGTCTTCTTGGGATCAGAACGCTGGACGATACGAGACGGGAAGAGGCCGCTCACCGTCTTGCTGATGTCTTTGACGTAAACCCTGTCGTAGCCCGGATTAGAGTTGGGGAGCTATTCCCCACATCCGCCAACGGCCAGTTGACGCTGTAGATTTTTTTTGCTACTATGTACGCAGAATCAGCGTACATATGCTGACATACTACGAGGGCTGCCTGAGACTGCTTGGCAGCCAGGAGGACTATGGTGACACAGCAAGTAGAGTACCACAAGTACGAAGTGGATATCGAAGGTGCGTACAAGCCGTGGGACAAGGACACCATCACGACGGAAGAGATCGCTGCCTTGGGCGGCTGGGACGTCAAGGAGGGCGTAGTCCTAGTAGACCTAGAGGACGGCACCGAACGAACCCTGGAACCGGGCGAGGAGATCAAGCTTAGGCCGGGCATCGGTTTTGCGAAGAAGATCAGGTTCAAGCGGGGCTAGGCGTCGTGACGGAGCGAATTCAGGCCGAGTTGGCCCTGATCCAGCAGGCGTTTCCCGATGTCGTGTTTCACGACGAGGGCTGTTGGGTGTGCCTGCCGTCGTACCCGCTTCCCGAAGGATGGAACAGGGCGGCAACGGATGTGGCGTTCCAAATCAACGATGGCTATCCAACAGCCCCGCCGTACGGTTTCTACGTTCATTCGGGGATACAGTTCGAGGGTGCCATCCCGAACGACTACACGGACGCGGCGTCCAATGAACCACCCTTCGAGGGGACCTGGGGACAATTCTCGTGGACCCCTAAAGAATGGAAGCCAACAGAGGATGTCCGAAGGGGTTCCAACCTTCTGCAATGGGCGAGAGGATTCGCGGACAGGTTCCAGGAGGGGGCCTAGCATGGGGCGGGTTGTTCTTCATGTTCCCTGCGGCGTCTACCAGGAGATCGAGGCACATCTCCTCGACAAGAATGCAGAATCGGAGTCTGCGGGGTTCATGTTCGTCGTGCCGGCAACTCAGGACGGCGACGCCGATGTCTACGAGCATGTCGAATGGTGGCCCGTGCCCCCTGACGGATTCGTTGAGAATAGTTGGTTCCACCTGGAGCTCACGGACGAATTCCGGGCCGGCGTGATCAAGCGAGCTCATGACCTTGGTGCCTCCATAGTCGAGTTCCACTCGCACTTAGGTCCACAGCCAGCAAGATTCTCCCCATTCGACCGACGCGGGCTAAGGGAGTTCGTTCCTCACGTCCGGTGGCGCCTCAGAGGGCGACCCTATTTCGCTGTGGTGTTCGCCCACACCGGATTTGACGGCCTTGCTTGGGTGAAGGACCCCGAAGAACCGCAGCACCTAGACGGCATCGTTGTGGGGGACAAGGTGTTTGAGCCCACTAGGCTTTCATCCCTTGTCGCGGATAGCCCGAGATATGACCGCAATGCTCGCTTCTTCGGCCAAAGTGGACAGGATGCTATTGCAGCGGCCAACGTCGCCGTCGTTGGCGTGGGGGGCCTGGGAACCCACGTTGTCCAGCAGCTTGCGCTTCTCGGCGTGGGGAGTCTGATCTTGATCGACTCCGAAGAGGTGGAGGAGACGAACCGAAATCGCTACGTGGGACTCAGAAAAGATGATCCTGTTCCTGGCTTGCTCAAGGTTGACCTCGGGAGACGCCTAACCGAGGAAATCAATCCAGAGGTAGGCGTCATCTCTATCTCTGATGACCTTCGGAGTCAGCCAGCCTTCGATGCCATCATCGAGTCTGACTACGTGTTCGGCTGTCTGGACAACGATGGGTCACGGCTGGTCCTCAACGAACTGTGCTTGGCCTACGAGAAGCCATACTTCGATTTGGCGTCAGATATCATCGAAGAGGGCGCGAACTATGGAGGTAGGGTGTGTGCGGTGTTGGATGGCCCGGGTTGCCTCGTCTGTTACGACGAACTGGACCTCGAGGCGGCTCGGATCGACTTGATGAGCTACAAACAGAGAAAGGACTACGCAGACATCTATGGCATTCCACTGAGTGAGTTGGGGCAAGCTGGACCCTCAGTCGTGTCCATTAACGGCGTAGTTGCCTCGCTTGGAGTGACGGAGTTCATGCTTGCGGCTACCGGTATGCCCAGGAAACCACGGGCAGTGCTCAAATACCGGGGTGAGATGGGTGTCGTCACCACCCCGACGCCAAATCCTGACCCCGACTGCTACCAGTGCTCCGCAATAAGGGGCAAGGGGGAGGGAGCAGATGTCCAGCGATACACCAAAGTTGCGAATTAGTTGGAACGAGGGAACAGCGATGGGCGTAGGGTTGTGGATACTCAAATGGGCGTTTGTTCTGTCCTTTTCTTTGGTGGGCACGCTGATCGTCATGACATCTTTGGGAGTCTCCGCTCAGCTGTTGGGTTGGAGCATTGGCGTGGCGGCCTTTGGCGACAATGTGATCGTCAAGTATCAGATACTGTTGGGCTGGACCCTGGGGGCGATGATTGTGGCGTTCTTGGCGAAGTTGATCGTACTAATCAAGCGTAGGAGCGACCACGAACTGAGATGGACCGAATACCTCGGACATGGGCTGACATCCGGCGTGCTATCGGGAGGTCTTGCGTATGGTGCTGTGGCTGTGATGATCGCGGCCATGAGGGGTCTGGCCACTGACGTGGAGACAATCGGCGAAACAGACCAAGAGACTGTGGCCAACTTGGCATTGATGGCAATCCTACCAGTTCTTTTCGCAATGATGGCGGCAGTCATGACGGCGCACAAGAACATAGTTGACATTCCGAAGTCCTCTCCTCCTGATCAAACATTTGCGCGCATGCTCCAGCCGTTGAGGGTTCTGGCAAGACATGCGATGCCCTGGGCAATGCGTGTGAAGTGGTATGTGCTGTCCTTTCGAGGTAGGAGTCAAGCAGCGCCAGCAGTCATGGTGGAGACACCTAATGGTACGGCTGAGCAAAGAGAGACTACGGTAGCACCGAATCATAGAGAGTCCCAAAGTCGTCAGCCCGGTACAACATGGGCCAGTCATTAGAGATCGGGGGGGGGTAACCAAATAGTCATGGCTGTTCGTCAGGTCAACAAGCAATCGGAACATGACGCCGCCGTCTGGGCAGCGAAGCAGATCTACGAGTACAAGGGCAAGTACGTATGGATCAACCCTGGAAGCGAGAAGAACAAGGCTTGGAGTGGCCGATACATTGATGTCATCGCTGCTGAGAGCCTCGATGCCACCAGCGCTTGGGTGATCGAAGTAGAGACCGCTGATTCGGTCTCGGACTCTGAAGCGCGCGACCAGTGGCGGGATTATGACAATGCCTACCAGCAGCGTTGGTTTCTTGCCGTTCCGACTGGGTCGAAAGAAGCAGCCGAGCAGCTGATCAAGAAGCACGACATTTCGCACTGCACAGTAATCACGTGGGCTCGGGATGCCAACGGTCTGCATACCTTTTGGGGGTTGCCTGGGCTGTAGGGGATGAAGCGCCTACCCTTGCGGGCAGACGTGACAGAGCCGTCCAGCGGCATCTCCTTCGTGCCCCTACCAAGTATGGCGATGGCGTAGTGCAATAGGGCGTCATTGGGGATACAATGGTCTCCCTGACGAATGTCATGACGAAGGCCCTGCGCTCGGTCACCTCGCTCTCTGTCACGAACGCTCCCATGTCCAGGACGCGGGCTGCGACGGCCTCCACGTCGTCCCGGACTGTGTTGCGCTCTGAGATGATGGCCTTGGCATCGGCCGCTGCGCCCTCAAGACGTTCCCGGTGCTCCCTGATGTGGTCTGCGGTGACGGTCACGTTGTGTCGGAGGTCTCTATACCCTCCGACACGATCGAGCCTCGCAGTTCCATCGCCTGCCTTGTCCGGTCGAGCTCACCAGCCAACAGCTCCTCGTCGGGCAGAGTGATGCGGTACTCCCCGGCCATGACGTTGTTGGGCAAGCCGTCTAGGGCGTAATGTGCGAGCGCCTCGTCCTTTTCGGAGCAGAGAATGAGTCCGACGGGTGGGTTCTCACCCTCGCGGACCCAGTGCTCCCGCGCGTAGTTCAGGTAGAGGTGCATCTGCCCGGCGTCGGCGTGGCTGAAGGCCCCAATCTTCAGGTCGATGACCACGAGACAACGCAGGCCCCGGTGATAGAACAGCAGGTCAACCCTGTACCACCTGCTGCCGACGCGCAGACGCCTCTGCCTGCCCATGAAGCAGAAGTCGTCCCCCAACTCCATGAGGAAGGTCTCCAGGTGGCGTATCAGCGCGTCTTCCAGGTCGCCCTCGGAGTACTCGTCCTTGAGGTCGAGGAATTCCAGGACGAAGGGGTCCTTGATCTGCTCCTGGGGCACTGCTATGTCTGGGGGACGCTGCTCCTGTCCGCTGGTCAACATGGCGGCCTTGTTCTTGGACAGAGTGGTGCGCTTGTAGAACTGGGAGCCGATCTGCCGGTCTAGCTGTCGGACCGACCATCCTCCCCTCAGCGCCTCGGTCTCGTAGAACTCACGGGCGCGCTCGTCCCTGACGGACAGGAGACGCACGTAGGCCGACCAGGGCAGCGGAAACGCCGTCAGAAGGTCGTCGAAACCCACCTCGACGGATGGGGATGCAGATATGCCAGACGGCGTCTGGCGAATCTGCCGTCGAGGAAGTGCAGCCAATTTTGCAGACGGTGTCTGGAGAATTCGGTCAGTCGGGTGGGCTAGGTAGAACAGGCGCATGTTGTAGATGTTCCGAAGTGAGAAGCCCCGACCGAACTGCACGGTCAGGTCTTCCGCCAGTTTCTCTACCAGCGCCGTCCCGTACTCGGCCCGCTCCTCGCCCGACTGCTCGAACTCGACGATGCGCCGCCCGATGAGCCAGTACGCGGCGGTCATGGCGGCGTTCACCGAGCGGGCAGCCGACTCCCTGGCCGCGTCGATGATCCTTGATACGTCGCCGTAGACGGCCTGGTACGGGGCGTCTTGACTGAGGGCCGAACGCTGCCGCTGAAGCTGCTGACGGTTGGGGGATTGCTTGGAGGGCATCAGGCCTCCGCCTCCGCGTAGTCGCCGTTGCGCTCGTCGTCCGGGGGAGAGTCCTTCTCGGACTCCTCCTGTCCGTCACCGGCTGAGGACCCGAGCAGCAACGTGAAGAGACGGCGCAGCCGGTCCTCCGCGTCGGGAGCGGGCCTGGAAACAATCCTGACCTCCCCGAACTCGGAGAAGTCCTCTTCGGGCGGCCCGTGTCCGTTCTGAGTCTTCGTATCTTCCATATCGTCCAGTTGCAACTGCAATCGGCTTCTTCCACTGAGTGAACGCCGGTGTTGCCCCGGCCCCGGCCGGTGAAATCGCCGCAGACCACGAGTCCCGGCATCCGCCGTCACGGGCGATCCGGCCACCGACCGGAGCCGAGCGAGCAGATGCAAGTGTGAACGGTCGCAATGCCGTTGGAAACTGCTTAAGGGGTGCAACAAATGATGCACCTTTCGAGGTACTAGGAATACTCCTTCTCCTGTGCTGTGATAGGGGACGCGGCCGGCGGCGGTGGCCCAGGTTGGCCCAATTGTTTGGGGCCAAATTCCAGTGCGGGGGCTGTACAGGAAATAGGCACTTGGGGGAGAAACGGACTTTCTGGGCCAATCCAGCTAGGAAAAGTGTCCCAATTTCAGGGGTATAGACGCTCTTTAGTGAACACTTCGTTGAAAGGGCCCAGTTCGGTGAAACAGAGATCGAAATGGGAAAACTGGGCCACCCTACAGGACCCCCTACAGGAGGGTAGAGATGAGGACCACGACGGGGACGAGGAACGGCGGTCGGAAAGCCGGGGCGCATGACGAGGAGCCCGACCTCAAGTGGGCCGTGGAGTGGCTGGTCGAGCGCAGAGGGCAGCGTCAAGCGGCGGAGTTGCTGGGAGTGGACCGCAAGACTGTGGCACTGGCCCTGCGTCGGAAACGGCTGACGGCCGGGATGACCCACGCAGTACAGAACCTCATGGCCAGGGTGGGCGACCCGGAGGCGCAGGAAGTCATGCCGTTGGCCCGGATGGCGTCGCAGATCAGGTTGCTGCTGGACTCGGTTGCTGAACTGGAGGACCTGGTCGAAGGGCTGTCCCGGCGGATGCAGGCTGTGGAAGAGGCGCAGTCACGGGCCGGGGACGGTGGGGCGGAGAGCGGCGCCAGGTGATGTGGCCGACAGGCTGCTGTGGCGGAAAGCCCCCTACTGGATGTGACAGAGACGGCCGGCTTGGGGGCGTCATGTCTGAGCTTCGGAGAGTCGGGCCTGTTGGCAGGCCACAGAGAGAACAGAGAAAGGAGCACCATGCAACAGACAGGGCAAGACATCGCAGACAGGGAGGTCGTGGACATGCGTCTCCTGGCGCTGCTGCGGGAGATGGCGCGGGACCACGGGCGGAAGACGGCGGCGGACATGCTGGGGGTGGACCGCAAGACGCTGGCCGCCGCTCTGGACGAGGGGACGCTGTCGAGGCGCATGAGGAGAGCGCTGGATATGGCTCTCCAGTCGGGCTTGGACTCCGCCGCAGTCGAGCAGCGGGACCGCAACGATAGCCTGGAGGAGCGGTTGATGGACGTGGAGGGCGCGGTCGAGGGGTTGGCCAAGGAGGTGCGCAGGCGGCTGGCCTCCATCGAGGGCGAGGTGGCCTCGTTGAAGCGCGACGGCCCCCAGGGGACCGGGGCCGATCACGCCGGCGCCGGTCCTGCTCCGGCGGGAGTGGACGGCGAGGAGACTGGCGCGTCTGGCCGGGGCGGACAGTCCCCGGTGCGGGCGAGGGTGCGGTGGGAGCACCCAGACCTCGTGACGCTTGAGCCTGCCGACGACGACGAGGAGGTGTTCGGCGAGGCGTGGTCTCTCATCGGCGAGTGGCGGGAGTTGAAGGACTCCCATCCCAACGCCGGCAGGGGACTGGCGTGGCTGACGGCCCACGAGCGTTTGCTGACCGTGGAGCTGGCGCTGCTGGAAGAGCACGGGATGACGCTGCCGCCGGAGAAGCAGCCCCTGAGGGGCCTCGACCGGAGCGGGCAGACCAGTTGGCGCAGGTCCGCTCTCTTCGACACGCGGAGAGAGCGGAAGAAGGCCGAGCTTCTGAACCGGGTTACCTTCGGACGGTTTGGGCGGTAGCTGGGGGCCGACGCTGGATCGAGTTCCTGACGAAATCGCAAGGAGGAGCAGCTGACATGAAGACGACGACGGAACACGGCATCGTGAACAGCAGGGACGTGGAGGACATCTACCACATGCGGCTCATGGCGCTGCTGCAGGAGTTGGTGCGGGAGAAGGGCTTCAAGGGCGCGGCCTGGCTGCTGGAGATCGACCCGCAGACGGTGACCAGCAGCGCCAAGACCGGGCAGCTCACGCGCCGGGTGCGTGAGGCCCTGGAGCGTGCGTTGCAGGAGGGCGTGGGGTCGGCGGCGGAGCGTCAGCGCAAGCGCAACGAGAAGCTGGAGGCGCAGCTGAAGGAGTTGACCCAGAAACTCCGAGGCGTCCTTGGGGGATTGGACAAGCTGTCATCTCGGCTGGACAAGCTGGAGGGACAGATCAAGGAGCAGAAGGAGACCCTCCCATCCGACCTCAAGAGGCTGAGGATGTCGCTGGACGGGGTGCGGAAGCACTACGGGGTGCAGCGGGGACTGATCGAGCAGAGGCTCCTGGCGTTGGAAACGGCCGGTGCTGGTGCGGAGACCGGGACTCCCGCAGATGACGAGAGTTGATCTCGCAGGTGAGAGGTGGCCTGGCCCACCGCGCGCGCCGACGTGGACCGTCAGGCTGTGAGGAGCGGCTGGATGCCCTCGGGGTCAGTCAGAACAAGGTGGCCCAGCGGGCCGGGGTCAGTTCCAACCACCTCCCAGATCATGACAAGAGCACGCACCCCGTCGCCGGGTCGTACACTTGGGCCTTCTTGCGTTTCAGGTGGGTGGCGGGGAAGGGGAAGCCGCCTGATGCATCGAATGCGGACTGGGGCGATGACGTTGGCCCCGCTGGCACGCTAGAAATGGGCCTCGCAACGCCGTACTACTGTGCTCACTGTCCCTTGAGGCTAGTAGTTCTTCAAGCAGGAATTTGCTCTCGTTGACGGGCCAGTCCGTCGGTACTGCAGAAAGGTGAGACGGCGGATATGTCAGTCCTATGTGTCCTGGGCGGCCTGACCACGGACTACAACCCACGCCGAGTGGCGGCCATCGACGCGGCGCTCGATCACTCTCTATTGACAGCGTGCACTACAAACAATACATTTGACACGCTCGCATCTATCGTGACAAGAGGGAACGAGGTGTCTCTGTGGTGTCTCAGCGTACTTCCGCCGCTCCGACCAACATCCGTGGCGTTGATCAACACCTTTGGCGTTGGCTCAAGGCTCAAGCCGCACTTGAAGGAAAGACGATCGGTCAGAAGCTCAATGAGATCCTCGCCTGCTGCAAGCACCAGGCGGAGACTTCTTGATCGATACGGTTGCATTAATGAAGAGGACCATATGAAAGGGCTGTTTTGGGAGCTCTACCCCCCAATAGGGTGTCGGTAATGAGATTTGTCGATCTCTTTGCAGGTCTTGGTGGATTCCGTCTTGCACTTGAGCGACTCGGACATGAGTGCGTCTTTGCCTCTGAGATTGATAGCGAGCTTCGGGAAGTCTACAACCGGAACTTCCCCGAGGGACCTGCGATCCTCGGAGATATTCGGCAGGCCAAGGATCAGGTTCCACCTCACGACATACTGTGCGCCGGGTTCCCTTGTCAGCCGTTCTCCAAGTCAGGCACTCAGGCCGGACTGAAGGACAAGACTTCGGGGACACTGTTCCATGAGATCCTTGAGATCTTGCAGGCGCATAAGCCCACGTATGTGATCCTGGAGAATGTTGGAAACTTCGAGCGCCATGACGAAGGTCAAACGTGGCGCATCGTCAAGACCAGCCTGCAAAGGCTCGGCTATGATGTCAAGGGAACAGAGCATATGGCCAGTGGTGGTGAAGGGTTGCTCTCCCCGCACCATCTCGGCTATCCGCATCACCGAGAGCGCTTCTTCGCAGTATCCTCTCGCGAGGGACTGCCCGAAGAGGTCTTCCCGCCGAGAAACCGAGGTGCACTCACCTCAATGTCTGCCATCGTGCAACATAGAGACGATCTGTCGGAGTCCGACAAGAGAGAAACACTCATCTTGGACCAGCACCGGCGATGCATCGATCACTGGAACTCCTTTCTCAATGCTCTGCCGGAGGAGAAGGTTGACCTGCCGTCATTTCCCATATGGGGGGACGAGTTTGATGCACGATACTCCTACGAAGGGACAACTCCTTGGGCTGAACTGCTCGCTGCGACAGCTGGCCAGATAGATAGCAAGAATGGGAGGGTCTCTTCACGGATAGGCTTCGAGGCATTACCGAGCTACGCACGTACTGAGGTTGCGGAGTTTCCAGATTGGAAGGTTCGATTCATCCGGTCGAATCGTGTTTGGTATACATCGATTCGGAATGCTCTCCCCCAACGGTGGCTGGCTAGCCTTCATACGTTTCCCCCATCGCTCCGCAAGCTTGAGTGGAACTGCCAGGGCGAAGAAAGGGACCTGTGGAAGCATATTCTGCAGTTCAGGCCATCCGGACTGCGTGTCAAGAGGTACCGAAACTGCCCGTCACTAGTCGCAATGACAAGCACACAGATTCCAATCCTTGGGCCTGAGCAGCGACATCTGTCCAGGGTCGAGGGACTCCGGCTGCAGGGCTTTGGCGATGACTTCTGTGTTCCTGAGTCCAGGACGGCGACGTTCAAGGCACTTGGGAACGCGGTACACGTGGACGTTGTTTATGAGATCGCTAGGAGACTCTTGCGCGTTGAAGAATCCAGTGAGGGAAGCGCTCAAGGTCCTGTGACCGTCGGCGCCGGCGAGAGGAGGTCGGATGGTTGCTTCTGAGGGCCAGCTAACGATAGATATTCGACCAGCCGTTAGCGTTTACGCCACTTACAGGCGATTGAGCTATCAGCCGTGGTACGCCATTGCCGAGTTCGTAGACAACTCTACGCAGAGCTACTACGACCATCGAGCGGAGTTGATCAGAGCATACAAGGTCGACGGGGGCCCCGGCAGCCTGCGAGTCGAAGTGGCCTACGACAACGATAGTAATGCGCTGACGATAGTCGACAACGCGCACGGAATGGAGATGGAGGAACTCACCAGAGCGGTTGTGCTCGATAGGCCACCCCCAGATCCCACAGGGCGCTGCGAGTTCGGCATGGGTCTCAAGACGGCAGCTTGCTGGTTCGGTACAACTTGGACAATTCGCACCAGCAAGCTCGGCTCCGCCAGGGAGTACACGGCCCGCGTACACGTTCCAGAGCTTGTGGGCAGTCATATGGATAGCATTGCCGTCGAGGTTGGACATTCCGCGCCGGAGTCCCACTACACATCTATTACCATCGAGGGACTCTACAAGCCAATCCGGGGAAGAACGCAAGGTCGAGTGAAGGACCAGCTTGGCAGCATGTACCGAGAGGATCTTCGCTCTGGAGAGATTCAGATTCTCTGGAATGGCGAGCCCATCATGTTCCAAGAGCCCAGCTTCCTTGAAGAGGACTTGCCGGGTGGCGTCAATAACGTTTGGAGGAAGAGCTTCAGCATCAATGTGCCGTGGGAGTCCGAAGGAGAGTCACTTAGCGCCAGCGGCTGGGTTGGGGTGCGAACGCCAGGGAGCCAGCGGGACGCCGGATTCGCCTTACTGAGGCGCGGAAGGGTCATCGTGGGGGGCCCGGGAGAGGGCTACAAGCCGGCCGAGATTTTCGGCCAGGGCAATACCTTTCGCTCTCAGCGCCTTGTCGGTGAGATCAAGATGGATGCTTGGCCAGTAACACAAGCAAAGGATGCCTTCGACTGGTCCGGTGGGCTGGAGGACGACTTCATTGAGCAACTGAAGCGAGTCTGCCAAGACTACATGGACAAAGCCGAGGGCTACCGAGAGCGCGGCAAACCCATCACCCAGCCGGTCATGGAGGTTGTGTCCGAGCCCCTTAGGCAGGTCTTCTCCGACCAGAGGTTCGGTAACGCGGTTCACGAGGAGATTAGGCTGCCTGATCCTCCGAAGACCGCGGAGACAGAGCAGGCCGACACCGAACTGATTCGAGCTGCCAGCAGTGGTCCCGTCTCGTATCGCCTTGAGGTCGGCGCGGAGGTCTGGCTATTCAGGCTTCACTGGCAAGACCAGCTAAGTGACGCCCACTGGATGCAACTGAGCGTCCCACGTGAGAACGAGATCGATGTCTTCCTTAACACTGCCCATCCATTCCTAGCGCCCTATCTAGATAATCGGGATTCACTGGCCTTGCTTCAGAAGTTTGTCTTGTCCTTAGCCTTGGCCGAGCGCATGGCTCTTCAGATCTCTTCAAATGGACTTGTAAGCCCAAGCGACTTTCGCATGTACATGAACAAGGTCCTCAGGCGGGCCGGCGAGATCGAGGTCGAGTATGGTCGAGCCTAGAATGACTATCGGTATTGATCCCTTGGCGACGGCGGCGCATCTGTGGGGGCCATCCATCGATGGTGAAGAGATTCAACGCCTGAGGAGCAGGTATCAGGAGCGTGTCGGCGACGACGAGTGGGACGATGTTGTAGAGACTGCCGCATCAATTCTCGGTCGGTGTCCAACTCCTGCGGACAACGATAGGAGAGTGACTGGTCTTGCGCTTGGCAAGGTCCAGAGCGGCAAGACCCTCTCCTACACCTCTCTAATCGCCCTGGCCATAGACAATGGGTACCGCATCACAGTAGTGCTGGCTGGTACGAAGAATCCCCTCTTGGAGCAGAACTACACCCGGCTGTACAACGACCTGGAAGCTAGGCGCCCGAACCTTACGCCGTTCAGGAACCCAATCCCCCAAGACGCTGAAGTTATTAGAAGCGTGCTCCATGGCGGTGGGCACGCATTGATCGTAGTGCTGAAGAACCGCAAGCGGCTTGAAGATGCAAGGCGGGTCCTCGCCATCTCCGAACTCAGTGGCTTCCCAACCCTCATCATCGATGATGAGGGGGACGAAGCGTCCCTCAACACACAGTTCCGTCGCGGGAGACGATCCGCTATCTATGAGAGCATCCTTAAGCTAAGGGCAGCTCTCCACGTCCACGCCTATGTGGCGTACACCGCAACTCCTCAGGCGAACCTCCTCATATCTGGGATCGATGGCCTCTCACCTGATTTTGGGGTTCTCGTTGAGCCGGGACACGGATACTGTGGCGGAGCCACTTTCTTCGGGTCCGACCGCGACCGATATGTGAGAACCGTGCCCTTGGCAGAGGCTGAAGACGAACAGGGCTGGGGAATCCCCAACGGCCTGAGGCAGGCCATCGCAACCTTCCTTGTCGGTGGCGCTATCCGACACCTACGGGAGTCCAATGCATGGCACTCGATGCTCATTCACAACAGCAACCTACGTGTCGACCACGAGAGACTGCAGATTGCGGTCCGCAATCTCATTGGGCTTTGGCGTGAGAGTTTCAGCCTTTCTGACGATGATCCAGCTAGGCAGGAGTTGATAACTCTCATGCGAACGGCCTATGACGATCTATGCTCGACGGTACAAGTTCCTCCTGCCTGGGAAGAGGTTCTTGAACAACTCCGTGACGAGGTTTGGCTCGTCGAGGTTTGGATGGTAAACAGCCTACCGTTGGGCCGCGACCCCATTGGGACACCCTTCAGGCTGAAGAACAACATCCTGGTCGGCGGCAACATGCTTGGCCGAGGAGTCACAATCGAGGGATTGGCTGTCACGTACATCACTCGTCGGGCGAAGAACGAGACAAATGCCGACACCATGGAGCAGCGAGCTCGATGGTTCGGCTACAAGAATGACTACCTTGACGTCTGTCGCATTTTCGTAACGTCGCAGCTTCGCGACGACTACACAGAGCTCTTGAGACATGAGGACGACTTTTGGGAGGCGCTTCGCCGAAACCAAAGGCAACGATTATCCATTCGCGAGTGGCCGCGCATGCTCTCGCTGGATATGAACATGGGCCTAAAGCCAACCAGGTCTAATGTGGCGAGCTATCGACGATTTAGAGGCGGAGGCTGGGACATACAGAACCGCCTCGTAGAGGATGAGGCCGTCGCGGCACGCAATCTCCAGGCGGTGAGAGCATTCTTTGCTCAGCGTGAGGGGATGTCCCTCAAGCGCTTCGGGAACGTGGAGCACATTGTTGCTGAGGACTGCCCAACTGAAGATGTCATAGCCGGGCTGATAGCCAACATCGAAGCCGAGGGGACCGACTGGGACGCATCCTATACAAGTGAGTACCTGGCACGATTGCTGCTTGCAGGGGTGCTCCCATATATGGACGTTGTATATATGACGGGAGGTCAAACACGAGAGAGAACCAAGCGGCAAGGTCGCGTGAACCCCATGCAGGGTCGCACCCCGGGCAGGGACCCCTCAGACCCCAGGTTCTATCCCGGCGACGAGAATATCCACGAGGGTCGTGTCCAGCTCCAGGTGCACGTGATTCGAGTTAGCGGAGAAGGTCTAGCCAATCCAGTAGCGACCACGGCGCTCGGACTCTTTGTGCCGAGCGAAGACTCGCGCTTCGACCTCAGATACGTAGTCCGGGACGACAACCTATGAAGCTCGCCTCTCTTCTCTCGGAGCTAAGGGACAGGCCGTCGGGCCACGCGTTTACTGTTGCGCCTGTACCGGGAAGCTACGGAGTCCTCATTGGGGTTGACTTGACCGGTTACCCCGCCCTCTTCGTAGTAGCTGAAGCAGGAGCTCCTGAGCCCCCTCTGCGTACTAACAAGCTCTCCCTCCACATTGGGCAGAGCTACAGCCTGGCCGGCCTGGACGCCTCCCCGAGAGTTGAGCTTCTACACGCCCTACGTTGTGAGTCCTCGGACTCGGCGGATGTGGAGACCTTTCTTCTACTTGCGGAGGCATTCTTGGTGCGCCAGGATGTGGGAGGGATAGACCGGCATGCTCTAACTTCGTTCTTCCGCTCTATGGTCCGCCTATTCGCGGTCACGCCAGCCAGAGACCTCCAGGCAGAGAGACGTGGCCTATGGGGTGAGTTGTTCGTGATGACCCGTGTGCAAGGCTTTCGATTCTGGGCCCCCTTCTGGCATAGCGAAGTTGAGCGACGATTCGATTTCTCTTGCGGCCGCAATCGAGTCGAGGTCAAGATCACGACGCGACCAGAGCGCACCCACCACTTCTCCCACAGGCAGATATTTCCCATTGAAGGCGAAGAGATAGTTGTCGCATCGATAGTTGCGGCCGAGGACGACTCTGGGCTCAGCTTACGGCAGTTGATCGACGACTGTAGGAATGCTTTGCTCGGGACGCCTGACTATCTAAAGCTTGAGAAAGCAGTACGCCAAGCCGGAATGGAGTCCCCAACAGAGCTTGGTCCAGTTATCGATGCCGCTGAAGCAGAGCAGAACCTTGCTTGGTTCCGTTCGATGGATATCCCTCATTTTCGCGTGCCCGAGCCACCAGGCGTAACAGAGACCCGTTACAAGGTGGACCTCTCCACAGCGCCGAGAGTCACGGCGACAGAGCTAGAGGCGTGGTTGCGTCCATGGTGCGCTGTACCCGTCGCAGTGAGTAGGTGAGGGTGATGATTCAAGTAAAACGAGAACCGACTGGCGATAGAGCTCCGAGGGACGGCAATGAGCTCGCAACCTCTGTCGTGAGTTGGTTCCGTACCAATGGGCGAGAATTCCCTTGGCGGGACACTAGGAACCCGTTCCACATCTTGATAGCAGAGGTGTTGCTTCGGCAGACTCAGGCAACCAGGGTGGTCGGCCCATACACCCATCTCGTTAAGACATTCCCTGACCCTGCCTCGCTAGCTGAGGCCGATGTCGAAGCTCTGCGTCAGTGGTTTAGGCCTCTCGGCCTCGTCCTACGAGCTGACAGACTTGTCGAGTGCGCGCGCCGCTTGCTGCGAAACTACGGGGGACAAGTGCCCGAAGACCTAGGGGAGTTGCAATCGCTCCCGGGTATAGGGAGGTACAGTGCCCGAGCGACTTTGTGCATGGCCTTCAATCACGCCCTACCGATGATTGACGAAGGGTCCGGGCGTGTTCTGCGGCGTGTACTAGGTCTTCCTGGTGCCGGTCCAGCATATTCCGACACTCGGCTTGCGGAGTTCGCCAATGGACTTATTCCCCACCGTCATGCGCGCGAGTTCAACCTCGGCCTCATCGACATAGGGTCGGCCTACTGTCGCCCCAAGAGTCCCGACTGCCCCAACTGTCCCCTGTTACGAGATTGCTCCGTCGGCTCTTGTAAGGCTAGATGCAAACAAAAGCGAGTAGTCTAGTGTGGACTGGAACTAACATCCTTTCTAGTTGGTCACCCCTTGCCCAATGCGCAAGCGGAAGAAATTGGGCAGAGAAGGGATACACAGTGACCGTCTGGACTTTCGAGCAGTCTGAGCAAGAGCAGTACCCCCGAGTGAGCCGCTTGGACTAGGCGCGGGTCATTGTATTGAGGAGACTCATGAACAGAAGTCAAGCCGACACGTTTATCTGCCATGCCAGGGAAGACAAAGAGGCCATTGCCAGACCAATTCACAAGGCCCTGACGGAAGTGGGGGTTTACGCATGGCTGGATGAATTCGAAATCCGGCTCGGACACAGTATCCGCCAGAAGATAGACGAGGGACTCGCAAATTGCAGATCGGCCACAATAATCTTGTCTAGGTCGTTCTTCTCAAAAAACTGGCCTCAATACGAAATGGACGGGATAGTAGGAAGGCTGATGCAAGGGGAAATATTGCTGTTTCCAATCCAACACGGAATTACCATCGAAGAAATCAGAGACTATAGCCCATCCCTTGCAGAACTCAGTTTGTGGAACTCATCTGATCGTTCTCCAGCAGATATTGCCTGTGAGATAGCGAACCAACTCGGAATTGCAAAGCCAACCCCGATTCCAGACCCGACGACTCCCATGATTCAACCTCATGGAGGGTCGGAAGTCGCAAGGCGGTGCCCGCGCTTTTGGCACATTCTACATAGCACCCGTAGGCACAAGGGAACTCGCACCGAGTGTGGAACCAGAACCAGATGCATTGCTCCTTTTCACGAACCCAACAGGCTTCCAAGGATGGATCCCTGTGGTGGAAAGCAAAGAGGAGCTCGAGTATGTCATAGAGGAAGCGACTCTACGCATCCGATTAAGCTGGGGTAACAGTTGGGGCGGAGGGGAATTTGAAGCAGCTAAAATGCTCTCTGGTGAGGAACCATTCGCTTTGACCATACGACGAACCAATGGACAACAGGTCTATCTCCCTACTGTGTTCAACAGTTCGCCGATGAGCTTCCTCACAGGGTCGACTAGCAGGTCAGGCTGGATGACGTTCTTGATTCAGTAAGATGGAATGGAAGTGCCCGCAGGGTACGCGGTTTCCACAGGCCTCTTGGCCCGATGCGTTAGCAGAAGACCAGTCTCCATCTTGAAGATGGTACCGTCCATCATTAGAGCAGCCCTCGACGATACGGTGTATCGTCCAAGGCGGACTTACGAGCTACCCAGCCATGATTTGAAGACGGTTCTGTCGTCCTTCCAAGGTGACCTCACTTGCCCCGGTTCACTGGGTCGTCCGCAAACGCTCGTGGGTCTCTTAGCATCCTATTGATGGTCTTCCACTTGTACTCGCAGATTGCTCCATTCTTGGCAACCAGTCCATAGTTCTTATCTTGCGGCATCAACTGCACGACAGGACAAGGGACCTCACCGGCCAAGCTCAGCTCATCCTTGACGCCAGGGGCGTTATAGGTGTCCGGGCCAAGCAGAACGATGACGACGGCAGATGCTTCGATTCTTGACTTGGCCTCTCGTCGCCACTGCTCGTCGTGCTGGGCGCTCGGCAATGACTTGTCAATTAGGGCAAACTCACAATCCACCTTTGCCTGACCCATGAAGGCGCCCCGGCGCCCAGCATCCTTTTGAAACTCGAATGACAGAAAGACCGACCGACGTTGTTTATTGTTGGAACGTGTAGCGCGCCGTCCTGTGGCCATTTTGCCTCTCTCCTGCACTAATTCGGCTATCGTGCGCAGCTAGACCCGTCGCGTGGCCCAGCCGCGGCAACTACCGCTCTTCCTGACGCTGCGGCAGTTCTCTCAATAGCCGCTTCAAGCTCGTTGGTCTCCGAGTCCATGATTTCCGCTCCGCAGTTTCTTAGGTATCTTCACCCCGTCCTTCCGACTCAGTCGGACTTGGTCTACACGGTACCCACCCAGGGTTTACATTCTAGGACATCATATCATAAAATGTAAACCGAAAGGAGGGGGCCCCATGTTAAGCGAACGTCTCAAGCTCGCCAGAAAACGCAGTGGCCTCTCACTACGGGCATTATCCTCAGACATGGGAGGCATCGTGTCGGCTCAGGCAATCGGCAAGTACGAACGAGGAGGGATGGTGCCGAGCTCAACTGTGGCCATCGCCTTGGCCGACGCCCTGGAGGTGCCCCTGAGTTACCTATTGAGCCCTTCGCGCGTCTCCCTGGAGTCAGTTGAGTTCAGAAAGCTGGCTTTGACGAGGGCCAAAGATCGTGCAGCGGTAGAGGGGGAGGTTCTCGATCACGTGGACCGTTACCTGCAGGTGGAGGAAATCCTAGGGATCGACACCTCAGAGTTGGAAGTATCCGGCGGAGCCCCCTACCGAATTAACGCCGTGGAGGATACGGAGTGGGCGGCTAATTCAGTTCGGGTCGCTTGGAATCTCGGTGGGTGGCCGATTCCAGACATTACAGCGCTGCTGGAGGAGCGCGGCATCAAGGTGTTCAAGTTTAGCTTACCTGGGTCGGTGGACGGCCTTAGTTCTCGCGTCCGCAGGTTGGGTGGAGCCGACGTGCCAGTTGTTGTCTGCTCCACGACCAAGTCTCTCGAGCGTCAACGGTTCACCATCGCCCACGAATTGGGGCACTTGGTCATGGACATCCCATCAGATATCCCGGAAGAGCAAGCCTGCCATCGGTTTGCCGGCGCCTTCCTTGCGCCCGAACAAGAGCTGATACGCGAGGTGGGACGGCGACGCCTGAACTTCGGCTTCGCTGAGCTTGTCGAGGTCAAGCTCATGTTCGGCATCAGCGCCGCGTCTCTGGTCGTCCGAATGCGTGAGTTGGGCATCATCACGCAATCCACGTATCAGGACATATTCAGTGGCATTGGAAGCAGCTGGAGGACGGACGAGCCATGTCCTCTCGAACGAGAGGAGATCCCCACGCGTTTTCGCCGCCTGTGCTTGAGAGCTCTAGCAGAGAATGAGATTTCAGAATCAAAGGCTGCAGAGTTGCTCAGACTGAGAGTCAGCGAGATCGAACGCATCATGGCTGGCTCGGCGGCATAGGGGTATGGATGAAGGTCCTCGTCAGCGACAGCTCCATACTGATCGAGTTTTCGAAGCGTGGGCTACTGGACAAGATGTTCCATCTGGAATTTCATTTCGCGGTGCCGGACCTGCTGTTCCATGAGGAACTGATTGACCTCGGTGCCTACAGCCGGCAGGACCTGCTTAGCTTCGGACTGAGGGTGGAATCACTGGATGCCGAAGGGGTGGAAACGGCCATCTCCTATCAGTCCAAGCGACCGGCCCTGAGCCTTGTTGATTCCTTTGCTCTTGCCCTTGCCAACCGCCGGGGGTGGCATCTCCTAACGGAGGATAGGATCATGCGTAACGTTGCGCAATCCGAAGGAATTCTGCATCGGGGATGTCTTATGGGTCGTCGAGAGCATGTTCAACGCTGGCATCCTGTCGACTGTTCAGGTTGTCTCTGCCCTTGAAGCGATGCGGGACGATCCAAGATGTCCCGTGCCCAAATCTGAATTGATTGCCCCGGATACGCCGGCTGAAGGTGTGAGTTGTTCCAATCGCGGCACACTAAGTCAAGGCTGATCCTATCGCTAGCGAAAGGAGAATAGACAGACGTGACTACGTATACTCCCACTCCCATCTCAACAGAAGCTGTCACATTGCCACAGGAACTCGATGAGCTGGTCGAGCAACTTGCAGAGAACATTCACGACCACTGGGCGAACCAGCGCATCGAGGATGGGTGGATCTACGGACCACAGAGGGACGATGCCCGCAAGACTCATCCTGACTTGGTGCCGTATGGAGCCCTCCCCGAAGGCGAAAAGGAGTACGATCGGACGTCTGTTATTGAGACCCTTAAGGTAATTCTCACGCTCGGCTACCAGATCGTACCTACGGACAACGAGGGCTGAGACGATGCCCGAATATCAGCAGGGGACGCTCAACGCGATCCGTAGCCAGCCCGACTGCGAGCGTGCGGTGATCTTTCTGCACGGCTTTTCGGGCGACCGGGACGATACTTGGGATCGTCTACCAGGACTCCTTGGCACCGTTGTTTCCGATTGGGACATCTATACGCTGGGCTACGCAACCACGTTCTGCCCGGATCTTCTAGGTGTATGGTCAGCCGACCCCGACCTTCCCATTCTCGCGACCATGCTGAAGACTCAGGCCCGAATCGTACCGCTCAAGCGCTACAGATCAATTGCCCTGGTGGCCCATAGCATGGGGGGACTAGTCGTACAGCGAGCATTGGTCGATGACCCAGAACTGGCGCGACGCACGGACAAAGTAGTCCTATTCGGCACACCAAGTGCAGGGCTGCGTAAGGCGTCTTGGGTGTTCTTCTGGAAACGGCAACTGAGGAACATGGCAAGAGGCAGCGAGTTCATCACAGAGCTCAGACGGGATTGGGACGCGCGATTCGAACCAGAGCCGGGATTCGACCTTATGGTCGTCGCGGGCGAGCGTGATCAGTTCGTGCCCTCAGAATCCAGCCTCACTCCTTTTCCAGGCCACGTCCATCACGTCGTTCCAGGAAACCACCTCTCCATGGTGCGAGCGGCCGATTCCGATGCTCCGAGTGTGAGGCTATTGATGTCGGCCTTGTCGGACGTACCAGTGGCACAGGATACAACCGCTCCGCTGGCACTCGCGGCCGAGGTACCTTACGCTACAGCGTTGACCCATATCGAAGCGCGCGGAGACGAGATGTCTCAGCAGGAAGTCGTCCGCGCCGCTCTTGCTCTGGAGCAAAATGGCAAGCGTGACGAAGCCATGGCGCTGCTGCAGCGCTATCAGAAGCTTGGAACGGATGTCCAGGGTACTCTGGCAGGCCGCATCAAGCGCCTGTGGATCGGAAACGAGGACCGTGGCTTCGCGCAGCATGCGTTGGCCCTCTACCAAGAAGCTCTAGACGCGGCACGCAAGATCGGCGACCGGAGTCAGATCTACTACCACTCCATCAACGTTGCGTTTCTCGAATTCGTCGCATTCGATCGGGCCGACCGAGCGCTGGAGATGGCGGAGTTAGCTCTTGAGAACGCCTCCCTGGACAAGGAGAACGCCTGGAGCGTTGCCACGCAGGCCGAGGCGAACTTGTACTTGGGTGAACGGGACCTAGCTGTCGACCTGTACCGTCGTACCCTCGAGTTCGACACTGAACCATGGGAGCGTGCTTCGATGGCCCTTCAGGCAGCGCAGATCGCCAGCAAACTCGAGGACAGACAACTGGCCGACAGGCTTGAGGACATCTTCACCCCTACCGCCCGTCAGTCGAACAGGATATTTGTGTGCTACAGCCACAAAGACAAGGAATGGAAGGACAGACTCTGCCAGATGCTGGCACCCTTCCTACGGGATGGAGACATCGAACTGGAACTATGGGTTGACGATCGGGAGATTCAGCCTGGCCAAAAGTGGCACAAAGAGATTCAGAGTGCCCTCAAGGCAGCAGGGGTTGCGGTTGTGCTCGTGAGCGCCCCGTTCCTCGAATCCGAGTATGTCATGAAGCACGAATTGCCGGAAATCATCAGCGCCGCAGCCGATGGGAAGCTCCGGCTCTTCTGGGTGTATGTCTCCTATGCCGCATACGACATGACGGAGCTCGAGCCGTTCCAAGCAACTCATGATGTGTCGCGACCCCTGTACGCTCTAGGTCGTCCTGACCAAGACGAGATTCTCTTGAGAGTGGCGCGGAACATCAAGGCCGCCGCCCTTGGGGCGACGGATCGCTTCAGAGATCAAGACCAATAGCGCCCTGTTGTCTGCCAAGCTCAGCAGACCGCCGCTTTGGTCACGGACGGCCCCGGGAGTCTGGAGAGTAGCCCAGTCCCCGGTCGGAGTTGGCACTGGGTAGCTCAGGCTCACAGTGGACCTCCTGTAGCCGCCCCGGAAGGCTCCGCTCCCCAACATGGAAGCTTCGTCTCAACTCCTCGGAGATCAACACGAATCTGCTCCGCCACAACCTGTTAGAATTGGGCAGTGGCTGGGCGTGGTAAGAATCGGGATAAGGGGGTAATGGATGGCCGTTAAGCATAGGTGCTTCGTCTCGTATCACAAAGTAAACTCCACCGCCGTGAAGAACTTCGTTGAAGAATTCTCGGACGTCTTCACTGCGAAGACAGTGGGGGTTACGGATGAAGACGACTTCATCAACTCCGACGATAGAGATTACGTCATGAGGCGCATCCGCGAGAAGTACCTGGCCAACACGACCGTGACGATTGTCTTGATAGGCGAGTGCACCAAAGCTCGGAAGTACGTCGACTGGGAGATCGCATCGACGCTGCGAAACGATCCTGTCAACGGCCGGAGCGGCCTACTGGGCATAAACATGAAGAGCGTAGGTAAGCGGTGGTTGGCGCCTCCCAGACTCGAAGACAACTACGACAGCGAAGACACGGACGGATCATACGCGCTCTATAAGACTTACCCCAGTTCAGCGCGAGTCCTGCGGAATGCGATACAGGCGGCGTTCGACCGGCGTACAACCCACTCACCCGACAACACGCGAGTTCTGTTCAAGTACAACCGGCAGTGCCCTTGACTCGGACTGAGAAGTACTGCCTATCATCCAACACAGGTTTACAAACTTCCCAGCCACATTTCAAAGATGGTTCTGTCTATCGTCAAAATAGGCCCACCAGGCTTGATAAAATCAAGAACTTTCGCGCTGCCGGTTCGTTCTGAAAGTGTAATCAGCTAGCGTAGCCCCACCATTTCCGATTGCTCAACTGCACACTTTCCCCGGGCGCGTAAAGCGGGAGCGCATCCCCTGCGCCTGTGCGGGACCAAGCACCCTCACCCCCCTAGGAGGCAGACATTGAATCCGTCGACAGGGAATCACTTTAACTATTCGAAAAGTCACAATGCGTCATAGAAAAAGGTTGCTAAGTAACGTAAGAATTATAGAACTATGATAAATTTCGTATGAACTTGCCCGGAAAATGGGAGAGTTGGTGTTGTCCTTCTACCGACGCCAACCTGAAATGGATGCGCATTCACAGGGGATCAGGCCGGGCTTCACACGGAGGGATTCCATTGAATACGCCCTACCGGGCCGAGCCTTTGCTATTGCTTACGGCGCTATTCCTTGGCATCTCCTACCTGAGAATCCCCACCGCCACGCCGGTATACGGAGCGGTCCACGAACCGAGCATGAACGCCGTGGTCAATGGCTCCATCCTGCCAGCACCTGCCGCCAACCAGCGTCCGCCCAAGCCCGAATTGACCGATCAGACCACCTACGCAGGAGGCACTTTCACCTACACTGTGCCGGAGGTCGCCGACCCGGACGGAGACTCCCTCACCTACGAAGCGTTCCTGGGGGCTTGGAACAAACTGCCGAGGTGGATCAAGTTCGACTCCGGCACGCGCACATTCACCTTCAAACCGCGGAATGCCCACATCGGCGAAATGAAGATTCGCGTCAGCGTGTCCGATGGGTCGGTTGTAAGCTATGACGACTTCACGCTGGAGGTGACAGCAGCACCGCCGAACAGGCCTCCAACGGCGCCATCTCTGGCAGGTCAGACTGCCACAGAGGACACATCCTTCAGCTACACCGTGCCTGCCTTCACCGACCCAGACGGTGACACGCTGACCTACACTGCTGACCAGTCCAACGACGACTCCCTGCCAAGCTGGCTAGGCTTCAACACTGGTACTCGCGCTCTCAGCGGCACACCGGAGGAGGCTAATACCCCGGCTACCCTCACTATTCGCGTCACCGCCAGCGACGGGACTCTCTCCAGTTCCGCCACGTTCACCCTGACCGTTGAAGAGGTCAACGACGCGCCGACCGCGCCATCGATCCCTGCACAGACAGCCAACGAGGGACAGCCCTTCAGCTACCAAACGCCTTCCTTCGTCGACCCGGAGGGAGACTCGGTGACCTACACCGCTACGTTGGACGATGGCGGCGAACTGCCCGCATGGCTGGCATTCGACCCAGAATCGCACACTTTCAGCGGCACGCCGGGCGACGCCGACACCCCGGCCACCCTCACCGTCCGCATAACCGCCAGCGACGGAACCCTTTCCAGCGCGGCTACGTTAGCTCTGACAGTGGAGGAGGTTAACGACCCACCCGTAGCCGGTAACGATTCTGCGACGGTCACCGAAGGCGACGCAGTGACCATTAACACCTCAACGTTGCTGGCCAACGATTCAGACCCAGAAGGCGCAACGCTGTCTATCTCCAGTGTGGGCAGTGCGGTCAACGGCACTGCCTTACTATCAGAGGACAAGGCTACCGTCACCTACACTCACGACGGTTCTGAGACAACGTCAGACAGCTTCGACTACACCGTCAGCGACGGTTCAGCTAGCAGCACGGCTACGGTCACTATCGCCGTTACCGCTGCCAACGACTCGCCTATCGCTAACAACGACTCCGCTTCCGTGGCAGAAGGCGGTGCTTTGGCCATTAACACCTCAACGTTGCTGGCCAACGACTCAGACCCTGAAGGCGCAACGCTGACCATCTCCAGTGTGGGCAGCGCGGTCAACGGCACTGCCTTACTATCAGAGGACAAGGCTACCGTCACCTATACCCACGACGGTTCGGAGACAACTTCAGGCAGCTTCGACTACACTGTCAGCGACGGCTCAGCTACCAGCACGGCTACGGTCACTATCACCGTTACGCCTATCAACGACCCACCCAGTAAGCCATCCTTGACGGATCAGACCGCCACTACGGGCCAGCCGTTTATCTACCAGGTACCAGAGGCCACCGACCCGGACGACGAATTACTGACCTACAACGCAGCCCTGGCTTAGCTTCACCCCTAGCACTCGCACCTTCAGCGGAACACCACTGGAATCCGACACACCGGCCAGCCTCACCATACGGCTCACCGCCACGGACGACGGCGAGCCGCAGAAATCTGCGTCCGCAACGTTCACCATCACGATCCAAGAGGTCAACGACCCGCCTGCGATGCCATCGCTGACAGACCAAGCGGCGACAGAGGACGAGTCGTTCAGCTACACCTTCGACGCCGTTACCGACCCGGAGGGACACCCTGTGACCTACTCCGCTATTTTGGACGACGGCAACACACTGCCTGCCTGGATTACCTTCACCTCCAGCTCCCGCACTTTCAGCGGCACTCCAGAGGAGGGCGACGTGCCGGCCACCTTAACCATACGAGTCACCGCCAAGGACAACGGTACCCCGCCGGCGATGGCCAGCGATACCTTCACACTGACGGTAAGCGAACGCAACGACGCGCCCATCGCTGGAAACGACACTGCGACGGTCGCCGAGGGCGGCGCCGTGAGCATCGCCGCCTCAACGCTGCTCGCCAACGATTCAGATCCCGATGACGATACCCTCGTCATCACCGCCGTGAGCGACGCCTCCAGCGGCTCTGTCATCCTCTCTGAGGACGGTGAGACGGTCACCTATACCCACAACGGTTTTGAGACAACGTCGGGCGGCTTCACTTACACCGTCAGCGACGGTTCAGCTACGGACACTGCTACGGTGGTCATCACCGTAACGCCCGTCAACGATCCACCCGAAGCGCCATCGCTGGCAGACCAGACGGCCACGGAGGACGAGCCGTTCAGCTACGCCTTCTCCACGGTCTCCGACGCGGAGGACGACTCGGTGGCCTATACCGCTAGACTTGCCGACGACAGCGCCCTCCCAGGATGGCTCGGCTTTGATGCCAGCACTCGGACCTTCAGCGGTACGCCCCTGGAACCGGACACGCCGGATGCGCTCGCCATACGCGTCACCGCCACGGACGACGGCGAGCCTCCGGAATCGGCGTCCGCAACCTTCACATTGACGGTGGAAGAGGTCAACGATCCGCCCGTAGCAATGTCGCTGTCAGACCAGACC
This sequence comes from Dehalococcoidia bacterium, assembly GCA_965220545.1. Taxonomy (GTDB): domain Bacteria; phylum Chloroflexota; class Dehalococcoidia; order Lucifugimonadales; family QGNO01; genus DAOUJH01. The sequence continues at coordinate 27,791 of CBDCQF010000002.1, forward strand.
GCGTTTATCGATGACCTCTTTAGCTACATCGTACCGGAGGCGTCCGATCCCGAGGGCGGCACGCTCACCTACGATGCATTTCAGGGTAGGGCCAACAACCCCCTGCCGCGCTGGCTGCAGTTCGATAAGAATAACAGGACCTTCAGCGGCACGCCTCTGGAAGCGGACATGGCTACACATGAGATCATGGTCTCCGTCTCCGACGACCTGTACACTAGAGACGCCACCTTTCAGCTGTCTGTCGTCCTACCGGCGAATCGTCCACCCAGGGCGTCTCCCCTCCGGCCTCAGACTGCCACCGAGGACAGCTTCTTCTTCTACCAGGCGCTGGCCTTCGAAGACCCGGACGGCGACGCGCTCACCCACAGGGCTACCCTGTCCGACGGCGGCGACCTTCCTGCGTGGCTCGACTTCACGGTCGTCGCCAACGCCCTCGTCTTCAGCGGCACGCCCCGAGAGGCCGACACCCCAAGCACGCTCACCATACACGTCACTGCAACGGATGGTACAGAGGCGGCTCAAGCCACCTTCACGCTGACGGTCGTCGAGGTCAACGATCTACCTACGGCCAACGCCGGGCCCGACCAGACTGTCGATGAAGGCGAGACGGTAACCCTTGACGGCTCCGGCAGCTTCGACCCCGAGGGACTTCCGCTGGCCTATTCTTGGACACAGACCGGCGGGCCCGGCGTCGTATTGAACGGCGTGGACACAGCCTCACCGACATTCACGGCTCCGGATGGACTGGCCGACGATGCTGTACTCAGGTTCGCCTTGGAGGTGACCGACGAATCCAACACCACCGCCGCGGACTATGTGCTCGTTCTCGTAGAGGTAACGGCGTCGCCGCCCGTAATACCCACCGTCAACCCGACACCGACTCCTGTCGCTAACCCAACATCCACCCCCATCCCCATTGCCATCCAAGCCGTTGCACCAAATCGCACGCCGACCTTCGGCTCCGTCGTGGTAGAGGACATGACCTTCACCGTGGGGCAACACGTGGAAACGTCGCCGCTGCCCAGCGCCGATGGCGGCGACGGCGACCTTGGATACCGTCTATCGCCTGTCCCGTCCAACGGTCTTCAGTTCAATGCCTCGTCTCGCGCCATCACCGGTACCCCCGCAAATGCCCTGAAGCGCACCCGTTTCACCTACACCGCCACCGATTCCGACGGCGACAGCGCATCTCTGGGCTTCTACATCACCGTGGCAGAGCAAGTGACGGCCGTTGGTACGGACGGCGGGGACGAGGTGACGTCGGTCTTGCCGTTCCCCACCGAGCACGGCAAGACACCTGAACCGACACCGACGCCAATTCCGCCTCCAATGACAGCTTGGTCCCCGACGCTCACGCCAACACCATCGCCGCAACCAACGCCCACAGCCGCGCCATCGCCAAGGCCAACAGCGTCACCAAGGCCTACCTCGACTCTTGTTTCCCAGGCGACGGCGACATCATCGTCCACGGCTACACCCACAACCAGGGCAGAACCAGGAAACAATGGAAACGCTTCAGTCCAGGTTTGGGTCATAATTGGTCTGGCGCTGGCCTTGCTAACCGGAGTCATTTTCGCCGTCGTGGGCCGAAGGAGGCGACGGCTACGTTAACCAAGCGCGCCAAGAGCGCTTGCAATGCAAGGTGTGGCTACGCAACCGAGCCGTGCCTTACGGCGAACGTCCGTAGCCTTAGGAAGCCCCGCGCTTAGGGGTTACCCTATGCCTGAGCGGCTTCCCTTGTTCTCAAAGAAGTCCAGGTCAATGGCAAAGGCGGAGGCCAATAGCAGGAGCCTCATCTCTTGGCTCCGTTCAAGGTCGCTGAACTGGATACTGAAGGTATCGGCGTCGGTGAAGCCCTCCCTGAGAATGCCTCCCCACTGCTTGACTATGCGCCCCATCTCCTGGCCACTGGCGTTATTCAATGTGAAGGTGTAACGCCGGAACAAGCTTCCGTTGAGCCCCGCTATCTGCTGCCCGCCGGAATCCAGCAGAGCGAATTTACGATGGAATACGCCGAACTTCCTGTGCAGCGACCCTATGGGTGCGCCGGACCCATCCAGCACGTTCAGGTGCGAAAACAACCAGAAGAAGTTCCTATAGGCGTTTAGAATAGGCTGTCCATTATTGTCGATCACGTGCAGATTGAGGGGCCGGTGAGAGCCCATGAACTGGCGAGAGAGCATCCCGGATTCCTCATAAGCGAACATAGCCTCTTCGCCCTCCGGGGTCAGAACCCTATACCGATTCGCCGTTTCGAACCCGGTAAATATCTCCAGCATCTCCTTGGTCTGTCGAACGACCAGTTCCTGATAATCCGCAAGATCGATCACGGTGCTTCTCCTGTTTGAGGTATGACTAAATGATACATCCCACTGAGAAACCGTTTCAATAGGCGGGACGCTACGCGCAACAGATGGGGTAGGGGGGTACGTAATCCCTAGTCAAAGTCCTGCTGAGACTACAACCCAGTGAAGTGAGCAGACCGAGTTACATATCTTGAACCATATACAAAGGTCAATGGAACCATTTAGCTCGTTTCAACGTTTTATTATAGTGTGGGGTGTTCAACTACCGGGTTGCCGCACCTCCTGCTAAAGCACAGTAAAGAAAGAAGGAGTGAAGATGAACAAGCTCAAAGCAATGTCCATGATAACGGTACTGGCTGCCGTCATGCTGCTGGTTGCAGCATGCGGCAACGACGACGATGATGCGCCGCAATCCGCGAGCGGGGCTCCCCAGACCGCCAGTACCCTTTCGGGAGTGATTCAAAGCCAGTCCGGCATTTCGGTATCGGGCGAAGGCTCCATAGACCTCGTGCCAGACCTGGCGCTGCTGAACGTTGGGGTAGAGGCCGTGGCCGAGAGCGTTTCGCAGGCCCGGGAAGAGGCTGCGCAGGCGATGGACGCAGTAATCGCGGCAGTCAAGGCCCATGGACTGGAAGACAGGGACATCCAAACGCGGTCCTTCGACATTTGGCCTCAGTACGATTACCAAAACAACACGCGTACCCTGATTGGCTATACGGTCAACAGCTCTGCAACGGTGAAGATCCGAGACATCGATAACGTGGGGGCCATCATAGACGACGTGGCCGACGCCGGCGGCAACGCCACGAGGATAGACGGCATCCGGTTCACCGTGGAGGACCCCAAGCCTCACATGGCCGACCTCAGAGAGGCCGCCTTCCAGGACGCCATGGCCAAGGCGGAGCATCTGGCAACCCTTGCCGGAGTGGAGCTGGGGCCTGTGACATTCGTTACGGAGAGCAGCGGAGTTCCCGTGTCCAGGGATGAGACTCTTGATGCAATGACGTTAGCTGCGCCGGCGGCGGCGCCAAGCACTTCCATCAGCGGCGGCGAGCTGCGGATATCGATGCATGTTCAGGCGGTGTTCGACATCCGGTAGGGGAGTGTCCGAGGCTCGCTGGCAGCAACCCAATTGCCGCTTGACTTTGCCCGTCACCACCGGCAAGCCAAGCGTGCATATTGAATCAACCATGCCTATCTGCTAAAATTCGTCCGTTGAAGTTGGAACGAGACTTCACTCTTGGGCTGATAAAGGAAGCGCCAATTGTGTAGGCGCTTCACAGTTGGTGAGATGGACGGGTCCCAATGGAAGTTAGCACGGAACAGACGGAAGGCGTTGCTCTAGAACCGTACGATAGATTGTACAAGATCCTGGTGGTGGACGACGAGCCAGACCTGGAAACGCTCATTCTACAGCGCATGCGTCGCAGCATACGCTCGGGCCAGTATGAGTTCGTCTTTGCCCATAACGGGGTGGAAGCCTTGGATATCTTGAGCGAGGACGACACCATAGACATGGTGTTGTCCGACATCAATATGCCCAAGATGGACGGGCTCACTCTGCTGGAGCAGATGCCATCGGTGGATCCCAACCTACGGGCGGTAATCATCTCCGCCTACGGGGACATGAAGAACATTCGAACGGCCATGAACCGGGGCGCATTCGACTTTATCACCAAGCCGCTGGACTTTGATGACCTGCGCGTGACCATAGACCGGACTCTGCGTCACCTTGCCGAGTGGCGGGAGGCCGTATCGGCCCGGGACCAGCTGGTAGCAATTCAAAACGAGCTTGACGTGGCTAACAAGATGCAGCAGTCCATACTACCCACGGACTTTCCCGCCACTAGAGACATGGGAACCTATGGCAACATGGAGCCGGCTCGAAACGTGGGAGGGGACTTCTTTGACATCATTCGCCTAGAGGACGGCCGAATTGGCCTGGCCATAGCAGACGTTTCCGACAAGGGTGTACCGGCCGCCCTTTTCATGATGTCTTGCCGCACTCTGCTGAAGGGAGCTGCCATTGGCAGCCATGATCCGGGTGTGGCGCTGGGCATCGTCAACGATCTGATCCAAGAGCGCAATGAAGCCGGAATGTTTGTGACGTTGTTCTACGGAGTCTACGATCCGTCCACTGGAATGCTAACCTACGCCAACGGAGGCCACGACAGTCCTCTGATTGTCCACACGGATGGGTCGTCAGTTCGTATTCCACCTACGGACGGCATAGCCCTGGGCGTTTTGCCGGATCTTGAGTACAACCAGAACTCGGTGACCCTTTCTCCTAACGATACTCTAGTCCTCTATACAGACGGCGTTACGGAGGCTATGAATGCCCACGGCGAGCAGTTCGGCATGGAGCGGTTGACCGAGATTTTCAAGGATGGCCCACCCATGGACCCCGAAGAGGTGGCGCATGTTGTTTTCGACGCTGTCAGGGAGTTTGCCGGAGACACATCCCAGTCCGACGACATCACCTGCCTGGTACTCCACCGAAACGAGGGTAGCTGATTGAGCGCGACGATATCCCTGAACCTAGCCCCTGAGATAGATGAGTTGAAGCGTCTCTACGAAGCAGTAGAGTCCCTGGGAGAGCAGGAAGAGTGGCCTCCAGGCCTAATCTTCCAGGTGAACCTTGCCCTGGAAGAACTGGGCATAAATATCATGAACTACGGGGAGACGGCGGAAGAGATTCTGGTTAGCCTCGTATCGGATGAGGACAGTATCACCATCAAAATCTCAGACGCGGGAAGGCCCTTCAATCCTCTGACTGAAGGGCCTGAGCCGGACATTACTCAGGAACTGGACGAGCGTCCAATAGGAGGCCTAGGAGTTTACCTGGTCCGCACACTTATGGACGAGCTATATTACCGGCGGGAGGGAGACAGAAACCACTTGACGTTGGTCAAGCACAGGGATGAATGATGTCTCGCCAAGGTGCCATGGGGCTCCCCCTACCGCTGGCGGCGCTGGCCGCCGCAGCCCTTCTGATAGTTGCTTGTGACCCCTCTACCTCTACCCCTACCGCAGCGCCCGAAGACAACACGCCGACGGTAACCCCAGAAGGGCCAGACCTGGCGTACGGGGTCTCCGACCAGAGGGTACTCTTCGGACAGTCTGCGGCCTTCAGCGGCCCCGCCCAAGCGCTGGGCACAAACATGAGACTGGGGATAGAGGCTGCCTTCCATGAGGTCAACAACTCGGGCGGTATCTATGGTAGGCGGTTGGAACTGGTATCTTTCGACGACGCCTATGAACCGGAAGCGGCAATCGCCAACACGACCAGACTGATCGAGGATGAGCAGGTCTTTGCCCTCATCGGCGCAGTGGGTACGCCCACGTCCCGCTCCGCCACGCCGGTGGCGGCGGAGGCCGAGGTTCCGTACTTGACCCCCTTTACCGGCGCCGCTTTCCTCAGAGACCCCGAATGGGACAACATCATCAACCTGCGCTCATCCTACAACCAGGAAACGGAAGAGATGGTAGCGCGGCTCACCGAGGACCTGGGCATTGAGCGCATAGCCGTGATGTACCAGGACGACTCCTACGGCCAAGCCGGCTATCGTGGAGCATGGGATGCTCTGGACCGCCGAGGCATGAAACCCACATCGGTGGGCCGGTATCCCAGAAACACAACGGCCGTCAAGACGGGCCTTCTGGACCTCATGAACGGTGCTCCTGAGGCGGTGATCATCATTGGCGCCTACCAGCCGGTGGCGGCTCTTATCTCATGGGCACGCCAGTTGGAGTTCGACCCGGTCTTTATAAACATCTCCTTTGTGGGAAGCAACGCCCTTGCCCAGGAACTGGGCGCCACGGGCGCCGGTGTATACGTCACACAAGTGGTGCCGTTTCCTCAGGACGACTCCATACCTATCGTCGCGTCCTATCACAGAGCCCTGCAGTCCTACGACCCAACAGCTGAGCCCGGATTCGTCTCTCTGGAAGGGTACATGGCCGGGCGCCTGGCAATAGCCGGCGTAGAGTCCTGCGGCCAAGAGGTGGACCGCAAGTGCTTCCTGGACAACATACGCGGCTCCGGCCCCATTGACCTGGACGGCTTCATCCTGGAATACGGCGAGACGGACAACCAGGGGTCGGACAATGTGTTCCTGACGGTCATAGGCGACGACGGAGAGTACCACCCCATTGATATCCTGGAGAAAGCAACACCATGACGCGTTTGCTGCAACAGCTTCTGGCTCTACGCTTTCGACTATCCACGCAGCTTTACGCCGCCATCTGGGGCGCCGTTATCCTTACCGTAGCCGCCAGTTTAGTAAGCTGGTTCTTCTTCAATCAGGTGGGAAACGCACAGAGCAGGGTCAACGAAGGGACTCTGCCGGAGGTGTCGGCGGCCTTTGGCGCGGCCCAGTACAGCAGCACCCTTGTGTCAGCGGCTCCGCAGCTGACCACCGCCTCCACTCCCGCCGAGTTCGCCCGGGTGTCCGACGAGATCCTTGAAGCCTTTGTCTTGTTTGAAGATCAGTTGGACATACTTGAGGGCCCGTACAGAGAGGAGGCCAGCTTCCAACGGGTCCGCTCTCAAGCCGACAGTCTCTCCATGAACATCAATACCATCAAAGCGGAACGTTCGCAGCTCTTCAGATTGCGTGAAAGGCGACTGACGTTGGGCGAAGAGCTGGCAACCCTGCGCAGCCGGCTGGACGACGTAGTAGGACCCGCCATAGACGACCAGTACTTCTTCATAGCAACCGGATACCGTGAGCTGGGGGAGCCGCCTGCGCCTCATTCTGAGTATTTATCGGAGTTGGAGCTTACACGGTACCGCAATATATCGGAGCTTCAGGGCAACGCCAACATCGCCACGGAGCTACTGGCCAATGCCTTCACGCTGAGCGATGCCTCGCAGGTGGAACCGCTTCGGGAGCGGTTCGAGGCTGCAGTCAGCCGCATGACGGGGAACCTGGCCTCAATAGAGGACTCGCCGCTATATGGAGACGTGTCTCCGATATTCGATGAGCTCTTTGCCATAGGTACAGGGGAGGGGAGCGGCTTCGACATAATCGAGCAGGAGCTGAGGCTCACCGGGCGCCAGGAGGAGTTGCTTGACGGCAACGACGCAATAGCCGTCGACCTTGTGGGTGGCATCAACGATCTGGTGAGTACCGCTCAACTCAGCGCTGATGAGGCAATCACCGCCTCTTCCCGGGCCATTTTGACCGGGCGCTCGATTCTCCTAGGCATCACCGGCGTCAGCATCGGTGGCGGCGTACTCATAGCGTGGTTCTTTGTAGGCAGATGGCTGCTGCGGCGCCTCAAGGCGCTGTCGGATTGGATGCGGCGCATGGCCGGCGGGGACCTGGAGGCGCAGGTAGATATCGGAGGACAAGACGAGGTAGCGGAGATGGCCGCCGCCCTGGAGGTGTTCCGACGCCACGCCCTGGAGGTGCAGCGTCTAAACCTGGTAGAAAAGCTGGCCGAGGAGCTTCAGGGAAAGAATGATCAGTTGGAGTCCGTCCTGGGCGAACTGCAGAAAGCTCAGAACCAGATAGTGATGCGGGAAAAGCTGGCCGCCCTTGGTGAGCTGACGGCGGGAGTGGCCCATGAGATAAGGAACCCGCTGAACTTCGTCAAGAACTTCTCCGAGCTGTCGATAGAGCTAATTGGGGAATTGAAAGAGGTGTTGGAGGAGAACGAGGCGAGCCTAACGGATGAGCAGCGGAGCATGGTAGAGGAGATCTCCAAGGATATCACAGAGAATCTGGGGCGCATCACCCATCACGGCGAACGGGCCAACCGTATTGTGCAGGACATGCTCAGGATGGGCCGCGGCTCAGGAGACCGGCAAGCCACAGACATCAATGATCTGCTAGAAGAGCACGCCCGGCTGGCTTACCACAGCGCTCGCGCCACCAATCCCGACTTCAACCTAACCATAGAGCAGGAGCTGGACCCGGATATGGGAGAGCTTGAGGTCATCTCCCAGGACATGGGTAGAGTATTCCTCAACATGGTTAGCAATGCCTGCTATGCCACCCACGAGAAACGCATGGCCATTGAACAGTCCGATGGACAGACCGGCGATAAACCGTACTTCCCAACCCTGCGACTGGAGACAAAGAGAGGCGAGGAGATGGCGGAGATCCACATCAGAGACAACGGCACCGGTATCCCGCCAGAGGCCGTAGATAAGATATTCAACCCGTTCTTTACCACCAAGCCCACCGACAAGGGCACCGGCTTGGGCCTTTCTATGTGCAACGACATCGTGCGCAGCCACGGAGGCTCCATCCGAGTGGAATCGGAACCGGGAGAGTACACCACTATGATAATCAGCCTGCCGCTGGAGCATCAGGAGGAAGCGGCCCCAGAGCTACAGCAAGTAGAGGGCTGAGCCAGCACAATCACCGGAATCACCGCCCGCTAGAGGGGAAGCCCGGAAACTGCTCTAGGTACTACGACCCCTTATCCGGTTATCCGGCGGCGCTCCAATCGCCGGCGGGGGTAATGAGACCAAAGCCCACGCCTTGCGGCTCCCCCACAAAAGCTATCCGGCCCACGTCCGCTATGTCCATCGGCGCCAGATGCACTACTGCACCCAGAGAAGTGGCCTTGGCAAAGCTGGCGTCCACGTCATCCACCTGGAAGTAGACGCTCCAATGGGAGGGTATGTCCATGCCGCGGATTGCTTCCGGGAAGGCCATGGTGCCCGCTAGCGGAATTCCATCCCGCAGGTATACCGTGTATTCGTTGCCGTCAGACATAGTGGCCGTTTCGGACTCAACTCCCAGCAGAGAGGTGAAGAACCGGATGGCTGCATTTGGCTCCGTAGACAATAGCTCAGTCCACCCTATGGCGCCGTGTTCGTTCTGGACACCGGCCCCCTTGTGGTCCTTGCCCTGCCAGAGAAACACCGCGCCGCCGCTGGGGTCGCTGATAATGGCCGTTCTGCCCAAGTCGAACACGTCAAACGGAGGAACTATAACCGAGCCGCCGACGCTTTCCACTCTGCCTGCCACTTCGTCCACGTTGTCCACGGCGATGTGCACGTCCCAATGGGGCGGAATGCCCATTTCCTTCTGTTCCGGCGCCTGGGTGTAGACACCAGCCACAAATGAACCGTCCTTGACGGCCATGGAGTAAGTGAGTTCACCGCTCTCATCCATTGGGAAGTCCTGGTATGTCCAGCCAAACAGCTCGGAGTAGAAGGACTTAGAAGCCTCCTGGTCAGTGGAACCCAGATCGGTCCAGCACGTCGTTCCCTGCGCATATGACTCTATCTTCATTAGGTAATACCTACGCTTTCTGTTGATTCTTGGACTGCGGATTGTACAGCAAGGAAATAAGCATGAGGAAGGGGCGGGTGTCAGGGGAATGTCAGGAGTTGTGCGTGAACCCATCTGGGGGGTTGCGCTACCCTTCCAGCAATGGCACCGCGCCGAGCAGCGAGGCGTGTTCGAGACAGGTCTTGAACACCTTCAGCTCATTGGAGCCCAGTTCAGATTCCAGCACGGGATAGAAGTAATCGTAGCTCTTGCTCACGCCGCCTCCCAGAATGAACGTATCCATCATGAGACCGGCGTGCAACCAGTTCAGCGTCGGCCCTAGAGACCTGCCTATACGCTCAAAGGCCCTGAGCGCTATCTCGTCGCCGTCTTCAACTTTCAGGTAGAGCGTCTCACCGTCCGCTCCGTACAGGGCAGGGAAACTTAACCCGTCGTGCGACTCGGTGCCGCTCCATTCGTTGTAGAATTCGACGATCACCGGATGCGGGCCTAACATCCCCTCTACAAGGCGGCCATCCTGGACAACACCCACGCCTGTTCCTGAACCAAGCGACACAGCGACAAAGTCCTTGTACGTCCGTCCCTCGCCGAATCGCATCACTCCCAAGGCAAACAGGTTAGCGTCCGTGGTAATGCGGGTGGTTACACCTATTTCATTTTCCAGGAGATACCCCAAAGGGAAGCGGTGCAGGCTGGGAAACGGGGTATTCAAGGTGAGCAGCACGCCGTTCTTGAAGTCGCCGTAAGCGGGGAAACCAACACCCACACCGGCCAGGTCTTCACCCCGGAACGGAGCCAGTGCACCGGCTATGTCCCGCAGCACCTGCTCCCGCGTACCGCCGCGGTGGCTGTCCACGGCGTAGTAGCCCAGAACCTCGCCTTTACTGGTGACAAGACCAGCCTTGGTTGAAAAGCCACCTATGTCCAGAGCAAGGTATTTCTTTGTAATCGCCACAGGATCTCCATTTTCGCACATTGGTGGACTTAGCGTATCACGTCACCACTTTACTGATAGGTTACCATCGGGTACAAAGTGCACTGCCAGGCAATGCCTGGCGGTTTCCAACATTATCAGCGCATTGAAATTCGGAGGCGTGTCTATTTGGCAAACTACGCGCTAGCCATAGACGTAGGCGGCACATTCACCGACGTTGTGCTGTCGAACTTGGATACGGGCGATTTTCATTTGGTGAAGGTGCCCTCCACACCCAGCGACCCATCCGTGGGGTTCATGGAAGGTCTTCGCAAGGTATTGGACGAATCGGGAATTCCTGGTTCCAGCCTGCGCCGTATCTTCCACGGCACCACCATTGCCACCAATGCCATCCTGGAGGGCAAGGGCACCACCATAGGCTTGATTGTTTCTGAGGGGTTCAAATACGTCTTGGAGATAGCCAGGCAGGGGATGCCACGCCTGGTCAGCAATCACGTCTGGGTCAAGCCGGAGCGTCCGGTCCCGCCTGAGCGCATATTTGAAGTGGCGGAGCGCATAGACTTCACCGGAGAAACCGTTGTTCCCCTGGACGAGGAGGCCGTGCTGAGATCGGCGCGCCACTTTGCCGGAGCCGGCATAGACTCCATAGCCATCTCTTTCCTCCATTCCTATGCGGACAGCGCAAACGAACGGCGGGCACGGGATCTGGTCATGGCGGGCCACCCCCAAGCGCACGTTTCCCTGTCTTCAGAGGTGCTTCCCGTATTCAGAGAGTACGAGCGCACAATGACCACGGTTCTAAACGCTTACGTCATGCCGCAGGTCAGCTACTACGTCAAGAAGTTGGAAGGCGGATTGAAGGAGAGCGGGATAGACGCTCCGCTGCTAATCATGAAATCCAGCGGCGGCGTCATAGGGGTCGAAACCGCCGTACGCCAGCCGGTGTATACCGCGCTTTCCGGCCCGGCCGCCGGAGTGATGGCGGCTCGACACATCGGACAGATGACCGGCTTCAAAGATGTCATCTCCCTGGATATGGGAGGCACAAGTACAGACGTGTCCCTGATATCGGACTCTAAGGTCACATCGACCACGGAAGGAAAGCTGGGCGACTGGCCAATGCACCTGCCAATGGTGGATATCGCCACCATCGGAGCAGGCGGGGGCAGCATTGCCTGGCTGACCCAATCGGGTAACCTATCGCTGGGTCCGCACAGCGCCGGGGCCAACCCGGGACCGGTTTGCTACGGCCTGGGAGGCACCGAGCCCACAGTGACCGACGCCAACCTGGCGCTTGGGCGCATAAACACCAGTATTGCAGGAGGCACGGTGGCCCTGGACATCAACGCGGCAAGAAAGGCACTTCAGGAGAGGATAGCCGCGCCGCTGGGTCTGAGCCTGGATGAAGCGGCCAGTGGGATCACCATGATAGCGAACAACTCCATGATGGGCGCCATCCGCAACGTGAGCGTGGAGCGAGGCTACGATCCCAGGGAATTCACTCTGGTGGCTTTTGGCGGAGCCGGTCCAATGCACGCAATCGGTGTGGCGCAGCTGCTGGGCATCCCCAACGTAGTGGCGCCGAGGAACCCAGGCGTTTCTTCCGCCTACGGCCTCCTGGTGGCGGACTTCAAGAACGACTACGCCCGCACCTTCATCCAAAAGCCTCCGGACTACGACTTGGAGGCCATGGAAAGGGTGTACAGGGAGTTGGAAGAGGAGGCCCTCTACTGGCTGGGCCAGGAAGGCGTGTCACAACAGGCCCGCTCCCTCCTGCGCTCCGCAGACATGCGCTACACCCACCAGGGATTTGAAGTGGCCACGGACCTCAAAGGCGGCTCCGTTAGCAAAGAGTCCTTTGAAGGCTTGCTGAACGAATTCCACCGCAGGCACAAGCAGCTATTCGGGTTCTCACTGGACCAGCCGGTGGAGGTAGTTACCCTCCGAGTGTCTGCGATTGGTGCGCTGGGAGCTGCACGGATGCCCCGGCTCACCGGTAAGCCCGTTCCCGTGGAAAAAGCAGTCAAAGAGCAGAGATCTGTCTTCTTTCAAGAGCAAGGTGCGCCTGTGCTCTGCGATATCTTCAACCGGGAGATGCTCTCGCCGGACTCCATTGTACGAGGCCCGTCCATCCTGGAGGGCATGGACTCCACCGTAGTGATAAACCCCGGCTGGCAGGGGAGGATAGATGAGTGCGGCAACTGTATACTCCAAGCCGTACCGGATTGATAGCTTATGACAACCTCCAACAACGTTGATTCCATAACTCGCGAGCTCATAAGAGGCTCGTTGAAAGCGGCCAGGCAAGAGTGCGAGATCCTCATCGAACGCACCTCCATGTCCGCCTTCATCCGGGAGAAGAAGGACTACCTGATCAGCTTCTGCGATAGCCGGGGCAAATCGGTCTACGGCACGGACCAGGGTTCCGACCTCATCGACTGCGTGTGGGACTACTACCCGCTAGAGAGCATGAAACCGGGCGACCTCTACTGGTACAACGATCCATATATCTCGGACGGCGCAATATCGCACACGCCGGACATGGTCTTCATAACCCCGGTCTTCACGGACGGAGAACTGGCAGCGTTCTGCTACTCCTGGGCCCATTTCTGGGACCTGGGAGGCAGCCGCCCCGGCAGCATAGGCCCCGCCAATACCGAGATATTCCACGACGGCACGTTGGTGCCGCCCATCAAGATCGTTGACCAGGGCAAACTGAACGAAGAAGCCTATCGCATCGTTCTAAGAAACTCCCGTTACCCGGACCTCCTGGAAGGAGACACGCAGGCGCTGATGTCCGCCGCCAGCCTGGCAGAGCGACGCATCCTGGAGATGTTCCAGCGATTCGGCAGGGAGACCATGCTGGCCGCATTCGGCTATTTCCAGGAAGAAACGGGCAGCTTCGTGCGCCGTAAGATGCTTGAGATTGTCCCTGAAGGCGAGTACACCTTCCGCGATTACATGGATAGCGATGGGGTAGGGGAGCAGTGGCATTCGCTGGAGGTGAAGCTGACGCGCCAGGGGGACAAGGTAGTGGCCGACACCAGCGCCAGCGATGACCAAGCGCCCGGCTCCATCAACTTCATGATGTCCAAGGTCGTGCTCAAGTCGTGGTACGGCCTGTATCTCTCCAGCTTCGATCCATCACTGCTCATGAATGAGGGGCTACTGGCCTGCATAGATGAGGTTGTAATCAGGGACGGCAGCATCTTGCATCCAAAATGGCCCGCCGCATTGGGCTGCCGCGCCCATACCTTCGGCAAGCTGAAAGATGCCATAGTGGGTACCATCGCCCAGGCCTCCCAGGGACAGGTCATGGCGGCCACCGCCGTTTACGTGATTGCCTACTGGCGCATGAAAGACCCCGTCACGGGAGAGTGGATACTGTGCACGGACGGCATAGCGGTAGGGCACGGCGCCAGGCCGTTTGCAGACGGCCTTGATGCCATCTACAACGTACACAACCAGAACTACCCCGCCGAGTTCATGGACATGGAGTACCCCCTACGCGTAGAACGGTACGCTTTGAATCCGGATTCCGGAGGCCCCGGTAAATACAGGGGAGGGTGCGGCATCATCAGGGACGTCAGGCTGCTTGCGCCGGAAGGCACCTTTGGCCTCCGCGTAGAGTGCAACCGGTTTCCCGCCTGGGGTGTCACCGGGGGCATGGCGGGCGGTACGTCCAGAGTCGTTCTGAACCCAGGCACGCCGCAGGAGAAGGACGTACGACCGTTCTCGGACGACAATACGTGGTACGCGGGAGACATGGTGCGCATCTATAGCGCGGGAGGCGGCGGATGGGGCGACCCGTTGGAACGGGACATAGCCCTAGTGGAGAAGGACGTGGGAGGTGGTTTCGTTACCGTAGAAGGCGCTCTGCGGAACTACGGCGTGGTCATAGACCCGGCGACATCGAAGGCCGACGTGCCAGGTTCAGAGGCTAAGCGAAGCGACTTAAGGAGAAGGAGGGGCGAGACCAAGATGTTCCACCGCTTCATCTACTTTGACGACGAACGTGAAGAACGAGAGTGGGTTGAGCAGAACATGCCGCGCTAGCCGCTAGCGCTACATCTGCGGCTTTTCGGCCACCACAATCATCCGGCGTGTGTCGATTGAGTAAGCTTCTCCATCGAAGCCGCCGTAAACCTCCACAAAGTCAAGTCCCGCCTTGGAGAGCAGATCCAGCGTCTCGGTCAAGGTGTACAGGCGTATGTGGTGTCCCACCGTCTCTCTGCGGCTGCCGTCGGGCTTGATGATTGTAAAGGTAACGTGGTTCCGGCTGGTGACAAGGTCAAACTCCCTGTGCTCCAGGTAAAGGCTGCCATCCTCGCCTTGACGCCAGTCAGACTGGTCGTAATTGCTGACCACCCACTCGCGGTTGATCATATCAAACAGAACACGCCCGCCGGGCTTAAGGGCCTCCTTTACGGCCTCCAGCACCTTCAGGTTCTCATCGTCGGATTCCAGATAGCCGAAGGAGCTGAACATGTTGATCACCGCGTCAAAGTGATCCTTGAACGGGATGTCGCGCATGTCTCTGCGCAGCAGGTCAAGATGAACGCCCTGTTCCTTTGCGCTTTGTCCGGCCAGCTCCAGGTATTCCTGGCTGAGGTCCTGGCCGGTAACTTTCAGTCCATGGCTGGCCAAGAGAACGCTGTGCCTGCCCTGGCCGCAGCACAGGTCAAGGAGACAGCTATTTGAGGAGAGACCAAGCGTCCGCTCCACAAATAGCACCTCTTTTTCCGTGCGTTCCCCGGTAAAGGTGTTGCCGTAGGCTTCCTGGTAGTCGCTGCCAAAGAAGTCAACGTACCACGGAGTATTGGAATCGTTCATGCCACTCTCTAAGTTGGTGTTGCCGACAATCTTAACAGCCTAGTAAAGCATCTCAATCCCTTCGTCCCGCAAGTGGAGGAAGAGGGTTTTTGGTGTAGTACAATGGCTTTCGCCGTTGCGGAATCATTGCGAGAACCGGATAGACACCTAATGCTACAGCTAAAGGGGAAATCAGCCCTAGTCATAGGGACCAAGCGGATAGGAGCCGTGGTAACAAGGCGGCTGGCGCAGGAAGGCGTCAACCTGGCCATCGCCTATCGAAGGTCCCAGGCTGATGCTCAGCGGTTGCAGGACGAGGTAGCGTCTCAGGTGGAGAGGGCTCTCCTAGTGCAGGGAGACATGAACATGGAAGCGGACGTATATCGCATGACAAGCCAGGCAGCGGAGGAGCTGGGAGGCCTATGGTTTGTGATCAACCTAGCCTCGGGTTACCCAAGGGCGCCCTTCGACACTCTGAACGGAGAGGCCTGGGATGAGGCCATGGCCGATGCAAGAGGCGCGTATCTGCTGGCCGTGTACGGGGCTCGCCAGATGATGAACAATACCGGCGATACCAAAGGCCACATACTGATGTTCAGCGACTGGGCAGCAGGGGCGACGCCATACCTGGACTACCTTCCGTATCTGACGGCCAAGGCGTCCATTGGCTTCATGACCAGGGCCTTTGCCGCTGAACTTGCCGGGCACGGCATCCTGGTCAACAGCATTGCACCGGGGCCCACAATGAGGCCGCCCGAAATCTCCGAAGAAAAGTGGGCCAAGGGTGTTATTGCCAGCACGCCCCTGAAGAGGGAATCGGCGGCGGACGATATTGCCGAAACGATTGTCACACTTCTCAAGAGCGAGACCATAACCGGCGAGACCATCCGTGTCGATGCGGGTAGGCACCTGGCCGGCCCTGGCGTCGAAGGATAGGAGGAAGCTGTGCTCCACAAGGTGGTGAAGACGATTGATTTTTGCTACGGACACCGGTTGCTGGATTACGATGGCAAGTGCCGTCACCTCCACGGGCACAACGGCCTGCTGGAAGTGGAGGTAGAGTCGGACTCCCTGGATCACAGGGGCATGGTCATGGATTTCAGCGACCTGCGCGGAGTGGTGAAAGATTGGGTCGATAGGAACCTGGACCACAAGATGCTGCTCCACAAGGATGACCCCGTGGCCGACCTTCTATCTGAAATGGGCGAACCGTTCTATCCGATGGACGAGAACCCCACCGCGGAGAACATCTTGAAGCACATATACCGGCAGATAAGAAAAGAGGGCCTGATGGTCTCAGAGATGCGGTTGTGGGAAACACCCTCAAGCTACTCCAGCTACCGCGAGGAGTAAGAGTGGAAAGAATAGCAGTGTTGGCAAGCGGCGGGTTGGACAGCTCCATCCTACTGGCGGACCTGGCCGGGACCGCGGAGGTCTTTCCCATCTACGTTAGGAAAGGCCTGCTCTGGGAAGAGGAAGAGATTCGCTGCTTGAACGCTTTCATAGAGGCCTTGCACAGTCCCAACGTACATGGAGCAACGGAGCTTTACGTGCCGGTAGAGAGGCTATACGGAGAGCACTGGAGCTTGACCGGCCAAGGGACTCCCGGCGCGGACACAGCGGACGACGCCGTGTTTCTGCCGGGCAGGAACGTTCTCCTTGTATCGCTTGCCGCCATATGGTGCAGCACTCACGATGTATCGCAGATTGCACTGGGTTCGCTGGTCGGCAATCCCTTCCCGGACGCCACGCCGGAGTTCTTCAGCAATCTTGCCGGAGTGCTCTCGGTTGCGCTGGGACACCGGATCAGCGTGACCGCGCCATACAGAGGAACGCAAAAGCACGATTTGATCCGCTATTTCAAGCATTTGCCGCTGCACTTGACCCTGACCTGCATTTCGCCCAGAGACGGGCTTCACTGCGGCGTCTGCAACAAGTGCAACGAGCGTCGCATGGCCTTCAAGCAGGCCGAAATAGAGGACAGCACCAGATACGCAGAGAACTAGTCACCGGAGGTGAACGTGGACGGGACTTTGGTAAGAACGGAACAGATGGAAAAGCTCAAACTCCTACTCAGGGAGGTGCTTGAGCTATTGGGAGAAGACCCAGCAAGAGAGGGTCTGCATCAGACCCCGGAGCGGTGGGCGCGTTCTCTGCTGACGTACACCCAGGGTTCGTCACAGGACCCGGAAGAGCACTTGCAGGTCATCTTCCAGCTAGATGACGACAGCTATCCGACCGGCTCCGACGACATGATCATAGTGGACAACATAGAGTTCACATCCACATGCGAACACCACATAGCGCCGTTCAGAGGGATGGTGCACATCGGGTATATACCCGATCCGGAAAGCAAGGTCGTCACGGGGTTGTCAAAGCTCTCGCGGGTAGTGGAGGTGTTTGCCAGGCGGTTGCAGGTGCAAGAGAGAATGACCCAGCAAGTGGCCAATGCCATCGATCAGCATCTAAACCCGCTGGGCGTGATTGTGGTTGCACAGGCAATTCACTATTGTATGATTCAACGCGGCGTGGAACAGCGTTCCAGCGTGGCCTTGACCACCGCACGCCGCGGGACTTTCTTGAGCAATCCATCGCTGGAGGAGAAGTTCCAGAACTACCTTCGTCTGCGCATGGACACCAGGGAGATGTGATTATGGACAGGATAAGGGACCTTCTAGAAGAGCTAACCAATGCGTACGGCCCATCCGGGTTCGAAGGCCCGGTGAGGAGCATTGTACAGAGGGAGTTAGAGCCCATCTGCGATGACCTGGAAACCGACGGCTTGGGATCGCTGATCTCACGATTGAAGGGCGCCAGCGATACGCCAAAGGTCATGTTTGCCGGGCACATGGATGAGCTTGGGCTAATGGTCAGGTTCATCACCTCAGAGGGCTACGTCAAGTTCCAGACCATCGGCGGGTGGCTTGACCAGTCGCTGATAAACCAGCGGTGGGTGGTGCTGACCAGAAACGGCCCCGTACCCGGCGTAACAGGCGTAAAGACCGTGCACGTGATGACGCCCGAGGCACGCGGTCGAGTCTTCAAGCGCGATGAGATGTTCATAGACGTAGGCGCATCCAGCAAGGAGGACGCGGAGGAGCGGTTGGGCATTCGACCCGGAGACCCCGTCGCGCCCGACAGCAAATTTGCCACTTTGAACGGCGAACAACTGTACATGGCCAAAGCCTGGGACGACCGTATCGGTGTGGCGTTGATGATAGAAGTGATGCGCCGCCTGAAGAGCGAGCCCGCGCCCAACACGGTATACGGAGTGGCCACGGTCCAAGAAGAGATAGGCCTGCGCGGCGCACACACCAGCAGCTACATCGTAGAGCCGGATATCGGAATCAGCCTGGAGTCCGGCGTGGCGGGAGATTATCCGGGCATTACGGAAGACGAAGCACAGGAGAAGTTGGGCAAGGGGCCCTCGATCTTCCTGCACGACAACTCCATGCTACCCAATCTAAAGCTGCGCGACCTGGTCATAGACGTAGCGGCTGAGAACAGCATCCCGTTGCAGTTCACCGTCATCAGCGGCTACGGTGAAGACGGCGCTGAAATGCAGCGCACCAGAGGGGGCGCTCCCAGCATCAACGTAGCCGTCCCCACGCGATACCTGCACAGCCACAACGGCCTGATAAGCCGCTATGACTTCGATCAGGCGGTGGAGCTGGTGACGGCGGTAGTGCAGAAGCTGGATGCAGAGACGGTAAGCCAAATCAAGGCATTCGATTAGAAGGTGGCTATGGAAGGAAAAGTCGTACTCATAACGGGCGCCAGCAGAGGGATAGGCAAAGCCCTGGCCGTGGGCTTTGCCAGCGCCGGGGCCACCGTGGTGGCGTCGGCCAGGACAACCCAACCCGGCGCTGGCGTGGCGCAGGGATCCCTGGAAGAGACGGTGAAGCAGATCAGGGATTCGGGAGGCAAGGCGCTGCATTTCCCCTGCGACGTCACCAGTGAAGAGCAGGTCAAGGCCCTGGTAGATTCGACCGTAGCGGAAGCGGGGCCGATAGACGTGCTGGTCAACAACGCGGGCATAACAGTTAACGGCCTCATAACGGAGCTTGGGGTGGCCGAATTTGCAGAGGTTCTCAAGGTAAACGTAGTTGGACCATTTCTGGTATGCAAATACGTTGTGCCGGGCATGATGGAAAGACGCGCCGGAAGTATCATCAACATATCTTCCAGGTCTGCTATATGGGACCAGGAGAACACGCTGGTCTACGGCGCATCGAAGGCGGCGCTAGACCGGTTCACACGCAATCTGGCCATGGACATGAAGCCGTACAACATAGCGGTCAACGCCCTGGGCCCCGGCCTCGTCGAGTCTGAGATGACGCGCGATTGGGACCCCTCGCTTGATCCCTGGGGCAGGATGCCTTCTCCGGCGGAAGAGGTAGTGCCCGCCACTCTCTGGTTGGCCGAACAGGATGGTTCCAGCTTCACCGGCCAAGTGGTGCACCGCGATGAGTTCCGGCAAACCTGGCCGTAGCTAGGATACGTGTATCCGCTCCACGGTAACGCCCGTATCCGGGTCAAGCGTAACCAGAGCTGCGGTACGCTCGTGGCCGCCGGAAGGCGCTCCGCTGTAGAATGCGGCTGCCTTTCCTTTTGTCACGTCCCTGAAGACATGGGTATGGCCGAGCGCTATGTAATCGCAGTCCGCGTTGGCCAGCTCCTCGTGAGTGATGGGGGAGCCTCTGTCGATGAAGCTAACCGAATCCAGCACGATGCCATGGCCTATGACCACGTACCACCCTCCGTCCGGCCTGGGCTGGATATCGCCCAGTGGGTGGAACTCCGGAACGTGGTTGTAGACCGGGCAGCCCCAGACGGAAAGCGTCAAGTCACTCAAGCGGACCATTTCGCCGTCGCGCTCCCTGAGGGTGTGGACGTTCTCCCGCGATTCGTGGAGGAGGAACGAGTCGGAGGTCAGGAGAGTGTCGTGATTGCCCGGCAGGACGATTGAGGGACGGTGCAAACCGGCCAGCGACTCGAACACGTAGTGCACCGTATCCTCGGGAACAGTCCCGCTATCGAAGAGGTCTCCGGCTATCAACAGGGCATCCACGGCGAGGTGCCTCGCCGTATCCAGAACGCTTTCGAACCCTTGCCGGGCCTCCATAGGATAGAGGTCGCTGCCCATATGGACGTCCGATGTGTGGAGTAGTCTTATCCGTTTGCGTTCCATAGCTCTGAAGCCGACGCGCTACATTCTAGCACGGGTTGAGCCGGAGACGCGTTGCGGACACATACTAGAACTTGGTGATTCCCAGGGAATAGAGGTAATCCCAGAGGTCTTCCAGGACGCAGCGGTTCTCCTCCGGCCCGAAACCGTCCACGATCCATTCGCGGCGGCCACGTCCGTCAACCATACCGGCGTCGATAAGGCGCTGGATGTGGTCGAACTCCATGTCGGGGTGGGGAAGGAGGTTGCGCCGCACCACCTTGGAGATGGCAGCAACGAGGCCGTACGCGCCCCAGTTGGACACGGCGGCGATGATGGGATGCGTGGACGGCGTGACGGTGGGAGCTTTGCTGGGCAGGCGCGGGCCGGTGTACTCAGCTAGGTTGGCCAGCCCAATCTCGTTGCCCCAGTCGCCGATGCCGACGGTAGCAGAGTGATGTTGGAATAGGTAATCCAGCTTGGCGGTACGCTCCGTAACGTCGGAGCCTCCCACGAACTGGTACTTGCCGTCTGCGCTCGCGCCGGGTCGCTCCACCGCAACGAGCACGGAGGGGTTGTGCCGTTCCAACATGTCTATGGCAAACTGCTCGCTGGCGCTGTCGTCGGTGATGGGAAATTCGACTACCTCTTCCACGGTAGGCTGGCCTTCAAGAGTGAACGTAGCATAGTGGTCTACAACGTAGGTCACCTTCCAGCCCAGATTGGCCAGCGCTCTGCCCAGGAAATAGGCGCCGGGGGGACCGTCGCTCTCTACGGAGCCGGTCTCCGGCGGCGGGAACTCGTAGGGATTGGGGATGAAGAAGCCGGTGAGGATGAAGGCATGGCCGGGGTTATCCAGAATCATGAATCTGGCGGCGTCTTCGACAAACGTATCGGACATGTGGAGCCGGACGCCGGAGATGCCCGTCCACTTGCCCTGGTTGAGGATGATGTCTTCAATAGCGCCCATTGCTTACTCCGTAGCTTCAGCCGTCGCACGACAGGCTATCACAGACCGCCACGCACCGCACCGCCCACGGACATACGAGCATACGGGCAAGCGGGCAAACAGCCCCTTCCGTCATACTCGCGGAGGCGGGTATCCAGGGGGGGAAGCCCCGGTGTTTGACTCCATGCCTCACCCCTCATAGAATCGCAGGCGCTGGTGATGAGTAAAGAATAGGGAGGAATCACATGCGGATTGGAGTTGGCCTGGAGAACATACGCGCCTACCTTGATGAGAATAAGGAGCGCCACATTGAGCGCATACAGAGACTTGTAGCGCAGCCAAGCGTATCGGTGGAGGAGCACGGGGTTCGGGAGTGCGCGGAGCTGCTGGTGGAGATCCATAAAGAGATAGGCTGTGAAGAGGCCACACTTGTGGAAACCTCACACCTTCCCGGGATGTGGGCTTACTACAACGCCGGGAAGCCCAAGACCATCATTGTGTACGCCAACTTTGACACCAGGCCGGTGCTGCCCCATGAGAAATGGGAAAATCCGCCCTGGAGCGGCGCAATAACGTCGTCGGGGCCGTATTCCAAGGTGCTCATGGGACGGGGCGCCGCCTCCTACAAGGGCCCCTACGTCGCCTGGCTGAACGCCCTGGAAGCGATCAAGGCAGTGGAAGGAGAGCTCCCCTTCAATTTCATGTTCCTCATAGAGGGTGACGAGATACTGGGCAGCGCGTCTTTCCCCGAAATGTACCAAGAATACCGCGACCGCCTCGCTACGGCGCAGGCCAGCTTCAGCCCCGGAGCGTCGCAGGATCCGCTGGGTCGCGTCAGTATGAGCCTCGGCTACAAGGGACTGATTTACGCCGACCTCATTTCAAGCGGCGAGAAGTGGGGCAGGGGGCCGCAGGCTGCTCCGGGACACGGCATGACCAAGTCGGTGATAGACAGCCCGGCGTGGCGGCTGGTGGAAGCGCTGTCTACCCTCACGGAGGACAACGGCAACAAGGTTTCCATCCCCGGTTTCTACGATGATCTGAAGCCGCCCAGTGAGGATGAAAAGGAAGCTGCGTTTGCCTTCCGTGAAGCGATGGGCGGCGGCGCCTGGAACCAGGTGCTGCCAGGGGTGGCGGCGATGAAAGTGCCGGCGGGAGACCTGGACGACGAGCAGGTCATCCTCAACTACTTCTACGGGCCCAGCTTCAACATCAACAGCCTGCGCGCCGGTCTCACCGGGCCGGGCACCATGCCGTTCACGCTGCCCAACGTAGCCGCAGCACGGTTCGACATTCGAGTGCCACGGGGTTTCAGCGTATCCAAGGTGATACAGCAGATCAGGGAGCACCTGGACGGCCACGGCTTTTCCGACCTGGAACTGGACGTACTGGCGGCCAACGATTCGTCCCAGACGGGCACGGACACCGACCTGGTGCAGGCAATCATGGAGGCGTTCCAGGAGATGGAGGTGCCGCTGATGATAGTCCCTTACAGCGGAGGCGGCGGGCCGTGGTCGCTGTACAAGAACGACCTTGGTCTGCCCATGATCCGCAGTGTGGGCGTCGGCGGCGGAGGCAATGCCGGTGCGGCCAACGAGTTCATGGTGATAGACGGCACGGATACGTTTGGAGGCCTGGTGGAATGCGAGCTGTCGCACGTGCATATGCTGAAAGCATACGAAAGGCGGGCAGGGTAGGTCTAACCACGGCAACGGCGTCTGAAGGAGACTCGCATGGACGATAGGGACTTAGCGTTTACACCCGGTTACAGGCAGCGCGAGATGATAGCAAGCAGGGAGATATCTCCGGTTGAGCTGACCGAGCTGTACCTAAGCCGCATAGAGGAACTGAACCCCAAGCTGAACGCGTTTCTCACCGTGGCGTCAGAGCAGGCCATGGAGGCGGCGCGCCAAGCCGAGCAGGCCGTGGTGCAGGGAGACGAACTGGGCTCGCTGCACGGAGTGCCGGTCTCCATAAAGGACCTGGCCTCTACAAAAGGCATCCGCACCACGAGGGGATCGCTGGTGTACGAGGAGCAGGTGCCGGATGAAGACGATATCTTCGTGGAGAGGCTGCGACAGGCAGGCGCAATCATCCTGGGCAAGACCAACACTCCCGAGTTCGGTGAAGGCGGCGGCGTCACCGAGAACAAGTTGGGGCCCAACTGCAACAACCCCTGGAATCCGCAGATGACCAGCGGCGCGTCCAGCGGAGGCGCAGGCGCTTCCGTGGCCGCCGGACTGAACCCCATCGCACACGGTTCGGATGGGGCGGGGTCCATTCGCATCCCCAGCGCTTTTTGCGGAATCTACGGGATCATGGCCACGCAGGGCAGGGTGCCGCGCCTGGAGACAGGGTTGATGAGCTGGAACCCTGTCGACTTCTCAAGGGACGGCCCCATGACCAGAACGGTGAGGGATGCGGCGCTTTTCCTCAATGCGGTCTCCGGGCCGCATACGCGGGCCAAGCACGGCACCATGCAGGAAGCATCGCCGGATTTCACCTCAGACCTGGGAAAGGGGCTGAACGGACTTCGCATTGCCTGGAGTCCCGACCTGGGATCGGTGGCGGTAGGCTCCGAGGTGCGTTCCATAGCTGAGAGAGGCTTTCAAGTGCTGGAAGAGCTGGGCGCGGAAGTGGCGGAAGCCAGGTTCCACGTAGATATAGCAGCATTGAACAACACGCTGCTGACTTTGAGAGGGCCGGCGTCCTACCTGGCCAACGGCCATCTGCTGGAGGAGTGGGGCGACCGGATGATGCCGTACATCAAGGAAGGAATCGAGAGAGGCGGCAGGGTGACGGGCGCGGAGTATGCCGCGGCGCTGGCGGAGTTGGAGAGATTGCGGGCCTACGTGGACGCTTTCTTCAAAGAGGTGGACTTGCTGATCACGCCTGCGGTATCGGTGACCTCTTTCCCAGGCTCGGAACGGCCCACGGTGATCGATGGAAAGTCCATACACCCCATGTCGGGATGGTACGGCCACAACTTCCCATTCAACATGTCCGGCAACCCGGCGGCCAGCGTGCCATGCGGATTCGCCGCCAACGGACTGCCCGTAGGAATGCAGATAGTGGGCGCAAAAGGAGAGGAGAACACGGTGCTGAGGGCGTCGGCGGCGTTTGAAGAGGCACACCCCTGGGCAGACGCAAGGCCTCCCGTGTCCTAGAGCGCGCCGACAATCTCGCGACCGCGCGCAGTGTAGGTAACCATGCTTGTAGTTGGACTGGACTTTGGCACATTGTCGGTGCGCGCCCAAGTGGTAGATGCAGAGACGGGCGCGGTGCTCGCCACCGCTATCGAGTCGTACCGACATGGCGTTATCGACCGGCGTCTCCCTGAAAACGGAGTTTCGCTGCCGCCGCAGTGGGCGTTGCAGCATCCCCAAGACTGGCTGGACTCGATGACTGCCACGGTCAGAGCGGTGGTCAAGGAAGTAGACGGTTCTCTAATCGGCGGTCTGGGCATCGATACCACCGGCTGCAGCGTGCTGCCGGTGAAGAGCGATGGCACGCCGTTATCGTTCCTCTCCCAATGGAAGGAACACCCCCATGCCTGGCCCAAGCTGTGGAAGCACAACTCAGCGCAGGCACAGGCGGAGCGGTTTACGGAAGCGGCAGTGAAGCGCGGCGAGAAGTGGCTGGAGCGATGCGGCGGCGCGGTCTTTCCGGCGTTCATGTTGTCCAAGGCGCTGCAACTGCTTGAGGAAGCGCCGCTCATATACCAGGAAACGGACCTCCTGGTGGAAGAGAGTGACTGGCTGGTATGGCAGCTCACCGGCGCCTTCCGGCGCAACGCTTTCGGCGCGGGGTATCTGGCCTACATCCACGACAAGGATGGGCCGCCATCCAGGGAGTACCTGGCGTCCGTGGAGCCTAGCCTAGCCGATTTTTATCAAGGGAAATGCTCAGGAGAGATTGCCGCGCCGGGAACGCCTGCGGGAACACTCAATCCGTACTGGGCAGAGACGCTGGGGCTTTCCACCAAGGTTAAGGTGGCTGTGCCCACCATAGACGGACCAGCCGGAGCCTTGGGTGGCGGGATTACTGCCGACGGGGTGATGTACATGGTGATGGGCACCTCCTTAGTACACTTCCTGCTCGCCGAGAAAGAGGCGTCCGTTCCGGGGATAGCGGGCGTGGCGGCCGATGCCCTGTTCCCCGAATACTACCTCTACGGAGTGCCCCAGGTAGCGGTGGGAGACGCCTTCAACTGGTTCACCGAGCAGGTAGGTGTCTCTCACGAGGAGTTGACCTCAAAAGCGGCGCGTCTAGCGCCGGGCGAGAGCGGGCTGCTGGCGCTGGACTGGTGGAACGGCGGACGCAAACCCAAGGTGGACGCCGACCTTAGCGGCGTGGTCATAGGATATAGCCTGCAAACGGCCAACGAAGCGGTCTACCGCGCCCTGATCGAGTCGACGGCATTCGGGGCCAGGTTCGTTGTCGATACCTTTCGCAAATCGGGGCTCACCGTGTCCGGCCTGCGCGCCGGCGGAGGGCTGACGGCCAACCGCATGCTCCTACAGATATACGCCGACGTCATAGGTTTGCCTCTGGAAGTGGCCGCCAGCGAGCAGCCCAGCACCTTGGGCGCCGCCATGCTGGGGGCGGTGGCTGCGGGCGTTTATGAGTCGGTGCAAGACGCGGCCAGGACGATGGCGCCGGCTGCGGCCTACAAGGTAGAGCCCATCTCTGAGCACAGAGCCACCTATGACGCGTTATATCGTGAGTACCTGCGCTTGGTGGAGATGTTCGGCGGCGGAGACTCTCCGCTGAGGCGGCTGCGAGACCTGCGACGCCGGACCGGTTAGCCGTCGGCGCTTACAGCCTGCGAAGCGCCGGGCTGCTGGCCGGAGGGCCGCTTGGTCGGGGGTTTCGCCATCAGGATCATGGCCATGGAAATGAAGGACAGCACCCCAAACACCAGCAACGGAACCTCGTACGTGCCGGTGCGGTCGAACATCCAGGCAGCGAATATAGGCGCGGCAAAGGAAAACCCGGTGCGGAAGGGCGCCACGGCGCCCTGAATCGTAGCGTAGTACTGCCTGCCGAACAGGTCGGCGCGGAGCGATTGGGGCAATGAAGAAAGCCCGCCCCAGACCAGCGCGTATGGAGCGTAGACCAGGGTAAGCATAAAGATGGAGTTGACCTGAGACATAGCTAGCACGGATCCGCCAAGCAGGGCAAGCAAAACGGCCATGAGATAACGTTTGTTGAACCAGTCTCCGGCCCAGCTGAGAAACAGCCTGCCCGGTGCGCTGAAAATGCCATGTACAACAAAGAGAAAGGCGGCATGACCGGAATCGCCGCCCATGGACTCCACAAAAGGGAACAGGTTTATGGCCACGGCGCTGGTCACTGCGCCACGCACTGAGACAGCGGTGGTGAAGTACCATAGCGTTGGCGTCTTCAACGCCTCCCAGACGGTGAAGTTGACCTCCTCTTCCTCGTCGTTCTTCTTTGCAGCGGCCCCTTCGCTGGCGCGGGGCGCGGGCTGCCGGTCGGGGGCATCGCCGTCGGGGAGCATGCCGTATTGCTCAGGCTTGTGTCGCATTACGGCGGCAACGGGAAGTCCAATGATGAAGGTGGCTACGGCCATGACGCGGAAAGCCCAACGCCAGCCGTAGGCCTCTATCAGCTCGTTGATGGGCCAGACCATGAGCGCGCCGACACTGAACCCCAGCCACATGATGCCGAAGGCGCGGCCGCGCTTGCGCCTCCACCAGTTGGCAACCGCAGTAGAGATGGGCATGCTGAACCCCAGGCTCGTGCCCATTATCACGCCAAGCAGGAACGAAGCAATGAAGGTAGGTAGGTTGGGTGATATGCTGACCAGGAACAGCCCTACGCCCAAGATGGGTACGCCAATGAACATCATGGCGCGCGGGCCGAACCTGTCCACAAGGTAGCCTTCTACAGGGCCGATGAATGCCGTCTCCATACGGCCAAGGACGATAATGGAGGCAATTATGGCTATGTTAACGTCGAACTCTTTAGAGAGGGGAATGATGAACGCGTTCAGCCCGTGATTGGCGAAACCAACGCTCACCGCCATGCCAACCAGGCCGGCAAATACTATCCACCAGCCGAAGAATATGCCACGTCCCGCCTTAGAGGCAGGTTGATTCGACAAGCAGTCCCTCCTCAGTCTACGGTCGACAGTATAGCAGGTAGTTTTAGCTAATCAGGGTTGCAATCGCGGGTCTGCCGGCGTCGCTAAGGCAGTGCCCATGTTAGGGGAGGGAGGGCGTAAGCGGTTTGGCAACTCACCAAACCGGGCGCAGTTCAAAAGCGACCGGGAGAAAGAGCAAACAGGTCCAGGGTAGACGTTTCTTTCAACACCAAGTCAGCCGTCGCTTTGCCCATTGCCGGCCCCATAAGTATCCCTTTTCTGCCCGCACCGCTAGCCACAATAACTCCGGGTTTCCCCGGTATCCGACCAAGCACGGGCAGCCCGTCGGGAGACACAGGACGCAGGCAGGCGGTCTGCTTAACAATGTCAGCCCGCGCCAGGTGGGGCAGTACTGTGGCAACCGACCGCACAATAGTCTGCCTCCCTGCTGCAGTTGGCGTATCGTCGAATCCGGCCTTCTCCTCGGTGGTGCCGACCCAAACCAAACCGTCGGGCTTGGAGACAACGTAGCTGCCGTTCCAGTTGATATGAGGAATGGGCGGCCCCTCTGAGCGAAGCCGGATTATCTGTCCCTTGAGCGGCGATATGGGCAACGTGAAATCCAGCCATGCCGAGGCATCGTTGGACCAGGGGCCCATAGCGATAATGACTCTGTCACAATGCACTACTCCACCCTCTTCCAGGGACACCCCGGTGACACGGCCATGATCGAACAGGAGGCCGACCACCTTTTCCATCGTTAGCGTGGCCCCGTACCTGAGCGCCCCCGCGACAAGAGCGTTGTTGAATTTGTAAGTGTTCAGCATTCCGCTTGGCTCTTTCACCACTCCGCCAACCACCGTATCGACCAAGCGGGGCTCAATGGCCAGGACGTCCTCCTTTTCCACCCACTCCACCTTGAAGCCATCCTGTGACGCCTGCCAGGGAATTTGCTCCTTCAATATATTGGCCTGTTCTTCGTTGAACGCTATCGCAACCGAGGTACCGGTCTGAAACTCGTAGTCATGGCCCGATTCCTCAGGCAGCTCTTGGCTAAGCTCAAGGTGCAGGCGCCAGCTTTCCACGCAAAGGCCGCCGATAGGGTCGGGAACGCCAGCGCCGGAAAGAGGGCCCAGGCCGCCCAGCGCCAGCCCGGAGGCATGCGCGCCGATGGGGTCTTTATCCAGGATGGTCACCTTAGCCCCGGCCTTTGCCAGGTAGTATGCTGCGGATGCGCCGACCACGCCTGCGCCAACTATTACAACATCGGGGCTCTTATTTTCGGTCATATATTTCTCTCATTGCAGAAACTGTTTCTGCCAGTTGGAATACTGCTCCTGTCCAGTTGCCACTTCCATAAGCTGCGGCGTGGCCGCGCTATCCTGGAGTTCGCGGGGAGAGCCGCCGCGGCTGAGGTGATACATGGCGTCATAGGTAGCTTTGATAGCTATCTGAAACGGCAAATGTCCCGCCAAGGCCACACGAACACCCATGCTTGCAAGGTAATCCAGGTCTTCCAGCTCAGGCGGTGTGCTCCCCAGCATGATAGGCAGCGAAGTGGCGGTTCGCACCTTCTCAAGGTCCTGGCGCGTGGCCAGGCCGGTGAGGAATATGGCATCGACGCCCGTAGAGGAGTACGCCTCCACTCTTCTGGCAGCCTCGTCGACTCCGGCGAAGCCCGCGGCAGCCGTACGCCCCACTATGACCAGGGAGGAATCCTGCCTTGCAGACAGCGCCGCCTTGAGATTGCCCGTCATTGCTTCCACGGACAGCAACTCCTGGCCTTTCTGCTGGCGGAAGGGCCTGGGGAGCACGGTATCTTCCAGTGTGAGAGCGGATACACCGGCGTTCTCCAACTCTTGCACGGTGCGCATCACGTTTAGAGCGTTCCCGTAGCCATGATCAGCGTCTACTATGAGGCTGAGGTCAGCGGCTCGGGTGATGCGGCGCGCCTGTTCGGCAAACTCGCTGAGGGTGAGCACTACTATGTCGGGCGCTCCCAGCACCACAGCGGAAGCTACCGAACCGGCAAACATACCGACTTCGAAGCCTACGGAGCGGGCGATGCGCGCCGAGACGGGATCGAAGACCGAGGCAGGCCGGATGCAATCGCTGCCTTCCAGCATTCGACGTAGGCGCAGTCTTCTATCGGTTGGGTTGGCGTTGGAAGTCACCCATACATTCTACACGGCGTGGAAAGGGTAGGGTAGGCCGTAGGCGAGCTACACTTCGTAATCCAACGTCATGTCGTGCTCCTCGGCATGTCCGGCAGAGAACCCGCCAGTGCCCGAAAGCCCGGCTAGCTCGCCGGTGCCCGACCCCGGAACCACCTCGTACTCCGCGGTGGCCTTTTCTCCGTCGAAAAACCCCGTGTGTCGCAGCACGAAGCTGCCTGTTCGCCCACCCAGGCTGCCCACAACCTTCTCGAAACCCGTGAATGAGGCAACCCCACTCTCAAGGTAAGCCATTACGTACATGAGGTTGCCTGTCCCGGACAGGTCGCCATGGAAGGACTTCCTTATGTGTGCCCGGGTCAGCTTCGGCCCGTCCTCCGGTTCATCGAACGGCTCCTCGTCCCAGCTTATGATCTTAAACGTAGCCTTTGTGGGCATCTTTCTCTCCTAGCGTCCCCGGTTTACCACCGTTGGGACATTGGAATTTACAGCTTCCACTCGTTCCCGTAACTAACGCCACTCGCCGCGCCAGAACACCGGCGGAGGCGGTGGGGGCGGGCGTCCCGGCCAGATGGGACGACGCAATATGAGCCGAACCGCCGCCACCGAGACCACGCCGGC
>CBDCQF010000003.1:0-41572 GCA_965220545.1 Dehalococcoidia bacterium
CTTTCCCCTGGCACCTCAGCTCCGCCTACGACGACGTGTACATCGCAGCGGAGTGCCTCAAGCAGACCCAAGACGACCGGGACGCCGACGGATTCCGGGACTGTCTCTACGAGATTACCTGGAGCGGCGCCCTCGAGACAACTACAGCTTCGATGCCGACGGCGAGGTCGTCGGTCTCTCCCGGGCTGTGGTAGAAGTCCTCCCACCGGATGAGAGGACGGAAGAAAACTACGGGTACAGGGTCCTAGGCAGCGATGCCTGACCGCTTGCCCGCGGATTGGTGATTGTTGAATAGACGCATTCACAAGAGCAGGCCCAGGGTATTCTACGGCTGGTGGATTGTTTTAGGCGGCCTTGTAGGAATGGGGATCAGCGCCGGTTTCAACTACCACGGACTGAACGCCTTCTTGATTCCCGTGTCTCGCACCTTTTGGAGCTTCTCTCTTCGCGTTTCAACGGTGCTTACCGTGGCCAGGATTGAAACGGCTTTCATAGGTCCGCTGGAAGGCTACCTGATTGACCGTTTCGGGCCAAGGACCATGATGCTTCTGGGCGTGCCGCTTATGGGACTCGGGTTTATCGTTCTTAGCGCCGCGCCCAGCTTTACAGTCTTCATTGTGGTGCTCTTCTTGGGAGTGATCTTGGGATCCAGCCTTGGCTTTGGAAGTCCCATTACTACGGCTGTGGCAAACTGGTGGCACCGGCACCGTGGCAGAGCATTCGGAATCATGTGGTTGGGAATAAGTGTCGGGGCAATGATGGTTCCGCTTGTGAACCAGCTCATCGAGCAGTTGGGCTGGCGTGCGGCGGTTCGCATAATCGGCGTTCTGGTGCTCCTCATAGGGCTGCCGGTAGCAGCCATCACGCGCCACAGGCCGGAACAGTACGGGATGCTCCCGGATGGCGATGTTCCCACAGATCCGGAGGATGAATCACGGCAAGCCGAACCGGGGGCAGCTTCGGACAGCCGGCCTCCGCCTTACGGGACAGCATGAGTTCACTCTAATGCAAGCCCTGCGATCAGCGTCGTTCTGGCACTTCTCGATTTCATATGGACTGCGTATAGGAGTAACCGGCGCCGTGGCGATCAACCTGTTCCCTCTTGTTCAGTCTATCGGCGGTACAACGTACCATGCAGCCGATCTCTTCCTGGTGCACGGCATAGTCAGCGCCCCCGGAAGGTTGTTCCTCAGTTGGGCCGGTGATTATTTCAACAAGCGACTTCTCATGGCAGGCCTATTCCTGGTGCTGGCTGCTTGTGTCCTTGGTATCGGTCGGAGTACCTCTCTGACAGCGCCTGTTCATTATCTACGCTCCATATGCCTTTGCCTGGGGCGGCTTATCGGCGCTTCCGCAATCATTTCAGGCGGACCTCTTTGGCAGGCAGCACTACGCCACAATCCGCGGCGCCAGTGCGCCTGTGCAGAATGCCATAGCGCTAATAGCCCCGCCGTTCGCTACGTTTATGTTTGAGAGAACGGGGAGCTACTCCACTCCGTTTACAATTCTTGCCGGGACCGCTGTTCTCGCGGCAGTGCTGGTGATGTACGCTAAGCCCAGTAGCCCTAAGACCTGATACCGATTACATTGGAACGGGTTGCGCTGTAGAATACTCACGCAACTAGAGGAGGGGGAAATGTCGTTAGGAATCGTCTCTTACAGACCAAGCGTGGCAGCCAGGACTCACATGGTGTCGTCGGGCCACTACTTGGCCACGGCGGCAGGCTACAGGATCCTGGAACAGGGCGGCAACGCCATCGACGCCGGGGTGGCTTCCGGGATTGCGATAAACGTGACCCTGCCCCACATGACGTGCTTTGGCGGTGTCGCTCCAATCATGGTCTACCTTGCCGAAACAAAGAAGGCATTTGCCGTCAGCGGGCTTGGTAGGTGGCCCAAGAAAGCGCCCGTGGAGACCTTTAACGGCGAAATGCCGCCCGGCCTGGGCCACGCCGTGGTGCCAGCGGCCTGCGATGCCTGGCTTACGGCGCTGGAGAACTACGGCACTATGACTTTCAAGCAGGTCGTCACCCCTGCCCTGGAACTGGCTGAGAACGGATTTCCTATCTCCAAAAGGGTAGCGGACGCTATCTCCGGAGCCGAAGAGAGGCTGTCGGAGTGGCCGCAGTCTGCCAAGGTATTCATGCCGAGAGGCGCCCCGCTGGCTCTAGGCGAGAAGCTCGTAAACACCGATTTGGCGTCTCTATTTAGAAGCATGATCGATGTTGAAGAAGCCGCAAAGTCGGCGGGCCGTGAGGCCGCCATAAGAAAGACGCGAGACTATTTCTACAAGGGCGAGCCGGCTAAGCTCATGGCCGAGTTCTGCCGGGAGCGTGGCGGCTTCCTAGATCAAGACGACCTGTCTTCGTTCCGTGTGGGTATTGAAGAACCGCTGGTGGGTGACTACAAAGGATACCGCCTTCTAGGCCTGTGGCCCCTGGTGCCAGGGGCCTGCGCTCATCCAGGTGCTGCAACTGCTGGAAGGCTTCGATTTCAAAGATATGACGCACAACTCACCGGAGCACCTGCACCTGGTCGTTGAGGCGATAAAGCTCGCGTTTGCCGACAGACACGCCTACTACGGCGACCCTGACTTCGTCGACGTGCCATTGCCCGGGCTGCTGTCCAAGGCCTACGCCAAGGAGCGACGCGAGCTAATTGATCAGCTTCAAGCCGCGCCCGGAATGCCTCCGCACGGAGACCCCTGGCAATACCAAGCTGAGAAAGGACAGCGCAGCGCGGTTCAGGCTCCGGCCAGCCTGGACGCGGAGTGGGAGCCCGATACGAGCTATACCTGCGTCATCGATCGCTGGGGTAACGCCTTCTCGGCAACGCCGAGCGACGGGCAGCTGGGAGAGCCGCTGGTCCCAGGCCTGGGACTCACAATCTCAACCAGAGGGGGGCAGGCCTGGTTGGACCCCGACCATCCGGCTCGTGTAGAGCCGTGGAAGCGGCCTCGGTTGACGCCGAATCCGGCCATGGTGGTTAAGGACGGCGAGTTGTTCATGGCATTCGGCACACCCGGTCTGGACGCGCAAGTCCAAACCATGACGCAACTGTTCCTCAACATCGTCGAGTTCGGCATGGACCCGCAAGAGGCCATCGAGGTGCCGCGGGCAATCAGCTACAGCTTCCCCGGTTCGTCATGGCCGCACCCGTATTTACCCGGCCGCTTGAACCTGGAAGGCCGCATCGATGAAGCGACCGCGAACGCCTTGAAGTCGCTTGGCCATGACGTCGAGCGCTGGCCCGATTGGACGGAGCTAGCCGGTGGCGCTTGTGCAATAGTGGTTGATCGAGAACGGGGTATCTTGCAAGGCGGCGCAGATCCGCGGCGTGAATCGTACGCCTTGGGACGTTAGGAAGCAGGAATCCCTACGCGGATTTTGGCGCTATCTTAACTTCTACTTTGCCCAAGGCGCCAAAGTCCGCGATAAAGACATCGTTTTCCGCAACGGGAGTTATCCCCGTGCACGTCCCTGTGGTCACTATCTGACCTGCTTCGATGGACTCACCCCTGCTCAGGAGATGATTGGCCGTCCAATGCAATACCAACAGGGGATCGCCTAATACACGAGAGCCGGTGCCCTCCCCTACTTTCTCTCCATTCCTAAACAGGGTTATGGAATGCGACTTGAGGTCTATACCGCGCCAGTTCGTTGTCTCTTGTCCTGAAACAAAGGCCGTGTGCGCGACCATGTCAGCGATCAGTCTGATGGGGCCAAGCCCGCCGAAACCTCCCTCGAAACGGCCGCCAACCACCTCAATCGCGGGAAGCAAGGCATCTACCGCATCCAAAACCTCGTCCAGACTATACGGTTCCGCCCGTTTCGGCAGATCGCGGGCGAAACGGAAGGCGAACTCGCTCTCAACGCTCGCGCTCTGTCCGGGAAACACAGCGACATCGGCTGGGCTTTGGAAGCTGGTGGGGGCAAACATAGGCGCCGTAGCCGGCCCTTCAATGTCAAGAGCCCGTTGAGCCTCTTGGCTGGTGGCGCCAACTTTCCAGCCGTACCTTGGCATGGCTACCAAGGCCTCTACTTTGCGTTGAACACCGTAGGCGGCTTCAATCGAGTCTATACCGGATGCAGCCTGAACTGGAACAAGACCACCGCAGCTGCGTGCTTTCCATAGAAGATTGGCGATTTCGTCCATTGTTCCCGATGCCACAATCGTGATGCCGCCTATTGATTCTCCAACGAGACGTGGCCCTCTCTGGATAGGCCCTGGAATAGCGTCAAAATATGGCGTGGTTCCAGGTCGAAGTTGAATTCAGCGCTGATGGCGTCGGAGATCTCATTCACACTCCGGCGACCGTCCGTGAAATTCCATATCTCGTCCCCGATTATTCGCAGAGAGTCGAAGCGCACTCTAGGGTCCCGAGCATTCATCTCCTCGGACATGCGGACCAATGTCCAGTAGTCGGTGCCGGCAAGGCCGGGCGCGTCCTTATCGACCAGTCGTTTAGGCACAACTTTGCCTGGAGCAAACTCCTCCTCTGGGGCCGCCTCCGGCAGCGACTCCAGCACATCCGCCAGCCGGTCTTGGATTCGTTTCTGCAGCCGGTCCTTGGTCGTTTCCTGGGCTTTAGGGTCATCGTCAAGTACTAGAGCCGACTCAACCGCTCCTTGATCGCGAGCAGCCATGTGTACCAGACGCCTCCTGATGGCCGCATCCGACCCTTCGCCTCGCAGCGCAGTGTGGCTCAACCGAAACTCGCTGCGCGCCGTCACTTCCTTCATGATCTCCGCCGCTTCTTGGGAGCCGGCGTAGGCCAACTCCAAAGCCGCCAGCGCTATAACCATGCCACATCTGCGGAAAACTGCGGGGTCAAGCACGTCGGCAGTCAGATAGTCCGTATGGAAGTACAGGTCCGGCCAAGACATCAATAGCGGGGATGGTATGCCAAAGGCGGGATAGTACTTGTTGTCGCTCCAAGGCGTGTACGGCAAGTCTATGAAGTTCACAAACGGGATCTCGTCATCATTGCTGAACACCCAGCGCGTATCCTTGGGAGTTGTTTCTATAAGAGACACAAAATAGTCGTTAATGAACGTAGGGACGGAATCCGGAGAGTGATAGAACAGCAATGCAGACTTGCTCTTCCTCTGGTCGTGTCCAACGCTGTCCAGTGCAATGGAAACAATCGTATTCTCGGCCTCTTCTCTATGGTTCTGGATGTAGTGCTTAGTCCCGTGTCCTTCAACGTCAATGAGGAACCTTATGGTGCGGCGCGGCCGGGGAATGCGTCCATCCGAAATGAGCCGGGACATCACGAGTCCTATTTCGGCCAGCATTGCGGGTCCCGAAGCGCAGTTGGCGCCCGGCTTGGTGCCCGCCGTGGAATGACACACGAAATGGATGAACTCATCCGCCTTGTCGGTGCCGGTTATGTCTGCAAAGAGATTCTGAGCTTCTCCCTTGAAAGTCTTGGCCTGGATGTCCACCCAAGCCGTGGCCGTTACCTGACTTGCTATGGCAGCAAGCTCCTCCGCGGCGTGGTAGTTCACCGCAAGTCCCCAGATTTTTGGACTGGAAGGCATTCGCAGAAGCTGCACGGGATCGGGCAGAGACTCCCTGGTACGGAATGGGGACGTCTGGTATAGCAAGGTGTCCGTGATTACGCCCACCGCGCCGTGTGCGGCAGCCAGATTGACCGCGTGCCCAAAGGTGCCGGGCACCGCGGTGCTGCGCACCAGTACCGCCTTGCCCTTAACATCCTGTTTCTCAAAATCCTCCGGCCGCTCGCCTGTGCCCACATCCACTACCTCAACCGTCACTCCTCCTTCCGGAGTTGACGGCGTCCACCACGGCAGGCAGGAGGGCGCGTCTTCGTAGGACACCAGGAGTTTGCCGTTCGCCGACCCCACGCGCAGTTCAGCGCTTACGGGTTCCCAGGCCATGGGCATGGTTTGACTCAGCAACTTGTGCTCGCCGTCCAATGGAAACCGTTCCACCCAGACCCTGTCCATGCCGTTGTCTCTGAGGAGCTGCGCCACAAAGTCGGTGGCTCGGTGATATCCGGATGCCCCCGGCGAGCGGTAGAACTTGGTCATGTGAGCGGCGTATCCCAGCGCTCGTTCCCCGGATAGTTCGGCGTCAAGAAGCTTTATAAGTTCTTTTCTGTGCATTGCTTGGGTTTCCTTATTGAGACTTTTTTGCCTAACGTCCGCTAGCTGATGCGGTATCCGCTAGATGAGTAAGCGGCAGCGTTCGGATCGCTTGGAATGAACTTGGCATTGCCCTTCTTTCCCACTAGCTCGCCGTCCTCTATGACCACGTTGCCCCGCACCATGGTAAGCACCGGCATTCCCAGCAGCTCTGTGCCCTTGAACGTAGAAAAGTCGCTCATGCCGTGCTCATCATCTATCAAGTGCCTCGTTGCCGGGTCCCAGACGACTATATCGGCATCCGAACCGGGTTGAAGGATTCCTTTGCGAGGAAATATGCCAAAGATCTTGGCCGGGTTTTCACAAAAAACCTGAACGAACTTGGGCAGGGTCATACGCCCACCGTTGATGCCGTGCGTCCACACCACCGGCATCATGAACTCCAGCGTAGTGAGCCCCGCTCCGATGTTGAAGATGTTCTCATGGCCTAGCTCCGGCTCTTCAGCATGGCCGTCCATTGTGCCTGTCAGCTTCAGAGAGCGCGTATACCCGGTGTAGTCGCTTCCAATCACGTCCAACGCTCCGCTGGCCAGCCCCTGCCACATGGCATCCTTGTCTTCCTCTTCCCGCAGAGGAGGGGCTACTTTCAGCAAATAGCCCTCCCTGACCAGGTCGTCGTTGGTCAAAGAGAGATAATGGGGGCAGGTCTCCCCATAAATAGAGAGCCCCTGGTCCTTGTAATAGTGCAGTATGTCAACTACCTCTTTCGTGCTCAGATGGACCGGATAGACCGGGCAGTTGGCTACCGTTGCCATAGTCGCGGCACGGTGCACCGCCTCCGCTTCCACTATGTTGGGAGCGGCATCCTTGTAGTGCTGGACGGACACCTTGCCTTCCGTCCTGAACTTGCTTTCCAGGTAAGCCTTGCATATGCCGTTCTCCGCATGCACCATTGCCATGCCGCCGTTGCGGCCCGCCAGGTCCATCACCTGCATTACCAGTTCGTCGGGAATGGAGAGGAGGTTGCCCTGCGCTTCGGGTGATGCCCACGGGTTCCATGTCATGAACATCTTGTAGGAGATCACTCCCAGACGGACCAGATCGGGGATGACCTTGTCTATGTCATCCCGGTCTCTCGTGGTGATCAGCCCGTGGATGGCAAAGTCGGTATATGAAACCTCCTCCGCGTATGCTATGAACCCCTTCACTATGTCTGGGTTGTATTTCCTCACGCCCCAGTGATTCCCGAACAGCTCGTGGCGGTGTGTCTCTGAACCAACGAATGGGACCACCGTGGTCACGCCACCATAAGCGCCGCAGATGGAATAGGTGTCCATTTTGTCTGCATATATGGGATGCGCGTGGGAATCCAGGCCGCCGGGCAGAACGTACTTGCCGGAAGCGTCTATGGTGCGCTTGGCGCTCCTGCCCGATAGATCGTCCCCTACCTCATCGATCTTGCCGTTGCAAACAAGGATATCCGCCCGTGTGACGCCTTGCCCGGAGACCACGAGCCCTCCTTGGATTAGGACATCAGCAGTTGGTGCAGTCATGCTCTCCCTCCCTGTCCCTCTGTGCTGCTATGGCAGCGCTAAGCCCGGCGGTTATCCGGGCGGCGCTACGTTGATGTTACAGGCTTGCATCACCTGCATTGCCTGTGGTGGGAGCTGCGTTAGGTCACCCGCTATAGCGGGAAGGAACTGCTCAAGTCCAATCTGCTCGTCCACGCAGCGCAGCGCGGATGGAGGGAATTGCATTGGAGTACCTGTGGACTGGGAGAGCGCCTGCGCTTCCTCGTCGGTAAGGCAGGTGAAGAAGCGGAAGCCCAAGAGAATCTCCTGCGGATCCTGGCTGCCTGTCAGCTGGAAGTTGCTGACGCCTGCCGTGGTGTACAAGGTGCGCAGGCAGTTGGCGCTTTCGTCGGTAAAGCCGCCGGCAACCGCGCCTATGCCTATGATGGCCAGCTCGGCGGCGTTCTCCGGCTCCAAGCAGTTGAGTATCATATCGAGTTGGCCCGGGGCCGCGATGGACGCTGCTAGCGGTTGACCGAGCATTCCCTGGTAAGCAGCTTCACCAATCTGGCCGCTGAGGCAGGCCTGCTCACCCTCCGAGAACATCCCGAAGACGTCGCCCGCTGGAGAGAAGAGGGTTATCTCAGCCGGGGCCATGGGCGCAGGCTCCGGAGTAGGCGTTGGGATCGGGGTGGGTGTTGGAGTTGCTGTAGGCGTTGGAGTCGGGGTTGGCGTGGGGGTAGGCTCTGCTGAACACGCCGTGAGTAGCAGAATTGCCAACAATGCTACGCAGAGCGGCAGCAGTAAACTTAGGCGAAAAGTAGTAGGTATGATTGAGGGCATCTTGTTGCTCCGTACTATGTGCTCATATCCAGCCCGTACTCTATTGTAAGAAAGGTTCAAGGTCAAGGAGAGTAGAACCGAGCGCCGGATTCTGCACTTCAAGCAGGGATTCGCCTCTTGACAACCCTCCTGGTGTAGTTTATAGTACAAACTACTTTGCATTACTGAAAAAAGAGCGGGCCTTCGCGGCGGAAGAGTCATTGCGAAAAGCAGCGACCGCGTGGCATAATCTGCGCCACCTAAATCCACTCTGGCATCACTTATGAGCACAGACGACATTGTCATACGCACCAACGGCCTGACCAAGCGATTCGGGGAGAACACTGCGGTCGATGGTCTATCCATGGAGGTGCAACGGGGACGCGTATACGGGCTGCTGGGCCCCAACGGCTCCGGCAAGACCACCACCATTGGGATGCTGCTCGGTCTGCTCAAGCCGACTGCGGGCAGCTTCAGCCTGTTTGGGCTGGACGGGCACCACGATGCTACACTGCGGCGCGTGGGGGCTATCATAGAGACACCGTCCTTCTATCCCTACCTGTCGGGGCGGCAGAACCTGACCTACTTCCAGACGGTATCCGGCGGCGGACCGCGCAGCGAGCCTGACGAGCTCTTGGAGCGCGTGGGACTGAGCAGCCGCGGCGACGACAAGTATCGCACCTACTCCCTGGGCATGAAGCAGCGCCTGGGCATCGCCTACGCCCTGCTGGGCGACCCGGACTTGGTCTTTCTGGATGAGCCTACCAACGGCCTGGACCCCGCCGGAGTGATTGAGATGCGGGAACTCATCCGCAGCCTGGGGGCGGCAACCGCACCGTCCTGCTCTCCAGCCATCTCCTCCACGAGGTGGAACAGACCTGCGACAGCGTGACCATCATCTCCCGCGGACGGCTCGTAGCGCAGGGCCCGGTAGCGCAGTTGGTAGCCTCCGGCGGGCGCGAGCAGGTGCGTCTCCGCACCACGGACGACACGCGGGCGCGGCCCATACTGGCTGCGCTGGATTGGGTGAGCGACGTTTCCGAGCAGAACGGCTCCATGCTCGTCACAGCGCCCATAGACCGCTGCGGCGAGATAACGGCGTCGCTGGCCGGTTCGGAGGTGTGGGTTACGGAGATGACGCCTGTCCAGACGTCGCTGGAGGACTACTTCCTAGAAGTGACGCGCGAGGACGACCCAGGCAGCGGCACAACTCCCGCCGATGAAGGAGCCGCTTCGTGATTAGAGAGGTCATACGCCTGACGCTGGCGGAGTGGTACAAGCTGCGACGTCGCTGGCTGCTCTGGATACTGCTGGCGGTCAGCATACTGTTAGGCCAGGCGTTCGTCTGGGCGCTGAACACCGCCTACCACGTCAACGAGGACGCTTTCGGCGCGTTTATCCCGCCCTATGAGTACCGCAGCGAGGACGGGATCATAGAGTTGACCTGCGCCGACGTGGCGCAGGGGCAAGTGGAGGAGAAACTGGCGCCTCTCTCTGAGGCGGAGCGCGGGCTGATAGCGGAGGGCCTCCAGGAGTGGCAGGGCACCTGCGTGGGCTACACCACCCCGGAGGAGACCCGGCAGGCGTTCACCCTGCCCTACGCCATCACGGCCACCAGCGAAGGCCAGCTATTTCCCATAGTGTTCAGCCTGATCCTGGGCGCGGCCGTGCTGGGTTCGGAGTACGGATTTGGCACGCTGCGGTCTACGCTGACCCGCGGCGTGGGGCGATTGCGGTACCTGGCCGCCAAGCTAATAATCGTGCTGCTGGCAGTGGCGGCGCTCGACCTTGCCTCCAACTTGACCACGGCGCTGGGAGTCCTGGTCATGGACGTTGTGCCGCCGGACGAGGGCGCGTCGCTGATAGTGGGCGATGGTGAGGCGTGGCGGCGCTTCGGCGAGGCCACGCTTCGGACTTGGGTTGTGGTGTTGCCGTACGTGTGCCTAGGCGCGCTGCTTGCGGTGCTGACGCAGTCGACGGCGCAGGCTATATCCTTCTCAATGGCCTACTATTTTGTCGAATTCCTCTTGCTCGGCCAGCTTTTCGGGCTGACCTCCTGGCTGCAGCGGATACGCGAGTTCCTGCTCAGCGATGCCGCGGGCGAGTGGATGCTGCAGTTCACGACGCAGACGGAGATCGCGACGGGCGCGATCACGGAACAGCCCAACCCGACTGCAGCGCTCTTCATTCTGCTCGGATACAGCGCCCTGTTCATAGCCGCGACGGTGTGGCTCTTCCTCCGCCGGGATGTCGCGGGCGCCAAGGGAGAGTAGGCGCGCCGCACCACCCTGCTCCACCTCCAGGCAAACGAGCAGACGGACAAGCCGCTCCCGCTCATGGTGAGCTTGTCGAACCATATGAGCGGGGCCTGGCATACTGTAGTGCCTGCGTCCGAAGGAATTCAAACTACGCCTAGGTGTCGATGAGGATCACGGCAAGCGGTTGAAGCGCATTTCGTCGAGATCGCACTCCCAGCCGGCACCTCGCAGGGCACGGGCCTCTTCGATGGAGGCGGGCTCCGCCGCCAGCAACCGCAGCGCAAGGTTGACCGCCTCGCGCTTCGTGGCAAGGCGGTAGCGGCGCATGACCTCGGCGCAGGCGTTATCGTCGATGTCCACGTTGGTGCGTGTCATACACCAATCATACACCACGTGTGGGCTGCCAAATCGGCACATCGGTTGCTATATGTCGTTGACACCGGTTTGGAGACGAGCATATAATCCCGGCAACTTAAAAATAGAACCACTGCCCGTTCAGGTGCCCACCCAGGGAGAATAGGGAAGGCGGTGAAAGACCGCCGCGGTAGCGCCACTGTAAGCGGGAGCTTGGCCCGAATCCACTGCCGGAAATTCCGGTGGGAAGGAAACGGTGCACAAACCCAGCCCGCAAAGCCAGGAGACCTGCCTGAACGGAAGGTGACCACTCTCCGCCTCAGAGAGGGTCCCTCGAGTCCAGGGATACAATTCCCGGCCAGCGCACATCGAGACCTCCGGCGGAGAACCGCGGGAGGTTGTTTCTTGATAAGGACCGTTGGTGCAAGTGCACTGCGCAGCTACCGCCAATCTGGCGTGGTGACCCGGCTGGTGACTAGCTCCTCCGTCATCCTACTGCTGGTCCTGGCTGTCGCGCTGGTTTCTCTCAGTTTGGGCCCTTTCAACATCCCCGCCGGCCGTGTCGCCTCAATTGTATTGTCCTATGTCGGGCTGGACTTCGCCGCTTTTAGCCGCACCGAACAGCTGGTAATCGAGCAGATAAGGCTCCCCAGGATTGTGGTCGGAGCCCTTGTCGGCATGGCCCTGGGTGTCGCTGGCGCAACAATGCAGGGACTGTTCCGCAACCCCATGGCCGACCCAGGGATCATCGGGGTTTCGGCGGGCGGAGCCGTGGGAGCGGTCGTGGCCATCGCCACCGGAGTGACCGGCCTGTTCTTTCTCGCCCTACCCGCATTTGCCTTCGTAGGCGCCATGGGAGCCTCTTTCCTGGTCTACGGCATCGCCGCGGTCGGTGGCCGGTTCTCCATGGCGACGCTGCTTCTGGCTGGCGTGGCGGTCAACGCGTTCCTGGGGGCGGTTGTCTCCGCAATCATCATCCTGCTCCCCGACAACGGCGCCCTCCGCGAGATACTCTTCTGGCTCGCCGGCGGCCTGGACTCCCGTTCCTGGGAACACGTGCGTATTTCCGCGCCCCTGATCCTGGTGGGAACGGCTGTGATCCTAGCCATGACCAGAGACCTCAATCTGCTCACCCTCGGAGACGACGAAGCTCGCTCAATGGGCGTACGGGTTGATGCGGCGCGGGTGTTCCTGCTGGCGGCGGCGGCGCTGGTTACCGGCTCCGCTGTGGCTGTGAGCGGGACCATAGCATTTGTCGGCCTTGTGA
The DNA here is from genome assembly GCA_965220545.1 of Dehalococcoidia bacterium. Lineage (GTDB taxonomy): Bacteria > Chloroflexota > Dehalococcoidia > Lucifugimonadales > QGNO01 > DAOUJH01. The sequence continues at coordinate 12,323 of CBDCQF010000003.1, forward strand.
CCCCCCACATCCTCCGCCTTGTCCTCGGGCCGGACCACCGCGTCCTCGTCCCCATGAGCGCCCTGGGCGGCGCCGCGTTCGTCATACTGGCCGACACGGTCGCCCGCGTAGTCATTCAGCCTGCGGAGCTCCGAGTCAGCATCATCACCGCCTTTGTAGGCGCGCCATTCTTCATCTTCCTGCTCATAAAGAACAAGCGGCAGGTCTACTCCCTATGAGAATACTAAAAGTAGAAAGGAGCCATCTTGATTTCTAGAAAGCGCTGCATCCCATTGATACCCCTATCGTTTCTGGTACTTCTATTGCTGGCGGCATGTTCCTCAGCGACCCCGACACCCACAGCGACCCCCACCCAAACACCTGCCGCAGTCTCCACTGTCACCGCTCCCCCAGCTCCGGTCCCAACGCCGACACCTACACCTGCGCCGCCTCCTGCACCTACCGCTACCGCCATCCCGGTGCCCACTACCACCAGCCCAGCTCCGGTCTCAACCCCTACTCCTACCCCTACCCCACCTCCGACGCCCACCGCCACGCCCGTGCCTACTGCCACTCCCATTCCACTGGCATCTGAGTTTGAAGGCGTCCCTGGAATCATTGATCCCGACAACTTCGGCTGGCCGCGCCAGGTCGAAGGCCTCAACGGCATGGTCACCATTCCCAGCAAGCCGTCAAGGGTCATAACCGCTTCCGTCGGCCACGACGAAATAGCCGTGTCGCTCATACCGCTGGCCAGGCTCGTCGGAGTGGGAGACGCCACCAAGAACACCACGTTTTCCAATGTGGCCCACTTGGTGCAGGACATCCCCACGATCACCAGGGATCCGGAGACCATCATCGCCCTCTCTCCGGATGTCGTTGTCACCAGTCCGTTCTTTGCGGCAGAGGGTATAGACGCCCTGTCCAGGCTCGGCATTCCCGTGGTGCAGACCGACCTGATACAAGGACCCGAAGAGAGAATTGAGAGCATCCTACTCATGGGGTACATTTTGGGGGAGGAGGAACGCGCCGTAGAGTTTGCCGCCGAGGTTGGAGAAAGATACGATTCCCTGGTGGCCATAACAGACGCCGCCGAACCCAAGCCCCGTGTCCTTGCTCTGACACAGTACTCTGATACCATCTGGACCGCCGGCGCAGGTTCAACGGAGGGGGGCATAATCACCGCCTCTGGAGGCATCAACACCGCTGAAGAAGCGGGCATTACGGGGAACCTGCCCACCAACCTTGAAGGGGTGATTGCCATGGCCCCGGACGTAGTGATTATTCCCCAACCGGCGGAGTTCGGCGCTGGGGAGTTCCGCCAAAGCCTGCTTGAGAACGCCGCTCTTGCTGAGGTCCCGGCAATCAAGAACGGCCAGGTGCACATCGTGGAAAGCAAACACTTTACCACCCTGTCCCATTGGAATATCCTCGGGATTGAGGCTCTGGCCCGCATCCTCTGGCCGGACCTTTTCCCTGATCCGGTAGACTACGAATTCAGCCTTGCCGGGTAGCGTGAGACTATGAAGAAACAAAGCTCTAGCGCCGTAAGCGCCCACGGGCTCCACTATGAAGTGGATGCCAAATCACTCCTGGACGGAGTTGACTTAGACGTCAAGCGGGGACAGTTCGTTGGACTGATAGGACCCAACGGCGCGGGGAAAACAATGCTGCTCAGGGCCATAGCGGGAGTCCTTCGCTACAGCGATGGCGTGGTGCTGCTGGACGGCACCGATGTCAAGGAAGGTTCGCCCAGGGACATCGCCAGGGACATGGCACTTGTGCCCCAGGTCGCACCCTACACCCAGGGCTTCACGGCGCTGGAACTGGTGCTCATGGGAAGGTACCCTCACCTGGGCCGGTTTCAAATCGAAGGCAGGGAGGACGACCTGATCGCCAGGGACGCCATGCGCCTGACCGAGACCGAGCAGTTCACGGACAGGACATTGGACACCCTCTCCGGCGGCGAACGGCAGCGCATCTTCGTCGCCCGTGCCCTGGCACAGCGGCCTCACGTCCTTCTGCTGGACGAGCCAACCTCCAACCTGGACATCCTTCACCAGCTCAAGGTGATCAGCCTGGTCAGGAAGATGGTGGACGACGGCCTGACCGCCATTGCCGCAATCCACGACCTGCAGATGGCGGCCCGCTACTGCGACCGGCTGGTGCTGATGAAGGGCGGTAGAATCCTGGCCGAGGGTTCACCGGAGGAGGTGCTGACCCCGGAGACCATTCAAGCCTCCTTTGGCGTGAAAGCCGCCGTATATCGAGACCCGGTTGCCGGCTCCCTGGCCTTGAGCCTGCTAGACCCGGCGGAGGAACTGCCCTGTGCCCCAGCTTCTGATACCGTCCCAACGCCTCTGGCGCCGGAGCAGGACGCCCGGCGCGCCATTGGAATAGGAGATGAATCATGAACACCCAGGACCCCTCCGCCACGCCCCGCAGACCGGACGGACTTCGCCACGGCCGCATTGGACTTGTGATTGTGAACACCGGCGATGGCAAGGGAAAGACCACTGCCGCCCTGGGTGTAATCTTTCGTGCCTGGGGCAGAGACTTTCGCGTCAAGATGTTCCAGTTCATCAAGCATACGGGAGCGCGATTTGGGGAACACCACGCCGCGGACCGGGTGGGCATACCTATTGAATCCTTCGGCGACGGCTTCACCTGGCTCTCCAAAGACATGGACCAATCCACGGCCATGGCCGTGGCGCAGTGGGAACGCTGCAAGGAGGCGATACTGAAGGGAGAGGAGGACATTATTGTCCTGGACGAGTTCACCTACCCCATGCACTACGGCTGGATACCGGTTGAAGAGGTGGTGGAAACCCTGGAGCAGAGGCCGCCGGAACTGCACGTGATTATCACGGGCCGCTACGCCCCCCAGGAGCTCATTGACTGCGCCGACCTTGTTACGGAAATGAAGATGATCAAGCACCCCTATGAAGACCACGGAATCGTTGCGCAGCGGGGCATAGAGTTTTGAGGCTAAGCCATTACGTGGCCGCCTGAGGAACAAATTCGCCCCACCCTTCGTATATATATTAAAGGGGCTGATCTACTATCTATACGGAGGTAGCGCGATGAAGGCCAAAGTCAACAAAACTCTGATAGCCGCAATAGCCATTTCGGTTGTCCTAGTGGCGTTGACCGCTTGCGGGAGCAATACAAGACCGCCCAACGTCACCGTGGAAGTGTCGTCGGGCCGGAGTCCCGACGCATCGGTGAGCGGCACCGTCACCTATCGGGAGCGGTTGACCCTCTCTACGGGAGCAAAGCTTGTGGTGGAACTGCGTGACGTGTCCCTTGCGGACGCCGCGTCAACGCTTATCGCTCAGCAAACTATCTCCGACCCGGGACAGGTCCCCATCAAGTTCAAGGTCGAATACAACCGCGACGACATCGAATCCCGGAATACCTACGCAGTCAGCGCCAGAATCATCGAGTCCGACGGGCGGCTCGCCTTCATCAACGATACGGCTTACGACGTCGTCACCCGCGGCAATCCCAACAATGTGGATATGCTCCTTGTGCTCGTGCAGCCACCGCCAGACCTCGTCGATGAGGGCGTAGACTGGCGAACCTGGGTGGAGGCCCCGGCGCAAGTTATTTCGGCCAACCTGATACCGAACGAACGGGAACACTTTCTCCGCATTTTCTACTACCAGTCCACCATAGAGGGCTGTACCCGGCCCGGCAGCCAGGGATTGAAAGTGGACGGCAACAAAATCATCGCCACACTAACACTCATGCAGCCTCCCCCCACGGAATGGGCCATTCCCTGCGATGAGCAGTTGGTGGAACTCGACGCCGTTGAGCCGGTGGAGGCTTCGCTTGAGCCGGGCGAGACCTATCATGTGATCGTCAACGACACTGCAACCACGTCCTTCACTCTACCCAGATCCAACCTTGGGCACACCATCATCGCCGAGTCGCCCGTTCAGAGCGCGGAGATCATGGCGTTGGATAGCGTGCCGCCGTGGTACCAACTGCGCGTCGTCTCCGGTCTGCCAATGGGAAGCAGCTGCTCTCAGTTCAACGGCTACGAAATCCGGCGGAGAGAGTTGAATGAGATCGAGGTGGTCGTCACCCACCACGAGGTCGCCGACCAGCTAGTCGCCTGCACCACAGACTTCCCCATAGTGGAGACCAACGTACCCCTCGGTTCGAACTTTGAACAGGGTAAGGAGTACACCATCCGCGTGAATTCAGACACAACCGTGTCTTTTGAGGCCTAGTGACAGCAACAGGACCTCAAGGCTGACAGCCTTTAGCCTATGACCTAAGTTGGTTGTAGCCAGAACCACCTTTGCGGCTATACGTCTTCAACAACCGGGCCCCCATCTTGAGGGGACCTCTCCCAGAGCCACTCCACACTCTCGTTGCGAGGCGTCTTGATTGTCGGCCGGCCGTTCAGAACATGGTCCACGTAGCTGATGATGTCATTGGCGCAGATGCTGCAGTAACCGTAGGAATCGATCAGCCTGGAGGTGATGCTCCTCCATCGCTGCATCCAATCGACCCGCTGCCTAGCAAATCGCGGCCGGGTAAGGTTCTTGCCCAGTTCATTTGGCGTGATGAGAAGGCGCTTTTCTATGGCCTCCTTCAGGCGTGGCTCGGAGTCGTACTCGAAAGTCCTGCCTCTGCTCCGCCAGGACTCTACGTGCTCGTGAATCTCGCGCCGGAACGCCTCTTTATTGCGGTCGGTGATTCCAAGCACGCGTTCCATCTCCCGCATGTCGCGCTCCCTCCCGGCCTCGGCACGGGTGGGTCTTCGCCCCTTGGAGGCGTCATTCAAGTAAGCGCTGAGGTCGGACAGATAGGCCGTCAGCAGGTCATTGGCCTTTGTCTCAAACCCATCCTCGTTTGCAATCCGTACTTCGCGGACCGCTAGGTCGTCGTACACCTGCACGGTGTCTGTGATCAGGGCAATCTTGGTCGCAACGTCGGCATCGTATCCCACATTCTCGCCCAGGCCTTCCCAAAGGCTGCTTAGGGCCATAAAGGGAGTAATGCAACGGACGTTGGGGTCGCTGGCGGCAGCATCAATGCGGTTCATCACATACCTGGGTGATATTCCGGTCATTCCCTCCATGGGGTGCCGACGCTGCATATCGCGCACAGTCTGCCTGGAGAAGTTAGAGACAACATGGCCGTCATAGAGATTCAGCTTATCCAGAAGCGACATCCCCTGCCGGTCGGGCGGATCCAGTCGCGCCAGAACGGAGAACCCACTCGCCACCCGCAGGGTCAGGGGGGCTATGTGTGTGTCTCCCATATGGCTCATCTTGAGCATCTTCCGGTAGATCTTGACCTCTTCGCTTACCTTCAAGTTGTAGGGGATCTGGATGGCAATGATGCGGTCCTTGAGAGCCTCAGAGCTCTTGTCTCTTGAGAACTCGTCAAAATCTCCCTGGTTGGAGTGCCCGACTATGACCTCGTCGGCGTATACGGAGCCGAACTTCTCCATCTTGATGCTCTGCTCCTGCGCCAGGCCGAGTAGAGCGGTGAGGAGATGCTTGTCCGCCTTGAACATCTCAATAAGCTCTATCATGCCCCGGTTGGCGACGTTGAACTCCCCGTCTAGCCTGAACGCCTTCCCCGCCACCTCAAGACGATCGCCCTCAAGCTGGTCCGTATTGACGCTCCCCACCAGCAGGGATGAGTCGGATGGGTTGGGGTTGTTGGCCACAAAGCAGCCAATGCCAACTGCCTCTTGCTCTGAAAACGTCACCCGCTCCACCGGTACATCCGCATAACGGCCCTGGTACTGAGTCCTCACCAAGTAGCGGCACCGAGGGCAGAGGTCGCCCTCAACGTGGATGCCGTACTGCTCGTAGAGCTGAGGCCGGAGCCTTTTGGGGATCAGATGCAGGGGCTCTTCCTGCATCGGGCATCCCTTGATGGCATAGACAGCGCCTTTGTCTGTCCTGGAGTGGGCCTCCATGGCGCGCTTTATGAGATCGACTACGGTGGACTTGCCGCTGGCCGGAGGGCCTAAGAGCAGGAGTATCCGCTTGCGCACCTCGAACCTCTGTGCGGAGGCCGAAAAGTATTGAACTATGCGATCCAACGGCTCCTCTAAGCCAAATATCTCATCCTGGAACAGGCCGTAAGTGCGGTCTCCTTGGGGGGTCGCGCCTGACCCCTTAGACGTTATGGCGTCGTAGATGTAGGCGTGGGAGAGGCGACTCTTCAAGGGGTCGCTGACGACAAGGCGGAGATACTCCTCAAAGGTCCCCTCCCAGGAGTACCTGACAGCCTCGCTCTCGGCCTCGGATATGATGGACTGGATGGTAATTTCGTTTGTCATAGCTTCCTGTATACACCATCCAATTGAGCCAGGCTTTCTGAATGGCGCAGACCGCACCGACCTCGGTGCGAGCTCAGATGTGTCTCGCAGACCCTCGGGTTTGCTTGGGAGTCTCTACGGAGAGGCCAACTCAACTACGCGATGACAGACGTGAGCGCCCAGAGGCCCACCAGTCCGGTTACGCTGCCGCCGAAGAGCATGAACCAGCCCGTGACTAGCCTCAGATTTACTAGCTCAAAGCTATAGTAAAAGAATGCGATCGCGGAGACGATGGTGAGCATGAACGGTACGGACGACATCGCGAGCCATATGCCAAGGGAGTGCTCGAACACACCGTTTTCAGCCATTGCCAGTGCGAATATGAGAAAGACTACCAGAGAGGCTATGGAAAGAAAGAGGCTGTAGAACCCTATGGCGCGTGGATCCGTGTCCCAGATACCCTGTACTCCAACACCCAGGGAGTAGATTGCCCAAAGGATGATGAATGCTGTCAGTGCGGTAGACAACTCCGTCGAACCTTCCCCGGATATCAGGGTTGGCGTAATGGTCGTGCCAAACATGACGGTGCCCAGACTCAGCAGACCGAGCCCCGTAGCGAACACGCCCATAGTCCGACCCTCGGAGTACAGCCCAAGCACGTGCCAGGACTGTGAGAATATAACTGCGCCTATGAGAAGAAAGAAGATGCCTTCCATAGTCTTTATCCTCCAGTTAGGATATATACGGTGATCATAGTAGCTGCCATACGCGGCATTCAAAGATCAACCGAACCGCGTCCTTATTCTAGTGGGAACTTAACGTATTGTCGAGCAAGCGCAATATGCAAGGAATGGCGACTGCTTGAACCCGGCCACGTGGGCGCGCACTGAGCGACCTCAGCGTCTCAGACTCGCCAGTGCCTTAAAGGTGTTCACTTTCCCCGGTCAGAAAAGAAAGCACACTTAAGCTGCTCGGCTATGCCCTTGGCGTCTATCTGCAGGCGCCGCCTCTGGTCCGCCGCGGTGCCGTGCTCTATGAACGAATCGGGCATTCCAATGCGGTGAACCGCGGTATCCTCCATTCCTGCCGCGGCAAGAGCCTCCAGCACAGCCGATCCGAAACCGCCAGCAAGGACATTCTCCTCTACCGTGACTATTCGTCCGGTTGTACGTGCGGCAGCCAGAAGTAGATCGATGTCAAGCGGCTTCACGAAGATTGGGTTCACAACTCCGCAGGAAATCCCATCTTCGTCAAGCATGTCGGCAGCCTCCATAGCGGCTGTAAGCGACTTGCCCAAACCGAATATCACTACGTCCCGCCCCTCCCGTATCACGGAACCTCTGCCAATGGGCAGCTCTCTGAGTTCCTCTTCCATTGGCGCCCCTACCGCCTCCCCTCTGGCTATACGAATAGCGAATGGGCCTGCGTGTTTGTAAGAGGTGTAGACAAGGTGTTGTAACTCGTTTTCATCCTTAGGCGCGGCCAGGACTATGTTGGGAAGACAACGGATGTATGAGATGTCAAATGCGCCGTGGTGCGTTTTGCCGTCCTCTCCTACTATTCCCGCCCTGTCCGCGATGAGGGTCACAGGGAGGTTCTGCAAACAGACGTCGTGGACTATCTGGTCGAATGAGCGCTGCATAAACGTCGAGTAGATTGATACGAAGGGCTTGACTCCGGTGGATGCCAAACCGGCTGCCAAACTGACTGCGTGCTGCTCCGCAATTCCAACATCGAAGACCCTATCAGGGAACTCCTGTTGGACACTGGCCAGTCCTGTGCCTTCAAGCATGGCAGCGCTTATGCCCACGACCGACTCGTCCTCCCGCATGATCCGCGTGATCGTCTCAGCAAATACCTTGGAGTAGGTTGGCGCGCCGGAGCCGCTGCCCAACGGGGAGCTTGGCTGATGGAACTTGACCGGATCGTCCTCTGCAGGCTCATAGCCATGTCCCTTATGGGTGACCACGTGAACCAACGGTACAAGGCCGGTGCGGCTCCTGGCCTGTCGGAGTGTTTGCTCAAGCTGCCTGAAATTATGTCCATCAATTGGGCCAAGATATTGGAAACCCATCTCGGTCCAGAACATCGTGGGAACGGTAAGGCCCGCCAGGGCCGTATTGAACCTTTTGACTAGGCTGTAGATTAAATCGCCTGTGGGCACCCTCTTGGACAGCGCCTTCATTCGATTCACCATTGCCTGATACTCCGGGTGAGTGATCAGGCGCTTGCGCCAGTTGGTCAAGAATCCAATGTTCTCTGAGATGGACATGCCGTTGTCGTTCAGGATGACGATGAATTTCTCGGGGTTGAAATGCACAATGTTGTTCAACGCCTCAAAGCTGGAGCCTGAGGTCATAGCGCCATCTCCAACTATTGCTATGGTCCATGAGTCCAGTTTGCGATTCGCGGTACCCTGGGCAATTCCGAGTGCAATCGAGAGTCCGGTCCCGGCGTGTCCCGCGGCCATCGTGTCATGCGGGCTCTCTTTCGGCTCACCAAACCCTGACAGGCCTCCCTCCAGCCGGATGTCCTTGAATTCGTCACGCCTTCCGGTCACCAGCTTATGTGTGTACATCTGGTTGGTGGTGTCCCAGACTATCCTGTCGGCTGGGCTGTCAAAAACGCGGTGCAGCGCCAGCGTAAGTTCAACCACTCCCAGGTTGGAAGCCAGGTGTCCTCCACGCTCAGTTATGACAGAGATAATGGTGTCCCGCACTTCCTGTGCCACCTGCGCCAGTTCTTCATGGCTTAGGGGCTTGAGGTCGCTAGGCTTATCTATCTGGTCCAGAAGGTAGTCCGTCATGTAGGTAACTCCTCAGGTTCTATCACTATCATTCACCGCGTTATGGTAGTGACTTCAGTCAGTGGCGTTGGCCTATTATATCACCAGTAATGCCAGAGGCTACGGAACTATCACAGTGGTGGCTCTCTTTCGTCTAATGAATTCTGAAGCTCCACTAGTAGAAACTACCTAGATAACCCCATGTCTCCTCAGCATGACCAGATCATCTTGGGGCACGCCTATTTCCTCACAAAAGATCTCCTTGTTGTGCTGCCCCAGTAGCGGAGCGGGAACACGCAGGCTGTACGGACTCTTCGGGAGCTTGTAGATCTCGCCCGGCATCTTGAGATTGCCTACAACCGGGTGCTCAATGTGGGAATAGAACCCTCTTTCGTCTAGATGAGGACATCCGGATAGGTCCTCCGATGTCTGGACTACCGCGGCCACCCAGCTGTTCGATGCCGCGTGCGAAAAGTAATCGAACTTGTTCCACTCCTTCAAGATGGAAAGCAGTGCGTCATCCCATTCCTTGGGGAACTCGTTTGGCTGTTCAGGGATTGACTCCGGCAAGGAAGCAAGTTCGGGATGACCCAGCAGGTCCACGTACTCCGCGAAGTTGCCCGGCCGCTGCGTGCCGCGCTGAAACGTGGCGCCGACATACCCGTCCTTGACGGGGACAACACCTTGGAAGTGGGGCCCTGCCTTAGCGGAACCTGCCTCTTTCTTGGGCGCTCGTCTTTCTATGGCACCCGTATAGATGTATTTATTGGGCGGGCTGACGTGATGCGCGGCCATAACCTCCATCAGGGAAACGTCAATTTGCTGGCCATTGCCGCTCTTCTCCCTCCAGTAGAGAGCTGCGGACGTAGCGTAGGCGGCCGTGATGCCGCCAATGTAAAGGCTTTGAGGATGACCGTGACCCAGCGGCTCGCGATCGTAAGCGCCGCTGGTATACATCACGCCACCTAGCGCCTCGTATACGATGGGGCTCCCAAGGAACTCACGATACGGGCCTGTCTGCCCAAACGGCGTCAGGGAAGTCATCACTAGACCGGGATTATGGGTTTCCAGGTGGGTGTAGCCCAACCCCAGGGAGTCCAAATAGCCAGGGGGGTAGCTCTCTACAACTGCATCGGCGCTCTTGACCATCTCAACAAAGAGTGCGCGTCCGGCGGCACACTCAAGGTTCAACGTAACTCCCCTTTTGTTGGCGTTGAGATACAGGAACTGCAAGCTCTTCTCTCGGTCGGGTGTGTCCAAGAAGAACGGCCCAGACCCCCGTGACGCATCTCCAACTCCGGGAGGCTCTACCTTGACGACCTCCGCCCCATAGTCGGCGAGGAGCCGGGCGCAAAACGGCCCCGCTATGTGGGAGGACAGATCGATGATGCGAAATGCGGAGAGAGGTCCTTGGGGCATTCTACTCCAGTCCTAGAGCCTTCTTGTAGTCGGCATCGTGGCCTACCAGGACGCCGGACTCGATGTCCGAATCAAGGCTGGAACGTTTGGCCGGTTGAGGAACGGGCACCGGGTGAGTGCCAATAGCTCCCAGTTCATACAGCTGGTCTATTCGTTGGGGCTGCAACCCCAACAGGTCGGTTAGGATCAGGTCATTATGGGCTCCCAGGGAAGGAGCAGGCCGCCGAATATAGCTTTCGGTCTTGGACATCTTCCAAGGCCTACCCAAGTGGGCCCTCTTCCCGACGCCCAGCTCTGCCGGGTAGGAGATATTCTCATAAAGGCCCCTGGCCCTGATGTGGTCGTTGGTAAGCACCTCTTTAGAGTTCAATACGGCGCCTGCCGGCACCCCGCATCCTTGAAGGATTGACATCAACTCTAAGTGCTCGTAGTCCTTCGTCCACTCGCTAATGTGACGATGCAAGCTTTCTTGGTGCCGCGATCTGGACAGTACGTCGGCATACCGGTCATCCTCTGCCCAATCGGGATTTCCCATGGCCTGACATAAGGCGTCCCACTGCGCATCATCGGTAACGGAAATGGCTACCCATTTATCGTCCCCTTTGCACCTGAACACCCCGTGCGGCGAGAAGTGCGGGTGACGATTGCCCATCAGTTTACCGCTGCGTTCATTGGCCTGATAATCCAGGATTGCATCGCCTACCGTGGAGGCGGCCAACTGATACATCGAGTAGTCAACCCATTGGCCTTCGCCCGTTTTGTTTCGATGGTGGAGAGCGGAAAGGATGGCGAAGACCGCCATCCAGCCGTTGGGCGGATCGAACCACGCCTGTCCGACCCGCCTGGGTCCGTCTCCCGGATAGCCGGTGAACTGGCTGACTCCGCCGGTCAACTCAAACATGCGGCCAATGCCTTGATAGTTTCTCCAAGGGCCGGTTTGCCCAAATCCTGAAAAGGAGAAGTAGACCAGATGAGGGTTGATCTTTCGCAGTGTTTCGTACCCAAGCCCGAGACGCTCCATGACGCCCGGCCGGTTGTTTTCCGCCAGGACATCGCTAACCCTGACAAGGTCCTTGAACAGTTCCACCGCCTCTTCCACTTTGAGGTCAAGGGTGATGCCATATTTGCCTCTATGCAGCTGATGGAAGCTGCCGTCCCTGTTCCATGGCTCGTGGCCGGGCTCCCCGTCCGGGTACACTCCTTGACCGCCCCTGCTGCGGGTATGGCTCTCCACCTTGATGACCTGAGCACCCATGTCGGACAGCACATACATGGCGGTAGGCATTGCCATCACGCTGGTTGCGTCCACAATGCGAACGCCTGACAGCAGACCGCTTTCCGGTTCCAACTCTAGGCTCATAGTCTCACCTGCTATACCTTTGACTCACTCCGATGCCTCGACCTTCCGTTGACCACGACTATTAGTCTTCAGAAGTTTCCCCAGCCCCTGTCCGTAACTGGCCTGTTACTTTCCGTGGCCTCTTCTCTAGAAACGCGGCGCTGGCATCCGCGGCGTCCTCAGTAATCTGCCATGTAATGCCGTTGTATAGAAGCTGTAGATGCCAGGCTTGGTCTTCCGTCATGTCTCTGCTCTTGGTTAGGAACTCCTTCAAGAACCTGACGGCCACCGGCGGCATCTCGGCTATTCTGTTTGCTATCTCCTCGCAGTGGGACATCAGCTCATCGTGCGGCACCGCTTTATTGACCAAGCTAATACGCTCAGCCTCTACAGCGTCTATGGGCTGGTCCGACAAGAGCATTTTCATCGCGTGTACGTAAGGCACCTGTCGAATCAACCGGGTGGCAAGAGGCCCGCTCCCAATGCCGCCCCGGTTGGATAGCAGCGCATAATAGAACTTGGCGTGTTCGGCACAGGCTATTCGTATATCCGTAGTAGTCAGCAGACTGTACAGTCCCGCTCCGGCTGCCCAACCGTTTATTGCCGCGATCACCGGCTTCCAGATCTGGGGGAAGTCTACTCCTCCGTTGAAAACGGCTATGCGGCGTCCGCCTATCGTCCCCGCTCTGGGCCAAACGAAGCTATTCAATCGCCGGGCTCGCTCGTCCTCGAAGGTCTCGCCCGGAGGAGGAGGCTGAATGCTGTGCCCTCCTGAAAAATGACGATCCCCCACGGATGTAAGGATCATGCAGCGCATTTCGGTATCCGCCCAGTAGTCCTGGTACGCCTCGCCCAACTCCTCTATCACCTGGTCGTCCATAACGTTGGCTTTAGTGGGGTTGTTTATGGTCAGATAGGCAATTGGTCCCTTCTTTTCGTAGATGGTCTTCTTGGGTGTTTCCGCCATGTCTATTGCTCCTCCAGTAGGCTGTCTCAAACGTTTGGTTGATGGCTTTAAGTCGCTTTAATCACATTCTTGGACTCTGTGTTGATCTCTCTAGACAGGCGGATGCCTTCGATGCCAGTCGGTGGCTTGCTCATAAGCATAGGCTGCCCTGTAGATAAGCTGTTCTTCCAGGGGGCGACCCATGAGCTGAAGGCCAACGGGCAGCCTGTCTCCCATAGCAAACCCGCAAGGCAACGATAGTCCTGGGTAGCCGGTTATGCTGGCAAGGCCGTTGAGATACATAGCGCGCGACCGGGTAATGACCTCACGGCCGCGAAGCATGGTGGTCTTCAACCCTGGAGAGTCTCCTAGGGTCATGCCCGTGGGCATGGCGATGACGTCCGCCTCCTTGAACGCGGCCACCAGTTCCTGTCCTACAAGCAGTCGCTTCTGCGCTTTCTCAACGTAGTCGGCTATGTCCGGCTGCTTTCTATCGCCTGCTTGGATGGCCGCCTGGACTTCGTCCCACTGGTCTAAGTTTTCAAAGAGATGGGTGTGCTCCTTCCACCAGAGCGCTTCCGGCTCAATGCCGTCCATCAGCGCCCTGGACTCCGCCGCAAGAGGCAAGGCCACCTCTACAATGTGGGCACCCAGCCCTTCCAGCACATTTATTGCCGCCCGCACGCGGTCCTCGTGCTCTTCCGTAACCCACTCTTTCCATACCCAATCGTCGGTTGGCACGCCTATTCTGACACCCTTGATCCCGTCCTTCAGTCCCACTCGGTAGTCATATGGAGGTTCATTGATGCTGATGGGGTCCTTGGGGTCAAACTGCCCTATGACCTGCAGCATGATGGCGTTGTCTTCCACCGTCTTGGTCATTGGCCCGGCCTGGCTGGCGCTGGCCGTTGGATATGAGTCGGTTGGATATCTGCTGATGCGGCCGGTCGTTGCCCTGAACCCCACGATGCCGCAATTGGCCGCGGGATGTCGCACGGAGCCGCCTCCGTCGGTGCCCACTGAGCCCAAGCAGAGCGATGCCGCGGTAGCCGACCCAGGGCCGCTGCTGGATGTGCCCGGACTTACGTTCAAGTCCCACGGGTTCACGCAGCCTACGACCCGCAAATTCATCCTATCCAGCCCTTCTCTCACCGGCGATTGATACGTAGTCGTATCAATGCGGACCTTGCCCACAAGGATAGCTCCGGCCTCTTCAAGGAGCGTGTGCACCGTGGAGCTTACTCTGGGCTTCAGGTCCAGCCCTTGCGGGTTCCCGTGGGTGGTGGGGATGCCCTTGGTGTCCAAGCTGTCCTTTAGGGTGTAGGTGATGCCGTGCATCGGCCCACGGTAGTCCCCGGCAGCGATCTCCCGCTCCGCCTGCTTGGCCCTTTCCAGAGCGTACTCCCCTGTAACGGTGACAAAGCAACCCAGCTGGGGAGCTACTCTGTCGATGCGCTCCAGGGTCGCCGCGGTCAATTCCACGGGCGACACCTCACGCCGTCGCAGGAGCTCGCTCATCTCGGCGATGGTTGCATTCACCAGGTCAATAGACGTTGCACTCATTCTCCATTCCTCGGCCTCGTTACCACGCCTGCACGACGGCACATCCCAACCTAGTTCAAGGAGTTGTAGCGTGTTGCTTTTAAATGGGCGGATGTCTGAGGTGCCACTCGGTGGCCTGTTCGTAGGCATAGGCCACTCTGTAAGTAAGAGACTCCTCCAGAGGGCGACCCATCAGTTGAAGACCGACCGGCAGCCGGTCTCCCATGGCGAATCCACAGGGAACAGAGAGCCCAGGGAACCCAGTAACGCTGCCCAGTGCGTTTATTGGTATAGCCCGTGATCTTGTATGGACCTCTCGCCCGCGTACGTTGGTAGTCAAGGTGTCGCCTTTATCTCCCAGGGTCATGCCAGTCGGCAGCGCTATTATGTCCACCTCTTTGAGCGCCGCCACTAGCTCCTGACGGATGAGCAATCGTTTCTTGGACTTCTCTAGATACTGCCTTATGTCAACCGTGCTCATGCCGAATGGCGGCGGTGTGCCCTCGATGAGTCGCACATCTTCCACTCCCTGGAGGTGCGCCTTAATTGCGCGCTGGAGGTTCTCCCACTTGTCGGCGTTTTCGTATAGATGCTGGTGGTCAATCCACCAAATCATCCCCTCGGTGAGACCTCCCATGACTGAGCGGGACTCCGCTGCAAGAGGCAGAGACACTTCTTGGATGTGGGCGCCCAGGTCTTCCAGAACGGAAATCGCGCGTCTAACTATCTCCTCCTGCTCTTCAAAGACCCAGTCCTTCCATGCCCAATCGTCGGTTGGCACGCCTATTCTGACACCCTTCATCCCGTCTCTGATTGAAGCACGGTAGTCATACGGCGGCTCATTGATGCTGATGGGGTCCTTGGGGTCGAACTGCCCTATGACCTGCAGCATGATCGCGTTATCTTCCACCGTTTTGGTCATCGGCCCGGCCTGGCCGGCGCTGGCCGTTGGATACGTGTCGGTTGGATATCTGCTGATGCGGCCGGTTGTTGCCCTGTATCCCACAATGCCGCAATTGGCCGCGGGATGTCGCACGGAGCCGCCTCCGTCGGTTCCCACCGAGCCCAGGCAGAGGGATGCCGCGGTAGCCGAACCAGGCCCGCTGCTGGAGCCTCCCGGACTGAGGCTGGTGTCCCACGGATTGAAGGCCTCTATCGGCCGGTCCAGCGAGTCAAAATTCGTTGTGTCTATGTTCACCTTGCCCACGAGGATAGCTCCGGCCTCTTCAAGAAGCGTGTGCGTCGTGGAACTTACCCTGGGCTTTAGGTCCAGCTTTTGCGGGTTCCCATGAGTGGAGGGAATGCCCTTGGTATCTATGCCGTCCTTGAGGGTGTACGTGATGCCGTGCATAGGCCCACGATACTTGCCGGCGGCAATCTCTCGCTCTACCTGCTTGGCCCTCTCCAGAGCGTAGTCCCCGGTAACGGTGACAAAGCAGTTCAGCTGGGGAGCCACTCTGTCGATCCGTTCCAGGGTCGCTTCGACCAATTCTACGGGTGACACCTCACGCTTTCGTAGACGTTCACTCATATCGGTGATAGTTGCATTCACCAGGTCAATAGATGCTGTACCCATTCTTCATCCCCTCCTTTGCGATGGTACGTCCTAGCTGACTAATGATGGCTTAAGTGCTTTAAATAGGTGGTTGTCTGAGGTGCCACTCGGTGGCCTGTTCATAGGCGTAGGCCACTCTATAAAGAAGCGGCTCCTCTACAGGCCTGCCCATCAGTTGAAGACCTACCGGCAGCCGGTCTCCCACGGCGAATCCGCAGGGAACGGAAAGCGCGGGAAAGCCGGTGATGCTGGCAAGACTGTTCAAGCGCGTTCCTCGTGAACGAGTGGGGACTTCCTTGCCCCTGATGATTGTAGAGTCCTCTGTAATCTTGTCGCCCAGAGTCATGCCGGTGGGCATCGCTATCACGTCTACTTCTGTAAGAGCCGCAATCAGTTCCTGCTTCACCATTTGCCGTTTCCGTGCTTTAACGACGTAGCTCTCGATGTCCACCTGCCTGTTCCGGTTCGCCTGGATCGCTGCTTGGAGTTCGTCCCACTTGTCGGCGTTTTCGTAGAGATGCATGTGGTCTTCGTACCAGCTCTCGGTTTCGCCCAGGCTTTCGGATAGTTCCCTGGACTCCTCGGCAAGAGGCAAAGAAACCGGCAGCACGTGTGCGCCCATGCTTTCAAGCAAAGCGACGGCGCTGCGCACTCTGTCTTCGTTTTCCTCCGTTACCCATTTCTCCCATATCCATTCATCCGTGGGGAGTCCAATGCGGATGCCCTTGACGCCGTCCCTCAGTCCGGCGGGGTAGTCATACGGCGGCTCATTGATGCTGATGGGATACTGAGGATCGTAGACTCCCAATGCCTGGAACATGATGGCGTTGTCTTCGACCGTCTTCGTCATCGGCCCCGCCTGGCTTTGTATGCCCGAAGCGGGGTAGCAATCGAGCGGATACCGGCTGATGCGGCCGAGCGTCGCTCTCATCCCGACAAGCCCGCAGTTCGCAGCGGGGTGTCGGACCGATCCCCCCGAATCGGTGCCTACAGACCCGAGACCCAGAGACGCCGCCGTAGCCGATCCGGGCCCGCTGCTGGATGTGCCGGGGGTGACTGTTACATCCCACGGATTGAAGCAGCCCAGGGGTCTGAGTGTTTCTTGAGCTTGGAACGTAATGGTATCCATGCGGACTTTTCCTACTAGGACTCCTCCCGCTCCTTCAAGAAGGGCGTGCACCGTGGAATTGACCCTTGGTTTAAGGTCCAGGCCTTGTGGGTTGGCATGCGTGGTTGGGACGCCAACCGTGTCCAGGTTGTCCTTCAGCGTGTAAGGAATCCCGTGGAGAGGCCCGCGATATTTGCCTTGTCTAATCTCATCCTCGGCCAGTTGGGCGCGCCGCATGGCGTACTCGGAAGCCACGGTTACGAAACAGTCCAGCTTGGGGTTCACTCTTTCGATGCGTTCCAGCGTGGCCCGGGTTAGGTCAACCGGCGACACTTCCCCCTTCCGCAGACGGTTGCTCATCTCGGTAATGGTTGCTTCTACCAGGTCAATCTCGCCCGTTCCCACTCTTCACCCTCCCAACATGTTCAATTTACTGTCCGGCTAGCTGCCGCGCATCCTGGGGTCCAGAACGTCACGAAGTGCATCGCCAAGTACGTTCACTCCGAACACCAATATAGTCAATGCAAATCCAGGGAAGAGGATCATCCAAGGCGCCTCCGCAAAGTGGCGCATCATGCGCGAAGCCAACAAGCCACCCCAGGATATGACTACGCCCCCGGGTGTTACGCCAAGGAAGCTCAGCGACGCCTCCACGATGATTACAGTTCCTATAGAGGTTGTGGCAACAACCATCATGAGGCCAAAAGTATTCGGAGCCACGTGTCTGACCATAATTCGTAAGGTATCCGCTCCAATACTGCGGGCGGCGTCTATGTACGGGGTCTCCTTGATGCTAAGGACCTGTGAGCGGATTACCCGTACACCTCTACTGGAGAATATGAGAACCAGCGCGATTATAAGGCTGGCAAATGACGGTCCAAACGCCGCCATGAAAGCGAGTGCAAGCAGAAGGGAGGGGAAAGCGCTTTTGGCATCAACGAAACGCTGGACAATCAAGTCAACCTTTCCCCCAAAGTAGGCGCTTGCGATTCCCAGCGCTCCGGCAATTATGGTGGCGGCAAGGGTGACTGTAACACCTACAACCATCGAGGTTCTGGCGCCGTAGATGGTACGGCTGAGCATGTCTCTGCCAAGCATATCGGTGCCGAACCAAGCATCGGTGGCGCCGGGCCTCACAAAGACTTTGTCCGGATTTGTAAGATGGGGATCGTACGGAGCAACTAAGGGAGCCGCGACCGCTATTAGGGCGAAGAAAATAATGATCACAGCCCCAAGCGTCCCCAGGGGCTTGCTACGGGCAAGGTTCCATGTACGCTGCAAGTATCTTGAGCGCTGTTGCAAAGGCAACGAGGTTGCCATCGCGGCGGTGTCTTTAGCTTTGAACGGTAATGTCACTGGCGCCTCCGCTCAAGCGATTTAGATGCGGTTCCTTTACTCATAACGAATCCTTGGATCCAACCAGGCATAGGTAATGTCAACGATCAGATTAACTATCAGCGCCATGAGGGCAAAGTAAAGAACGTAAACCTGCACAACTGCAAGATCGCGGCTCACTATTGCCTGTACCAGGGCTTGTCCTACTCCCGGCACGCTGAAGATGAGCTCAATCACAACTGTACCAGTCAGCAGCCCGCCCATCAGACCGCCAAGCGTTGTAACCACTGGCAACAAGGCGTTGCGCAAGGCATGTCGCCAGATCACGGCTGTTTCGCCCAGCCCCTTTGCTCTTGCCGTCCTAACGTAGTCGTCTCTCATCACCTCAAGCATCTGGGTTCTGGTCATGCGCAGCAGAAGACCGTTAGAACTGAAACCGAGCGCAATGGCCGGTATGATCAACTGTTGGGTACTGACAACCGGATTCTGCCAGAGGTGAGTGAATCCTAGAGGCGGCATCCATCCAACCTCTACCGATAGGAACAGAATTACCAACAGTCCCACCAAGAAAGTGGGCATAGCCAATCCCAGGATTGCCCACCCTCTCAAGACAAAGTCAATCCAGCTATCCTGCCGCACGGCCGCCAAAACGCCGATAGGTATCCCCATTGCGGCCACACTAACGAAAGAGAACAGGGCTAGCTGAATTGTGATGGGCAACTTGAGCTTGAGCTCGGTTGCTATGTCGCGCCGGCTGACAAAGGATTTCCCAAGGTCGCCGCGAGCCACGTCCCACATCCAGTCTGCGTATTGGACAAGGATATGTTTGTCTAAACCTAGTTGCTCACGGAGGCGGGCATGGGCTTCCGGGGTGTAGTGGCCTTCGCCTGAAGGGCCGGCCAAGATGACTGCCGCGACATCTCCTGGGACAACCCTCAGCAGCAAAAAGATAAATAGCGATGTCCCCAGCAGAGTAGGAATAAACAGCAACAGTCTCTTGACTATGTACTTCTTCACGAGCGCACTCTAGTCCTCAGCCTCCGTCCCAAGGAATTCTCCAAGGAACGGAGGCTGAGCATCAACGCTGAAACACGCTTTCCGATTCTATCTGTCTAGCCAAGCGCTTTCAAAAGTTGGCGTATCAAAGGTGGTCTTCCTGGGTACCCAGCCTTTCAGGTCAAGGCGGTTTACGTGGGATCCCACACCGCGAACGCTTCCTATAAGAGCGGCATCGTTGTAGACGATAGTCCCCATCTCCCGCAGGATTTCGCCACGGGCTTCATTGTCGTTCAAGAGAGCCTGCTGCTCACGGAGCTGCAGCCATCTATCATCTTCCCACGTGGTGTAGTTGCGTCCGCCGTCATCCCAGATGTTGTACATTTGGAAGTTGAATGCGTCCGGGTCGTTGAACCGCGATCCGGTAGCCGTTTCCAGCATCTGGAAGTCTCCGCTCTTTGAGCGCGAAGTCCGCGTGGACAGGTCAACTATCTCCAGGAAGATATCAACGTGCAAGTCTCTGTTCATCTGTCCAATGATTGCCTCGCACTCTGTCTGTCGCCGGTCCCAGCACACCCACCCGAACCGGAGCCGGTTGTTAGGACCGTATCCGGCCTCTTCCAGGAGCTGGTTAGCAGTCGCTTCAAGGCCGGCTCTAACTCCTGGGTCCGGGTCAAAGGCTGGGGCATCTCTGTACCAGTCCTCCAGGGAGGCGATATAGCTCCATTCAGTGAGATAGGGGGTTACCAAACTCCCCTTACCATCCGTGATGAGCTTATCGTACTCCTGGCGATCGAAACCGATCTGAATAGCTGTGCGCAGCTTATCCGCAACCGGGTCTCCGTCTGGACCAAAGGGCTTGTTGGCCACGTTAAGCATGAAGCCTTTCCAGCCTAGACGCTTCAGGGCGTTCAGCCGCACCTGTCCGGGAAGCTGCCTATCCAGGTTTGCCAGGTCCGTTTCGGTGAGCGTGGTGCTGGATGGCCCCATGTTGTCCAAGCGGCCGGCCAGGAAATTCGCCCTCATTGCCTGGGCGTCATCTATGTGAACGATATTGAGCTCGTCCAAGTAAGGCAGTCCTTCTCTGAAGAACTGCTCGCTCCGCTCCCAGACGGCTTGGTTCTCAACCGCAACGCTCTTGACCTTGAACGGTCCGGTTCCTATGAGCTCACCCTTGGTCGGGTCCAGGTCGCGGTGTTCCTCGCCTGATTCATCGAGGGCCCTGGTGTAAGTGTCGGGCAGGAAGGGCACGAATGATCCGGCAAGGCACGGAATGAATGCCGCCCTGGCCGCCTCCAAGCGCACCGTTACCTCATTGGGCCCGGTAACCTCCGCACCGGCATCCGGCAAGAGGTTTCCTTGATCGTCCCGGACCGGTTTGATATAGGCGCGAAGACATGCCTGGGTGTTGCCTGGAACTTCGTTCGGCCTATCCACGACCCTTACGAATTGGTACCACACGTCTTCAGCCGTAAAGGGGTTACCCTCGTGGTCTACAATCCCCTCTCGGATTTTGAACGTGTAGGTTATCCCGTCGTCGCTTACCGTCCAGGATTCGGCCAGATCTCCTTCAAGAGTGCTGCGGTCGGCGGGGCTTGTGCGTATCAACTGGTTATGCAGATTGCCAATGCTCCCCCAGCAGATCCAGCTGTGTCCGCAGATAGCGGCATACGGGTCAAAGAGCCAGGTGCCTGACGTGGGCATCGTGAGAGACCCGCCATACTTAGGCTGCTCCTCTGGGACAGGCACAGAAGTAGGAGTCGGGACAGCCGTGACACCAGCAGGGGGCGGCGTCGGCGTTGCCTCTGGCATCGCTGGCGCCGATGTAGGTGTTGCGGCAGGCGCCTCCGGCGGCGATGTAGGCGTAGGAGCCGGCGTAGGCGTATCTTCAGCGCTTCCGCAGGCGACAATTAGCAGCAATGCTGCAAGCACCGCCAGCTTGGGCAAAACCCTCATCGAAATGATTGTCTTCATAATCCCTCCTTATCCCCGTCATTCCTGAAGCTAGAAAGTTCCCAAAGTGTAGGCAATAGACCTATCACCAATTCGACTGCTCTGTCAAGCCTGTTGCTTCGTGATTAGCATCACAAAGTCATGTATACGACGCATATCGTCGCAAACAGGCTAGTTAGGTGCCGTTTTCGTGTCCCAGGCTCACTTGCCGACCCTTGGAATCTGACGAATCCGCGCCTTCATGGCAGGTAAGTAATAGTAACTAAGGGCGCGGTAAGGCAGAACGGAAGCGGACTATAGGTGGCACAAATCGGGATCCAGGCCACTTTCCTAATTGCAATGCCGCGATGTATGCTAGGCGGGATTGAACCCAATGGGATCCTTTTCGTTAAATCACTAAAGGAGGTTCAAACATGGGCACAATATCCGTGAACCGGTTAGCAGGTCTGTCCCTCATATTCGGCCCGGTAGTCGCCTTCGTCTTCTTTCTCCTAGAGCCGGGTGGACTACTGATAGACAGCGCCAAGGTGTCGGACGCTGTTGGCTCCGTAACGGCCAAGGGCGCCAACGCCGCGCTGACCAATGTAACCAACATCGGGATAATCCTTGGCCTGTCCCTAATCCTCTCGGGCCTCTATGCGCTAATGCGGAACGTAACCTTGGAGGGCAACGGCAAGGCGCTTGTTCAGATGGGCTTCTTCATGATCTTCGTAGGACTGACCGGTTGGATTCTATCCGGCGGCATTGACTTCATCCTGGCCGATGCCCAAACCAGCGAGCAGATCAGTGGAAGCGTTCCCGTCTACTACGCCGGCTCCGCTCTCGTCTACGCCGGTGGCATTGCTCTTGGGTTTGGCGGCTTCATTTTCGCGTTGGGCCTTTCCACGAGAGACGACTTTAACCGGACAATCTCTCTGTTGGCTGCCCTTGTCAGCCTGGCCATAATGGTCTTTTTCATGATAGCCATACTCAACAACGACGGCCGCGACACCTTCATAGCCCTGGCCCGTGGCTGCTACGTGCTGCTGGTCATCTGGTATGGATATCTGGGCTTAGGACTGATGAACCGGCCCGATCCCGACCTGTGGCGATAGACAGAATCTAGAGCTTGCCGACGCCTTCCTGAGGTCAAGGACGGTTGTTGCACACTCGCTCCGGCTAGGTGGTCACGATGACGTCAAACGACTCCCTGGGTCTTAGGGAGGAAAAATAGAAGTCTTCGACGGTGTCCCACCGGGTGTGCCACTGTGCTAGAAACCCCGGCTCTTCCCGCCTGGCAAGTCGAGCCCGACGCTGTTCATCCGGCGCCTCTACCAGTATTGACAGACCTACTAGGTCAGCCATCTGAGGTCCTGAAGAGTAGACACCATCGAGGAGGATTACAGGGGCTGGTTCGGCACTCGTGAGCTCAGTCTTCATCTTGTACTTCCCTTGGCTGTCGGGTCCGGCTTCAAAGTCGATCGGATTCCAGCAAGCGGGCCGTCCATCCAGCAGTGGCACGACCGCTTCCGAGCGGAGCTCCGCCCAATTGAATACCTTCAGCCACCGCTCTTCGATGGTCATTAGATCCCACTCGGCATCGGAGATGTGCGCTGAGTAGAAGTCGTCCACCGGCAACAAGACCGTATCCGTCTTCTCCGCTACCAGAGAGGCCAGCGTAGATTTTCCAGAACCGCTACGACCGTCTAGGCTCACCACTAGCGGCGCCTCTGCGGCCACACTACATCGCGCGATAGCGTCGATCACCGTAGTGCTAGCTTTCGCCCAATCAGAGAACGCGGGACTTGTCATGAGTTCGCCGCATCATCTGTTTCGGGGGAAACAGATGCGTTGGGCAAATGAGGTCTTCGCAGAAAAAGAGTAGCCACAATGGCAATGCCGGCAATCGCGGCGAATGTCAGAAGAGCGTTTGTGTAGCTGTCCGTCATATCAAAGACCCATCCGGCAAATACGGGCGTGATGAGTCCAATCATGCCCACGGTTTGGAGAAGGCCGTTCAGAGTGGCGAATGCCTTGCGGCCGTAGTACTCCCCTATTATGGAGTGATTTACTGGCGCCGTGCTTTCTCCCAGGGCCATTAACAATGCAAAAACTAGTAGAGGAAAAAGACCACTGAAATTCACTACAACCAGCATAGCCGCAACTGTTCCCACATGCCCCAGGAGCAGTAGTGGCGCTTTGTTAAACCGATCTCCAAGCCAGCCAAACATCAAGATCAATGGAACTGCTGTGAAAGCCATCAACCCCAGAAGGTAGGCGCCCGCTTGCTCACCCAAGCCCTTCCAGACAAAGATAGCTATAATGTGTACCCGCACTCCCTGATTCAGGGAAAGTCTGACCATAGTGCTGAAAGCTATGATCCAATAGGATGGGGTATGTAACGCCTCTTTGAACGTGAAATCTGCCGGCATCTCCTTCCTGGTTGCCGCAGTTTCAGCCTTCGAATGGCCTTGCTCGCTCGACCCCTGTGCAATACGCCCGCCGTCCGGCAATAGGCCCATGGACTCCGGTGTTCTACGTATTAACATTGCGGCGGGAAGCGTGACTATCAGAGTAACCAGCGCCGCGAAGAGTGCTCCGTCTCTCCAGCCATAGTTCAGGACAATCAACGCAATAATGGGGGTAGAAACGGCGGTTCCCAAGCGTATTGAGGCTGAGAAGAGACTGAGCACTCTGGTCCGATAACGGACGAACCAGAGATTGGCGACTGCATGCATGGCGTGGGCGCCGGCTATATTAGAAGAAGGAGAGATCAGTAAGAGGTAGATGAGAGCGTACGCCCAGTAGTTCTGGGCCGTGGCTAACAGGATGAATCCGAAACTTCCTAGAGTGATGCCTATTACTGTAGGAAGCCGTGGCCCAAAGCGGTCTATAACCCATCCGGCTATAGGCGCTTCTATACCACCCTCTAGGCGCGCTATTGAGAAGATAAACGCTAGAGCGGCCCTACCAATACCCAACTCTTGGGACACCGGCAGGAAGAAAATCGGCACTGTGGCTTGGCGCATCGACCCGAATCCATTGACCACGATTCCGATAGTCGCCATCCACCATCCATAGTGGACCCGCGGGACGCGTTCTGCTTGAGTCCTATCCGTTCCCAAGTTCTTCCCTCAACGACGAGACCTCTCCTTGGAGGCAAACCGAATCTATGCCTCAATTTAACATAGCCGCTCAGGGGATGCTTAGCCGTACCAAGCCCCTCGGTGCTCTGGAGGCTCTTCATGGCAGCGCAAATAGCAACTAAAAGCGCGGTACTGGCTAGCTGTTGGTTTGGACGCAGGCGGATGGGTAAAGCGGGTTACAAAGGAGTGTGCCAGTTGCCAACTAGTCCTCTCCGACCCGTTCGAGTCAAGAGCGTGGTGGAGCTGAAGGGAGTCGAACCCTTGACCTCCTCAATGCCATTGAGGCGCTCTCCCAACTGAGCTACAGCCCCACGCCGGTATCAAACTATAGCAAAGCCGTACTGCTGGCGCAATTGCCGTCCTTGCCCTATATAATTGCCGTACCATGAAGAAGGTCGGGTTCCTCGCTCCCCTCACAGTCTGGAACGACGCCCCGCTCGATTTCCTGCGGGTGGCCCCCGACGGCACGAGCGTCGCAGGCGCATTCATCTCGGCCCGCGGCTTGGGCCGGACGATGGCCTGTTTCGGCCTCGACCGCATCTTTGAGGCGCTCCCCGCTATGCAGGAAGCCACCCAAGACCTCGCTGTAGCCGGAGCCGATGTCGTCGCACAGTTCGGCATCCCGTTCTCGCTCGTCCACGCGGAGCGTGCGCGGGAAACGCAGTCCCAGGTGGCGGATGCAGCCAGCATCCCCGTCGTGTTGATGGGCGCCGCGATGCTCGACGCACTCGACCACCTGGGCCTCCGCCGCATCGCCATCGCAGGCGGCTACTATACCGCCGGTGATTGGACCTCCATGGCAAAACGCGGCTTCGAGTCCAACGGCTTCGACGTCATCTTCCAGGAGAATTGGGTAGAGCAAGGCATCGTGGCTTCTGCCAAAGAGTCCGACAGGCTCGCCTGGGAGCACGACACAGCAATCACTAAGGCGCACGTTCTCCGGACAGCAGAGCGCGCCGGACACAGCGGCGACGCCATCGCTGTCTGCGGTGGAGGCCTCCGTCTCCTCGGACACGCTGCGGAGCTCGAAGCGGCGACAGGCCTACCCATAGTCGCGGGAGACCTGGCCTTGTTCTGGGCAACCCTCAAAGCCATTGACGCTAGGCCTCGCAGCACCGGATGGGGGCGTCTGCTCGACGGCCTCTAGCGGAACGCAAAGCCGTACTGCTGGCGCAATCGCCGCCCATGCCCTATAATTACCGCATCATGCGTCTTCACACTAACATCTATCCGTTGCTTGGCCTGGCGCTGCTGAGGAGGAATGACCCGTAGGGGCGTAGCTGCATGTTCCAAGCACACGGACGCCCCGACAAGGGGCGTTTTTCTTTATGAGGTAATTGACAGCGCCAATAGCCCTCACTAGCATACCTGCCCAAGGAGCAGATGATGACCAGCACGGCACGACATACGGAGCTACGCTACAGCCCGCAGGAGATAGACCGCAAGTGGCAAGAGCGCTGGGAGCGCGACGGCCTCTATCGTGTAGAGGACGGCGACCCGCGGCCAAAGTGGTACGAGCTGACCATGTACCCCTACCCTTCCGGCGATCTCCACATCGGGCACTGGTACGCCATGGCCCCGGCCGATGCTCACGCCCGGTTTCGCCGCATGCAGGGCTACAACGTGCTGCATCCCATGGGATTCGATTCGTTCGGTCTGCCCGCGGAGAACGCCGCCATCAGGCAGCAGATACATCCCTACGACTGGACTGTAGGCAACATTGAGAACATGACAAGCCAGCTCCGCTCCATGGGAGCAATCTACGACTGGAATCGCCAGCTCAGCACCATGGAGCCGGAGTACTATCGCTGGAACCAGTGGATCTTTCTCCAGCTCCACAAGGCGGGCCTGTCCTACCGCGCTAACGCGCCGGTCAACTGGTGTCCCACCGACCAGACCGTGCTCGCCAATGAGCAGGTCATCGACGGAAAGTGCGAGCGATGCGACACGCCGGTAGCCCGACGCGACCTGGAGCAGTGGTTCTTCCGAATCACCAAGTACGCCGACGAACTGCTGGACTTCTCCGGCCTCATCGACTGGCCGGAGCGAATCAAGACCCTCCAGGAGAACTGGATAGGACGCAGCGAAGGCGTGGACATCAGCTTCGACATCTCGCATCTAGGTATCGAAGAGAAAGAGATACGTACTTTCACCACTCGCATAGACACGATCTACGGGGTCACCTTCATGGTGCTCGCGCCGGAGCATCCGCTGGTGCGGAAGATAACCACCGCTGAACAGCAGGACGCCGTGGACCGTTACATAGAACAGGCGCGCGGCCAAACGGAGATCGAGCGCCTCTCCACGGAGCGCGAGAAAACGGGCGTGTTCACCGGGGCCTACGCCGTCAATAGACTCAACGGTGAGCAGGTGCCCATCTTCGTGGGAGATTACGTGCTGCTCAGCTACGGTACGGGCGCAGTCATGGGCGTACCGGCCCATGACCAGCGCGACTTTGACTTTGCCCGCAAGTACGACCTGCCCATAAGAGTGGTCATAGCGCCGCCCGGCTGGGACGGAAGCGACCTTGATTCCGCATACCTGGAAGAAGGCTCCCAGGTCAATTCAGCCCAGTTCAACGGCATGCCCAGTTCCGAAGGCATCAAAGCCATTGCGGAGCACGTGGAAGAGCAGAACTGGGGCAGCCGCACGGTGTCGTACCGCGTGCGCGACTGGCTCATTTCGCGCCAGCGCTACTGGGGCACGCCCATCCCCATGGTCTACTGCGACAAGTGCGGCACGGTGCCAGTCCCGGAGGAAGACCTGCCCGTGCTGCTTCCGCGAGACGCCGAGTTCCGCCCTACCGGTGAATCACCGCTGGCCTCCAACGAGGAGTTCGTCAATACCTCCTGCCCGGACTGCGGCAAGCCGGCCAGGCGTGAGACCGACACCATGGACACGTTCGTCGACTCGTCGTGGTACCAGCTTCGCTTCACCAGCCCCGATTATGACGAAGCCCCGTTCAACCCCGCGGCGATGAACGCGTGGAACCCCGTGGACCAGTATACCGGCGGGGCTGAGCACGCCGTGATGCACCTGCTCTATGCCCGCTTCTTCACAAAGGCCCTGCGCGACGTGGGCTTGCTGGATTTCAACGAGCCGTTTCTGCGCCTGTTCAACCAGGGCACCATAATTGCGGAACACCAGAAGATGAGCAAGTCCCGTGGCAACGTCATCGCGCCCGACCCCTACGTGCAGTCGCTGGGCGCCGACGTGGTGCGCATCTACCTCATGTTCCTCGGCCCCTGGGACCAGGGCGGCGACTGGAGCGACAGCGGCATCAACGGCATGACGCGCTGGGCTAACCGCGTCTGGGACATCGCTCAGCGTGACTCGTCGCAGCTTGGCAGCGGCGACCCCCAGGCGATGCGAGACCTTACAAGGGCCACGCACAAGACCATTCGCAAGGTGGTCACCGATATAGAGCGCTTCCACTTCAACACGGCGCTGGCCGCCATGATGGAGTTCAGCAACGCCCTGGGCTCCTTCTGGGACGCCAAGAACGTCGATGCCGCCTCATGGGACTCGGCGGTAGACACGCTGCTTGTGTTGCTAGCCCCCATAGCTCCCCATATCACCGAGGAGCTGTGGGAACGGCGCGGCAACGCCTATAGCATCCACAATCAGCCGTTGCCCGCCTGGGACGAAGAGCTGGCCGCCGATGAGATGATCACGCTGGTGGTGCAGGTCAACGGCAAGGTGCGCGACAAGCTTACCGTCGCCGCCGGTATATCGGAGGAACAGGCAAAGAAATCAGCCCTGGACAGCCCGCGCGTGCAAGCCCACGTCGATGGCAAGCAGGTGAAACAGCTTGTCTACGTACCGGGACGGCTGGTGAACGTGGTAGTTGGCTGAGGCGAGGAGAGTCTCTCAAGGATTCTGGGATGGGTTCCCGGCTAACTCGTTAAGCCCTTTATAGTAGATGGCAGTTCCCTAAACGTAGCGACCTTGGCAGTTGCTTTGGACAGATCGTGAGACGCGGTGAACTCGTTCGCGACCACTATGCAGTCAATACCCGCCGCTACCGCTGACATCAACCCTCTCGCCGAGTCTTCCACAACCACCGCTTCATCGGCGGTAGCGCCAAAGCGTTGGAGCCCTCTCAGGTAGGGCTCGGGATGCGGTTTGGCTTGCTCGTAGTCATCCCTAGCCAGATAGAACTCCATGTAGTCCAGGATGGACCGCTTTTCGTGTATGAGGGCGAAGTCAGCTCGCTTGGACGTAGTGACTATACCCATCCTGTACTCACCTGCGAGCACGTCCAGCGTTTCCAGGACACCCTCAATCTCTATGTCTTGCGTCCTCAGATACTCCTGGTAGTAGACGTCACGGACCTCACGTTGTCTGCCGATGGTATGCTCGTCGATACCCGCCGCTCTGGCTTGGGCCCAAGTGGCCTCTACCTGGGTCATGTCTCGGAGGTACTGGTCTCTATCCATGGTAAAGCCGATGTCCGCCAGGGCGCGCTCTCCGGCTTTGTAATACCAGAACTCGGTATCTACCAGAACACCATCATGGTCGAAGAGGATGTACTTCTTCACCGTTGGTGCCCTACTGCCCTCCGTACACCCTCATGCGATTCCTTGAAGGTTGCTTTCCAAGCGCGTCTCGATCGGTTGGTCCGCATCCGGAAACTCGAAGGAGCGACCGGTGATCTTCTCGTAGAGGTGGATGTACCGTCTTGAGAGCTCGATGACAAGGTCATCCGGCGCCGGTGGCAGGACCTTATCCTCGTAGGGGTTGCAGTTCTCCGTGAACCAGAGCCGGAGGAACTCCTTGTCGACGTTGTCGGGTTCCCGTCCCTCCCGCATGCGCTGTTCATAGGTGTCGGCGATCCAGTAGCGGCTGGAGTCGGGGGTGTGGATCTCGTCAATCA
>CBDCQF010000004.1:0-97282 GCA_965220545.1 Dehalococcoidia bacterium
ATGGGGAACGTTCCCTGCAGGGTGGCCTCCTCCACTTGCACTACGACCTCCAGGTCCCAATCACCGGCAACGTCTACCGGTACCCTGAGGTCGTAGTGGATGGGGAGCGTTGGAGCAATCACGCCGATCGCCTGGCTCGCGCTTGAGCCTTCAGGCCCGGATGCTCTCGCAACCACATTGGAGGCCTCGACCGGCACGTTGTCGCGCAGTAGATGTACGGATAGGAACACCTCACCCACGGCGGAGGTAGCGTCCCTGGAGAAGACGGCGAGCTGATATGCGCCTTCTTCTTTGCGGAACAGCTCCACGTTGGTAACACCGTTGGCGAAAAGAGGCGTTGCCCAGAGCAGGTGGCCCAAGGCAAGGCTAGCAAACAAAGCTATACGGACTCGTGTTTTCATAAACCGTCAGATTGAAATTGCGCAGGCAGGTTCAGCCTGCAAACGAAAAGACGTCCAGTTTAGATGGCGGAATCAGGCGGCGAGACGGGGAGGTCGGTGCGGGGTTATAGGCTCGGCGACTCTAAGCCGCCAGAGCTCCCTTGATTGCAATAGGAATAGGAAGAGGAGAGGCAGGAGTGTGACTAAGCCGGCTTGCTCTGCCCACTGCCAGCCGCCGATGCCGTCTCCGCTGCTCTGCGCGGAGTGGCCGGGCAGGAACAGAATGCCATCGTGCCCGGTTGCGCCATCGTGGGAGTGGGTTGTGTTCAGCGGGTGCTCATGCGCATGGGGCGCGCCGGAACTGAAAACGTGGCCGTGATAGGGCAGCCGCTCGGCGAAGTGGTGGTCGAACAACGGACCGAGAAGGCCGTAGAGAACCGCCCCAACCGTGAGCAGGACGAGATAGGTCTGGACCCAGACCTTGAACCGGCTGCCTCTTATTGCCAGGATGCTCACCCTCACATTATAGCCTAGAGCCTGTTTACAATCACGCCGTCACTCTGGGTCTACAGGATTCCCACCTGTTTCAGAAATCTCCGCAAGGCCAGCGCACACTCCCGCGGTTTTTCAAGCTGCAGGAAATGTGTAGTTTCGGGCAAGAACTCATGGTCGACGTCCGCGTCAGCGTAGTCGAACGTAGGGGCATTCGGGTCCTGTGAGGCAGGGTCTGAGGATACGATTTTGAGAGGACACCTCATGGCGCCAAAGTCGACTGAGGCCGCATACTTCGAGGCATGGTCCCAGATTTGCGCCTCGAACTCGGAGGGACACTGGAGTTCGAAACCCTGACCGGTCTCCGACTCCTTGAGGGTCGTTCTCGCTATAAGTTCGTAGACTCCCGGAACGGACCGGTGAAAGTAGGGCAAATAGGTATGAAGCTCCGCAAGCTCCTCCCGGGACAGGAACCATTGTGTCCTCCGCCTCAGCATGTCGGCTGTGCTCATGGCCCGCAATTCGAACTCCCTGTACCTGTAGTCGGTGTTGCAGAGTGGCGGAGCAAAAAGCATCAAGGCGGAGTAGTTGCCTCCCCGCGAAGGCGTATGAAGGCTTGCAAGGGCAGAAATGGAGTGAAAAACACCAACGGTCGGTTTCTCGCCATAGAGAGTGGCGATCGCCTCAAAAATGCGGTCGTGGTCGCGCGCAAAGGTATCGACGCTGTGGTCCTTCCGGGCGCCGGTCTTGTTCCAACCGTGATTCCTCAGGTCGTGGACAAACAGGTCGAAATCGCGGCTGAGGAGAGACCAAAACGGATAGTAGAGGTCGATGGCGAGGCCGTTACCGTGGCTCAGAACCAGCCTGGGGCCCTCCGGGTTTCCATGGCGTCGCAGAATGATGACGGTGTCGTCGTCCACCTGGACCGGGTGAACGGACAATGGCTTTGGAATCTCCCAGACGGCTGCCAGAGGTCCAGGGTCGTGCATGGGCTAACTCACTGCCCATCGACAAACTTGCGTCGGGATGTTTTGCAGCCACAGGAAAGCTACTTTTGGAATGGAGAGCACCCGTACAGTATAGCTCAATTAGAGGCGTCTCATCTCTTTAGCAAACGTCACCCATATCGTGGTGAGGACAAACCCCACAAGCGCTATGGCAGCCACCGCCTGCTGGGGCGACCATATCTCTGCCAGTGCGCCCATGATGAGCGACCCCACCGGTTGTACGCCAACGGCCATGCTCTGGATTCCCATCAGCCTACCGCGGATCTCCTCGCTGACCGAGAGCAACACCAGCGCGGCCTGCATGGCGCCGAAGCCCGACATGCCCATTCCGGCGAAAAGAAGCGCGGCAAATGAGAGGGGGAACGTGTTGGAGACGCCGAAGACGAAGAGGAACGCCATGCAGGCAAGCGTGCCGCTGTAGTAGTAGAGCGATTTTCTGGGGATATCGCGCCTGCTGACGATGAAGATGGTGCCTATGAGCGCACCGAGGCCGCTGGCCGCACCCAGCACTCCCATGGCGGCGGGGTTGACCTGCAACACCTTCTCAGCAAAGACGGGAATGAGCGGCGTGTGGGGCGGAAAGGTGAGGTTGAACAGGATGGTGATGCCAAACACGCCGATGATGGCCCTGTTTCCGGCGATGACGCGGAACCCATCAGCGATGGAGGTGAAGACGGAGCTTGGCTTCAGGCCCAGCCGCCGGGGCAGGTTCTGCGCTTGGACGCCGTAGACTAAGACAGCCGCAGCGGAGAACATCAGAGCCGCCGCCAGGTACACCCAGGCGACGTTGAGAAAAGCTCGTTCGGGCAGGAACTCCAGGAGGAGCCCGGTGATGAACGGGCCCGCCATGATGCCGGCGGTCATATTCACCGTATCCAGCGCTACGCCGTAGGTAAGCACCTCCCTTCTCACCAGGTCCGGTATAAAAGAGCGGCGGGTGATCCGGTCCATGGTAAGGGAAGCGCCGATGACAAAGGTGAGCAGGATGATCTGCCATTCGTTGACGTTGCCCGAAAATACAAGGAAGGCCGCTACTAGCGAGGTAACCATGTTCACTCCCAGGCCCAGCAGAAGGAGACGCCTGCGGTCGAATGAGTCGGCGATTACGCCAATGGCCACGCCGACAAGGAGCAGGGGAGCGGTGAAGGCCACTCCCACCATCTGTGTGAGGAAGCTGGAATCGGTGAACTGGTGCACCAGATAGGCGGAGACAAGGAACCACATCCAGAGTCCCATCTGGGTGAACAGCCCGGCAGGGAAGAAGAGACGGTAGTTCCTGTCCTGCAGGACCTCTACAACGGGACGTCTGGGTGAGTCCAATCAGGCCTCCGGCTTGTCGTCTCTAGGCAAGGTACCTGTTGAACCAGTCCAGGACGCGCTGCAGATACTCTTTCCTCATCTTGGGATGACCGCTGTTGCGGAAGCCGTGCGCCCCATCAGGGAAGCGCACAAACTCCACCTCTTTGCCCAGTCTCTTCAGGGAGACGAAGTACTGCTCGCTCTGTCCTATGGGGCAGCGGTAGTACCGCCAGTAAACCCACCAGCCACAGAAAACCTATCTTCCGAATAGACATCATTCTCCCATTACAGTAGGGAAGTGTGAAATAAAAACGTGGTTGGGCTGGGGTCGTCGGGGTTGGACGACTGGAATGCTGCTAAACGTGCCATAAGGCTCCCTTCCCCCTGCTTGGGGAGCATAGAGGGTCGTCGCGAGAGCCACCGACTTGCATATCATATCACATTAGCCCAATCACAGGCGTCGCATCTCTTTGGCGAACGTCACCCATACTGCGGTGAGGGCAAAGCCCACAAGCGCTATGGTAGCCACCGCCTGCTGGGGCGCCACCGGGGTGGCAATCGAGTCATATGGGACGAAAGCGGCGCGCCTCTCGGATTCGCAGCGACATCACCACGACCCAGAGCAGGTAGGCAGCGAAACCGATGCGCTCCCCCAGGCCCGTGTAAGCTTCAGCGGAACCGATGTGATCCTCCGGGCCCGTGTAAGTTTCAGCGATGGCGACGACGTAGATGAGGCTGGTGACGATCATGACGGCAGCCACGACTACGGAGAACGAATAGAGCCGCTTGGTCGACGGGCCGGGATTCATCGCCATTACCGTACCGACAACGCCTACCAGACCGGCGACGTACATGGCGTACCCGGCACCGTCGTGGATGTCGTTGGCCGTTAAACCGTATATGATCTCTTGCAGGGAGTCGGACTGGAAAGCGGCGGCAATCAGGCCCATGACCAGGTGGGTCCACAGCCCAAAGGCCATGAACCGTACCCAGGGACCGCCTATCTCCGGCAAAAGCAAGGCGCGCAGGGTGAAGGGGACAGCCAGCGCGCAGTAGGCCAGCAGACTGAGACGGCCGATGGTGGAGTAGGCCATATCGACGCTGTGCATCTCGCTGATGGTCTCGCCTATGGCGTTGTACTCCGGCGTGATTAAGACGAGCAGCAGGTCGATGCCGACCAGGGTGACACTGGCAGCGATACCGCACCAAGGCGCAAGCGGCTCAGCGAGGACGGCGGCGCGGGAAAGCAGGCGCAGTCCAAGGATCTTGACCTGCCCGGTAGCCTTGGACTTGACGTTCATCCCTGTGGTTGGGCTGGGTCGTCGGGCTTGGACGTATGGCTGCTACACGTGCCCAAAAAGCCTCCCTTCTTCCTGCTGACTTGCATATCATATAACAATAGCCCAATCACAGGCGTCTCATCTCTTTGGCGAATGCCACCCAAATCGCGGTGAGGACAAAGCCGACAAGGGCTATGGCAGCCACCGCCTGCTGGGGCGACCACAACTCTGCCAGCGCGCCCATGATGAGCGACCCCAATGGTAATACGCCGATGGCCATGCTTTGGATTCCCATCAGCCTGCCGCGCACCTCTTCGCTGACCGAAAGCAGCACCAGCGCGGCCTGCATGGTGCCGAAGCCCGACATTCCCATTCCGGCAAAGAGAAGCGCGGCAAACGAGAGGGGGAATGTGTTGGAGATGCCGAAGACGAAGAGGAACGCCATGCAGGCGAGCGTGCCGCTGTAGTAGTAGAGCGATTTTCTGGGGATATCGCGCCTGCTGACGATGAAGATGGTGCCTATAAGCGCACCGAGGCCGCCGGCTGCGCCCAGCACTCCCATGGCGGTGTTGCTGACCTGAAGCACCTTCTGGGCAAAGACGGGAATGAGCGGCGTGTGGGGCGGGAAGGTGAGGTTGAACAGGATGGTGATGCCAAACACACCGATGATGGCCCTGTTTCCGGCGATGACCCGGAACCCGTCGGCGACGGACGTGAAGATTGAGCTTGGCTTCAGGCCCAGCCGCCGGGGCAGGTTCTGCGCTTGGACGCCGTAGACTAAGACAGCCGCAGCGGAGAACATCAGAGCCGCCGCCAGGTACACCCAAGCGACGTTGTGAAAAGCTCGTTCGGGCAGGAGGTCGAGGAGGAGTCCGGCGATGAACGGGCCGGCCATGATGCCGGCGGTCATATTAACCGTATCCAGAGCTATGCCGTAGGTAAGCACCTCCCTTCTCACCAGGTCCGGTATAAAGGAGCGGCGGGTGATCTGGTCCATGGTAAGAGAAGCGCCGACAACAAAGGTGAGCAAGATGATTTGCCATTCGTTCACGTTGCCCGAGAACACAAGGAAGGCCGCTACTACCGATGTGACCAGGTTCACTCCCAGACCCAGCAGGAGGAGCCGCCTGCGATCGAATGAGTCGGCGATTACGCCAATGGCCACGCCGACAAGGAGCAGGGGAGCGGTGGAGGCCACGCCCACCATATTGGTGAGAAAGTTGGAATCGGTGAGCTGGAGCACCAGGTAGGCAGAGACGAAGAACCACATCCAGCGTCCCATCTGGGTGAAGAGTCCGGCAGGGAAGAAGAGACGGTAGTTCCTGTCCTGCAGGACTTCTACAACGGGACGTCTGGCGGCTCTTGCTTCAGCGGGCCCGGTCTCTGGTGAGTCCAATCAGGCCTCCGGCTTGTCGTCTCTAGGCAAGGTACCTGTTGAACCAGTCCAGGACGCGCTGCAGATACTCTTTCCTCATCTTGGGATGGCCGCTGTTGCGGAAGCCGTGCGCTCCTCCGGGGAAGCGCACGAACTCCACCTCTTTGCCCAGCCTCTTCAGGGAGACGAAGTACTGCTCGCTCTGTCCTATGGGACAGCGGTAGTCAGTTTCTCCATGGAGGAGGAGCACCGGCGTGTTCACCTGCGGGGCGTAGGTTATGGGGGAGCGCTTCATCATCTCGTCGAATACTACGTCGCGCCTGCCTCCCCACTGCTTCTCGCCGAAACTGATGCCAATGTCCGACGTGCCCGCCATGCTGGAGAGGTCTATGCAGGGAGCTCCCACCACCGACGCTTTGAACCGGTCGGTGTGTCCCACGGTCCAACTGGTCATGTATCCGCCGTAGCTGTACCCGTGCACTCCAAGCCTGGATTCGTCCACGTAGGGCTTGGAGACCATCTCGTCCACGGCCTGCATGATATCGAGGTAGTCCTCTCCTCCCCAGTCGTTGAGGACGGCCATGGTGAAATCACCGCCGTAGGTGGAGGAGCCCCTGGGGTTGACCGCCAGCACAATGTATCCGGCGGTGGCCAGGACCTGGTGCAGCGTACTGAAGGCGTCCATGAAGACGCCGTTGGGGCCGCCGTGAATCTCCAATATCATGGGGTAGACCTTGGACTCGTCAAAGCCGGGTGGAAGCAGTACGCGGGACTCTATGTCGAAGCCCGCCCTGTCCAGTTGGAACTTGCTCTGCTGGGCCGGCGGGCGCTTCTGGAGGTAGTCGCGGTTGTAGTCGGTGAGCTGATTGCCGCTACCGGCTGCGACATCGACCAGGTGGATGTCGCCAGGCGAATCCGGCGACACGGAAAGCAGCACAGCCTTGGCAGCGTCCCCATCCAGTGAGGCCGCCGTGAGCTGCGCGCCGCCGCCGTATATCCGCTTCACCTCGCCGCCATCCACGGGTACGGAGCAGAGGAACGACTCGCCCCTGGCGTCGGCGAGGAAGTAGAGGACGCCGTCATCCGTCCACAGTATCTTGGTAAACGGCCCCTGCGGCGGGAATCCGGCCACGGGCTTTATGCTGTCGTCGGTGAGACGCCGAGGGGTTTCGCCGGGCTGGATCACGTACAGCCAGCCCTGATAGCTGGCGCTGCCATCTGGGACGTCGGAGCCGACGGCGACGAGCTTATTGCCGTCCGGCGACCATCCCAGAGCGGCGACCGTGTGCAATCCGTCGGACCAGACGACGGGTTCACCGCCGTCTGCCGCTACCACGTAGGCCTGAGAGTAATCGAAGAGGTCTCTGTCATCCGAACGCTCCGATATGAAGGCGATCCGGGAGCTATCCGGCGACCAGACCGGCGCATAGTTCTCGTAGTCTCCCTGGGTGAGCTGAAGCGCCTCTCCGCCGCCAACCTCCACGACGAAGATCTGCCGGTGGCCGTCGCCGCGCCAGCCCAGCACGTCGTGCCTGTATTTGATACGGTTGACCACCTTCACCATTGGGTCTTTCTTGGCGTCGTGGTCATCCTCCGGCTGGTCGGGGTCAACGTTGGAGACGGCCACTATGCGCTGTCCGTCCGGGGCCCAGGAAAAGTCGCTGACGCCGCCGCGCAGCGTGGTGACCTGGGCGGCCTCTCCGCCGTTGGTCTTCATCACCCAGACCTGCCTGCGTTTT
Source organism: Dehalococcoidia bacterium (assembly GCA_965220545.1). Classification (GTDB taxonomy): domain Bacteria; phylum Chloroflexota; class Dehalococcoidia; order Lucifugimonadales; family QGNO01; genus DAOUJH01. Next base: position 7,573 of record CBDCQF010000004.1, read on the forward strand.
TTGTCGTCGGGGCGTAGGAAGGCCAGCGATTCGCCGTCGGAAGAGAACTGCGGATTGCCGTCCTTTGAACCGTGGGTAAATGGCGCGATGTTCCCGCTGTTCAGGTCGATCATCTGCACCTGGGAGCGATCTTCTCCCGCTTCGCAGTCGACCCATGATTTGACGAACACCGCCTTGCTTCCGTCTGCCGATATGTCCGGTCCTGAGACGCCAACTATGTGGTAAACCAGATCCGGTGTTATTGGACTAGCCATGATTACCTCCTAACGGTCGATACATTCATTCACCAGCCGCTTCATGGAAGCGGCGCACCGCGTCCAAGTGCTCGGCGACTGTCTTCAATCCGGCGTTCATAGTGTTCAGGCAGACGTGGGTTGCACCCAGCGCGCGCCATACTTCCACGGTCTTCATCCAGTCGTCCGGCCCGCCTTCCGCAATTCGCACACCGCCTTCTATCCCGATGGTTGCCGGATCGCGGCCCGCCTCTTCGGCGTAGGCCCGGATGCGCTCCAGGCGTTGTTGCGTGGCCTCGCTTGGCGGTCCGGTAAGGATCCACCCGTCCGATAGCGTGGCTACTCTCTTGAGCACCTGCTCCGCACCTCCTCCCAGCCAGATGGGGATCGGCCGCTGCACGGGCAGGGGATTGAGGCCGGCGGCGGTTACTCTGTCCCACTTTCCGTTGAAAGTGACCGTTTCGTTTGTCCAGAGTTGGCGCATGAGCTCTATCTGCTCCTCGCTGCGCTTTCCACGTACGCGGAAGTCCTGGCCCAGCGCCTCGAACTCCACGTGGTTCCACCCAATGCCGATGCCCAGGCGCAGACGGCCTCCGCTCAGCACGTCGACCTCAGCCGCCTGCTTGGCTACCAGGGCCGTCTGGCGCTGAGGCAGGATGATTATGCCCGTGCACAGCTCTATGGAGGAGGTGACGGCGGCCAAATAGCCGTAGAGGACAAAAGGTTCGTGGAACATGTCATCCTTGTCGTACGTGCCGCTCCAGTCCTTGTAGTGGGACGTATCCGCGCCCAGCACGTGGTCGTAGACCAGCAGATGGTTGAACCCCAGACCCTCCACAACCTGCGCGAACTCCCGTATAGCGCCTGGGTCTGTGCCTATTTCAGTTTGGGGGAAGGTAACGCCCAGCTTCAAGATGCCTCCAACCGTCCGTATTTAGAGGATTATATACGAGTTTAGCCCTGATAAGGGAGCAAAGTCTGTTCGCGAGGAGAGTCCCAAAGTTTCATCCCCGGCCAGCCTTGCCAATTGAGGAAGATCGATCCCGCGGCTTCATCCATCCTCCCAGGGGTCGATGACATCAAGCCCGCACCCTTCGAAGTCGTCCGCATCCCGGGTTACCACCGGCGCCCCTCGTGAGTATGCTATAGCGGCGATCTGGCAGTCGGATTGGCTCATGGGTCGTCCGGCGACCCTGCGTTCGGTGGCCAGCATGGCGTAGGCTTGGGCGGCATCACTGTCAAATGGCAGTATGCGTTCAGAGAAGAACACCGCAAAGAGCCGTTCGGCAGCGGCAGCCAGTCCACGCTGCCTCTCTCCATCAGGCAATATGGCGATGCCGGTTCGAACCTCCGCTTCAGTGATAGAGGTCACGAACAAGTCATCAGTGAGTTGATTGTCCATCCATCCCATGACCTCGGGGTTAGGACGCTCTCTCATCAGTTCCGACACTACATTGGTATCGAGGACAAACATGAATTCAGCGCTCAATTAAACCGCGGGGGCTCACGCATCGGTTCCCTATGAGGGACCTCCAGTTCCACTCCGCCGAACGGCTTGAACAGTTCATGTATTGCCGTTCCAAGATTCCTGTTAGGCGCAGCGTCCTCGTCAAGGGCCGCCCGCAGAATGTCCCGCGCTTCCTGTTCCATGGAGCGCCCGTTCTCGGCGGCACGGATGCGCAGTCGACGCTTTAGCCCTTCGTCCAGATTACGCACGGTGATGCTGGCCAAGACGCACCTCCTTGCTTTGTATGTAAGATTATACCACGATTGCAATGCAATCACCATTGAAAAGTGACTTACCCAACCGCCACGTACCAAGGGTTGAACAGGTATATGACCCCCCTGTTTCCAGGCTGAAAAGTCTCTCCGCAAGGAGAGGATATTAAAGGCGATGCCGTTCTAGAACATCCAGTGGCCGCCATCGACGCACAGTGTTTGACCTACTACGTAGCTGGCGTCGTCGGAGGCCAGGAAGGCGATTGCTCCCGCCAACTCCTCCGATTCGCCAAAGCGACCGGCGGGGATGGTGAGAAGCGCATCGCGCTGCTGTTCAGGGGGCATTCTCTTCCAGTTGGCGTTCGGTACCGTGGCTATGGCGCCGGGGGCTATGGCGTTGACGTTGACGCCGTGCGGCGCGAGGTCCACGGCCAGCTGGCGCGTCAGTCCCAGCAGGCCGGCCTTGGCGGCGGCGTAGGGGATGACCTTGCTCCGGCTGTTGCTCCGTCCCGCGCCTGAGGAGATGTTGACGATGCGTCCCCAACCCTTCTTCTTCATGTCACCGGCAAAGGTCTTAGCAGTGAGGAAGGAGGCCCTCATGTTAAGGCTCACCACGGCGTCCCAGTCCTCTTCGGACAGCTCGTCGATGCCCGGAGGCGCGCCCAGGCTGCTCCCCGCCACGTTGACCAGTATGTCAACGGTGCCCAGCGCTTCCACGGTTTGCTTGGCGGCTTGCTGCACCTGGTTCATGTCGGTGACGTCTACCTGCAGACCCAGGGACTTGTGTCCCGCCGCCGCAATCTCCTCCGCGGTTTCCATGACCTTGTCGCCTACGATGTCCCAGCAGGCTACGGCTGCGCCCCGGTCCGCCAGTTCCTTGGCGGTGACCTTGCCCATGCCCATCGCCGAGCCGGTTACCACGGCTACGCGGCCATCCAGATTTGTACCCATTGTTCCCTCCTGTTACTTTCCGCCCAGCAGCGCCGTGAGCTCTCTCACGTCCGGCATATCGTCCAGGCGGTCTATTGCTTTGATTATGCTATTGGCCCTTTCCAGCCCCAGGATGTCCTGGGTGAGGAATAGGAACTTGTCCACCAGTTGCTGGTGCGGCACCGGGTTCCCGGCGTCGCCCCGTATGGAGTTGGTGGTCTCGTAGAAGGTGCGGCCGTCCCTGAGACGGACGGTTACCTCGGCGCAGGGCTGGTCGTCGCGCCGCACGGTCATATCAGGGTTCAAGGTCACGTTCACCCTAGCCGATAGGTCCTGGATGGTGGGGTCGGCCACGGCATCCCGGTAGAAGGACGTGATATCGGCGCCATGTCTCACGATAGCCGAGGCCACCGCGTAGGGGATGTTGAACTTGGCGCTCAGCATGTTGGGCGGGTAGGGGCCCACCATTCCCAGCGGTATGCCTCCAATGGTCTCCACGTCCACCGCCTCCACCTCTTCCGGGCCAAACTGCTCCCTGCCGCATATATCCAGAACGGCGTCCAGGGTAGGGTGGTTGTATCGGCAGCATGCGTGGAACTTGAAGTAGTTCTGCTGTATGCGGTGTATTCCGCCCAAGCCCCGCACGGCGTCTTCCGCATGGAACTCGTCGCCCAGAATCGTGCCGAAGACATCGGCGGGGGCGTCGTGAATGCCGGTATACCCCGCCTCGTACATGTGGACGGCAAGTATGCCCTGGAATCCTGACCTGCCCGAATAGGCGTTACGGATGGTGGCGCCCTCAAAGCAGGGCGTCCAGCTGTTGCCCGGGCTCATAGAGGTCGAGATGTTTACAACGTCGCGCACCTGGCTTGCCGTGTAGCCCTTCAACTTGGCCACGGCCGCGGCTGCTCCGGGTGTGCCCCAGTGGCCGTGGGAGTGGACATTGGGGCGGGGCCTGCTGGCGCTGCCCAACCGCGACGAGAGTTCATATCCAAGGAGCAGGCTCTCCATGAACTGCCTACCGCTTGTGCCCATCTCCTCGCCGACGGCCAGCGCCGCGGGCATCACGTGGATGGAAGGGTGGCCTCCACCGTAGCGGTTGCCCTCGTCCATCTCCAAGCCCACGCCAGCGGTGCCGTTAACCAGGGTTGCCCACATGGGCTCTGCCTTGAAGGGGGTGCCCAGGATGGTTGAGGTGTGGGGCGCGGACCTTTCCGAGGCCAGCTTGGCAAAGGCGGCGTTCTCCGGCAGCTGATAGCCGGCCACTATAGCGCCCACCGTGTCCAGCACGACGTCACGCGTTGCAGACAGCGCTTCTTCGCTCAAGTCTTCATAGCTTGTGCTGGCAACGAAATCCGACAGGGTGTCCAGATAGTCAGCCATTTCCACCTCCTAGTTGACGCGGCCGCCGAGAGGGGGCGTTGGCGGCCCGGCGCTGATAAACTCGCCGTGCTCCGGCCCCTGCTCCAGCTTGCCTTGGTTTAAAACTACTTTGCCACGCACCAATGTCATCCACGGCGCGCCTTTCTGCGTCCAGCCTTCATAGGGCGTATAGCCGGAATTTCCTATGTGGTCTGCGACGGTGATGGTCTTCTCCACGTCCGGGTCGTATATGAGCAGGTCCGCGTCGGAGCCGGGCCGGATGGCCCCTTTCCTGGGGTATATGCCGAATATGCGCGCCGGGTTCTCCGCCAGGACGCGGGCCATCCAGGTCAGGGGGAGTCCTCTCTTTGCCACGCCCTCGCTGTAGACCAGAGGGACGAGTGTTTCGATGGACGGCGTCCCGAAGGGTATGGGGGTGCCGTCATCGGCTACGTAGATGTTCTCGCGACCCTTCTCCTTTAGCTCCTTTGAGCCTGGGGCGTGGTCGCTGCCTATGGCGGAGATATAGCCGTCCACCGAGCCTTGCCACAAAGCCCCCTGGTTGACGCCGTCGGCGGGACGGAGCGGCGGGCCTATCTTGACCAGCGGCCCCAGCGTCTCCATGGCGGACTCGTCGAGCAGGAGGTAGTGGGGACACGTTTCCGTCCAGACCTTTTGTCCTTCCGATTGGGCGCGTTTGATGCGTTCCAGACCGGCCTGAGTGCTGAGGTGCACCACGAAGACGGGACAGCCCGTCATTTTGCCCAGGTTGATGGCGCGGTTGATCGCCTCTTCCTCCACCCAGATAGGGCAGCTGTCAGGGAAGTCGGTGGGCTTGGTCAGCCCCATGGCGATGCGCTTGTCCTCCAGGTAGTCGATGACGTCGCCGTTTTCGCAGTGGAGCTGCATGATTCCGTTGTTTTCGGCGATGACGTCCATTGCCTTGGCGATGAACGCGTCGCTGCACATACGGGTCAGCGACTTCTTGTAGGTCATGAACACCTTGTAAGAGGTGACCCCCATCTGAAGCGCTTCAGGAAGGCTTTCCAGTATGTACTCCGGGTTGTCCAGGATGAAGTGGAATGTGTAGTCCAACACCGATTCTTTGCTGAGACGCTCTTTGAGCCTGTTGATGGCCTGGGGGAGGGTCTCTTTATTCTTTACGTCATACGTAGCAAAGGGCATCACCGTTGTGAGACCGGCCAGCGCCCCCGCTTTGATGCCAAGCTCATAAGGGTCCATGTTGTCAAAGTGGCTGTGGGCGTCTATAGGGCCGGGAAAGACATACTTCCCGGAAGCGTCTATATAGTTGTCCGCGTCGGGCAGGCTGTCATCAGGGCCCACGGCCACAAACTTCTCACCCCTTATAGCCACGCTCCCTTGAAAAGTATGCGTTGACGTAACTACGGTGCCGCCGTGCACTATGGTATCTACTTTGGAAGCGGCCATTTGTTTCCTCCTTATCGATTCACGATTCTTATTTGTATTGTCTCCGTCCGCAGGCCGTCTTCAATCCAGAGTTCACTTGTGGCAAGCGGACAGGAGCACGTGCAGATACTATCAGAGTTTGTCTAAACGGTGTTCACCTTGTGCCTTAGGGCTACTCCCGGCAAGGCCCCGGTGTGTACACCTCGATCCACCACGACCTGCCCGTTCACTAAGACATAGGAGATCCCATCCGGGAGCTGCTTGGGGTCCTCGAGCGTGGCCTTGGTGCCCACAGTATCGGGATTGAATATCACTACATCCGCCATCATGCCATCGGCCAGCCTGCCTCTGTCGGGTAGGCCCAGCCGCTGCGCGGGGAAAGAGGTCATTCTTCGCACCGCATCGGTGAGGGTGAGAAGACCATCCTCTCTGACGAACTCTCCCAGTACGCGCGGGAAGCAGCCGTAGGTTCGCGGGTTGATGTGGTCGCCTATGAGGAGACCGTCGCTGCCCACCATGTGGTTGGGGTGCTTGAAAAACTCCCTGATATTGACCGGATTGCCGTTGTCGGCCGTATAGCAGAGGTCCATGTCCTCTTCCAGGAGGAGCTCACAGATGGTGTCCAGTATGCTCATGTCCAACCCATCGGCAATTGCGGCCACAGACTTGCCTTCCCAGCGGCGGTTGTGGGGCTTGGCGAAGTTGGTCACCAGGACTGCGTCCCAAGAGGGGGCTCGCACTGAGAGGTCTGCCGCCATCTTTTGCCGGCTCTTCCTATGGCGCATAACTCCCAGCAGATGTTCTACGCCGCCTTCATGCGCCCATTCCGGCAGCACGGACTCCAGGCGCGTGCTGGAGTAGGGGTATGAGTAGGAGTCGTAGGTCACGTCGAGACCCTCGTCCAGCGCTTCATCCAGGAGCGCCAAGAGTTTGTGCGCTCCTCCGGGCAACGGGCTGTGGAAGTGCGATATCTGTAAAGGAACGCCGCTTGCCCGCGCGATATGGATTGCCTCCTTGTAGGGATCCAGGAACTGGTCGCCCAACGTATAGCGAACGTGCGTCACGTAGATGCCCCCAAGCCTGTCCACCTCACGGCACAGTTCGATGAGCTCGTTGGTGTCGGCAAAGCTGCCCGGGGGGTAGGTGAGACCAGTCGATAGACCGAATGCTCCTTCCTCCATGCCCTGCCTGAGCAGGGTCTTCTCCGTTTCTAACTCATCGCCGGTTGGCCTGCGGTTGTCCCAGCCCATTGCGCTGATGCGCAACGGTGAGTTGCCAATGACGTATGCCACGTTGTTGGCAACCTTGCGATTGAACAGCGAGAGGTATTCGTCCACTGTCGACCATCGCTTTGGCAACGGCGGGCTGCCATCGATGCCCGCGTTGAGCAGCAGGAACTGATCGAAGTCCTCCTCCGACGTGAAGGGAGCATAGGAGTTCCCGTCGACGCCGATGAGTTCCGTGGTAATGCCCTGGTGGATCTTGGGCTCGTTGCGCGGTTCGTGGAGAATCATCAGCCCGGAGTGCGTATGCATATCTATGAAGCCAGGGCAGACGATCATGCCGTCCGCATCTATATTGCGAGCCGCATCTATTGAGGAGAGGTCCCCCCTCAGAATGCGGATGCGGCCGTCTTCTACACCGACTCCGGCATGGAACCAGGGGCTCCCAGTCCCGTCTAAGACTCTTCCGTTGTGTATCAGCACATCCAACATGACTAGTTCCTAAAGCACACCGTCAATTTCTATACGCTGGAGCGGATCCAAAGTCAAGGCAACCCTCACCGGAACAAGAAGGCTACCAACAAAATAACTAGGGAAACCCCAGTCATGGTCGCGGGCTTCCGCGCGTCACGACGCTTTATCAGGGAGGCTGCCAGCCATCCCAGGCTAGCGAAGAACACCAGATAGCTGAGTACAAACAGTCTAGCTAGAAAATCTTCCATTCTTATCGCAGGGTATTGTGATAGCGCACAGATGACAAGTCAACGTTATATACACCCACCTGTGCCATTTTGCGAATTTCAGTCAGCATGATAAAGCCGCATCACCTGTACCCGTAAACCTTGACTTGGCCTTCGGTAGCCACTAGCAACAGTCTCTCCGCGTCGACGGAGCCTATCGACTGTAGCAGCGCTTCCATCTGCTCGTCGCTCAGTGCGGATGCTCCGCTCTCGCCCACAGCATGCATGAGCCGTACGCGTACGCCCAGCGCCTCTTTGAGCCGGTTTGCCAGTTCGCTGGCGGATTCCCCGCCGGCCAGAAGGGTGACGGATTTCAGCGCGGTTACCGGTTCCCCGCCTTCGCGCTGATCTTCCCGGAGCACTTGCCAGTGGTAGGGCAGCAGCGCACCGGAGCCCGCTATGATGCCCAGCATCCACCTACCATTGCGCAGGAAATCAACAGTCAAGTCACCTCTAAGCAGGTCGTTGAACAGGCCGGTCAGGAAGCCTATGAGGCTGCCTATCCCAGCCAGGGCAAGCACTCCCAATACGCCGTAGATGTAGATGCGCCGCGCCAGCGCACCCCGTTCCTCTGCGCCGCCTTCCCGTACGGCACGCTGCATTCTGGGCCAGTACCAGTACCACAGGGGCGCACCAATTATAAGGGCAGTAAGGGCAAAAGCCAGCTGGTCTCGCACAGGTTCAGAACCGGCAATTGAATCGCCGGATTCGGGCAAGACCAGTCCTATGACTGCGCCCACTATTAGGGGTACTCCCACCGCCGCCGTTCCCAAGCCAATGGCCGACATGATGTATCCAAAGGAGCGCTTGGCTCCGGCCAGCCGACCGGCCAGCAGCCGCGATTCATCTTGAAGCACCTGCCAGTGGTAAATGAGCAGCGCTATACCGGCGAACAGGAAAGGCACGGCATCAGTGATGACTCTGAAGTGGTCGGAGGTCGCGGGGAGATCTGTGCCTCCCAGGAGCCAGCGGATCGCGATATAGAGCACCGTGCCTATGGCCGCCAGAGCGGTAATAGCGCCGCCGAGGAAAGCGAACAGGTTCAAATAGACCTGCCGTAGCGTGGATTCGACGTCGCCGCGGGCTACGTAGAACCAGTGAAAGCCCCACCAAACGCCGCCGGCGACCAGGGACGCAATGCCGTCCTGCATAGCGCTGTTCCAGACTCCTCCGTCGCTGATAATGGCGCGGGTCTGAAACAGGCTGTCGTAGGTCCATTGGAAAAGAACCACGAGCACGCCGGTGGCTCCTCCGAAGAGGGCGATCAGCGTATACACACTGGTGCCGTACATGTACCAGCGCTTGAGGGTGAGGCCGCTCAGTGTAGCCTGTTCGTGCCGTTCCACGGACCAGTGGTAAGCCCAGACAATACCCCAGACCAGCGCCTGTCCCACAAAATAGGCACTGAGGTCGCCGCCGCCCATGACCTGGAAGAAGAGGGAGTGAACTGCTATGAACACAACCAGGGAAGCGGTGAACAGGACGCCGTAGAGGTAAATCTTGCGCAGTGTAGAAGCGGTCTCGTCAGGTTGTTTAGCAGCTTGCCTCTGGGTATATTGCCAGTGCACCGCCCATAGTGGAGCCCCTACAACCACCATGGCCAGACCCAGACTGGCTTGGTTGTCCCAACCGGCGATGGCGCTCTGTGTAACCAGCTCGATGAGGAACCGAATGAGAAGCACAATGCCGTTGGCAGCAACAACAAGCGTAACGAACGACACTCCGTAGAAATAAAGTCGCTTAGTTGTGTTCATACTACCTTCCATCGTATGCTTTAACCGGCGGGGACAGGCTCTATCAACCCTTCTTCGGGACACTTGAATACGGGCCAGGGAAGCTGTGAGATGCGCCACGCGCCGTCTCTCTGCTTTTTGAGGCGAAAGTCCTCAAAGTGGTGTGTTGACTCATCCGCGGAGAATGATAAATCGAACGGATCGGGCTGGCTGACCCTACGCCGGTTCAGAGACACCGTCACCTCTGTATCGTTGATCCGGTCCACTTCGTCAAGGAGTATCTGCGACTCTTCCAAATGGCTCTGACGCCTAGCTACTTCTCGCCACTCCTCCAATGTACAACCGGACTGCATCTCAGGTGAGAGGTATCCCCATGCTTCGTCCAGGTCGCCGTCTATCATGGCCAGCACGTAGCGTTGAGTGATTCCTTCAGGGTCATCTTCTGGAAAGAGTTCAGGCTCCCCGCCGCCGGATATCAGCGCACCAACGACGGCGGCGACAACAAGGACACCCAACGCGGCGCCGATTCCAATGAGCCACTTGGTAGAGGCGGTCATACTCCTCACTGCCCACGATTCAATTGCGCCGCTAACTATACTCCAGTCATACCGCATGCGGAAGGGGAGAATATGCGAACGACAGGCTCAGAGAAATGCGGTGAAGGGTGAAGACTACACAATTAGCATCGCATCGCCGAAGCTGTAGAAGCGGTACTTCTCCTCTATAGCCTCCAGGTATGCGGCAAGAACGCGCTCACGGCCAGCGAAAGCGGAGACGAGCATGAGGAGGGTGGAACGCGGCAGATGGAAGTTGGTGACCATGGCGTCCACGGCACGGAACCGGTGCCCGGGCAGTATAAAGAGGTCGGCCCAGCCCGAGCCGGGTTGGATCGCATCCCGCCCTTGTTCTTCCATCAGAAGCGCGGTCTGCTCAAGGACCCGCACGCTGGTTGTGCCTACGGCGACGACTCGGCGTCCTTCTTGACGGGCGGAGTTGATGGATTTCGCGGCTTGCGGCGATACCTCCCAGTACTCGGTGTGGAGCTTGTGCTCCCTGGGATCCTCTTCATCGACAGGCCTGAAGGTGTCCAGGCCAACGTGCAGGGTGAGGAAAGCCGTTTGGATGTCCTTGGCTTGAAGCTCTTGCATAAGCCGTTCTGTAAAATGAAGGCCAGCCGTGGGTGCGGCGGCGCTGCCCAAGCGCCTGGCATACACCGTCTGATACCGCTCAGGGTCTTGCAGGGTTTCATGAATGTACGGCGGCAGGGGCGCTTGGCCGACCTTCTCTATCAAGGATTCATCGTTGAATTCCACCAGGCGCAAGCCGTCCTCCATGGATTCAACTATCCGGGCCTCAAGTTCGTCGTGGAAGAGGAGGGTAGTTCCGGGCCGCAAACGCCGACCCGGCCGCGCTAGGCACTGCCAGAGACCGGGCCTCTCCCGTCGCAGTAGAAGGAGCTCCGCTTCTCTGCTATTGCCGTCGATCCTGCCAATGAGACGGGCCGGCATGACACGGCTGTCGTTGAACACAAGAAGGTCGCCCGGTTCGAGAAGAAGCGGCAAATCGTAGAAGTTACGGTGCTCGATGGCTTCCCTAGAGCGATCCAGCACCATCAATCGTGAGTGGTCGCGAGGCTCCAAAGGGGTCTGGGCAATCAGCTCTTGAGGAAGCGAGTATTCAAACTGGTCAATGCACATCTCAGGCACGGAAGAGGCGGATGACAAGGTTGAGGACGATGGTGAGGACTACGCTGACCAGAAGCATGGTGACTATGGGGAAGTGAATGGTCGCGTTGCCGACGTGGAATACTCTATCGCCGGGGAGCCGTCCCAGACCAGGCAGGTTGCCGAAGCCAATAAATAGTAGGCCGAATAGGACCATTACGCCCCCCGCTATCAACAACGTCTTGCCCATAAGCTCCACGGGTTGCCTCAGGTAGAAGGGGATGCGGCTTCAGCACCGGCCGCCGCCAGGGTATTGACCAGGAGCATGGCGATGGTCATGGGGCCGACGCCGCCAGGTACGGGTGAAATGGCGCTGGCGACTTCCGAGACTGCTTCGAAGTCCACGTCTCCCACCAAGCGGTAGCCGCTCTTGCGAGTAGCGTCCTCAACGCGATTGGTCCCCACGTCGATGACCACGGTGCCTTCCTTGACCATGTCCGCTTTGATTACGCGAGGGCTGCCCATGGCGGCAACCAAAACATCGGCCTGGCGAGTGTATTGCGCCAAATCGGTCGTGCCCGTATGACATACAGTGACGGTAGCGTTGGCCCCGGGGCGCTTCTGCGATAGCAATGTGGCCAGGGGCTTGCCCACAATGTTGCTGCGGCCACAGATGACAACGTGCTTGCCCACCGGGTCGTTGCCGGTGCGAATGAGCATCTGCTGGACGCCGTAGGGAGTGGCCGGAATGAACCTGGGCACGCCCGCGGCAAGCAAGCCTGCGTTGTAGGGGTGCAGACCGTCCACGTCCTTGGCGGGGTCCAGTATCTGTATAATCTCGGATTCGCTGATCTGAGGCGGGAAGGGCAGCTGCGTAAGGATGCCGTGGAAACTATTGTCGTGGTTCAACTGGGTCACCAACTGCACCACTTCATCCTGGCTGCAATCTCCGGGCAGGTTGAAGGTGCGGGACTCTATGCCGACTTCCCGGCAGGCGCGCTCCTTGTTTCTCACGTAGATAGCCGATGCCGGATCGTCGCCTATGAGCACCACGGCTAGACCGGGAGTTATGCCGCAGTTGTCCTTTAATGACTGGACGTTGCGGGCAACCTCCTCCCGGATCTGTTGCGCTATTTCGTTTCCGCTGATGATGGAAGCTGTCACTCGGTTTTCCTTTGCTCGTACAACTACGAATAGATTAACCGAATGCGGTTCGGTAAGCCAGAGAGGATTGCCCGCTTGCTAGTGAATATATAATCCGTTAATGCTTACCGTCGGCGTGGACATCATCGAAATCAGCCGCATAGCCGCGACCGTAGAACGCTGGGGCGACCGTTTCCTTGGCCGCATATACACGCAAGGGGAACTCGATTACTGCCGCGGTCGGCCTCCGCAGCTTGCGGCGCGCTTCGCCGCCAAGGAGGCAGTGATGAAGGCGCTGGGCACCGGCGTGCGCGGCGTGGGCTGGCGCGATGTAGAGGTGGTGCGCCAGCGCGGTCGTGCTCCCACGGTGAGGCTGCACGGCAGGGCCGCAGAAATCAGCGAGCGATTAGCCGTGAAGCAGATAGCCTTGAGCATATCTCACTCCAAGGAGTACGCTGTAGTATCCGTGGTCATGGAAGCCGAGAACTCTTTATGAAAATTGCCACCGTAGAGCAGATGGCTGCCTTGGAGGCCGCTTCCGCAAGGGCCGGGGTCTCCACCGACCAGCTCATGGAGAACGCAGGCCAGGCTATAGCGGACCAGGCAACCGAGATGCTCAGTGGTTCACCTGATGCCAGCGTTCTGGTGCTGGTAGGACCGGGAAACAACGGCGGCGACGGCCTTGTGGCGGCTCGTCTGCTGCAATGCGCAGGATTAAACGTGACGGCCTACGTTTGCGCCAATCGCAGGCAGCCCGATCCCAAGCTAAGACTGGCAAAGCAAGCAGGGGTGCCGGTTGCCTTCCTGGAAGAGGACTCCGACCTTACCCTGCTTCAGAGTTGCCTGGAACGAACAGGCCTTGTAATCGATGCGGTGCTGGGCACAGGCCGGGCGCGTCCAATAGAGGGGCGGCTGCGCGACGTACTACTCCGGCTGTCGGAAGCGCGGAGGGATTACGGTACCCCTGTCCTGGCGGTGGACTTACCCAGCGGCCTGGATGCCGATAGCGGCGGGGTAGACCCCGCATGCCCCGGCGCGGACGTGACCCTGGCTTTGTCGAACCCCAAGACGGGTCACGTCACCTTTCCCGGGGCCGGTGTAACCGGCAAGCTGGTGACGGCGGACATAGGAGTTCCAAAGGGACTGGACAGCGACGTACGTGTGGAGCTTATTACTCCTGAACTGGTGAGATCCCTGCTGCCGCAGCGTCCCAGAGACGGGCACAAGGGCACCTTCGGGCGGACTCTGGTAATAGGGGGTTCGCGTAACTACGTGGGGGCAACCGTTCTGGCCTGCAGCGGGGCTTATCGTGCCGGAGCCGGGCTGGTGACACTGGCCACGGGAAAAAGCGTCTATTCCATAGCGGCAACCAGGCTCACCGAGGCCACGTTTCTGCCGCTAACTGAAACGGCAAACGGCGGTATATCCAGAGAGGCCCTGGGCAAAGTACGGGCGGCGTTGTCGGACTATACCAGTCTGGTCGTCGGGTGCGGATTGGGTCAGGACCAGAGCACTTTCGCCTTTCTCAATGAGCTACTGCTGGACGACTATGCAGTGGATATACCCGTCATCATAGATGCCGACGCTCTCAACGGGCTGGCTGCCTTCCAGGGCTGGCCGGACCGCATGAAACTGCGGGCGGTGCTGACTCCACATCCCGGCGAGATGTCGCGGTTGTCCGGCTTGCCTATAGGCGAGGTAGAGGAACGCCGTCTATGCACTGAGGAAGCTGCCGCTGAGTGGGGGCAGGTCGTCGTGCTCAAGGGGGCTTTTTCCGTGATAGGGTCGCCTGACGGGTACACGCGCGTCAGTCCATTTGCCAACCCGGTACTGGCATCCGCGGGTACGGGCGACGTGCTGGCGGGAGTGATAGGGGGGCTGCTGTCGCAGGGGCTCTCTCCGTTCGATGCCGCCACTTGTGGCGTCTACCTACACGCCGCAGCAGCGGAGCGGATCAGCCGGGACATAGGCGATTCAGGGCTGATGGCCTCCGACCTACTGCCGGAGATTCCCCGGCAGATGAAAGCGCTCAAGGAGACACATGGAACGAACTGAGACTTCGACCAAGCAGGCATCGGAGCCGGGCCGCGTAACGCTGGGCTCGGTACTGGTACTGGGCCATGCGGTGAAGCACGTCTTCAATTCAGGCCTGTTCATCATCTTGCCGGAGCTGAAGATTCACCTGGGATTGAGCGACACGGCGATTGGCGCGCTCACCGCAATCAGGAATACGGGCAGCGGACTGGCTACCCTGCCGGCAGGGTATATGGCGGACCGCTTCAGCAGCAGATGGAGGGCGATACTCGCCGTGTCCATAACGCTTGTGGGCGTGTTTCACATGCTCATGGGCTCGGTAAGCGCCTACTGGCTGCTGGTGGTCAACGCCACCGTGGCGGGAGCAGCCATCTCATTCTGGCATCCCGCGGCTATTGCGGCGCTTTCGCAGAGGTTCCCCAGAAGAAGAGGCTTTGCCATCTCTCTGCACGGCATGGGAGGCAGTATAGGAGAGGCGCTTGGCCCCCTGCTTGTGGGGGCTCTCCTCACCGTAATACTCTGGCGCACGGTGTTACAGGGTGGAGTAGCTCCCGCCGTTATCACCGGGGTAGTGGTCTGGATCGTTCTGCGGAATCTGCAGGGAAGGTATACAACTTCGCTATCGTTCAGGGTTTACCTGCAATCACTGCTGGGGATGCTGCGCCGGAGAGCGTTGCTCACCGTATTGATAGCTACAGCAGGGTTCAGCGCCGCCCAGGGAATAACAATGACCTTCCTGCCCGTATACCTGCGGGTAGATTTGGAGTTTTCGTCGTTTGTAACCGCGGTGTTCATTTCGGGATCGCAGGTAGTGGGAATTGGCACGCAGCCCGTCCTGGGATTTCTCTCCGACAAGTACTCACGGAAGCTGGTGATCATACCCAGCTTGACCGTTCTGGGACTGGTAACTTTGACCATTCCCTTTGCAGGTTCAGGAGCGCTGCTGTTCCTAGCGGTGCTTCTCATGGGCGCATTCTCCTTCTCCCTGATGTCCGTTTTGATAGCATCGGCAATGGACCTGGTTAGCGGAGAGATGCCCGCAACCACGGTCTCGCTGGTCTTCAGCTCATCGGTGATATTTTCAGCGCTAGCTCCGGCGATAGCCGGTGTACTGGCCGACGAGTTTGGTCGGACATGGGTGTTCTTCCTAGCTGCTGCAGTGGTGCTAATCACGACTGTATTTGCCGCGGCACGCAACTGGTCAAGATAACGCTATCAGATAATGAGAGGTCTGAAAAATTCGTCTAAAATTCGTTACGAAAAGGGGTTGACAGCCTCCTTTGGCATGATGATAGGATACAAATGTCCTGAGCGACCGAAGAGTTGGCGAGACAAAGGCTGGACAGTTCTCGTCGGGCAACCGAGAGGCCGATTGGCCAGAGCCGAACCAAGCGGAAGTCACTCAGGACATTTTCTTTGTTCGGCACTTTCACCACGAAACTCCTGCCCACATTTACGCTCATCTACCCATTTTTGATGCGCCTGTTATAATGTGGCTTGAAACGGCGGCGACATCTGCGGCGACCGATATGCTACTTACAATTGACATTGGCAATACGAACATAACCCTGGGCGTATTCCAGGGCGATGAACTCAAGGCCACCTGGCGGCTTGCTACAGACCCACGGCGAATGCCGGACGAGTACGGGCTGACGATCCTCAATCTCCTTGCCGTTCAGGGCATTCCCGCAAAGGACATTGAGGCGGTTGCCACCTGCAGCGTGGTGCCGTCCCTGACCCAGATATTCACCGAACTCTGCGCACGGTATTTCGACGTTAACCCCCTGATAGTGGGTGCAGGCGTGCGTACCGGCGTCAAGATCCTCTACGACAACCCGCGCGACGTAGGCGCGGATCGGATAGTGGATGCGGCGGCGGCATTCCGATTGTACGGCGGGCCCTGCATCATCGTTGACTGCGGTACCGCCACCGTGCTGGATGCCGTGTCGGACAAAGCGGAGTACCTGGGCGGCGCCATAGCTCCCGGGCTGCGACTGTCCGCTGAGACGCTGTTCTCCAATACCTCGCTGCTGCGGCGCGTGGAGCTGGAAGCGCCCAGGACGGCCATTGGCAAGAACACCAGCCACGCCCTGCAAGCCGGGCTGGTGCTGGGCAACGTGGACCTCATAGAGGGAATGGTACGGCGGTTCAAGCGCGAGTTGAACAGCGGGAACTGCAAAGTGATCGGCACGGGGGGACAGGCTCCTCTCATAGCGGCGGAATCCGGTGTGTTCGACCACGTCAACCTGGACCTGACGCTCATAGGCCTACAGATAATCTACGAGATGAACAAAGACCAGCATGGGCAGGGAGAACCCCAATGAAGTCGCCTTTTCAAGATAAGGCCGTAGTGCTTGGCGTCACGGGAAGCATAGCCTGTTACAAGGCCGTGGATCTGTGCAGCAAGCTGGTGCAGGCGGGGGCAAAGGTCGACGTCATCTTGACCAGATCGGCGCAGGAGTTCCTTACTCCCCTGACTTTCCGCAGCATCAGCCACAGAGCGGTTGTCACCGAGCTGTTCGACGCGGAATCGGAGCTGAGCGTGGAGCACGTGGCGCTGGCGGAGCGCGCCGAAGTGGTGGTGGTGGCGCCCGCCACGGCGAACACGATAGCAAAGATGGCCCTTGGCCTGGCCGACGACGCTCTTTCGGCTACGATCCTCGCCACCAGTGCGCCGCTAGTGATTGCGCCGGCGATGGATGGCAATATGTTCCACAACCCTGCCGTGCAGGAGAACCTATCCAAGCTGAAGGATCGCGGCGCTGCCATTGTGGGCCCTGCCGAAGGAAGGCTGGCCTCAGGGCTGACAGGGAAGGGGCGCTTGGCGGAAGCGCCGGAGATTCTGGGCCGCATAGCGGCTGTCCTCGGCGGTAAAGGCGACTTGGCGGGACGGCGGGTGATAGTCACCGCGGGCGGTACTCAGGAGGCCATAGACCCGGTGCGTGTGCTGACCAACCGCTCGTCGGGGAAGATGGGCTACGCCATTGCCGAGGCCGCCCGCGATAGGGGCGCGCTTCCGTTGCTCATAACCGCTCCCACGGGTCTGCCCGATCCCGCGGCGGTGGAAGTGCAGAAGGTGGAAAGCGCCCAAGATATGTGCGAGGCGGTAGTCAGCGCCTGCGGAAGCTCGGACGTTGTTATCATGGCCGCCGCCGTGGCCGACTACCGTGCCGCTTCACCCGCTGAGCAGAAGATCAAGAAAGGCGCGGCGGAGAGTTCGTCCATTCAGCTAACGCGGAACCCTGACATCCTGGCCGAGGTGAATGGCGTCAAGGTGAAGGTGGGCTTTGCCGCCGAGACCGAGGACCTGCTCAACAACGCTAGGAGCAAGCTGCAGTCCAAGGGAGCCGACCTGTTCGTGGCCAACGACGTCTCGGAAGAGCAGGGCATCTTCGGTTCGGACACCAACAAGGTCGCGATTCTGGACGCGGCCGGCGGAGTGGAAGACCTGCCCCGTATGGCCAAGTACCAGGTCGCGCACCGCATCCTGGATAGGGTAGTGGAACTGCTTAAGGAGAAGAGTCCGCAGGCTTGAGGTTGGCCGCTTCCACAGCCTTCACCTTGTTGAGACGCCGCTCATGGCGCTCTTCCCCCGAATAGCTGGCACTGAGAAAGGCGTCGACGAGTTCCCTGGCCAGCTCTATACCCACAATGCGGGAGCCTACGGCCAGCACGTTCATATCGTCGTGCTCCACGCCTTGGTGCGCGGAATAGGTGTCGTGGCAGACGGCGGCGCGCACCCCGAACACCTTGTTGGCCGTAATGCAAGCGCCTACGCCGCTGCCGCACACCACAATGCCGCGCTCAACCTCGCCTGAGGCCACGGCGCGGGCCACCGGCTCTACGTAGTCCGGGTAGTCATCGTTGGGGTCGTGGTGATAAGCGCCCTTGTCGATCACCTCATGACCTCGGTTCTGGAGATGAGCTAGTATCTCCTCTTTCCAGAGGAATCCCCAGTGGTCCATGCCTACGGCGACACGCATAAATTCTCTCCCGTCGCTTGCAGTGTTGCTAGCATTCTGTGCCACTTGCCGCCGCTAGTCAACTGCGTTGACTGGACTACAGCCTTCCTATAGTCTCACCACTATATGTAGCCTGGAGGCCCTGATGAAAGGCGTTGTAGCCATTGCCAATATCCTGAAGATGGAAGGGGTGGAGTATCTGTTCTGCTTCCCCTCCAATCCGCTCATAGATGAAGCAGCGCGGGCAGGCATACGGCCCATCCTGGCCAGAACGGAGCGCGGCGCGGTCAACATGGCCGACGGCTATTCCAGGGTCGCGGGCGGAGGAGCTATCGGAGTGGTGGCCACTCAATACGGGCCTGGAATAGAGAACGCCTTTGGCGGCATTGCCCACGCCTATGCGGACTCAATACCCATTTTGGTACTGCCCAGCGGTCCGGACCGTGGGCGGGCCAGCGTAAACCCCACCTTCAGCGCAGTGACCAACTACCAGAGCGTCACCAAGTGGACGGCCGAGCTAAACATGGCCAGCCGCATCCCTGAGATGATGCGGTACGCCTTCAAGTATCTTCGGACGGGGAGGTCCGGCCCGGTCGTGCTGGAAGTGCCTACCGACGTTTATACCGAAGATATAAGCGAAGAGGAGTTCAACTACAGGCCTATCGGTGGCCATCAAAGCGCCGGAGATCCCAAGGACGTGGCGGACGTCGTGCGGGCGCTGCTCAAAGCGAGAGCGCCTGTAATACACGTCGGGCAGGGCGTCGTAGAAACCGGGGCATGGGATGAGTTGCGCGAGTTTGCCGAGCTGGTCATGGCGCCGGTAATGACGATAACCACGGGCAAGAGCGCCTTTCCCGAAGACCACCCGCTATCGATTGGCAACGGAGCCGCTACGGCCACCGGCATGGTGGACGCCTTCTTGGAGAAAGCCGACCTTGTACTGGGGATCGGCTCTACGTTCTATGCGTCGCTCATGGCGTGCCCGGTGCCTGAGGGCAAGGTGATGATCCAGTGCACCAACGACCAGCGCGACCTCAACAACGAACATGCGCTGGACTACGCCATACTGGGCAGCCCCAAGCTGGTGCTTGGCCAGCTGATCGAAGAGGTGAAGAGGCAGGCCAAGCCTGGCAGTGGAAGCGATAGAAGCAAGGTCATGGACGAAATCAAAGTTGCAAAGCAACGCTGGCTCAGCGAGTGGATGCCTAAACTAACCTCGGAAGAAACGCCGATGAATCCCTACCGCGTCATCTGGGAGCTGGACCAGACTCTGGACAAGGCCAGCACCATCATGACCCACGATTCGGGCAATCCCCGCGACCAGATAACGCCGTTCTATGAGACCACCCATCCTCTGGGATACATGGGCTGGGGCAACTCTACCCAGCTTGGCTACTCCCTGGGCATATCGATAGGCGCCAAGCTGGCCGCGCCGGAAAAGACGGTGGTGCATCTAATGGGCGACGCCGCCATAGGGATGGCCGGTCTCGATTTCGAAAGCGCGGTAAGAGCCAACGCGCCAGTGATCACCGTTGTGCTGAACAACGGCCTCATGGGAGGCTACGGAGACAGGATGCCCGCCGCCAGGGACAGGTACGGCACGCATCTGCTAGGCGGCGACTACACAAAGTTCGCCGAGTCGATGGGGCTATACTCGGAAAGGGTGGATAAGCCCGCAGAGATCAGGCCCGCAATCCAACGGGCGTTGAACGCTACCCAGCAGGGCCAACCCGCTCTATTGGAGATGATGACCAGGGAGGAGCCTGCGTTCTCCAGAGTAAGCTGGGCGTAGCCATCTAAAATTCTGATGCGTGAACGCCGTGTGCCGCGCAACCGCAAGGGCGGTTCGCGAACGACCCCTACAAATCATTTGCGTCCGCTTGCCCAGCTACAGCAGGGAAAGCTGATCGCTTTCGGTGAAGTTGGATACGCCGACTCCCAGTAGTCGGAACTTCCTATCAGGCGCCATCTCCTTGTCCATCAAATACATGGCCGCTTGTCGTATGTCTCCAGGTTCACTCATCGGCGAGGGCAGGGTCAGCGACCTGGTGAAGGTGGTGAAGTCGGCCAAACGCAGCTTCACGGTTATAGTCTTGCCCTTGAGGTCCGACTTCTGCAAACGGCTGGCGACGCTATCGCAAAGGCGCGAGATGTGTCCCGCAAGCTCATCCGGGTCGGATGTGTCGGCGCCGAAAGTGCTCTCAGCGCTGATCGACTTAACGTCGTGTTCGGTGACAACAGGGAAAAGGTCTTCGCCTCTGGCCATGGTCAGCAGCACCGGCCCTCTCTTGCCAAAGACCTCCCTGGCCCACAGTTCCGTTTGCCCGGCCAGGTCTCCTATGGTGACCACGCCTTTTTCGGTCAAACGGCGTTCGCTGCTGGGGCCTATGCCCGGAAGCTTCAGCACCGGTAGAGGCGCCAGGAACTCGCGCTCCCGGCCCGGCTCCACCATCACCAAACCGTCCGGCTTCTCCAGATCTGAGGCTATCTTGGATACAGTCTTGGAGGTGGAGCAACCCACGGAAACGGTAAGGCCGGTCTTTCCTTTGACCTGTATCTTCAGCAGGCGTGCTATCTCCGCAGGTGGAATGCCGTGTCCCACAACATTACTGACGTCCAGGTAGGCCTCGTCCATGGACATCGGTTCAACCAAAGGCGTAATCGAGCGAAATACGGACATCACTTCACCGGAAACTTCGCCGTATCTATCGAAGCGGGGTGAGACACGGATGGCCTGCGGGCATAGACGCAACGCCCTTCCCATTGGCATCGCGGAACGGACGCCGTACTTTCTTGCCTCGTAGGAACAGGAAGCGACGACGCCTCGACCGGAGGGGCTTCCGCCCACGACTACCGGCTTGCCCCGCAGTTCAGGGCGGTCCAGCTGCTCCACGGAGGCGTAGAAAGCATCCAGATCAGCGTGAATTATGCATCTGCTCATTGCAAACGGTGTACCGAAGGGATGAATACGTAGTAGACAAGCGTTACTGGTATTAACAGAAGCGCCGAACCGGCCACCGCCCATTGAATGCCGATAGTCTCCGCCAGCGCGGCTACAGCGAACACGACAACGTTGCTCACGCCTATCTCCATCATGTAGAAGGACATGACGCGCCCTCTGTGCTCGTTATCTACGCTTTGCTGCACCAACCCGTTGCTCAGCGCCATGCGCGCCGACTGTCCCAGTCCTATGCCTATGCAAACCAGCAAGGCAAGCTCGAACGAGCTTGTGAAGGCGTACAGAGCAAGCAGCAATCCCAGGGAAGGCGTACTCCAAAGGAAGATGGCCCCGCGGTTCCTGTTTCGCATGGATGCTACAAGCAGCGAGCCAACAAGGGAACCTACGCCGGAGATGCTCATCAGCAGTCCAAGCCGGAAGCTGGACTCGGTGAGCAATTGAGGTAGGCTACTCAGCAGTCCTCCAATGAGTGGCAGGGAAGTAATCCAATCGTAGCTGCCCGGCGCAACTACCTGGATGTCTTTGGCAAATGCGGGCATCAAAGGCATGATGGGCATTGAAAGAGAAACGCTCAGCATGGTCAGCGTGAGCAAGGCCAGCACCAAATTGTGGTTCTTCACGTACCGCAAACCTTCCACCAAGTCTGCCCATGCGCCTCGGCGGCCCGTACGGCCAGTAAAGGCGCTAGTGGAGGGGAGCATGGCTATGAGAGCAATGGCCACAACGTACATTCCCGTCATGGCAAGGTAGACGGTCTGCACGCCAAACAAAGCTATGAGCAATCCCGCCGCTCCGGGGGCGGCTAGCCTGTTGATGTTCATGCCCGCCGCGTTCAACGCCACAGCGTTCATCAAGCGCCGCGTGCCCACAAGTTCGGGGATGATGGCCTGCCGGGAGGGCATCATAAAGCCCATGACCACTCCGTGTACGGCAGAGGTTGCTATAAGAAAGCCCACCCCTCTGCCATCTTCCAGGCTGATAGTCCCCACGAAAATAGCTACGGCTACGCTGAGCGCCACGCCGGCCGAAGCCGCTTGGCCCAATAATAGTATTCTCTTCTTCGGCATCCTGTCCGCAATGACACCCCCAAACAGGGAGAGCAGAAGCATGGGGCCAGCATTGGCCAGCATCATCAAGCCCAGCATCACGTACTGGTCGGTCAGCTCGTAGACCAGCCAGGCGCGGGCCACCATCTGCATGTTCATGGCGGCCATCTGGCCCATCATTCCGCCCCAGTACCAACGGTAGGCGGATACCTGGAACGATTCGAAGGTACGTCTGCGCCACCACTGCTTTTTGGGTGTGGCGGGCGAGCCCAAGGGTTCGGATTTCGCCGTTCTGTCTGGAATCAAACTCATGGATAGGGCCGGGCTAGTCGGGTAGATTAGAATGCTAATGCGAACGCCTGAAAGGCGAACCGGCCAAAGGGCATTCTAGTCCCAATCAGGAAGCATAACAACAAGGAGTCGTCATATGGAGTTGCCGGAATACAATTTGGAAGGGAAAAGGGCCCTCTTGGTAGGCGCGGGCAGGGGAATTGGCAAAGGAATAGCCCTGGTGTTGGGAGAGGCCGGAGTGGACGCGGCGGTGGCGTCTTTGACTGCAAACAATGCCACCACAGTGGCGGAACAGATCAAGGCTATGGGAAGAAAGGCCCTGGCGCTCACGGGGGATGCCACCAAGCTGGGAGATATGAACAGGGTAGTCGGCCAAGCCATTGAAGGACTTGGCGGCATCGACATCCTGGTGAACTGCGTAGGCGACTCTATTCGCATGCCCGTAGCAAATATACCGCAAGGCGCCGACGGAATGAGCGAGGAGGAATGGCATCACATCCTGGATGTGAACCTGACCTCTGCCTTCACCTGTTGCAGCGCCGTAGGCCCGCACTTTTTTAAAAAGCGCAGTGGAGTGGTGATCAACATCTCCAGCTTTGCCTCCTTCCGAGCCGCGGCGTTTCGTTCGGCTTATGATGCGGGAAAAGCCGGGCTCATGCGGTTCACGGAATCGCTCGCGCTGGAATGGGCGCCGTACGGCATACGGGTCAACGCTATTGCGCCGGGCATGTTCCCCGACCCTGAGCAAATTACGGCAGAAGAGTTCAAACGCAGAGAGGAGGCGGGAGGCGGTCAAGTGCCTCTAGGCCGCATGGGGCGGCTCCGTGAGGTTGGCTTGCTGGCAGTCTACCTGGCGTCCGATGCGGCCGCGTACGTCACCGGGCAGACCTGGGCCATAGATGGAGGGCAATCGATAGCCTGAATCCCGTATCCCTTTGTACGAAGGACTACCTGTCCAGGGACGTGCCCCTTAAGTCCAGCATGCCGAACGGGGTGAAGAGCAGGTCATCGACGTAAGGTTTGACCAGCATCTGACTCCGCCCATGGTAGATCGGGATGGCTACGGCGTCTTCTACAAGTATGGCTTCAGCTTGGCGGTACAGCGCGGTTCTCTGCAAGGGGTCTTGTTCCACTCTGGCCTGCTCCAGAAGAGAATCTACTTCCGCGTTGTTGTATCTCCCCGAGTTGTTCTCCGCCGATGAATGGAACAGGACGTCAAGGAAGTTGTGCGGGTCGGGGTAGTCAGCGATCCAGCCATAGGTGAACAGGCTCTTATCAATTTGGTCCAGCGCGTAGAAATAGAGGTCGGGGTCCACTAGCCGGACGTCCACTTCCACACCCAGGTTGGTCCGCCACATCTGTATAAGTTGCGAAACAATTGTGGATGGCTGTGTTGACCCGGAGGCGGTGTAGATTATGTCGGGCAGATCTTCCACGCTCCCGTAGGACGATTGTTCAATGAGTCGCCTGGCTTCATCCGGGTCAAACGGAATGTTGGCTATCTCCGGGTTGTAGCCGGGCAGGCCAGGCGGCATGAACCCGTTGGCCAGCTCCACTGCTCCGCCCAGGATGTCCTCCACCAGAGTCTCCCTGTCGACGCTTAACAGGAAGGCCTTGCGTACCAGTGGGTCATCGAATGGCGGCGTGTCAGAGCTTATGCCCGTGTAGTGGACGCTGAGCTCGGAAGTCTCCACCAGCTCAGCGGCCAGTGGATAATCAGGGCTGTTCACTTGCGATAGCTCATCTGAGAAGACACGGGCCACGTCTATTTCACCGGTTTCGTACATCAGGCGCGGCACGCCACCGAACAGCCTGTAGACCAGGTAAGGCACCGGAGGCGCCCCTCCGTAAAACTCATCATTGGCCTGCAGCACCATTACTCTGCGGGGTTCCCAGCTGATGAGCTTGAAGGGCCCCGTGCCGTTGGGCTCCGCCCACCAGGGTATAACGCTCCCCTGGCTGTCTTCTATCTGTTTCTGGTCTACCACGAACGCGACAGGGTGGGATAGTTTGGCAAGAAAATATGACTTGGCGTCGTCTATTGTCACCTGGAGAGTGGCGTCGTCTATTACTTGAATGCCGCTGATCTGTTCCGCATCGCCGCTTGTGAACTCCTCTACACCCACTAAGTCATCCAGATAGGTGCCCACCGTGGTGGAGGGTAAGCCCGGAGAGTCGGCCAGTTCCCAGGCCCGCTCCCAGGAGGACTTGACGTCACCGGCGGTAACCGGCCTTCCGTCATGGAACTTTGCTCCATCCTTGATGGTGAAGGTGTAAACCGTGCCATCTTCTGAGATAGACCATTCGCTGGCCAACTCAGGCACGAGCACGAGGTCTTTGTTGAATGAGACCAAGCCGGAGAACACCTGCATGATGTACTGGATGGACTGGCTCTCCTGGGTAATGGCGGGGTCCAGCAATAGCGGGCCGTCGTCAAAGTAGAGGGTGAGCGCTTCCCGGCGCGGGATGTCCAAGGGCAGCGGCTCGTTCAGTTGGAAGCTGGCTATCAGAGCCTGCAAGTCGTCCATGCTGGCTTCCAAGTCATCCCTTGGGGCCTCGGCTCGAATAAAGAAGTTCTGAGTGCCCCGCACCGCGGCAAAGAGGATGCCCTGTTCCTCTCCCTCGTCGCTGCGCCACTGGTAGGTGGTCTGAAAACCGGTGGAGCCGTCATTGAGATTGACCTCAGATTCATCCAGCGTACGGAACCCCGGGCGACTGAACAGGTTGGGCAGCAAACTGTCTACAGCGGCGCCCGGCGTAACTACAGCCGTGTCGTAGAACAGGCTCACCTGGACCACCGGAGGAGAGCCGTCGGGGTTGCCCATGAGCACCATGGTCGGGGGGCTTACCTGGGTCACCACGTTCCAATCCTCCGGATACCTGAGCTGGAATCCAAAGTTCCTATTTATCAAGGTCTGGAAAGAGTCGGGGATGGTAATTTCGTCCTGAGGCGTGGGTGTGGCCATGGGCGTTGCCGTTGGCGACGCCTGGCTGACCGGCGTAGATGTGGGACTTGGCGTAGGCGTAGGACTGGGCAAGGGAGTTGGCGATAGCAACGGTGCACGAGTAGGTGTAGGCGTGGGTGTGGTAATGGGCGACGCTTCAGGCGTCTGTGTGGGCGTTTCCGTAGGGGTCGGCTCATCAGAGGTACAGGCCAGAGCAGTTAACAGGAGCAATGCCACAATACCAAGGTAAACTCTCAACCTATCCTCCGGGGGATTTCTTCATACAACGCAGCAGGGATTATAAGTGTCAGCAAATACTTCAATGACAAACAACGGCAAAATTCGTTATTCGTAATATGCCGCATCTTTATAGCTAAAGGTTATGATACCATATATCCTTGACCGTGTTGATGGCTGAGAAGATGTACCCTAACTATACGGAGCTAAAAAGGGAGTACCGCTCTTGATCACTAGACTGAAGCTTGGCCTGGTTCTTATCTTAGTGTTGGCTTTGTTAGCTTTGATGCCTCTGACTTCCGGCGCCGATGAAGGCGTGATAGACCTGACCCAGATAAATCCCGATGAGTTGATTATGCCGTTACCCAGCATCCGCGACCGCCTTTCGGGGCGCAGCTGGCTGGTCACCACGGGGCAAGATCCCGCGATGGGCATCGGACTGGACGGCGGACTATCCATACCGTCCACGTCGATTGGAGGGTCTCCACAACAGCAGGCCGGAGGAGGAGCGGCGCTGGTGCCGTTCCGAGACCCATCGGCGAAGTTCAGCCGCAACATACTGATTCCCCGCGACTATTCGCAGTTCACCTTCCAAACCGAACCTAGCATAGCGGTGGACCCCAACGACCCTGACCACCTTCTGGTGGGCATGATCGATTACAACTTCCCCAACATGGTGACCTACTCAAGCATAGACGGAGGGGCTACCTGGGAAGGGCCCAATAGAGCCAAGTATCCCAGGGAGAGCCTGGGTTCCGCAGGCGACCCCATTGTGGCATTCGACCAGAATGGCACCGCCTACTTTGCTTCCATTTCGCTGGACGTGGAGGAGTTCACCATCGGCCCTCTAGTAGGCACGGCGATAGTCTCGGCCATCTCAGTGGCCCGTTCAGACGACGGCGGCTTCTCCTGGGTAGACCCCTTGGAGACATCCAGGGGGCGTTTCGCGTCCAGGTTGCTGCCCAGCACCGACGGGCGGATTCGCGGGGAGATAGAGATCGGGTTCCTGGACAAGCCCTGGATGGCGATTGGGCCAAGCCCGGACGACCCGTCCAAGGACAACATCTACGTTGTCTACACCAACTTCATCCAGACCGCTAGCGTCCTCTGGATCGATGAGCTGCCCACGCTGGGTCCAGGCACCCTGGAAACGGTGATAGAGCTGGTCCGCTCAGAGGACGGAGGCATAACTTGGACTGACCCCATTGAAGTTAGCCCCAGGGCCCTTTTCAACATACTGGTCAACCCTCCGGAAGCCGCGGAGTCGGAGTCAATCAACGCTCCCCCAGGCCAGGAGGAGACCGGGCAGGCTGTAAGCAGCCGGCAGATTGTGCAAGGGCCGGACGTTGCCGTGGCCCCGGACGGCACGGTCTACGTTGCCTGGATGGACTCCACCAATGACGACTCGTTTGAGGGCCTTGGCGAAATACACGTCGCCAGGTCCGACAACGGCGGCAGGTCTTTCCAAACGCCCAGAAGGGCCAGCGGATACCTGGAACCAAAGTTCCGCTCCAGAGACCACGTTTTCCGTTCCTGGGCCTCCGCTTTCCCCAAGCTGGCCTTGGGAAACAACGACGAGGTCTACGTGCTCTGGGTCGCGGTGCCCTCCGACAACCCGAACGACGACGGAGACGTGTTCTTTGTGAAGTCCACCGACCAAGGGAGAAACTGGAGCCGCCGCATCAGAGTCAACGACGACGAAACTAACGCCTTCCAGTTCTTCCCGGAGATGGCGATAGACCCGGATGGCAACCTGCACGCTATGTGGGGCGACTTCAGAGACGACCCTCAAAACGTGAGCTATCACATCTACTACGCCACGTCAGAGGACGGAGGCGAGTCCTGGGGTTTGAACAGCCGGGTCACCGACTTTCCTTCCAATCCCAACCAGGCGTTTCCCAGCGGGCAGTTCATTGGAGACTACTTTGCCATAGAGGCTACTGAAGACGACGTATACATGGTCTGGGCGGACAGCCGGCTTGGAGAGTTTGGCGGGCTGAACCAGAAGATAGGCTTCGCCAGGCAGGAGCTCATGCCGTCGCCGTCCATCTTCATCTCGCCGCCCTCCGGACCCGGCGGAAAGGACGTGGTCATACAGGGGTTCAACTTCCAGCCGGACCGCAACGTGTTCATAGAGGTGGCAGGCGTGATAGTCTCCACCACGCGCACCAATGACGAAGGCCGGTTCACCTCGCAGATCTTCGTTCCCATATCGGGAGAGGGGGCGCACACGGTGCGGGCCATAGAAGAGTCGGGCAACTTGGCCTCGTCATCGTTCTTCATGGACTTTGGGTTCGACAATATACAAGAGGCAACTGAGGGAATAGAGGATCTGTCGCAACTCCTGGAAGGCTTGGACAGCGGCGATGATGAAGGCAGTACCCTCAGCGAAGACATCCGGAACCTGTTCACCGCTGTTGAAGAGTTGAAAGCAATACAAAGCGAGGTAGAGGACGAAGGCGGAGTGTCGCCGCTGCTGATAGGTCTGCTGTTCGCTGCCGGACTGATTCCAATAATCGGCGTAGGGGCGCTGCTTGTCATCATGCTGAGACGCTCCAGGCCTGCTCCTACTTCCACTTGACGGACGGAACATGCGCATAGATAACCGCTTGAAAATAGCTCTGGTTGTGATAGGGCTTCTCATTGGCCTGGAACTGGCGCCGGGCGTCCTGGCTCAAAGCCCCGGCGACTACCAGCCGCCGCATGACAGACCCGGCCCAGCCTCCGACCGGATTCTGTTCCAATCGTTTCACGTTGACCTGGCAGGCCAGTCTCTGCAAAACGGGGACATGGACTTCTACCTGTTCAGTCTGAAGACGGAGGCGGCTCGCCAGCTGCAAGATTCCACCGACATCACTATGTACCAGGCTCCGGCCACCTCCATATCCCTCATCTTGAATCCGGCCCCCGCCGCGGAAGGAGAGCTCAACCCGTTCTCCATCCGTGAGGTGCGCCAAGCCCTGCAATACGCCGTGGACAGGCGGTTCATTGCGGAGGAGATATACAAGGGTCTGGCGGAGCCAATGGTGGCCCACGTGGGTCCCTTTGACTACGACTACTTGACGGTGTACGACGAGCTCAAAGAGCAGGACATCACCTACGATCCCGAATTTGCCGGTGACCTTGTGGAGCAAGCCATGACGGACGCCGGCGCTACGCTGCAAGGCGACAAGTGGCACTACAACGACAGACCGGTGCAGGTCAAGTTCATCATCCGCGTGGAAGACGAGAGACGCGAGGTGGGAGACCTCATCCGCGCCGAGCTGGACAAGCTGGGCTTCACAGTTGTGCCCACCTACCTCAACTTTGCCCCGGCCATACTTTCCGTATACGGCACCGACCCTCAGGTGTTCCAGTGGCACCTCTACACGGAGGGTTGGGGACGCGGCGCGGCGGAACGGTTCGACTACGGGACGGCGAACAGTATGACTGCTCCCTGGCTGGGCAATATGCCGGGCTGGCAGGAAGTGGGATACTGGCAATACGAGAACGAGCGCCTGGACGAGCTGGGGCAGAATCTCTTCCAGGGAAACTTCCGCAGCGTGGAAGAGCGCAATGAGATATACAAGGAGATTACGGAGATCTCTCTCCAAGAATCGGTGCGTGTCTGGCTGGCTACCATAGTAAACAGCCTACCCACGGACAACAACCTGCAGGGAGTAACGCAGGATATATCGGCGGGGCCCAAGTCCATCTGGACCCTCCGTGAGGCGCATATACCCGGCGAGGACACGTTGACCGTCGGGAACCTCTGGGTGTGGACGGAGCGCACCACCTGGAATCCGGTGGGCGGCTTTGGCGACTTATACAGCGTGGACATCTGGAACAACATCCACGACCCGCCGCTGTGGCGCGACCCGTTTACCGGCGTGCCCATACCGTTCCGCGCCGAATACGAAGTGAGCACCGCCGGGCCTGAGGGCAAGTTGGACGTGCCCAGCGATGCAAAGCTATGGGATGCGGCGAATGACGAGTTCGTCGACGTGGGCAGCGGCGTACAGGCCACCAGCAAGGTGATCTTCGACTACTCCAAGTTCTTCCAGTCCAAGTGGCATCACGGCCAGCCAATCACAATGGCCGACGTTGTCTACACCATATCCCAGGGCTTCGACCGCGCACTGGACGAGGACAAGTCTAAGATAGAGTTCGCTCTTGCGGTGACAAGCAAGCCGTTCCTGGAAACGGTGCGCGGCATCAAGGTGCTGGACGAAAACAGACTGGAAGTCTATGTAGACTACTGGCACTTTGTGGAAGATTACATAGCGGAGTACGCCAACATGTCGGGGCTGAGCATGCCCTGGGAGGTCATAGCCGCCTTGGACAAGCTGGTCTTCGAAGATAGAAGAGCAGCCTACAGCGATACCGCCGCCCAGCGCTTCAGCGTTCCCTGGATAAACCTGGTCATGCCCAATGACGTGCGTCTGTTGCGCCGCGCCCTCATAGACCTGCGCAGCGACAACAGCTATCCGCAGAGCGTTTTCCAAAGCAGCGGCGTCTCCGTGTCGGAGGAGGAAGTCGGCCAGCGATACCAGGCCACCTTAGATTGGATAGAGGAGCACGATTTGGCGATCATCAGCAACGGCCCGTTCCAGCTGGTGCGCTACGATCCGCCTTCCCAGTTCGCCGAGCTGGTGGCGTTCCGCGACCCCACCTATCCATTCAAGCCCGGCGACTGGTACAGAGGCGCGCCTCCCGCCATTCGATTTAACAACATCGAAGCGCCTGACATAGGCATCGGTTCCGCTGCTTCGGTCGACGTGACCTTGGAAGGGCCGGGGCTCGTGGAGCTGCGATACCTGCTGCTCGACCCGGCCAGCGGTGAAGTGGTCACCCTGGGAGACGCCCAGCGCGCCAGTGGCAACCAGTACAGCTTGGAGATACCGGCTGACGTAACCGGCCAGCTGAGGGACGGCTTGTACCAGCTTTTCCTGGTTGCTTCCAGCGACCTAGTGTCGTCGCTGGCCGAACGCCGGGTTGACCTGGAGGCCTTCTCCGGCGAAGCACCCACACAGGCCACCGTAGTCTCCACACCTACGGCGGCGGCTCCAACACCAACGCCTGCAGAGGGAGGCGGAGGGTTCTCCTGCTCAGGCCCGCCGCTGCAATCCGGGTAGTCTAGCGCTTAGAGCGTCATGTTTTTAGGACTAACGCTGGCACTCAGGGCGCTCTCCCTATTCGGAGTGCTCATAGTGGTGCTGGTGATGCTGGTAGTCGCTCTGGGCGCCACCGGTTTCTCCGACCGCATTCTCAACGCCATAGTAAACGAGGAGATGCGCGGCATACGGGAAGGTCTGGCGCGCACCATACGAGACCCGGAGCAGTTGGAACAGGTGCTCCGCACACAGCGTGAAGAGCGCGAGAAGTTCTACAGCCTGGACAGACCGTGGTACCAGCGTCTTCCCGATATGGTCAGGCGGCTCATTCTCCTGGATCTGGGCGAGGCGCGCACTCTGCGCAGTTTCCAGGGCAGTCCCAAGGTGCTCACCATGGTGCTGGAACGTTTGCCTTATACCATGCTGCTCATCACCACGGCATCGGCGATTACGGCGGTGCTTGGCCTGGCTATTGGGGTCAAGCTGGCGACGCGCATAGGCAGCAAGCTGGATAGAAGCGTATCCTACGCCTCCGCCATTTCGTACGCCTTGCCCGCTTGGTGGACCGGGATCCTGCTGATTCTGCTTCTAGCTTTTCAACTGCGTATCTTGCCGTCCGGCGGGATCCACAGTACGCCGCCTCCTGAGGGAGGCATAGAACGCTTCCTGGATTTGCTGTACCACGCCATTCTGCCCGTGATTACCCTTGTCCTGGTATCGCTGGGGGCATGGGCCTACACGGTGCGGACAATGGTGCTGAACACGGCGCAGGAGTTCTTTGTCACCGTAGCCAGGGCCAAGGGCCTGCCTGAAGGCGCGGTGATGCGCCGCTACATCCTTAGAGTGGCCGCTCCACCCATTGTGACCAACCTGGTGCTTGGACTTGCCGCATCGCTGGGCGGGGCCATACTCACCGAGACCGTATTTAACTGGCCGGGCATGGGACGGCTCTACTACGACGCTATTCTGGCCGCCGATGAGGCGGTAATCGTGGCGCTGACGTTCATGTTCACACTACTCTACGTGCTGGCGCGTTTCATATTGGAGGTCTTGTACCTGGTACTGGACCCGCGCATCAGGTACACCTAGCTATGAAGGCAAAGGAAATACTAAGCATACTGTTTAGCAGTGGCTCCGGCAGGGCAGGGGTGGTGTTTCTGGCCACCATTGTGCTGACCTCCCTTTTTGTCGTGGTGCGGTTCCCTTTGGACTTCGGCTCGCAGAGATGGAACAACCCGGTGGAGTGGTCGGACAACCCCAAGGCGGTGCCGCCGGCTTGGACGAGCCTGTTCCAGGGCAGCGACGCCATTTCCCACGCCGTCTTCCAAGCTTCACAGCCCGACACGGAAGGCGGTCTGAGACGCGGCTACTCCTTTGACTACCAGTACGAAAGCAGCAAGCCTCCCACCTTCTCCGCATTCTCCGTATCGGACGTCCGGTTCAACGACCGGCCGCCGGTGGTCACGCTCAACGTGACCCGTCCCGATGGCCGCCGCATAACGCTGCACCAGCAGGTGGTGCGCGGCCCCAGGCCCGGCGAGACGTCGCCGTACGTTCGTTTCCAGGACACGCCACTGAGGGTCTTTCTCAGCGGCGACAGCGATATCCTGGTGAGACTGGCGTCGTTCTTGAGGCAGGAGTTCGCTCTGGACGTATCGCCCGGCGATCTGGAAGGGAAGGTGGAGCAGATAGTCTTCGGTACGCCAGTGCCAGGAGAGACGCTTCACTTCGAGCCGCTGTCCGGTTCGTACAAGTTCGACGCCCAAGCCGTCGTGGGAGAAGCGGGTGATTCCGTGGGTCAGGTCAAGCTGGTGCTGGGCGGCAACGTCTTCGGCGTGATGGGAACGGACTCACTGGGGCGAGACCTGGCGCTGGGGCTGCTCTTCGGCTTCCCCGTGGCCCTGATCATTGGCTTTGTCACATCTGTATTCGCCACGGTCATAGGGTCGTTCCTCGGCATCCTGAGCGGATTCATGGGGGGCAAGACTGACGTGGCCGTGCAGAGGTTCTCCGATATCTGGAGCAACGTGCCATTGCTACCCATACTCATCTTCCTCATATTCATCCTGGGCCAGAAGCTGTGGCTGGTGGTGCTGATCATGATACTGTTCGGTTGGCCCGGACTGACCATAGTGGTGCGCTCCATGGTGTTGCAGATACGCAGCGGGCAGCTTGTGGAGTCCACGCGAGCGCTGGGAGCATCCAAGATGCGCATAATGCTCCGGCACATCCTGTTCCAGATAGCACCCTTTGTCTTTGCCCAGATGATATTCTTCACGCCCGCCGCCATTTTGGCCGAGGCCGGGCTGAGCTTCCTTGGCCTGGGCGACCCGTCCATACCTACGTGGGGCCAGATTCTGGAGAACGGGTTCCGCACCGGCGCGGTATACGTCGGATACTGGTGGTGGATACTTCCGCCCGGTCTGCTCATTGTGGCCACTGCGATGACCTTTGTGCTGATAACCCTGGGGCTGGAGCCGGTGGTGAACCCTCGGCTGCAGACTGCGAGACAATCATGACTACGTCCACGCCGCTGTTGCGCGTCAGCAACTTGAGCTTGCTGTACAGAACGCGTGAGGGAACTCTGACCGCGGTGGATGAGGTCTCGTTTTCGGTTCAGGCGGGTGAGGCGGTGGGGCTTGTCGGCGAGTCCGGGGCGGGAAAGAGCAGCCTTGCCCTGTCGCTGGTGCGAGTGCTGCCGGGAAACGCCGTGCTCAAGGATGGGACGGTGGAATTGGAAGGGACAAACGTCTCCATGTTGAGAGAAGAGGTGTTCCGCAGGGAGATACGCTGGCAGAAGATGGCGATGGTGTTCCAGGGAGCGGTTGAGTCGCTGAACCCTGTGGTCAAGGTGGGCCAGCAGGTGATAGAGCCTGCACTGGTGCACAACGGCACGTCCAAGAAGGCGGCGGAGGCCGAGGCTCTCCGTCTCTTCGACCTGGTGAACCTGCCCGCGGACGTTTTCGATAGATACCCGCACGAGCTGAGCGGCGGCATGAAGCAGCGCGTCTCCATTGCCATGTCGCTGATACTGAAGCCCAAGCTGCTCATACTGGACGAGCCGACGTCGGCGCTGGACGTTACGATACAGGCGCAGATCATGGACCAGCTAAAGGACCTGAAGCAGAATCTGGGACTGGGCATCATCTTCATCACCCACGACCTGGCCCTGGCCAGCGACATCTGCGAGACCATAGGCGTGATGTACGCTGGAAGGATAGCGGAGATGGGCCCGGCAGAGTCGATTCTGGAAGAGCCAAAGCACCCGTATACGCAGATGCTGCTGGCAAGCATGCCACGCGTACACCAAGAAGAACGCCCCCGCTTCATACCGGGCAGTCCGCCTGACATGCGGGAGGCCCCGGCGGGGTGCCGCTTCCACCCCAGGTGCCCATACACCTTTGAAAGGTGTACTACGGAAGAGCCGCACCTGATAGGGGCGGGCCCTTCCCACCAGGCGCGTTGCTGGCTGGTGGAGGACGACGCATGAGCCTGCTGGAAGCGCACGATGTGTCGGTGGAGTTCCGCGCCAAGAAGGGGCTGCTTGGCTCTGTGGCGGTACGGGCACTGGACGGCGTATCGATCAGCCTGGAACAAGGAGAGTCGCTGGCTATTGTCGGCGAGTCTGGGAGCGGCAAGACCACGCTGGCGCGGGCCTGCCTGCGACTGATCAAGCTGAGCGGCGGCACCGTCGTTTTCGACGGAGAGGATATCTCCGGGAGAAGCGAGAAGGAGCTGAAACCGTTTCGGCGGCGCGCCCAAGCCATCTTTCAAGACCCTTACTCCAGCCTGGATCCGTACATGACGGTGGGGCAGATAGTAGAAGAACCGCTGATTATTCACGGCATGAACGGCGGTTCCAGAACGGAGGCAGTTCACGAGGCCCTGGAAGAGGTGAGGCTGCGCCCCGGATATGAGTTCGCCGGCAAGTTCCCGCACATGCTGTCGGGTGGGCAGCGGCAGAGGGTGGCCATAGCCAGGGCCCTGGTGCTGGAGCCGGAACTCATAGTGGCCGATGAGCCGGTATCGATGGTGGACGCATCGAGCCGGGCGGAGATCCTCTACCTGATGCGCGACCTCCAGGAGACGCACGGCACGGCTTTTCTCTACATTACCCACGACATAGCCACCGCCTACCACTTCTCGGAGCGTATTGCCGTTATGTACCTGGGCCGCGTCGTAGAAACGGGCCCCAGCAAATCGGTCATCTCCAACCCTCTCCACCCGTACACGCAGGCGCTGGTGAAGGCGGTGCCTGAGCCCGATCCGGCCAACCGGTTCCGACGCAGGGCGTCGGTGGGCGGAGAACCGCCCACTCCGGCGAATCCTCCTGCGGGCTGCCACTTCCATCCCAGATGTCCCTACGCCTTCGAGCGATGTCCAGTGGACGATCCGCGCCTCCAAGAGGTGCATCGCAGCCAGGAGGCGGCATGCCACCTGTGGCAGGGGCCAGACCCCGAGGCGCAGCTGCCGGTGACGGGGCCTACGGCAGGGTAGGGCCGAGGGTTGACTACTTGACATAAGTCGTTTTTTGTATGTCATGAAAATGCATGTTAGGCATGAGAAAACGGTCATATGTCGGTTAACGGCGGGTTGGCGTCGTGCCTGAGAAGGGAATTGTTTTAACATTATGTAAAGTGCTGCAAGGCTAAACGAGGCCCGTTTTGTTGAAAATATGGGAAACGAATCGGAAATTGGTAGGTTTTGCAACGACTGCGGATAGGTTAGAACACGGTTTGTAGCCATGGATAGAGGATAGCGTGAGCCGGAGGGTGTGGGAAAGAGGGAGGTGTCAGGGGGCGCGGGTGACGGGCCACCCTCTTAGCTCTCCTATAACAAAATCACCACACCGAACAACACACTAACGTAAGCGAAAGCAAGGGTAAAGGGCGCTATATAGATTAGGTCACTGGAGCTAGGGGTATGTCCACCAAGAAAAGGTTGCACATTCTGCCCTAATTTCTCATGACGGTTGCGATTGCGTATCAGCGTCCAAGCCGATACCACAGCGAAGATAGCAGGGATGGCTATTAAAACTGGTGACGCCAACACGAGTGGAGGGTAGAGCAGCCAATTATGCACCACATATACAGAGAAGAGAAGTATGGCCCACATCACGCAAAAGACGACGTATCCTGCAATTAGTTTGCGAGAAATAGGGCTATATTCACCAAGCAAAGGTTGCACATTCTGCCCCAACTTCTCACTATGGTTGCGATTGCGTACTATTAGCGCCAAAGCGGACCCCACAGCGGCGATAGCGCCTATGGAGAGATGAACGAAACTCAATAGTGCCACGAACTCTCCACTGTTCATATTCGCAAAGAGGAACACACCGAAAAGACTCGCGAGCCACCACACATACATGTTGACGTATCCTGCAATGACGATGATGGGGGACATTCTACGTCCTAACAGCCGCGTTGCCAGGTATACCCAAGGATACAGGAAGGAGATTGAGTAGATAGCGCCGATCAAGCCGTAGTACCAGACATTCAGGCCGCGTCTACGGGCTAGCCACATGCAGATGCCAGCAGCAAACGGCGAGAACATCACAGATACCAGCCCCCACAAGAATGTCACGGTGAAAGCTGGGAGTATAATGATTACCTGGAGAGGACCTTGAATAGCCACGATTACCTCACTTGGGATAGACCCGCCGGTTCAGGTGTATTGAATAGACATCGTTTCCATACAGTATCTCCGGAGGACTCGGGGGACAGAAGAGGTGGAAGAAAGAGGCGCCAATGGCCGTAAGGAAGCCGAGAACCGGCCCAGAGGCCAATCGTTCTTAGCTGGCCGGCGCAACAGTATGCCCGGTGTTGCTCCACCGTACCGCATAGCAAACTCCTAACGCCGCCAATGCCAGTGTAGAGCTTAATAAAGTCACGGTCAATTCAGAACAGCACGAATCTCCGCCCCACAATTGGCCTGGCCCGTTCATTGCTGTACAATAGAATTCTCCTATGCTTGGCATAGAAGGCACCTATAACCTCGGAGTGGTGGCATGGAAATCGGTCAGCTGGAAGCGTTCATCAACGTGGTGCAATACAAGAGCTTCAGCCGCGCCGCTGAAGCCATGGGGTTGACGCAGCCCTCCCTCAGCGCGCGCATCCTCTCGCTTGAGCGCGACACCGGGGGGCCTCTCTTCCACAGGATGGGCCGCGGCGTCCGCCTCACCGATGCCGGCCAGGCCTTTCTGCCCTACGTTTCACGCGCTTTGGAATCTCTGAGGGACGCCCGCGACGCCCTGGACGCCACCCAACGAGCTTCCAGCGGCAAGCTGCACATAGGATCGGCCAGAGCCATCTGCGCCTACGTCCTGCCCGATATAGTGGAGCGGTTCCACAACCTCTATCCCGGCATAGACGTGGCCATCAAGACGGGTCGCTCGTCGGAGGTGCTGGAGATGCTGCTATCCGACGAGGTGCAGGTCGGCCTTTCTCGCACCATCGTGCACCCGGACATAGAGGCGCGCCACATCTACGACGAACACGTTGT
Organism: Dehalococcoidia bacterium; assembly: GCA_965220545.1. Lineage (GTDB taxonomy): Bacteria > Chloroflexota > Dehalococcoidia > Lucifugimonadales > QGNO01 > DAOUJH01. The sequence goes on from CBDCQF010000004.1 coordinate 44,816, forward strand.
CCTGGTGACCCATCCATCCCATCCGTTCGCTCAATCCGGTGAAGCCAGCATCTACGACGTAGCCCATGAACCGCTCATCCTCTACGACCGCGAGTCGAGCTACTTCGTGCTGATCAACCGTGTCGTGCGCGAGGCGGGCATCGTGCCCAACGTCCAGATGGACCTGGACAGCATAGACGCCACCAAGCGCATGATAGAGCGCGGCCTTGGCATATCGTTCCTGCCCCGCAACTCGCTGCGCCGCGAGCTGGAGGCTCACACTCTGGCCACGGTGCGCATTAAGGAGGGCCACGACGTTGTGCTGCCCACATCCGTCATGGTGAGGCGGGAAGCCGCGCATGGAGCGATAGTGCAGACGTTCCTGGACCTCCTGTTGAACATCTTTGACGTGGATGGGGCAGAGGAGAATGTGTCTGCGGCGGCGGCAGACACGTCCTAATACCGCTTCCGCCGACGAAGCATCTTCCTAGCCTGCAGGATGCCCACCACCCCTGGATACCCGCTTTCGCGGGTAAGACGGAAGGCGGGTGCCTTGCCCGCATTCTTGAGCACCGTAGTGAGACAAGGATGCACGGACTCCAAACTTGCCGTGCCCCGATACCTCAATAATAGGGCACCGCACAGTTACACACGATCCTGTCTGCCAGCCATGAAGATTCTTCGCTCCGCTCAGAATGACGGTGGAAGGCGCTCAGAATGACAGTTCGGCGGGCTTATGGCGGATTGAACACCAAGGCTACGCAGGTCTCCATACGCAGGAACGACTGTGAGTGAAGCTTGCCGTATGTCCGTTTGCCCTCTTGCCCGTATGTCCGCTAACATGCAGCCAACTTCACCGGAGAGGTGTGTCATGCTCCACATCATGCCGCCGCCGCCAGACAAGCTGCCCTACGTTATGGGACCGTATCATGAGCCGATTGCCACCGTTGAGCGGGGCCAGACCTTCCAAATCACCACCAAGGACGCTCTTGGCGATAGGCTCCACTCCGCCGACGTCAACCTGGGCGACGTCATTCAGATGCCTTACGTCAACCCCTGCACCGGGCCTATCTACGTGGACGGCGCTGAGCCGGGAGACACGCTGGCCGTTCGTATAGACGATATCAAGATTCCCCGCGATTACGGAGTAAGCATCATAGCGCCCGAATTCGGCGGCGTTTGCGGCACGGTTTGGACGCGCGTGCTCAACCAGCCTTTGGAGCCGCGCATCCTGATTCACCGCATCACCGAAGAGGGCGTAATCCACGACGATAACCTGGACATACCTCTCATACCCATCGAGCCGTTCTACGGCACCATCGGCACCGCCCCGATGGTCGAAGCCATCTCAACGCTGTCGCCGGGGTTCCACGGCGGCAACATGGACGCCGCCGACATCTGTCCCGGCAACACCGTATACCTGCCCGTGCACCATAAAGGAGCGCTGCTTTACCTGGGCGACGGCCACGCCGCCCAGGGAGACGCCGAGGTCTGCGGTTCCGCAGTGGAGATCCCCACCACGGGCACGCTGACGGTAGACGTTATCAAGGGCAAGGCGACCCCCACGCCTCGCGTGGAAAACGACGAATACCTGATGTCCATAGGCAGCGCCAGGCCCATGGAGGACGCTGCCCGCATCGCCTTCTACGACCTTGTCACCTGGCTGTCGGCGGACTACGGCTTCGACCGCATTGCCGTGTACCAGCTATGCTCCCAGGTAGCCAGGGTGCGCCTGGCCAACATGGTGGACACCCTCTATTCGGTAGTGGCCAAGTTCCCCAAGCGGTACCTGCTGAGGAGTTAGAGAACTGAGCAATCCGGCGGCGGTAACCGCTCTGGGATACGAGACGCACATCGGCAGGGTGCGGAGCTCCAACCAGGACTCCTTCTGCGCCTTGCTCGCTCCCGATGCTCCGCTGGGCAGCGACGCCTTGCTCGCTGTGGCAGATGGCATGGGAGGGCGTCCCGCGGGCGACGTGGCCTCCGCATTGGCCATCGAGAGGCTACTAAGCCGTCTGCAAGAGTCGGACAAGCAGCAGGCATTGGGTGACGAGCAGCGCGCCGGCCTGCTGGGCGAAGCGATGCACGCCGTGAACCGCGACGTGTTTCAGGCGGCTATCAAGCCGGAAACACGAGGCATGGGGACCACGCTCACGGTGGCAATGGTGGCTGGGTCTTCGCTTGTCATCGGTCACGTGGGAGACAGCAGGGTATACCTGCTGCGCGGGGGTCAGCTTCACCAGCCAAGCTCCGATCATAACTGGGCCGAGGAAGAGATACGGAGAGGCCACCTTACGCGTGACGCGGCGCGTACTCATCCCGGCAGGAACATGCTGACCAGGGCCATAGGCACATCGCCGCAGGTGGATGTCGACGTGCTGGTATTGCCGGTGCAGGAAGGGGACACCATACTACTCTGCTCGGACGGCCTTCACGGCCTCGTGGCGGACGAGGAGATATCCGGAGTTCTGCAGGAGCAAACGCCGCCGGAAGCGGCCAAAACGCTGGTGGACATGGCAAACGAGCACGGCGGCTCCGACAACGTAACCGTGGTGATCGCCCGGATAGGCGATGCCGCGGAGGGCGGCAACTTGCTTGACAGGCTACGGCGGGTATTCAGGGGGTGAATCATGAAGGTTGCCGTATCAGCCTTAATAATCGCCGTGGTATTGTCCCTAGCCATTGTCGTCACGTGCAGAATAGTCCCCAAGAAAGGGAACGATTCTACAGACTCCGGTTCAAGTTCCACAACACTTCTACATAGTTCAACGCCCACAGGCTCGCCACAGGAGGTCGAGGAATTCGTAGAGGAACTGATGAGAGAAGGCGGGGACATAAATGCCAAAGATGAGGACGGCGCCACCCTGTTGCACCTGGTAGCGGCCCAGAATAAAGATCCGGCAGTAGCAGAGTTGTTGGTCAAGCAGGGGGCGGACGTGACTGTAAGCGCCCAAAATGGTGCTACTCCGTTGCATTTTGCAGCGGCCCAGAACGTCAACCCGGCGATGGTGGAGGTGCTGCTTGATGGAGGCGCAGACGTTAACGCCGGCGATTGGCTCAACGCTACACCCTTGCATTTGGCGGCAGCCCAGAATCCCAATGCAACGGTAGTGAGGGCGCTGCTCGAATGGGGGGCCGATGTCAATGAAAGGAACTCCATGAATGCCACGCCGTTGCATTCCGCGGCGGCGGAGAATCCCAATCCGGCAGTGGTAGAGGCGCTGCTTGATGGAGGCGCAGACATCGATGCTGCCAGGTTTGGGGGCGAAACACCTCTACACGAAGCCGCAAAGTCCAACGACCGGGAAGTAGTCATGGTCCTCCTAGATCGTGGTGCGAACACCGATGCCGAGTTTCAGGGGAGGACTCCCCTGTATTGGACGGTATTCAATAACGACCTAGCGATGGCCGAGTTGTTCCTTGACCGAGGCGCGAACCCCAACGTTGGGATTGAACATGGAGACACGCCCCTGTATTGGGCTATAGTCGACAAGAATGCAGCAATGGTGGAGGTGTTGCTCGAAGCCGGAGCAGACGTCAATGTCGGCAATGAGAACGGCTGGACTCTTCTGCATGATGCCGCTTATGGCGACGGGTTTGATATCACGGTCTTGCTAACAGACCGGGGGGCTGAAATCAATGTCGAGGACGGTCTGATGCAAACACCTCTTCACGCGGCGGCTTGGAATGCCCGTCCAGAACTGGTAGCGCTATTGGTGAGCCACGGCGCGGACACCGAAGCCGTTGATCAGTACAATCGTACACCTTTGCTGATTGCCATACATCAGAGTCGCCTGGAAGTAGTAGAGGCATTGCTGGACGGAGGCGCCGACCCCAACTCTGAAGTATACGGTGACACCACCCCGTGCATACTAGCCCAGGGGAACGAGGCGTTCAACGAAAGTCATCTATTGGAGCGTCTCTGCCAGGGTTAGATTGGCCGCTCTACACCCCTAGAACTCCGTAATCACCCCGCGGCCGACTTCGCCTTGCTCAAGGCCATCGTAGGCCTTGTTGATATCGTCCAGTTTGTACTGGCGGGTGGCAATAGCCTCCACGTCTATCTTGCCCGATCGGTACAGCTCCACCATGGCCGGTATGTCTATGTAGGGGCGTGAGCCGCCGTAGTAGCTGCCCTTGATGGTCTTCTCCTGTCGCACGATGGACATCGCCTCTATACCGGAGAGCTCTCCAATGGGGGCCAGCCCGACGATCACGGCGGTGCCGCCCTTGCGAATGGCGTTGTAGGCCTGGGACGTGGTCTCCGTGGAACCGAACGCTTCGAACACGAAGTCGGCGCCCAGGCCGTCCGTGATCTCGCGGATGCGCTCCACCGGGTCTTGCATGGTGGGGTTCACGGTGTGAGTCGCGCCGAACCGAGCGGCGAACTCCAGCTTTCCTTCATTGATGTCCACCGCGATGATCTTGGACGCGTTGAGCAAGCGCGCTCCCTGCACCACGTTGAGGCCCACACCGCCCACGCCAATGACGGCCACCGTTTGTCCGGGGCTTATCTTGGCGGTGTACATGGCGGCACCAACCCCGGTGGTAACGCAGCACCCGATGAATGCGGCTACCGGCAATGGAACGTCGTCTCCTACAGGTATGCACCCGGTTTCGGGGACAACGGTCTCCTGGGCAAAGCAGGCTACCTTTCCCATGTGCATGATGCGCTGGTCTCCCTTGTGAAGGCGTGTGTGCCATCGTAGAGGAATGGGCCGGTGGAGGCATGAGCATCGCAGAGGTTGGCCCTGCCGGATAGGCAGAAGAAGCAGCGTCCGCAGTTGGGGACAAAGGAGAGGATGACGCGTTGACCGGGCCTTACCGAGGTGACCCCCTCACCGACATCGATGACGGTGCCTGCTCCTTCGTGGCCAAGGACGACTGGCAATCTGGCGGAGGCGGCTCCGTGCATTACATGAAGGTCGCTGCGGCATATGCCGGCGGCGCCTACTTTAACGTGGACTTCGCCCGCCTTTGGCGGGTCCAATTCGACTTCTTCCACGGACAGGGGTTGTCCTACTTCCCAGAGAACGGCAGCTTTCATGTGTCCCTCCTCGGTCAAAGAGATGGGACGGATTCTATCAGAGCGCTACGGATCTTGCTGAGTAGGGGAGGGAGCGCCTTCGCCGCCGAGTGCACGAAGAACTTCGTACGGGTAGATGCCGGTATCGTGGAGGTCGCTCCAGAGGAAGCGTATGGCGTAGCGTCCGATCTGCATCCAGTCCAGCGCCATTACGTCGCTGCGAATATCCGCGATGGTGATGAGCCTCTGGCCGGTCATCTCGTGGACGCAGGCGGCGCATCCGCACTGGGAGCGCAGGTAACGGTGCTCAAGGACGGTCTCGTGGCCATCGTCCCAGCGAATATGGACGGCGTCCGGTAGCAGCTGAACGTCTACGGGTTGGGGTAAGAGGCCTGTCATGGACGGCTGGAGCTATTCGCGCGGCTTGAGATTGTCCACCATGGCTCTAGCCGCCGCGACGTCCTTGAAGTAGTCATAGTTCACGGGCGTCCAGTCGTTCCAATGCTCGGGAACGTCGTCCTCTGCAAAGATGGCGTTGACCGGGCAGACCGGCTCGCAGGCGGCGCAGTCTATACACTCGTCGGGGTGAATGTACAGCATGCGGTCATCAGGGTCGTCGGCGCCGTAGATACAGTCGACGGGACATACATCCACGCAGGACAGGTCTTTTACGTCAACGCAGGGCTCTGCGATGATATAGGTCATAACGATGACTCCTTAGTTAGCCATTTGGAATTGGGTATCAGTTTGCAAGCAATTATATGGAAATCAGTCAAGACTGGCAATGGGGCAACGTCCTAGCCCCACTGTAAGGGCTAGTAAGACAAGCGCGGCTGTCGGTTCTTAATCATTATCACTGATTCAACCTATGGTCGGCGCAATTATCTCGTTGGCCTCACCGACACCTGAGATCAGCGTGGTTGTCTCCACTTGTCCAGCTTCGGCGTTACCGGTTAAGGTCATGGTCTCCACCGTCTTGAGAATCTGGCCGTCCTCGTTCACCCAGTAATCCCAGGTGATATCCAGCCCTCGCGTGGTGTTTTCTGTCCGCACCTCCGGCGCTCCGACTCCCGTGTCCTTCGTTTGGTAGTGCTCGGTCTGGACGCCGTTTATCGTTTCCTTGCCGATGCTCGCCACGTCTCCAATATCTGGACAGAGCGGGTTGTCCGAATAGGCTTTATCCAGATGACCGGGGCGGCTGTCCAGCATGCCGGCTATGGTCATCTTGCTCTTCGGCTGGGGGTCGGCAACTTTCCAGTCATCGCCGGTGTCCTTGTAATAGGCAACGTGGTCTACATAGATAACTTCAAACGCACCCTCTTCGTCGGTGAAGTCCAGGTAGAAGTCCTCGCCGGACACTTGGAAGTCGTAGGTTACGGTCACTATCTTGTCATCACTGCCCAGGTTCTGATTGCCGTGAAGCGTGGTCTTGAAATCGAAGTCCGTCTTGGTAGTCCTTTCGCAGGCTTCGACGAGTAGCTCCTGCGTGCTCGCCTGGGGCTGGCCTTCGGTGAACACCAGCCACCACACAAGCCCCAATGCTCCTATCAGCAGTGCTAGAGAAATCGGTACAACAATGCGGTTCCTAATCATTGTCACAGTCTTACAGCAAGACCTTGAAACCATCGCTACTATATCACACTGGATGTAACTTGAGCGTTACTTTAGGGCGATATTGCTATGGCTTCTTATGACCTTAGTAGGTTGGGAACGTCCTTACCCATCACCTGCCAAAATGTGGTAGAAAGATGGCTAGGGTGCAAAGACATGAGTAACCTTACCGAGAGTGAAATACGTAGCCTGGCTTCCTGGCTTGATGTCCCAATCAGCAGTGAAGAGATTGATGAGGTCACGGCAAAGTACAACGCCGCGACCGAGGCCATTGCCCAGCTTGACGAATCGCTGTGGCGAGACATCGATCCTATCCCTTGGGTAGCGGACGTCGACTGGCCTGAAGAGGATTTAGTCCCGGAGAAGAGCTCACAAGCACAAGCGCAGCCAATCAGTGTCGCGAAGCCCATCGATGTGACCGTACCGCTAACCGTCGCCGATTTGAGCAACGCCATTAGGAAGAAGGAGATATCGCCGGTAGAGGTCGCGCAGGCCTATCTGGATCGGATAGACGCCGTTGATAGCAAAGTGCACGGGTTCATAACCGTAACCGGGGAGGAAGCGCTCAGCACAGCAAGGAAGGCGGAGGTCGAAATCCTGAAAGGGAACTACCGGGGACCTTTGCACGGCATTCCCATTGGCATCAAGGACCAGATTTTCACAAAGGGGATAAAGACCACCACGGCACAGCCATACGGAGAGAACTTTGTCCCCGACTACGATGCCACGGTGGTCGCCAGGCTCAAAGAGGCCGGCGCTGTTCTGATGGGCAAGTTGAACCTGACGGTCATTGGAGGAGGCGGTCGGACTTACTACCCGTACGGCATTCCCACCAACCCGTGGAACTTGGACTACTCCGCCGGGGGGTCGAGCGGCGGTTCCGGCATAGCCGTGGCCGCCTGCGAGCTTCCCATTACGATAGGCGAAGACAGCCTCGGCTCCATACGGGGGCCGGCGAGCTACTGCGGGGTCGTTGGTTTGAAGACCACGCACGGGCGAGTAAGTCGGCACGGGATGAGCGAGTTCGACTGGTCTTTGGACACCATCGGCCCGATGGGACGGACAGTGCTGGACTGCGCCTGGTTGCTGGAGTCCATTGCGGGCCACGATCCTTCGGACACCACCACAAGCAGAAGACCCGTTCCTCACTACGAAGCGTTCCTAACCGGCGACGTTGCAGGGACAAAGGTTGGGGTAGTAAAGGAACTTCTATATCACGATGAGATAGATCCGGAGATGCGTGACGCCGTTCTAGCCGCTGTCAAGGCGCTGAACGACCAGGGAGCAGAGGTAGAAGAGGTTTCGCTGCCCAACATTCAATACGTCGGCGTTGCCAGCGGTGTGACGGACCAGGTTAACAACGGGAACCTCCATCTTGCCCGTTTCAAGAAACATCCCGAACTGTACGACTACGCAACAAGGACACGTTTCCTCACGACTGCACTGATGCCTGCGTCCGTGGTGAGTGTGGCTTACAGATTGAGGAACCTGATACGAAGGGACATGCTAGACCTCCTGTCCAAGTTCGAGGTGCTGGTCTACCCTGGCGCGGCCGGGCCAGCGCCCAAGATCGCACCTCCCTCTAAGGCCACTAACAAGGACGACATCCTGGACCGAATGCTTAATTCCCCTAATTTGACGTCCGCTTCAAATCTGGTCGGGGTACCTTCCATAGTACTGTCTTGCGGTTTCAGCTCAACCGGCTTGCCTCTGGGGCTGCAGATCACAGGGGGTATGTTTCAGGAAGCTACCGTCCTCAGGGTTGCGCATGCATACCAGGCCGTGACCGACTGGCATCTCCGAGTCGCTGAACTGTAGCGGTTCTGTCTAGCCGTTCTCCAGAACTGATAGCGCCCTGTCGAGTCGCTTCATGACGCGGTCCTTGCCCAGCACGGCCAGAGTGTCGAAGAGGGGTGGCGCGGCGGTGCTGCCGGTGACGGCCAGGCGTACGGCCCCAAAGAGCGGACCCGTCTTCAGGCCGAGCCGCTCCGCCAGGGAGCGCAGGACGCTTTCCAGAACGGCGACATCGAACTCTACAATGGGCTGCATCTCTTGGACAACGGCCTGAAGAGCGCTGAGGGTTCCGTCCTTGTCCAGTCCCTTGGGGATTGGAGGAACGGTGTACTCCAAATCTTCGACGAGGAAGAATGAGGTGAGTCCCCATACCTCTTCCGGCGACAACTTCTTGAATCGCTCGTGGAGCAGGGGGACAATTCGCATCAGGTAGTCCTGATCAAGGTTGATGGTTCCAGGCGGCTTGTGCTCTGTTACATAGGCTTGCAACACCTGTCCCAGTTGCTCCGCCAGCTCTTCGCTGGACATTCCCCGGATGTAGACGCCGTTCATCCACTCCAGCTTGTCGATGTTGAAGATGGCGGGAGACTTACCGATGCGCTCCAGGGAAAAGTGCCGGATGAGGTCTTCGCGGGAGAACAACTCCGTCTTGTCGTCCAGCGACCAGCCAAGGAGGACAAGGAAGTTGAGCATGGCGTCCGGCAGATAGCCCAAGTCGCGAAATTCCAGCAGAGAGGCGGCTCCGTGACGCTTGGAGAGCTTGGCGCGGTCCGGGCCCAGGATCATCGGCATGTGGGCGAAGGTGGGGGGCTGATAGTCCAGCGCATCGTAGAGCAGGACGTGGCGCGGCGTGCTGGGAAGCCACTCCTCGGCGCGCATGACGTGGCTGATGCGCATCTCGTGGTCGTCTACCACGTTGGCCAGATGATAGGTGGGGAAGCCGTCCGACTTGAGGATGACGAAGTCGTCGATGACGGACAGGTCAACGGTAATCTCGCCGCGAATCAGGTCGTGGACGGTGACCGGTGGGCCTTCAATCGGCGTGGCGAACCTGACGACGCTGGATTCGGCCCTCGGCTGGGAGTGTTCTAAGTCGCGGCAGCGCCTGTCGTAACGGGGAGGCTGGCCCTGCTTCTGCTGCTCTTTGCGCATCCGGTCCAGCTCTTCCGGTGTACAGTAGCAGTGATAGGCGTCGCCCTGTTCCACCAGCTTCTGAACGGTGCTGCCATAGAGGTCGAGACGCTGCGACTGTAGATAGGGGCCGTAAGACCCGCCGACCTCCGGCCCTTCGTCCCAATCCAGGCCCAGCCATTCCAGCGATTCAAGGATGTTTTGCAGCGCGCCCTCTATGCTCCTGGCCTGGTCCGTATCTTCAATCCGCACAATGAATGAACCGCCGGTGTGGCGTGCGTACAGCCAGTTGAAGAGGGCGGTGCGTATGTTGCCCACGTGCGGGTATCCGGTGGGGCTGGGAGCATAGCGGACACGTACCGGGTGATTGTTCATTCTACTAGGATACAGTATGCAGCAATGATTGCTATGGCAGGATTTGTTCTTTAGAATAGGCCAACCGATGATGTTGGCCATTCTGAGAAAGGAGTCATGATGTTCAAGAAACGCAACCTTATAGTAACCCTTGTCCTACTATTGGTGACCCTTGGAATATACGGCCTCTACTGGCTTTACTCCACTGCAGACGAGCTAATCAAGTACAACAATAAAGGGGGCAATCCGCTGGCCTGGCTCATCATGGCGCTGGTACCGATCCTCAACTTGGTAGTAATATGGTTTCATGCCTCGGCTCTGGAAGCGGCCTCACGCAAAGCTATGGGAGACAACTCAAGCACCAACGCCGTTCTGTTGTTTATACTCTGGATAATCTTGCCTCCGTTAGGCTTGCTAATTAGCCAGGCAACGCTCAACAATCTGGCCGATGCAACGACGTCCTGACAGTTAATCAGTATAAGAGATGACCAAGCAAGATACACCTACAATCAAACATCGCAATGTGATAGCCATCTTCATTCTCTTCCACGTCACGCTGGGAATCTACGGCCTGTACTGGCTATATATGACTTCCAGCGAGCTGATGAGGTACAACCGGCGGGATGGCAACCCGCTGGCCTGGCTCATCATGGCGCTGATACCTGTGCTGAACGTATTCGCCATCTGGTTGCATGCGGTAGAGGTAGAGAAGTTCTCCAAGCAGGATGGAAATGAAGGAATGGCGGCGACCTTTCTCTTCGTTCTCTGGCTGGCGCCGCCGATAGCCATGATGTTCATCCAAGGCGAGCTAAACACCAGGGCCGTAAGGAAGAGCGGCGCTCAGCAGCAGGCAGCGGCTTAGTAGCGGCGGGCGGAATCAGCCCCCAGGTAGTCCAGGGCCTCTCGAAGGTCCGGCGGCAGCTTGGAGGCGAACTCCACCGGTTCCCCTGTGGATGGCAAGAAGAAGCCCAACTTGCAGGCGTGTAGGAACTGCCGTCTGAGGAACTTTGCCCGACCACCGTATTTGGCGTCGGCGGCCACAGGGTGGCCTGTGGCCGCCATGTGCACTCGTATCTGATGCGTCCTTCCCGTCTTGGGTCGTACCTCCAGAAAGGTGAAGCCGTCCAAAGCCTCAATGGTGCGATATTGGGTCAGGGAAGCGCGCCCGCCCTGAACAACAATGCCCATCTTCTGCCGCGAGCGCGGATTGCGGGCTATGGGCGCGTCTATGGCCCCTTCCGCGGGCTGCGGACGGCCTTTCACCAGCGCCAGGTAGACCTTGGTGAAGGAGCGCTCCTTCAACTGACGGTTCAGGTCCGCGTAGGAGGACTGCGATCTGGCTACGACCATCAGGCCGGAGGTGTCGGCGTCCAGACGGTGCACCAGGCCGGGGCGCGACGGCTCTCCCACCGCTTCAAGCTCAGGATAACGGGCAAGAAGCGCGTTCACCAGCGTGCCCCGGGGATGTCCGGGAGCAGGGTGAACGGTGAGGCCGGGCGGTTTGTCCACCACGATTACGTCCTGGTCTTCGTGGACTATCTTCAGGGGTAGCTTTTCGGGGAGCGGCTTCTCCTCCGAGTCCATGGGCTTCGCTTCTATGTGGACCGAGTCGCCGTGCTTGATTCTGGTCGACGGACGGGCAGGGGAGCCGTTGACCTGGACAAGCCCGTCCTGGATCAAACGCTGCACCTGGGAACGCGACATCTGGCTGAGAAGACTCGCTACGTAGGTATCCAGTCGCTGTCCCTCATCGGAACCGACCAGATGGTTGGACGCACGGATCACGGAGGGGTCTCTGATTCGGCCGGTTCTGATGGTGCCGTCGGCTCTGCGACAGGTTCGAGTTCCACCTCCGCCTCCTCTGCATCTTCCGCCACAGCCGTGTTCCTGGGAGTACGGAAGAGTAGCCAGGCCAGTATGACGATTCCGGTAACAATGGAGGCATCGGCCAGGTTGAATACGGGCCATGCGCCAACGTCGATGAAGTCGGTGACTTTGCCCATGGTGATGCGGTCCACAAGGTTGCCCGCCGCGCCGCCTAACTGGAGTCCCAGGCTGGTGCGCACCATGAACCCCTGGCCCGCCTGCTTGCGGAAGAAGATGAGCAACACGGCTATGCCCACAAGAGACGCAATGAGCAGGAATAGGGTCTGATTGGGGAACAGGCCAAAGGCGCTGCCAGTGTTGCTGATGTGGGTGATCCTCAAGAACCCTTCACTTGGCCTTGATGCGCCTTCTATCAGGCTGGCCCTCACCCATGACTTTGTCATCTGGTCAGCGATGAAGACAACCAGGATCAGGGCGGCAAGGAGCAAGTCGGCGCGCCATGCGCTGAAGGAGGACGTCTCCTCAGCGACATCGACGCTCTCTACCACCTCCGTTTCCACGGAGACGGTGGAGTCATTGTCCTGGGGAGTGTCCTGTTGCTCTGGATCTTGTGAAAGCTGCATCGCGTTGTGACCCGGTTCTGTTTCCAAGTCTAGCATACAGCCCAGGTTGCGTGGCAAATTCTGAGGTGGCAGGGTTAATCCCGCGCCAGAGCTCCTTACCTAAGGCACTACGCTAAACCGTCTCGAACTGCAACGCCGATAGATTCAGGTTGGACGACCGCTTCGAGAGATGAAGCATCTCCACCCCAACTACTTCGTTCGCTTCGTTGTAGTCGAGCACCACGCCCGGCGAGACCTCCTGCGACTCCACTATGGGAGAGTCGTCGAGGCGCAGGTAAAGAGCGTCTGCTTCCTTGTCCACGTTCAACTTCATAGCTCACCTCTCATGCTTCTATCAAAGAATACGCTCACCACGCGCCAGGGTGCAACCTGGGTGTTGACCGCAACACGTAAAGTACGGTAGCCGTGTTCCGGTATGAGGCGAAAGAACCGCTCTACATCGGGATCGTTGGGGTCTGAAATGCGAAGGGACGGCTCCGCCACGGTCAACTCCACCCACTCCCTCGGAATCATGCGTTCCTCCATGGCGTGAACCGCGTGTCTGGTGTAGTCCAGCGTCAGCGATCCCATGATTCCTTCGCTTCTATCAAGTACGCTTCTACTTCTTCGGCTGTTAACAGGTATTTGAAACCGCAGTACTCTTGTAGTCTAACGGCTTTCATTGCTACGCACCTACCTAATCCCTGCCTGCTTCAACGATGTCGTCATAGCGGCATCACAACGCTAACACCGGAATTACAGGATTATGGCGAGTACCAAAGCGACGATGGCCGTCACCAGGATTATCAAGGGCAGCTTCCTGCCCGTATCCCTCACCGCGTAGCTAAGCGCTTCCTTGAACTGTTGGTGCTGCTCCGGGCTGCGCTTTGACCAGTAGTAGGAGATCAGTACAAACGCCACTACCAGGAGAGTTGCCACGACCGCCAGACGGTACAGAAATCCCGCTATTTCCATGAGGCCGTCATCCTTTCTTGCCTTTAGCCTCTACTTTACCACAGGGGAAAATAGGCATGGGCTAGACAGGGAATCAAGGCCCCTGCCATCTCCTTCTTCCCACACCCGCCTCCGTCCCTCTATCCTATCCGCATGACCACACACCAAACCCTTAACCGTCCACGCTTGACCGGAAGCGCCCAACAACCCCTACGGCATCGGCGTGGCGCACCCCTCGGCAGCCTCAACTTTGCCCCGGAATCTGATTCGTTTCTCACCTCCGCCAAAATTTCGCCCGAATTTAGCCTTGTACTTGACATAACGTTGGAAACGAATCCCCTTCTCAGGCACGACACAACTCCGCCGTTGCACGCCATCTCATGCCTGACAACCCTTTTCACGACACCCCAAAATCGACTTATGTCAAGTAGCCAACCATCACCCGCACCATCCTCGTTTGCCCATCTGCCCGTCTGGCCGGGGTCGGGTGGCTCTCCCGTGCAGCGTATGGTGCTCCCTGATAGAATGCAACCTGATGACAACCGTTCGTACAAGGAGTCGCCATGCGAATCATAGACCTGCGAAGTGATACCGTAACCCATCCTACCGTGGAGATGCGCAAAGCCATCGCCGAGGCGGAGGTGGGCGACGACGTCTTTGGAGAGGACCCGACCGTGAACAAGCTGGAGGCAATGGCCGCAGAACGGTTGGGTAAAGAGGCGGCTGTCTACGTGGCAAGCGGGTCGATGGCCAACCTGGTCGCGGGGTTGACCCACTGCCAGCGCGGCGACGAGGCCATAATGGGCACGGAGGCGCACATATTCCACAACGAGGTGGGCAGCTTCTCGGCGCTGGGTGGAATCAACGTGCGTACAGTGCCCAACGATTCGGAGGGAAGGCTGGACCCGGACGCAGTGGAGGCGGCGATAAGGCCGGACAACATCCACCAGCCAAGGACGGCCTTGATATGCTTGGAGAATACGCAAAACAGGTGCAGCGGCGCTGTGCTGGACGCCGAGTACACGGAGACCATCGGACGCATAGCTCACGGCAACGATGCCGCGCTTCACATAGACGGAGCGCGCATATTCAACGCGGCGGTCGCGCTGGGCGTATCACCGGCGGATCTGGCCCGTCCCGCCGACACGATAAGCTTCTGCTTGTCGAAGGGGCTGAGCTGCCCCGTAGGCTCGCTGGTATGTGGTAGTGAAGAGACGATAGCGCGCGTCAGAAAGAGCCGCAAGATACTCGGAGGGGGAATGCGCCAGGCGGGGATCATCGCCGCGGCGGGCATAGTGGCGCTTGAAACCATGGTCGATAGATTGGCGGAGGACCACGAAACCGCCAGGCGCTTGGCTAAAGGCCTAGCCGGGATGCCCGGGCTTTCCCTGGACCCTGAGGCGATACAGAGCAACATAGTCATATTCGGTGTGGAGAACGGTGACGCCGTGAAGTTCATGGCCGCGTTGAAGGAGCGCGGCGTGCTTGCCTCCTATACGGTAGGACTCGGAGTGAGGATGGTGACGCACTACGGCATAACTGCAGAAGACGTGGATGATACGTTGAATATATTGGACACGGTGACGGGAGAGCTTGCCCGTGCAGGCTGACCAACCGACAAACGTGGAGCGTCCGGAAGAACAGGCGAGGGTTCCTCGCCTGTTTGCTGCTATAGCCAACCGCAACTATAGGTGGTACTGGTTCTGCGCCGGCTTCTCCTCGATAAGCATGTCTATTGGGATGCTTACGCAGGGGTGGCTGGTGCTTGAGATCACCAACTCTCCTTTCTGGGTGGGGTTCGTAGCGGCGTCGATGGGAGTGGGCCATGTGGGGTTTGGCCTGTTTGGCGGGGTGATGGTGGACCGCTGGGACAAACGCAAGGTGCTGATCGCCGTACAGGCGTTGACCGGGCTGGTGGCGCTGGCGGTGGCCCTGCTCATCTTCGCCGAAATGCTGGTGCTGTGGCACATGGCGGTCGCCGCGGTATTGCAGGGAGTCCTCATGGCGGTGCGCCTGCCATCCGGCAACTCAATGGTCTATCTCATGGTGGGGCGCAAAGTGATACTGAACGCCCTTGCGTCCCAACATATAGCCTTGAATCTATCTAGGATTGTAGGGTCGGTGGTGGCAGGGATCTCCATTGAGAGCCTGGGCTTTGAATACGCCTATCTATTCATGGCACTCAGCGCATGGCTTGGCGGCCTTATGGTGGTCATGGTCAGAGGGGACTACAGGTCGCTGGGCAGCGTCGAACCGTTCTGGCGGTCGGCCGTGGAAGGGCTGCGGTACGCCTGGAGCAGCGCACCGATACGCTCGCTACTACTGATGAGCGTTCTGATGGAGATGTTCGGGTTTTCTTTCCTCGTGATGCTGCCGGTCATGGCGCGGGACGTGCTGGGAGTGGACGCAATAGGGTATGGGAATCTATCGGCGGCGAATGCGGTCGGAGCGACGGTGAGCACGGTCATAGTTGCCGGCCTGGGTGATTTCAGGAACAAGCAGGCGTTGTTGATTTTCACCGCCCTGGGGGCCGGCCTTTCCATACTCCTTTTTGCACTATCGCCGTGGTTTGCCGTATCGCTGGCGCTTTCGGCCATAGTAGGCGCTACTTTGATGTCGTACGACGCAGCGATGGGCACGATGCTGCAACTGCTGACCACAGATGCGGTGCGAGGTCGGGTGCTGGGGCTGTACGGACTTACGTTTGGGTTCACTCCGCTGGGAGGGTTCATACAGGGAATAATCGCCAGCGTTTACTCAGCGCCGCTGGCCTTGGGAATGGCAGGCGCGGTCATAGTGGGCTACGTGATTGGCATGCGACGGTTCCTGGACCGGAGGATACGGGAGGCGCTGGAGTAACCAGTTGCCCGGTATGGGTTGGGGAAGACACCATGACATAAAACACTGGCCCGAGTATCCACCCGGGCCAGCATCGCCTTATCAGCTTATCACCTTGGACTCTGCGCTTCCGGTATTCACGACCGGAGAGGTCATCCCCCTGGGGGTTTGGGCCACATCTCTACGATATGCAGAGTCGCCGGTTTCCATATGTCCTCGCTGAGTTTGATTCCGCCTCCCTTTATACCAACTCACCGGACTCAGCGAGGCGTGGAGAAGGGAAATGCCAGGAATGATACAGCTCATAGAGCATAATCTGGGACCTCCCGCTACCTAGATTAAGGCTTAATTCAAAGCCTCATCTTCATTTACGCAGATGCGGATCAAGTTGTCAAGTAGTTTATATGGGTTGTTTTTGTTATATAGATAAATTCTATATCTACTGTGAGGGGCTGTCGTCGGATGACGGTCCGCTTCTGTTGCCACGGTCTCCCCACCAGCGGCGGATACGCTCGGCGACTGTCTTTTCGTACCCTTGAGTGGAGGGCTGGTAGTAGACCCGTCCCTCCAGGTTGGCCGGCAGATTCTTCTGACCGGCAAAATGTTCCGGGAACTCATGGGCGTATCGATACTCCTTGCCGTAGCCCATCTCCTTCATCATGGAGGTAACGGCATTGCGGAGATGCAAGGGCACAGGCTCGTTGCGGCTCATACGCACATCCTCCATCGCCTTGTTGAGAGCGGCGTAGGCGGTGTTGCTCTTGGGAGCCGTGGCCAGGTAGACGGTGGCCTCTGCTAGGGGGATACGCCCTTCCGGCATGCCGATGAAGTGGACCGCCTGCTGGGCAGCTACGGCAACGGTGAGCGCCTGTGGGTCTGCCATGCCGACGTCCTCGGCGGCGAGAATTACGAGCCGCCGGGCGATGAACATGGGGTCTTCGCCTGCTTCCACCATACGGCCCAGCCAATAGATGGCGGCATCGGGGTCGGAGGCACGGACCGACTTGATAAAGGCGGAGATGGTGTCGTAGTGCTGGTCTCCGGCTCTATCGTAGAGCAGGGCACGCTGCTGCAGGGCATCCTCCATGGTGGCGAGGGTGATGACGCGTTCACCCTTATCGTCCGGCTTGGTGGCCATGGCCGCCAGCTCAATGGCGTTGAGGGCAATTCGAGCGTCACCATTGGAGACGGTCAGCAACAGGCTGCGAGCATCAGGCTCAAGGGAGGGGCGTATTTCCGCTATACCGCGGTCGGGATCGTTCAAGGAACGATCTACGATGAGGCCGATATGCTCTTCAGTGAGGGCCTGGGTTGTGAAAACGCGTGAACGGGAGAGCAATGGGGAGATGACTTCGAAGGAAGGGTTCTCCGTGGTAGCGCCAATGAAGGTGATGGCGCCGGACTCTACGTGGGGCAGTATGACGTCCTGCTGCGCCTTGTTGAAGCGGTGAATCTCGTCTATGAACAGTATGGTGCGCTGGCCAGTCATGCCGAGACGGTCCCTGGCTTCCCCGACGATGCGCCGCAGGTCGGCGACACCGGAGGTGACGGCGGAAGCCTGCTCGAAATGGGACTGGGCAACGGAGGCGATGATCAGGGCAAGAGTGGTCTTGCCGGAGCCGGGCGGCCCCCAGAGGACCATGGAGGGCACCCGGTCCGCTTCTATGCTGCGGCGGAGCACTTTGTCAGGGCCCACAATGTGCTCCTGGCCGACAAGCTCATCGAAATTGCGCGGTCGCATGCGCGCAGCCAGGGGGGCGTTGCGTCTCTCTGCTTGCTGTCGTTGATGTTCAAAGAGGGCCATGGATAATTCCAGCAGGTTCTTGGCGTCTTATACGCTCGAATCATATCAGGGTTTGGAACAGGGAGTGGGGCTAAGGCTTTCCATTTCAACAACGGTTACTCCGTAATCGCCCTGGCCGTAGTCGGCCAAGTGAAAGCTCTTTACCAGAGGATGGGCTTCCAGGTGTTGCCAGACGGCGTTTCGCACGGCGCCGGAGCCTTTGCCATGGACAATGCGCACCATAACCAGTTCGGCCATGAACGCCTGATCCAGGTACTTGTCCAGCCTGTTCATGGCTTCTTCTACGGGCAGACGGCGCAGGTGAAGTTCGGAGGGGATGGAAGAGTTTGACATAGGTTAGCGCGGCGACCTAATGGTGAGCTAAGGAAGGGTAGGGGCTTGGTTGCTTTGGACTATGCGTCAGGCCAGCGACGCTTCCACGCTGAGCTCGACGTTGCCTTGCATGGCTCCCGAAATGGGGCAGCCGTTCTTGGCGTCCTCCGCTGCCTGCCGGAAGTCGTCCTCGCTCATGTCCGGCACTTCGCCGACGACCTTGAGCGCGCTGGAGGCGACTTTGGCGCCGCCCTCGAACAGCTCGAACGTCACGGTGGCTTCG
This sequence comes from Dehalococcoidia bacterium, assembly GCA_965220545.1. Taxonomy (GTDB): domain Bacteria; phylum Chloroflexota; class Dehalococcoidia; order Lucifugimonadales; family QGNO01; genus DAOUJH01. The sequence goes on from CBDCQF010000004.1 coordinate 63,331, forward strand.
GCCTCCAGTCTGGTCGCGACCTTGCCGTCGCGTCCCAGCCGAGCCGACAGCGCCATGCAGAAGCAGCTTGCGTGCGCCGCCGCAACCAGCTCTTCCGGGCTCGTGCTGGGGCCCGCGGTCTCGTCACTGCGCGCTTTCCAGGAGACGGGAAGCTCATTGTACGCGCCTGAAGACGATGCGGTGACGGCGCCGGTCCCGGATGCAAGGTCGCCGCTCCAAACAGCGTGCGCGGATCTGGTGATTGCCATGACTCCTCCTTGGGGTAGTTACGAATGTAGGCCGCAAGTATAAGTGGGCGCGCGTTGGCGGGTCAACGCCGTGAATCGCATCAAGAGGACTGGCGGTCCCTAGTTCATATGCGCTCCTCCAACTCATCCCAGTATAGCTAGACTAAGTCTATTGTGGACCGGTTGTAAGCGTGGTGTTTCCGATGAAGTCGACCAATTGTTCAGCAACGGTTTCCATATCTCGCAACTGACATTCCCACACGGTCATCACCGCCCATCCAGCTCTTTTCAACAGATCGATGTTGCGTTCATCCCGTGTCTTGGTACGATTTAACTTGGACAGCCAGTAATTGCGGTTTGCAGCAGGGACACGCACGCGAGGGCAACCGGAGTGATTGTGCCAAAAACAACCGTTCACAAACACTATCTTGCGCCGAGATGGAAAGACAAGGTCGGGTTGGCCAGGCAGTTCGGCTCTATGTAAGCGATATCGGTAGCCAAGTCCGTGCAGCAATCGGCGTACTTTCATTTCCGGCTTCATACCTTTAGACTTGACGCGTGCCATTATCTGGCTACGGGTTTCGGGTGATACGTTATCAGCCACAGCTTGGGCTTCCTATAAAAGCGGGCTTAGCTTTTCAGCTAACGGACGCAAGACCTCCCTCGCTAGCCATGCAACTACAGGCACGCAAACTGCGTCCCCGAAAGCATTGAGGGATTGTCGTTCGGTATCTGCCACAATAGGAAAAAAGTCGGGTACTCCTTGCAACCTGGCGTATTCCCGAATTGTGAGCGTTCGCATCCTAATTGTGCCGTTTCCAGCAGTAACCATAAACTGCTTGCCACTGCCGCCTACTGCGGTTCGCAGACATCCTGCTATATCATCAGAGCGAACTTCAGCGCGCTGCCCTTCTTTTCGGCGACGACGAAAGAACGTTTTGGAAGATTCCCTTTCCTGCCTCGCCATATCTTTCACTGCAGCAAGGTGTGATGACGGCATCATAGCAAGGTGTTTTCTGACCTTCTGCTCTGGCCACCAGCGACTATCGTCAGGGTGTAGAGCCTCAACTATGCCATCGGAAAATCCTGTACTTTTGTAAGGTGGCGGCTCCGGAACATTAAAGCAGGCCCATTGGATACCACTGTCTTGCATCATCAACTTTTTCAATCGCGGAGGCATCAATCGTTTAGACCTGGAAGCTAATGAGAGATGATTTGGGGGTATCAGGACATCTTTTACCCCGATTACGAAGACACGAGGGCGACTTTGCGGAACGAACGATCTGGCATTCAAAACGAAGGCATCACAGATGTAACCAATTTGATTAAGGGATTTCACAGTCTCGTAGAAATCCCTACCGCCATTGGAGTATAACCATCCAGTAACATTTTCCAGCACGATGAGCGGAGGTGCCTCAGACGCTTGTTCTCGCAACTTATCATGAAATCCCCAAAACGCGCTGGAGTGTTTACCGTTAATGCCCACTCCCTTGCCTGCCAAAGACAAGTCTATACATGGAAAAGAGCATGTGGCGAGCGTGGCTTGGGGAATATCTCTCGAGTCGACGCCGAAAATGTCCTTTACCTCGTATCCTTCTCCGAAGAACCCCTTATACATCTGCGCTCTTTTGGCGCTCCAGTCGTTCGCGTACATGAGTTGCCATCCGGCCGACTCTAATCCCATACGAAACAGCCCAATACCGGCAAAGTATTCGACGAAAGTCAATGGAACCCGCGCCTCAGTAGGGGAAGCTCCGATCCATTCTGTTGATACGGGGACAAACATCTACTTGTCCATTGCTGTGGGAATCTTTATCTGTAGGGACAGATCCGATTCCACTCTTGATATTCTTTCATTGTAAGTCTCTAGGAGCAATCTCATATTCTGAGGAACTTTCACACTTGAGAATTCAGACAACTCCTCTATGTTCTGAGAGACGAAGGACTCTATGGACTCAACGGATATGTGGCCGTCGATAGTCAATTCCGCGTTTTGCCGTGTTCCAGCTAGAATTTTGTCCGGGACCAGTAGAAACACTCTGAAGCCATTGGCAAGATTAGCCTGACACTTGTCGTAGTGTCCGGTATTCGGTGAAACAGTCACGTGAAACACGCAATCGTTTATCTCAAAATCTCCATGTTCGTCAGTTTGTTTGTCAGCGGCGCTGGCCGCTGAGTTCCTTATGTCGTAGTCAGGGAAACGCAGCGCCAATTTAGCGCCTACTAGATATTCCGCTACATCACCAGACTTCTGACGTTCCTCTGCTGATTCCAGAATTGTTCCAATCAATTCTCTGGACGTGGCATCCCTGCTGTATTCAAATGACAGCTTCTCGGCATTGAATTTATCCCTTGCCCTTTCCACTAAGAAGAGTTGCATCTTCTTGAGTTCGATGCCCCGGTCTTCGGAGGATAACTCATCCAATCCGGCAATAGACAAACCGTCTAAGAGAGGCGCAAGGTTCTTCATCAAGCCGCGATTTGTCCGTCCTCCCTCTCTCAACAGAACTCTATCTTCGTCAAAGCGGGCAAGGATTTTCTGGACATTCGAGCGGGTTGCGTTCTTCAGTTGGTCGCTACCTGAAGCTTTGTGAGCCTCAACGTCAAGGTCAAAATTTTCACGTAGGTTTTCAAGAATGACGAGTCCGCCTGCTATGTTGCCACGTGACATTGACCTTGATGGAAAAGATTCCCACCAGTTCTTGACAGCCTCTACGAATAGCGATTCTTCAGGCACGCTTCCACTCCGGCCTTGGCATTACTCAACATGCTCAAACTTGTCTTCAACCGCCGTTCTCAGCGAGTGAGCTTCTTCAGAGATTCGTGGCATGAACCACGGGAAATCCTTAGGTTGTGCCATGATACCATATAGAAAGTATCCGATTGCCTGCGTGCATCCTCTCGGTGAGACAGAGGCTAGACTGGTATGACATGCCTGGATCGGATACCTACTTCCGTCCAAGCCAACCCGCATTCCCGTCCAGCCGATTCAAGGATATGGGCACCCTCTTGACAAGTCCGTACAATTGGGAAGGCGGCACATCCTTTGAGAAACGCATCTAATGCGTGAATAGGACCAACTATGGCTGCTACAATCGTTAACGAGCACGTCCGCTACGAACCGGATGAGAAACCGCCGCCGCTTATAGCGCTCGGGGCGGGAGCACAGGCTGCGATGCTCATCGTCGCGCCGGTGGTGCTTACCGTAGTTATCGTAGTTCGCATCGCGGAGGCGTCGGAGAGCTACCTGGTGTGGGGCGTATTCGCCGCCTTGGTAGTCTGCGGCCTGACCACCGTACTCCAGGCCGCACGATGGGGGCGCTTCGGTTCAGGGCACGTCCTGATCATGGGCACGTCCGGCGCTTTCATCGCTGTCTGTGTGGCAGCCTTGAAGCTGGGCGGCCCAGCGACACTAGCCAGCCTTGTGGTAATTTCATCACTATTCCAGTTCCTGCTGGCGGCCAGACTATCGCTGCTCCGGCGCATCTTCACCCCGACTGTGACGGGCACGGTGATAATGCTGATTGCTGTGACGGTAGCGCCGGTGCTCTATGACTCGCTGTACAACGTGCCTGAAGGAACGGATTCCGTCGCCGCTCCGCTAGCCGCCGGAGTCACCCTAGCTGTCGTGGTGGTCATGGTGCTCCGTGCGCCGCCTTCCCTGCGACTATGGTCTCCAATCGCCGGCATCGCCGCGGGGTGCGCTGTTGGCGCTCCTTTCGGCCTGTACGATGTAGGGGCCGTAGCTGACGCTGCTTGGTTTGGCGTGCCGTTCCGCGAATGGCCCGGTTTCGACCTGGTGCCTGGCACCGAGTTCTGGGCGCTGCTGCCCGCCTTTATCGTAGTGACATTGGTGGGAGCTATAGAAACCATAGGGGACGGAGTGGCCATACAGCGCATCTCGCGCCGCCGCCCGCGCGCTACCGACTTCCGGGTAGTGCAGGGCGCCCTCAACGCCGATGGCATGGGCAACCTCCTCTCCGGGTTGAGCGCGACCCTGCCGAATACCACTTACTCGACCAGCATATCGCTTGCCGAGGTCACGGGGATCGGCGCACGACGAGTGGGCGTCATCATAGGCGTCATCATCTTTGCGCTGGCCTTCTTCCCCAAGTTCGCTGCTCTGCTCATCGCCATTCCCGCGCCGGTAGCCGCCGCATACATTATTGTTCTGATCTCGTTGCTCTTCGTGCAGGGTATGAAGATAGTCATCCAGGACGGCATTGACCACCGCAAAGCCACGGTGGCCGGGGTAGCCTTCTGGATTGGTGTGGGATTCCAGAACGGATGGGTGTTTCCAGATCTGTTGGGCGATGGCTTCCTTGGCATTCTGCTGGGCAACGGTATGACCTCCGGGGCAATCGTAGCAGTCCTCATGATGGTGTTCTTGGAGTTGACCGGCCCCCGGCGCAAACGGCTTCGCATGGACATGGATGAAGAGACGCTTCCCAAGCTCGGTGACTTTCTCAGGGAGTTTGCTAAGAACGCCCGATGGAGCGACGCCGCAACCGAGCGGCTGGTGCTAGTAGGGGAGGAGACGCTGCACAGCATGACATCCGATGAGGACGACCCGGAACTGGCAAGCGGACGACGCCTGGTGGTCACCGCCCGCTCCATGGGCCGCGGCGCCGAGTTGGAGTTTGTCTCCGCAACGGAGGAGGAGAACCTGGAGGACCGGCTTGCTTACATGGGTGAGAACCCTGACATTTCAGACGGCCGCGACATATCGTTCCGGCTACTGCGCCACCTCTCCTCGTCCGTCAAACACCAGAAGTACCACGGCGTAGACATAGTGTCCGTCAACGTTTCGAACACCTAGTCCGCGGAAGAGAGCGATAGCCCCGGCGCCCCGATCCTGCACCCACAGAAGAGGCAAGGGTAGGGCATACATCGCACCGTGGAAGGTGGAACGACTTAGCCTGTGCCTGGACCAGCCGCAAACTGCACTCCGCACTGAGCTACTGCTCCGAACAGCGTGAAGAATGCTGCTTCGTCCCCTGCAGCTAGCGTCTCGGCAAAGGCTTCAGGCCCACCCATTTGCTCCACAACACACTGCAGATTCTCTCTTTCTTCCGGAGCAGCGCCCAGAACCATAGCGGCGCCCTCCCATTCTTCCTCGTTCAGGCAGGTCAATGCCAAGATGAAGGCAGACGTGCCCCCGGCCTCAGCCGCTGGGTCGCCCGATTCCCCTGCCAGCATTACAGCACGCAGGTCGATTCCTTCCATTCCTGTACGGATGCATGCAGAGGTTTCAGCGCTCAATGGGCCGGTGCCCGCCAGGATTCCAGTTAGAAACATGCGCAACAGTGTTTCGTCTTCAAAACAGCCAAACACCTGTGCCTGCTCTTCGGGCGATGCCATTTCCGGAGCAGCGAAAAGCTCCATCAGGCTTGCCACATCCGCCACTCCCGTAATGCAGGCCAGCTCGGCCTCTGACAACTCCGCCGCAATCGCCATGGGGTCATCCAGAGACAGCGGCGCTATTCCACCGGCATCGGCGACCGGCTCAGGCACAGCGGTAGCCGTGGGTGTGGGTACCGGAGTAGGTGTGGGCACCGGCGTGGGCGTAGCCGTAGGTGTCGGCGTGGGTACCGGTGTGGACGTCGGGGTCGGCGTGGGAGTAGGCTCGCTACGGCAGGACAGGAGCGCCACAAGTGCAACCACCACTACGACAAAACTCAGTTTCGTTATCACTTGATCTAATCCTCTAGTTGAATATCTGCGTCTTTTATGATACTGCAATTGCCTATGGTCTGCCACGGTTCGGATTACTCATGTCAGGCGACTTTCCCCTTCCACGTAACTGCCTGCTCCAGCATCTCGAGGGCGTTGCTTCGGGTTACACCGCTGTCGGAACCGAGCATCTGACTAAGCTCCGTTACCCTGGCTTCACCGGTTAGAGTATCCACTAAGGTTGCGGTCCGATCATCCGAGTCAAGCTTCATAACCTTGGCGTGAAGGTCTGCGTAGCACGCTATCTGCGGCAGGTGGGTTACGCATAGCACCTGGTGACTCTTTGCCAGAGCCCATAGCTTCTGACCCAAGACACCGCCGACTCGACCTCCTACACCCGCATCCACCTCGTCGAACACCAGGATTGGGATGCGGTCGGCGGCAGACAGGATGGCCTTTATGGCCAGCATCAGCCTGGCAGCCTCTCCACCGGAAGCGATCCTGGCCAGGGGACGCGGCGGCTCGCCCAGATTCATCGAGACCAAGAACTCCACGGAGTCTATACCTGTGCCGTCGAAAGACATGGTGTGTGGGCCGGACTCACCGGTTTCAACCGGCACGCCGTCCTCCGAGTCCGATTGACGGATATCCACCTGCACCTCTGCCTGCGCCAGAGCCAGGTCGGCGACCTCCTCTTCTATGGCGTTGGCCAGCCGTTTGGCAGCATGTTGTCTGGCCTCGGAGAGCCGGCCTGCCAGCCTGCCGACTTGTCCTCGGAGCTCCACCTCTAGGGGCTCTAGCTCCTCCACGCACTCCTCGTTCTGATACAGCTTTTCCAAGTCCTTGGAGGCCTTATCACCGAAAGCCAGGATTTCTTCTATCGTGCTGCCGTACTTCCTCTTCAGACTCCTAATCAACTCCAAGCGCTCCTCAAGCTCCTGGAGGCGTTCCGGGTTGTGCTCGATGCTGTCACGATAACTGCGGAGTGTACGCGCCAATTCATCTACCTGGTGCGTCAAGGCATCCAGCGATGTAAGCTCCCGGCTCAATGAGGGGTCCAATTGCTCCAGGTGGGCGATGTCCCGGGCCACCTGTCCTATAAGGTCGGTGACTGATTCTTGCCTGTCGAAGCCATCGTACAGCACTCTATAGGCGTGGTCGGACAGTGCGATGATTCGCTCCGCGTTGGCGGCACGGTCCCGCTCAAGGGACAGCTCTTCGTCTTCAGACGGGCGAAGGTTTGCAGCGCTGATCTCCGCCACCTGGTACTTCAGAAAATCCATCCGCTGGGCAATGTCCCGCTCTTCCTTACGAAGCCGGTCCAGCTCCTGGCGCACCTCCAATAGCTGCCGGACCTGCTCCGCTACCTGAGTCCGGAGTTGCCATAACCCACCGTACCTGTCCAGTATGTCCTTGTGCTCACGCACACGGAATAGCGACAAGTGCTGGTTTTGACCGTGGATGTCCACCAGATGTTCGGCCAGAGCGTTCAACAGCCTGAGGGGTACAATTCGCCCATTTACGCGGCACGTATTGCGTCCGTCCAGGTTAACTTCGCGGGCGAGAATTATCTCATCTTCGCCGCTGTCAATTTCGTATTCGTCCAGAGCGGTTTTGATTTTCTGAACGATATCTCCGTTGAGCAGGAAGATGCCCTCTACTCTGGACTGGCGTGCGCCGGAGCGCACCATACCGCCATCGGCGCGTCCTCCCAGGAGAAGGCTCAGCGCATCCACGATGATAGACTTGCCGGCCCCGGTCTCTCCCGTCAGCACGTTAAATCCGGGCGCCAACTCCACTTCAAGCTGCTCTATGGTGGCAAAGTTGGTGACGCTAAGAAGTCTGAGCATAACGTTGTCTGCACAACCCCTGGCTACGCGGCAGGGTAGGTACGCGTCTTTGCACTGGCGCTAGGCCTGGGAAAGGTCTTGGAACACCTGCTGCCATTTCTCGGCAGACTCTACTCCGTATCCCCCACGGTACGTTATCACCCCATCGTCATCTATGGCTAACTTGGATGGCTGTCCCAAGACATTGTATTCCGGCAGCATGGCGGCAGGCGCCTTGGCAACCGGCCATGGGTAGGCCTGTCCGTCTCTGTACCTGACCAAGGTGCCCAGACCCTCTGTCGGATCAATGCCCAGTCCGTAGAAATCCACGGAGTCCTGGTATTCCGGGTAAATGTCTTTTAGCATCCGTAACTCGGAGCGACAAGTCGGTCACCAGGTGGTGAAGAAGTAGAGGACTACGGGACGTCCCTGTCCTGTCAGATTGGCCAACTGGACGGACTGGTCAGTGGATATCTCGGTCAGGGTGAAATCAGGGGCCAGGTCGCCTACCTGGTTTCCAGTTGCGAGGGTAGGGGGCTCCGATGCCGCAGGGGTGGTGGCGTCCTGAATAGGAGCCGACTCACTGGTAGGAGTCGCTGTCGGTGTAGCGCTACTACATGCTATGCCGAAGAGCAAAAGAAGGGCTCCCAGAGCAACGCACTGCCTTTTGATTGCAGAGAAAAACATCAAATCCATTATATCATCTAATGGCGTACGTAATCCGGGTGCTTTCTTTCTAATTAGCCAGTTTTATTGTGAAGCGGCATGAAGTAGAGGCAGCCGCTAGCAGGTTAATCGCTAGCGGTTTGCTCTAAGCCATCTCACTATACTAGACTCGGAGCACTCTCCTGAACCGTTCAATGGAGTGTTCACCAAACGCCTACCATGGGGGTAGACCGCGGTTTTGCTGCGTTTTCTGAAGATTCTTAACGCCAAGCGAAGCATTCTAGTCATCGGGGTTGCCGTAGTTGCACTGCTTGTGCAGCCTGACCACAGATCAGGAGGGCAGGAATTGCCCGTGGTCAGGCTAATTAGCGTCGAGCCGTCCTCTCAGGTCCTGGAAGGGAATTCCCTACGCGTTACGCTAGGTATCTCCCCGCCCGTCAGTGCAGGCGATCCAGGTCTCACAGGAGGGAGACTCTTAGGCGGAATCATAGTATGGGACTCTTGGAAAGGTGAGGGCGCCGACGCATTGGTCGCCTTTGCTTTCCATCCAGGCGACCAGACCGACGTTGTATCGTACGGGGTAGATGTGGCAGATGATGACGGAGCGATAAACACAAATCGAACCATCAGAATCGAGGTCAACTCCGTATTTCCGGAGTACGCCGTAGGGAGCTCTTCAGGGGCAACAGTACGTGTGCTGGATAGGGATAGCGCCAGTCCACCACCACCACCACAACAACAACAGCCGCCTCCGCCGCCAGAGAACACGCCCACACCCACGCCATCTCCAACCCCAACGCCTACTCCTACACCGACTGCGACGCCCATGGCGACGCCGATAACGACGCCTGAACCCATCGTCCCACAACCGCCACCTCCGCCTCCGCCGCCAGAGGACACACCCACGCCCACACCGACTCCTACTCCTACAGCTACACCAACTGCTACACCAACTGCTACCGCTACTCCTACGGCTACACCGACTCTGACGCCAACTCCAACTCCTACCCCTACACCGACGCTGGTGCCGCTACCCACGAACACACCTGAGCCGATGCCGACACCCACACCAACGCTGACCGCGGAGCCTGCACTTAGTGCTCCCACAACATTGTCCGACACGGGAGCTGCATCGGAACTGGTACAGCCAGGACTGGACCAGCCATCCGCTCCAGTGATGAGTAGGGCGATACCGCGTGTCCGCGAGGCGCTGGGGGGCATAGCTTCAACACCCCGTAGACGAGTTACGCTCATCATAATCCAAGGTCTGGCAAGCGTCTTTGCCGCTGCGGTGTTCGCCCGCCTAATACTGCGGCGTGAGTGAAGCCCTGACTAAGACGGTGTGCAAGAACTGTCCGTCAAGTAGTCTCCGCGGCTTCCGGTAGGTGCTCCTGAGTGGCGGTTTGGGGAATGGTTATAATGAACTCCGCGTACTCCCCATGCACCGTATCCACGGACAACTCGCCGCCCAAACGTCGTACCACATCAGCAGCAATGGAGAGCCCCAATCCGGAGCCCGAAGCTCCTTCCCGTGTCGAGAAGAACGGGTTGAAGATGTTGCCGACCACGTCATCCGGAATACCGGTGCCGTTGTCGCGAATGCGTATCTCAACATTGCCGTCTACCGAGCGTGTTGATACTACAAGCTCCGGCTGGTAGTCCTCTTCTGCATCTTCTCGTTTCTGCCTCATGGCAAAGCAGGCATTGGAGACCAGATTCAGAATGGCCTCTCCAAAGTCTTTCTCCACTAGCGAGACCTCACCAATCGCCTGGTCCAGATCAAAGGTGGGCTGAATTGAGAAATCTTGCCACTCGGCGGTGAAGATGTTGCATCCCGACCGCACAGACGTCCACAACAGCTCGTTCAGGTCCACCTCTGTCGGATCTCCGCCACCGACTCCTAAGCCGCGCATCCTCTCGACTATTGCCAGCGCTCGTCCTCCATTAGTAAGGACCCGGTTAAGGCTATCGGTGAGGTCTTGGCTAATATCATCCAGAAGCTCCGTATCAGCATCAGACATTTTGTCTCTGTAGGAATTCAGCATGTCCGACAGTTCTTTGTACAGCTCAAGCGACCCTTCAGAGAAGTTGTGGACAAAGTTCAGTGGATTGCTTATTTCGTGCGCCACACCGGAAACCAACTGCCCCAAGGCGGCCAGCTTCTGCTGGGCCACAAGGCGGTCCTGTGTCCGTTGCAACTCCGCATTGGTCTGACGCAACTCCTCGTAGAGTTGCTCCACCAAGTTCAGCCGCTGCACTTCCAGCGCTTGCTGACGGAAGGTCTCAAGAGCGCCGGCCAACTCACCGATTTCATCGCGCCCCACCTCCGGTACAGGCGTCTCCAGGTCTCCTCCGGCCATGCCACGCATCCGTTGCGACATGCGCGATAGGCGGCGAACCATGCCGTTGCCCACCCACAACCAGGCCGCCAGGGTCGCCACGATGACGCTAATGACGCTGATGGCCGTGAGGAGAGTCCTACCTTCATCGAAGCTGCTGACAGCCAGTTCCAACGTATCCGCCGAGTACTGCTCCGCGGCCGTCGTGAGATTCGATACCTCATCTGCCAAGACAACACTAGCCGTATCGAAAGAAGCACCCAGACTGCTGATTTCCGCTTCCAGCGCGAGCTGGTGACGGCGGATGTAGAACACTCCTTCACCATCTCCCAAGTCGGTCACACGCTGGTCTATGCCTTGCGCATGGAGAGTTAAGAACTGCTCCCACAGTCCGTCCAAGGCTGCTTCCTCGCGAGCTTCCAAGGTCTGCCGCAACACTGCCAGAGCCTCCTCCGACTTTCCAACATCGGATATCGAGGTTACTAAGAGTGCTCGGTACTCCGCAGCGGTGGCATTGGCATTCCGCAAGTCGTTCCAGATTCTCGTAAGGTTATCGATGACCTCAACAAGGTCATATGCGGCGTCGTTGACGGCTTCTGTCAATGGCACCAATTCTGACACGGTATTGGCTTCACTCAACGCGTTTTCTAACCGTTCAAGAGACAGGTCGATAGCGTTAGCTTCCGTACTTTGCGAGGCAACGTTGGCTGCGAACAAGCTCTGCCCAAGACCGCTCAACCGCTCCGCTTCCCTAGCGGCGGTCCAGGATGCTTCCAGAGCCGGCACGGACTCCGAGCGGACCTGATAGTTCCGATTTCCGCTCTGTTCGAAGTAGTAGACCCCCACTGCGCCGGACACCAGGGTCAGGGCTACGGCAAAGCCCAAGGCCAGGTACAACTTGGTACCAATACGGCTCCATTTATCAACGATAAATCGCATAGAAAAGACCACGCCCTATGGGCCACGTGACAAGGAAACTTCTGCCGGTAGTTGTATCATTGGCTAGCCGTATCGACAAGCTGTTGCCCGTCCGGAACCGGGCTGCAAGGCGTTCTTCACACTGTTCCCATTGCCAGCCTTGCCGCCCTTATCACTGCGTCCTCTTCCTCTGCCATTACGGTGCGAGGATCCAGCACCAGTTTGTCGTCTTCAATGCGGCCAATTACGGGCGGGTCGGCTTGGCGGAGAGCGTCGGCCATTGCATCCGGGTTGCCTTCGAGCGCAACAAGCCAGGCGGGCAGGGTTTCTCCGGGAAGGCTACCCCCGCCAATGGTCGAGTACCCTGGGACAATAGACGCTCCGGAGCCGATGGCCCTCTGCAACTCTATGGCACGCTCCTTCAGTTGGGACTCGGAGGCGGAGATCATGCGCCAGACGGGGATCTCCGTGACCGCTTCCTCTTTGAGGTAGTGGAGAAGTGTGGCAGCCAGCGCAGACAAGCTGAGCTTGTCTATTCGCACGGCGCGGGCCAGCGGATGTGCGGACAGCTTTTGCACAAGGTCCTTGTTGCCGGCGATTATGCCGGCCTGCGGCCCGCCGAGAAGTTTATCGCCGGAGAAGAATGACAGCCCGCATCCCGCAGAGATACTGTCCTGCACGGTGGGTTCATAGGCCAAGCCAAACCGGGACACATCCAGCAGGCATCCGGAACCGAGGTCGTGGAGGACCGGGAGATTGTACTTCCTGCCCAGGGCTACCAACTCGGCGGCCTCCACCGAGTGAGTGAAGCCTGAGATGCGGAAGTTGCTGGCGTGCACCTTGAGAATGGCGCCGGTTTCTTCATTGATGGTGGACTCGTAATCGGAGAGGTAGGTGCGGTTGGTGGCGCCCACTTCGACAAGCCGCGCTCCGCTCTGAGCAAGGACGCCCGGAATGCGGAAGCCGCCGCCTATTTCCACGGCTTCACCGCGAGACACTATGACCTCTTTGTTTCGGGCAAGGGCAGCAAGTCCAAGCATAACCGCAGAGGCATTGTTGTTCACTACCAGGGCCGCCTCCGCTCCGCTGACCTGGGTTATGAGCGAATTGACGTGGGCCTGCCTTGATCCACGCTGCCCACGCCGGAGTTCGAACTCCAGGTCTGAGTAGCCGCTAGCCGCGTCGTTCATGGCCTGGAGAGCCGCCTTGCTCAGAGGAGCGCGGCCCAGGTTGGTGTGCAGGACGACTCCGGTGGCGTTGATGACTCGCCGGGGACTAAGTGCCCACTGACGGGACGCTTCCGTGCACACGCTTTCCACTATCCGAGAGATGTCGGGAACAGGGTCGCCGCCTGAAATGGAGTCGCGAATCCCGTCCAGCTGGCGGCGTATAACGGTAACTACGGCTTCGTGGGAGTATGTAGTAACCAGTTGCTGCACTGGCTCCTGCTGCAAGATAGCGTCGATGCTGGGCAGGCTGCGTAATCGGCTGGTCAAACAGGCCTCCGTAGGGAGAATGGGTGGATTGTAGCACAGGAGGGTAGGGGAGCCGCCTATCGCCTCAGGGTAGCAACCGCTCCCGCCAGCAGCGCTCCGGAGAATGCCGCAAGGGCGGCCAGGTTGTGCCACAGGTCGGACAGGTCTGCGCCGTGCAGCATGATCTCTCGCAGGGCGTCAACGGCATAGGTGAGAGGGAGAACGACGGAGATCCACTCAAAGAGACTGGGCATCTGCTCAACGGGAATTATCACACCGGACAAGAATATCTGCGGCGCCATAACAATCGGAATGAACTGGACGACCTGAAATTCGTTATTGGCAAAGCTGGAGATAAATATGCCCAGGCTGACCGCAACGGTGACGACGAGGAAGAGGACGGCGCTAATCTCCCAGAGGTTGCCGCTGTAGTCGATATTCAGCGCCAGGATGGTGAAGGAGAGGATGACCGCGGTCTGCACCACGGCAAAGATGAGAAAGCCCAGCATGTAACCGAGCATGATATCGAACCTCCCCACAAGGGTTGTCTGGAGGCGTTCGAGCGTTCCCTGCGCGCGCTCCCGGAGGAATCCGACGCCGGTCAGGATAAAGGTGAAGAACAGCACGAACACCGCCAGAAGGCCCGGAGCAATCCGGTCGAGGATGGCGCGTTGCTCGTAGAGGCTGAAACCGACCAGCGACATGACTATGAGAGGACCGACTATGAGCAGTCCGATGGAACGCCGATCACGCAGTATCTGCCGGATGATACGCTCAGTGATTGCAAGGACGCGGTCTATGGACATCAGCCATCAGCCACACGGAGGAAGTGTATAAACGCATCTTCAAGGGAAGCGTCGGGATGTCCGGTGGCGGCGCGAAGCGCGGAGGGAGTATCCATGGCGATCACCCTGCCGTCTCTGAGGAAAGCAAGGCGGTCACAGTGAGCGGCGTCGTCCATGGTGTGGCTGGAGACCATTATGGTGGTTCCAGCCTCGGCCATCTGCCTGAAGCGCTCCCAGAATGCAGCGCGCAGGTCGGGGTCGAGGCCTACGGTCGGTTCGTCCAGCAACAGCAGAGCAGGTCGGTGGACCAGGGCTATGGCCAGGCTGACTCGCTGGCGCATGCCTCCGCTGAGGTTGAGAATCGTGTCGGACCTCCGCGAGGCCAATCCGACCAGGTCGATCGCTTCCTCCACGGACCGGCCACGCGCCCGACGGTCGGACATTCCGTACATCCGCGCGAAGAAGTCGACGTTTTCCCTGATGGAGAGCTCCTGGTACAGGGCGCTGAGCTGGGGCATGTAGCCCACCAGCGCCGCCTGTCGAGGGGATGGGGAGTCGCCGTGTACGGTCAGGACGCCGTCCTTGGCGCTGAGCAGACCGACCATCATCCTCATGAGGGTTGTCTTGCCGGAGCCGTTGGCCCCGAGTACACCAAATATCTCGCCTTGCGACACGGACAGCGAGAGCCCGTTCAACACAGGGAGCGAGCCGTAGCTGAACTTGACGTCCTTAGCTTCGACGACGGGTGGTGCTTGCATGGCGGTATAGTAGCAGACCTGGGTATACCGGGTGAATTGTACCGGCTCGCGGCACGGACATGACGATAGGGGGCAGTGGGGAAGGGGAGCCGGTGCAAGCGGAAGGTCTTGGATTCTTCGCTGCGCTCAGAATGACAACCTCCCACCGCTAGAATTGCTTCGCTACGCTCGCAAAGACGAAGGGGGTGGCCGGTTCGCGGTACAGTCGTTCCCGTGGATACGGGAACCCACCACCGCCCCTGGATGCCAGGCTGCGCGGGCATGACGATGGGGTAGGCTCTGCGGGCATGACGATAGAGGCTGTCCTGGATGACGTCTCCGCTTTCCTTGACCCTGAACAAAGCCGATTGTTACAATGGCCTTTACGTTTTCGCCAGGACGGGGGGAGAATGATAACCATAGGCCTGAGCGGCGGCATTGGTTCCGGCAAGACAGAGGCAACCCGCATCCTGCAGGAGATGGGCGCTGAAGTCATCATCGCCGACCAAGTGGGCCATCAAGCATATGAACCCCACACCGATGCTTGGAAACAGGTTGTGGAAACGTTTGGCGATGATATCCTGCAGCCGGACGGCCAGATAGACCGCAGGAAGCTGGGAGCGATTGTCTTTTCCGATCCCGGAGAGATGGTCAAACTGAATGCCATCATGCATCCCAGGATGCACACGATGATGGAGGAGCGTCTCAGGGAGCTGGAGGCCAAAGGCGCCCAGGTTGCCGTCCTGGAAGCGGCCATACTGGTCGAGGCGGGTTGGATATCCCTAGTAGACGAGGCGTGGATGCTGGAGGTGCCCGAAGAGGTGGCGGTGGAGCGCATTCACCAGAGAAACGGACTGGCTGAAGAGGAGATCAGGAAACGTCTGCGGTCTCAATTGTCGAACGAAGAGAGGGCCAGACACGCCGGCGAGGTCATTGAGAATACAGGCGACATTGAGGCTTTGAGGCTTCGCCTTGAAGAGCTCTGGTGCAGCCGATTGCAAGGGAGGCATAGTTGACACTAGCAAAAGGGACAAGAAGCGTTTACAGGGAGTTCCTCATAGAGGAATACGTGGTGAATGAGGAACCGTACTACGTCTCCGTATCAGATGAGATAGAGCTTTTTGAAGCTGCCTACGAATCCAAGATTCCCGTGCTGCTGAAGGGGCCAACTGGGTGCGGCAAGACTCGATTCATCGAGCACATGGCCTGGCGCCTGGGCCGTCCCGTTACCGCCGTGAAGCGCAACAGAGGGCAGGGGAACGAGAACGGCGCCATACCGCTGGTTACCATAGCGTGCCATGAGGACCTGACCGCCAGCGACCTAGTGGGCAGATACCTTCTGGAAGGCGAGGAGACAAAGTGGATAGACGGTCCTTTGACCAGGGCGGTGAAAGCTGGGGGCATCTGCTACCTGGATGAGGTAGTGGAGGCGCGGAAAGACACCACTGTGCTGATCCATCCTCTCACTGACCACAGGCGTTTTCTGCCCATTGAGAAGCGCGGCCAGGTGGTAGAAGCCGCGGACGGCTTCCTGCTCTGCATTTCATACAACCCCGGTTATCAGAGCGCTTTGAAAGACTTGAAACACAGCACAAGACAGAGATTCGTCTCTCTGGAGTTCAACTACCCAACCAGGGAAGTCGAAGCCCAGGTCGTGCAGCACGAGAGCGGTGTATCGCCAGAGATAGCGGATTCCCTGGCCAAGCTGGGAGAGAAGGTGCGCAACCTCAAGGACCACGGCCTGCAGGAAGGCGCCAGCACGCGGCTGCTGATTTACGCGGGCAAGCTCATCAACCAGGGCATAACGCCGAGAAGGGCTTGCCAGATTGCGGTGGTCTGGGGCGTGACCGACGACTTTGAAGTCCAGGAGAGCATTGAAGAGGTTGTCAATTCCATCTTCGAATAGAGTAGCGGAGACCACTATACCCCCAGTCGATAGGGAGCTTGAACGGGTGCGCTTGGCGTTATCCAGCACAGAGGCGCGGAAGATATCGGAGCCGGGTCTAAGACGTTCAGCGGTGCTTCTGCTCCTGTATTGCAAGGACGGCGAATACGCGATCCTGTTCAACAAACGTACCCATAAGGTTGAGTTCAACAAGGGAGAGATATGCTTCCCCGGCGGCGGTATGGATGAAGGGGACGCCGGTCTTAGGGAAACGGCGCTCAGGGAAACCCACGAGGAGATGGGGATAAGTCCGGCATCGGTTACGGTGCTGGGAGAACTTGACGAGACAACCACCCGAGCGGGATTCGTAATCAGGCCGTTCGTGGGAACAATTCCCTACCCGTATGAGTTTAGACCAAGCGAGGATGAGGTTGCGGAGGTACTGGAGGTACCGGTGTCGTCGCTGCTGGACACGCGAAACGTAGAGGAGGCAGACTGGGCGCACTCCAAGGTCTACTCCTATGAAGAGCACAAGATATTTGGGGCCACAGCCCGCATACTGGAACAGTTCCTGGATACGGTAGGCGGTCTGTGGCTGGACAGGAAGGTGGAGACCGGATGACTCCGCGGCTGCAGCAATTAGAAGAGGAGCTTTCGCGCTTCCAGCCTTCAGTGGGTGAAGAGTATCGCCGCGCCGTTAACGCAATATCGCAGGACCTCTCGGAGACGGAGTTGGTGGACTGGGCGCAGCAGGGACTGGACATAGCCCAGCAGAGCGTGAGGTCGTGGGAGACCGCATCCGAGTACTACCGGACGTCTCCTCAGGTGAAGCCGTACCTGAATCCGTCCCAGCTCTCCGATTGGGGAAGAAGCGGCGCCGCTCTCTGCCTGGACTCTCCCACCTTGGGAACCGCGTTCTTCAGGGCCAGCACCAAGAGCGTCGAGAGATTGAATCCCGCATATATTCAAGAATGGGCAAACCTTGGCCGGGGACTGTACAGAGGTACCTGGAAGTCCGGGGCTTTGGCCGCCAAGTTCTTTGAAGTCAGCTCCGAGATGCTGGAGTACATGACGTTTCAGGAACTGGGCACATTTGCGCAGCTGATAAATTCACTTTCGCAGAAGTCGACAGAAGTGGCGGCGGACTGCCTTGTGCTCGGACAACAGGTGCTGCCGCAATTCGGCGACGGCATGATGTCGCTGATCAATCTGTCGCAGGTGGTAGCTGAAAGCAACTGGCGGGAAGTGAAGAGCAGCTTCGAATCGGCCTCCAAGATAGTGGCGCCGCTGCACGAGGAGCACCGCGGCCGCTTCCTGGACATATCGTCGGCTATGGTGCGCGGCGGGATATCCAACATCAGCCTGTTCATCAATGAAACGGTCGGGCCAATGTCGCGGGTAGACGGCCCCGGACAGAGCCGTCTGCTGAGCATGGCGGAAGTCCTGTTACCCATGTCGCACGATGCCGTGGCGGCCTTTCTAAAGAGCGCTCCCGAACTGCTGGAAAGGATGAGCCAGGATCAACTGAGGGCATGGTTCGACAGGGGCGTGACCATCCTTAGCGAGAACCCTGACGGAGGGCTGGCCTACTTCAAAGTCGAGTCCAATACGTCGGAGGCGGTGCTGGAGAGCTTGTCCACGGCAATAGAGCTAGGCAAGGTCAAAGGGCTGTTGGGCATGTATTGCCGGGCGCTGGCCGGAGCGGGAGTGGAGATTGCTCCCGCCAGAGAGCTTTTGTCCAAGAACATAGGGTGGGTCTCGGAGGACCACGCGACCACGGAAGGAAGCGTAGTCTACCTGCCCGGCGAAATGGACAAGTACGACAGCAAAGAGGAGAACTTCTCCCTGTTCAAGGTTGTGTGTACGCACCAGGTGGCCCACATAGAGTTCGGCAGCTTTGATTTTCTCTTCGAGAGGCCGTCAGGGCTGTTTGCCGATAGCCGCTTGGAACGAGACAAGCAGACAAATGGAAAGGAAGCCCCGCTTCCAATACAACAACCGCTGCTCGATGGGGACCCGGGCAGGGCTGAGCGAACGTTCCGTACCGATATGGAACGGTTCTTCAACCTGTTCGATAACCGCCGGTTGGCCTTGGACATATTCACCGTATTGGAGGACGGCAGGCTTGACCACAGGACCCGCAGCGAGTACCCGGGGCTTGCCCCGGCTTACACGCAGGTACAGCAAGACGCTCTCCTGGACAGGCCGGAAATAGAGGAGATGCCGCTGCAAGAAGCCATGGTGGAATTCCTGGTGCGGCTGAGCTTGCAGCAGAGCAAGGGCCTGCCGGCGCCAAAGCAGTACCTGGATCATGCCAAGGCAGCGGCAACGATTTTCAAACGACTCCTTGTCAGGAATGCTTCCGTGGAGGACTCAACAGAGGCAACCATACGAATATACGACCTCATATCGGAGATGCCGAACGTGGAGCTTCCCGAAGAGGAGTGGACAGAGATTGACATAGAAGACAATACGATGACGGACGAGGAGTTGGAGAGCATCCTGGAGGAAATCCAAAGCCCCGACGAAACTTCCCCGCCCAGCGACATGCAGACAGGGAATGAAGAGGAGTACGATTCGCCGTCCCAAGTGGACTACCGCGGTGACTTCAAACCTGAGCTAAGCCAGCTGCTGTCCACGTTGCGTATGCAACAGGGGCAACCACAGGGACAGGAGGGAGTCTCCAACCTGTCCAAGGAGGAGTTGGAGGAACTGCTGGCCAACAGCGCGGAGCTGGATATGGCGGAGAGCCCCGAGGAGGCCTCTCCTGAGCAGCTGGGCGCGTTGATTCAGAACATAGTGCAGGAGATAGGGAGCGGGCAAACCCCCGATTCAGGGAAAGGGCAGGGAATGATTCCTCACGTGGATGAAGAGGGGTATCCCATTGAGATCGGGGAGCCGCAGACCTACCTGTACGACGAATGGGACTTCCGCGCCGATGATTACAAGCCGCGGTGGTGCGTGGTGCGCGAGAAGTGGGTGCCAGAGGGAGATTCGCAGTTCTTTACGGATACCCTGCGTACTCATTCAAGCCTGGTGAGCCGGATACGACGGCAGTTCGAGATGCTGGCTCCGGAGGTATACCGCAAGACCAAGCACTTGCCAGACGGCGAAGACTTCGATCTGGATGCGGTCATAGAGTCGATCATAGACAAGTGGGCAGGGGAGTCGCCGTCCGACAAGGTGCACTGGCGCCGCAACAAGGTGGAGCGAGACGTTTCCGTGGTGTTCCTGCTGGACATGAGCGCATCCACAGCGGAGTCGATAGACGATACAAGACGGGACAGCTGGGACGCGCCGGACGACCCGGTGGAATACATGGCCTGGCTGCGCAGCAGACGGCTAGAGGGCCACAAACGCAGCTACAAGCGGATCATAGATCTCGAGAAAGAGGGCTTGGTGCTGCTCATCAACGCCCTGGAGACGATAGGGGACGTGTACGGCATATACGGCTTCTCCGGCTACGGGCGAGAGAACGTGGAGTTCTATACCATCAAGGACATAGAAGAAAAACTGTCGGAGCGGGTCAAGAAGAGAATAGACCGTGTTACGCCGCTGCACGCCACGCGCATGGGACCCGCCATAAGGCACGCCGTGACCAAGCTGGACAAGCAGGACTCCCGCACCAAGCTGCTGTTCCTGATCAGCGACGGACGGCCGCAGGACAGGGGATACAGCCGTGAGGGAGTGGAAAAGGAGTACGCGGTACACGACACCAAGATGGCGCTGACAGAGGCCCGGAGAAAGAACATCACGCCGTTCTGCTTGACCGTGGACAAGGCCGGGCACGATTACCTGGCGACTATGTGCCAGGACATGGGCTACGAGGTGCTGGCCGACATCAACGCACTTCCGGCCCGGTTGCCAACGCTGTATCGAAAGCTGACGGTGTAAGCAGTCGCTCCAGGCTATGCATGGTCGCTATTTACGGTGTTCCTCAGCGTGAGAAGAGCCATGATAACGGCACGGTTCTTGACCAGAGACCGGCTGGTGGAAGGGAAGCGGTGGTAGGCGGCCTCCTTTCCCCTTGAACTGGCAACCCCTATGTAGACGGTGCCCGGCGGCTTGTCTTCCAGAGGATCGGGACCGGCCACGCCCGTAATGCCTATGCCGTAGTCCGCGCCAAGTTCTAATCGGACAGCGTCTGCCATGGCCTCGGCGACTTGGGCGCTGACCGCGCCGTGCTCTTCGATGAGGCTTGCCGGTACGCCATGAGCGACTTTCATCTCATTGGTGTAGGAGACTATACCGCCCTTGAAATACCCTGAACTGCCAGCAACGTTGGTGATGGAGTCGGCAAGCAGGCCGCCGGTACAGGACTCCATGGTAGCCAGGGTGAGGCCGCGGCGTCTCAGAAGCTCGCCGACGCTGTTTTCAGCGGTCTCCTCATCTATTCCCCAGATGGTGTCGGTGAAAATATGACGTATTTGGTTCTCCACTGAGAGGAGCAGCTTGTTGGCATCCGCGTGGTCAGGGCCGCGCGAGATGATGCGCAGGTGTATGCCGTCCGGCTTGGCGTAGACTCCAACGTATGGGTTTTCGCTGGCCAGAACGGGTGCAGCCATTTCGTCGACTGCGCCTTCGGATAAGCCAATGGTTTTTAGGGTTTTGGTTAGCACTACATTGCCTTCTATCCTGCGGCGCAGCCTGGGAGCAACCTCTCGCTCCCAGATGTCCTTGAGCTCACGGGGAGGGCCCGGCATGGCTACGATGACCCTATCGTCTTTTTCAGCCCACCAACCCGGCGCGGTGCCCATGCGATTGGGAATTGCGCTGGCGGATGGGATGAGCCAGGCCTGCTTGATGTTGCTGTCCGGCATCTCACTACCGCGAGACCTGAATATGGAAGTTAGATGCTCCAATTGCTGCGGGTCAACATGGGCCTCTTCGCTGAAGACCTGCGCTATGGCTTCACGGGTGACGTCGTCACTGGTGGGGCCAAGGCCGCCGGTAGTGAAGGTGTACTGGTTCCGTTGCCAGGAGCGCAGCAGGACTTCCACGTAACGCTCCGGGTCGTCGCCGACCAGGGTTGCCTGGCGTACTTCCAGGCCGAACTGAGGTAACTGCGACGCCAGCCACGAGGAGTTGGTGTCCTGGATCTCTCCCATGAGCAACTCTGTTCCACTGGCAATGATTTCAGCATACAAAAGGAGCGTTACCTCTCACCGGTCGCACTGCAAGGATGCAAGGCGAAACTTAGCATAGTGTCGCACGACTGTTCAATCATCCTCTGCCAGGGTCGAGGCTACTCCTCCATTGCCTTCAGGCGCTGTTTCATCTCGTCCAGCAGGGGTGTCGCCGACGGATCGATGCCGTAGAGTACGGCCAGGTAGTAGCTAACAAAGTCTCCTATTAAGGTGGCGCTGAGGACCTGGGCCAGGGGTGACTTCCCAATCGCTTCAACCTGGTAATTGAACAAGGAATGGCTGTCGAGTAGCTCCCTGGTCAGACGGTAGTGCGAGGAGACGCGGGGATGGAGTAGGTTGGAGTGCAAAAGGACGACGGCGATGCCATTGGAATCCAGACCGGTATTGACAAAGCTCACAATGGAGTTGTGGTTGACTTCAGGCAACTCCTCGGCGAAGGCCCAGGCTTTGCTGTTTTCGTTGATAAGCACCTTCCAACGTCGCGCCACCCCGGAGAGGAGGCCCGCTCCATAAACTACAACGAGCCTGTTGAACAGGTCCACCGCAAGCTGCTTGGCCGGGTTTTGGGATGTTGGGACGTTGGAGGTAAGGGACGTGCGCAGCTCCCTGAGCACAAGCCCAGCCTCCTCCATGTCCGCCGATCTATCTTGAAGCAGACCGAGCCGGCAGAGGATGGCCATGGGCGCGGCGAAAGAGTACCCCAAAGCAGCCCTGGGCTCTCCGGCGAACGGTACATGAAGGACGGGGACTCCATCCTTGCCCGCCTCGCGGCCCAGATCACCGCCGCTAGTGATGACGACTATCCTGGCGCCGGCTTCTCTTGCCTGCCGGTACATGGATAGGGTCTCCTCCGTGTTGCCGGAGTAGCTGGAGACTATGGCGAGAGTGTCGGCGGTTACCCAGCCCGGCAAGCTATAGTCTCGAATCACCGAAAACGGCGTTGTTTTCTCCCGGCTGATGAGGCCGGCAAGGATATCTCCGCCGATGGCAGACCCGCCGACACCGAGTACAGTCACAGACCGGCTATCGGCGTAGGAGCCGGGCAGTTCCAGGGACAGGGCTTCCCGCCAAGCCTGGGCGCATTGCTCGGGCAGCCCGGCGATTCTGTCGTGCAAGCCGGACGGATCATGGCGCGCAAAGCTGGCCGGGTCGTCGATGGATACGGCGGTTCCGGTTCTAGCGTCCATGATTCCTATGGTAGTCAACGGTGAGTTTCAGCCCTGTCGCCATGTCCACCTGTGGAGACCATCCAAGCAGACTTTCCGCCTTGCTGCTGTCCAGGGAAATCTTGAATACGTCGCCCTCACGAGGCGGACCGTAAACAGGCCGCTGCGTGTAACCGGTTTCTTCGGCGAGCATGTCAAAGATCTCGTTGACGGATGTGCTGTAGCCTGCGCCTATGTTGTACTCTTCGTTGGCCTCTTGCTCAAGAGCCTTCAGGTTGGCTTCTATTACGTCTCCAACGTAGACGAAGTCCCGTTCCTGCGCGCCGCTGCCAAAGATGGTCACCTCCTTCTTCTCCAGCATCCGCTGAGTAAATATAGCGATGACACCGGCTTCACCGTGAGGGTCCTGGCGGGGGCCGTAGATGTTGCTGGGGCGCAGGATAGTGTACTTGAACCCCGCCAACGCTCCGTAAGCGTGGACGTAGCTCTCCGCGGCGTGCTTACTGGCGCCGTAAGGAGATACAGGCCTGATGGGATGAGTCTCCGTGCAGGGAAGCTGGGTTGGATCGCCGTAAAGGGCGCCGCCGGTTGAGCTGTACACGAATCTGTCCACTCCGAACCTGCTGCACATCCGGAGCAGATTCACCGTGCCCATCACGTTTACCCTGGCGTCTTCTTCAGGGTCGGCAACTGACCTGGCAACGCTTGCTTGGGCAGCCAGGTGAAACACCACCTGGGGTTTCTCCTGACGGAAGACTTCGGCTAGCTCTGGGGCTCCTATGTCCAACTGATGAAAGGAGACTTTGGGATCCAGATGCTCCCTGCGCCCGCTGCTGAGGTTGTCCACCACGGCCACGTGAAGACCCTGTTTGAGCAAACCGTCGGCGAGGTGAGAGCCGTAGAAACCCGCGCCGCCTGTGACGAGGACGCTGTCGTAGCTCACAACCGGCCCCGATGGTTAAGCAGGATGGCTTCTTCAGCTTCTCGCAGGTCCTTGTGGTTGTCCACCGCCTTCCAGAATGACCTGGAGCGGTAGGCAAAGAGCTTGCCCTCGTCCGCGAGGCGGGGGAAAGTCGTCGTTTCATGGTCACCCAGGTCGGGCAATTCCGGTCTGATCGCCGTTTCCAACAGGTAGATCCCGGCGTTGATCCACAGAGGCAGTTCCCCCTTCTCCCTGAATGCCGTGATGCGGTTGGAGTCGTCTATTTCCACTACTCCGTAAGCGCTAGGGTAGGGGGTCAGCATGACGGTGGCCAGGGCGCCGGAGGCTCTGTGCGGTCCAAGCATAAGCCTCAAGTCCTCGCCGGTGAGGATGTCCCCGTTACAGGCCAGAACTGTCGACTCGGAATCCGGTACGCAAGCCAAGCCCTGTTTGATGGCTCCTCCTCTGCCAAGGGGCGCTTCTTCCACGGAGTATTGGATGTTGACCCCCAGTTGGGAGCCGTCATCGAAATAGTCTCTTATGCTCTCCCACCTGTATCCGCAGAGGATTATGAAATCTGTAATGCCTATGTCCTTATACTTAGTTACCTGATGCCAGAGAATGGGCTTGCCGTTGACCTCTACCATGGGCTTGGCCACGGTATCGGTTAGCGGACGCAACCGCTCGCCTTTTCCACCGGCAAGGATGAGTGCATACATAGCTGGACAACATCATATTCCGTGAAGTCGCAAGGCTTCAAGAGGGTGTGCGAGACATAAGGGCATACAGGCATACGGACATACGGGCAGGCGGGTGCTTTCGTCCAATGTTTCTTAAACATCCGTCAATGGAATTGCCGTGATGAAACGAGTGTGTTATATTCGTTAATGACAAAAACAGAGAAGGTCAAAAAGTAATAGAGCGGATGCTAGGAACGGAAAGTAAGCAAGCGATCTTCAAGGGTTTCGGCGGACACGAAACGGACACAGGGTCAACGGAAGTTCAGGTAGCTCTACTCACAGAGCGCATCAACCAGTTGACTGACCACCTGAGGTCTCACCACAAGGACTACCAGTGCAGACGCGGTCTGATGAGGCTGGTGGGACGTAGACGCCGTTTGCTGGCTTACCTCAGCCGCGAAGACGTGGGACGTTACGCAAATCTCATAGCAAGACTAGGACTACGCCGATAACACCCCTTCCCCCAGGGGTGTTTTCTCTTTCCTCAACACCCGCTCCTGATATAAAGGAGTCTTTTTCCCATGGTTGAAACTTTTACACGTGAAATTGGCGGACGTACGCTTACTGTTGAGATAGGGAGATACGCAGAACAGGCCAACGGCGCAGCTCTAGTCCGGTACGGGGACTCCATAGTCCTCAGTACCGTGAACAGCGCCCAGGCAAGGGAAGGGATAGATTTCTTCCCACTGACCGTAGACTACGAAGAAAGGCTATATGCGGCGGGGAAGATTCCGGGAAGCTTCTTTCGCAGGGAAGGCCGCCCGACGCAAGACGCCATCCTGGCGGCGCGTTTGACGGATCGCTCAATACGGCCGCTGTTCCCCAAGGACTACCGCAGTGAGGTACAGGTAATCACTACCGTGCTATCGGTGGATCACGAGAACCCGCCAGAAACGCTTTCGATAATTGGAGCGTCTATTGCGCTGACCATGTCTGACATTCCGTTCGAGGGCCCAATAGGGGCTTGCCGCCTGGGATTCATGGACGGAGAGCTTCTGGTCAACCCCACCTACAAGCAGATAAGCGATGGAGACCTGGACCTGGTGGTAACGGGCACCCGGGATGCCGTAGTCATGGTGGAGGCGGGAGCCGGTGAGATATCCGAAGAGCATCTCTTGGAGGCCATGGCCCTGGGGCAGGAAGTCAACCTGGAGCTGGTGTCGCTTCAAGAGGAAATAGCACGAAAGGTGGGCAAACAGAAGGTCCACTATATTCCGATTTCCCAACCTTCTGCCGCTCTGCAATCGGAAGTGGATTCCATGCTGCAGGGACGGGTGAAGGAGCTGTTCGACGAAGGGGCGGCAAAGGGAGAGCGGAACGCCGCGGTGGACGAGCTTGAGAAGGAGGCCGTGGGTCGTTTCGAAGAGGAGCACGGCGCAGGCCTTGTATCGGAAGCGTTCGAAAAGCTCCTGAAGAAGACAATGCGCGACAACATCATACACGATGGCAAACGCCCCGACGGGCGCAGTCCCGAGGAGATACGGCCGATCAGCATAGAAGTGGGCGTCCTGCCCAGGACCCACGGCACGGGCATGTTCAAACGCGGTCAGACCCAGGCCCTATCCATAGCCACACTGGGCTCCTTGAGCATGACGCAGAACCTGGACACTTTGAGCCCGGATGATACCAAGCGGTACATGCATCACTACAACTTCCCGCCGTACTCCGTGGGAGAGGTGCGACGCATGGGCGGCGCGGGACGACGCGAGATAGGACACGGCGCGCTTGCCGAGAGGGCGCTTCTTCCCGTAATCCCGGACGAGGCGGAATTCCCCTATACCATCAGGGTGGTATCGGAGATTATGAGCTCCAATGGGAGCACGTCCATGGCCAGCGTTTGCGGAAGCACCCTGGCGCTCATGGACGCCGGTGTTCCCATAAAGAAGCCTGTAGCCGGCGTGGCCATGGGCCTCATCATGGGCGAAGGCGGAGAATACGCCGTGCTCACGGATATACAGGGCATAGAAGACTTCCAGGGAGACATGGACTTCAAGGTTGCCGGAACGGACGACGGAGTGACGGCGCTCCAGATGGACGTCAAGGTGAAGGGAATCAACGTTGAAATAATGAGCAAGGCGTTGGAGCAGGCGCGTCAAGGGCGTCTGTTCATTCTGGGCAAGATGAATGAAGCAATGCCGGGGGTGAGACAGGAGCTCAGCCCTTACGCTCCCCGTATGCAGAAGATGAGCATCCCCGTGGATAAGATAGGCGCGGTCATTGGTCCGGGAGGCAGGACTATAAAGGCCATAATCCAGGAAACCAAGGCGACCATAGACATAGAGAACGACGGCACTGTGACCATAGGTTCCACCAGTGAAGAGTCGGCCAAGGCGGCCATAGAGGCGCTGCAAGGGTTGATTCGAGAGCCGGAAATAGGCGAGATCTACACCGGCAAGGTAACCAGGATCATGGAGTTTGGCGCTTTTGTGGAGATCATGCCCGGCAAAGAGGGATTGGTGCACATCAGCCAACTGGCCGAGAATCACGTGGAAAGGGTTGAAGACGAGGTAACGGTGGGCGACGAAATAACCGTTATGCTGGTGGAAGTGGACAGGATGGGAAGGATCAACCTTTCTCGCCGCGCCGTCTATGCAGACTCAGACTCTGAGCAGGGAGAAGAGAGACCCCAGAGAGGGGAAGGCCGTTCCGACGGCGATCGCTCCCAGCGCGGCGGCAACGGTCGCGGCGGCTACGGCCAACGGCGAGGCGGCTACTCCCAGGGCGGCGGCAGAAGGCCAGGCGGGCGCGGGCCAAGGCCGGGCGGCCAGAGTCGCGGGCCAAGACGCTATTAGTGAGGTTTAGGAGTGACGCTGCGAGTAGTAGTGCATGGAGCGCTGGGACGGATGGGCCAGCAGGTGCTGGCCGCTCTTTGCGCGGACGGTAAAGTTGAGCCTGTAGGCGGCGTCGACCTAGGGACGGGCAGAGACACCATCGACCTGCCGGACGGCTCGGGCGCAATCCCCTATGCGAACAGCGTAAGCGACCTGCTTGCACGCGTGGAGGCGGACGTCCTCATAGACTTCTCCATAGCCACGGCGAGCGTGGAAGCGGCGCGCATGGCTGCTGAAAGAGGCGTCCACGTGGTCATCGGCACATCCGGTATGGGAGAGCCTGAGCTGGAAGCGCTGAGAGAGCTCAGCGCCAGCAATGAAGTCGGTGTGCTGGTGGTGCCGAACTTTGCACTGGGAGCGGTGGTATTGACGCATCTGGCCAGGATTGCCGCCCGCTATTTTGACTACGCCGATATACACGAAGCCCACCACGAGGCCAAGATCGACGCTCCGTCAGGGACGGCACTGGCCCTGGCAAGGGCAATCGCTGAGAACAAGAGCTTCAAGCATCCCGACCCGGAAAAGGAGCCGCTGCCCGGCACCAGGGGCGGGGATTACAGCGGAATATCGATCCACAGCACGCGGATGCCCGGACGCTTAGCCCACCACGAGGTGGTGTTTGGAGCGCTGGGGCAAACGCTGAGCCTCAAACACGATTCGATTAGCCGTGAGTCGTTCATGCCCGCCGTGCTGCTGGCGGTGAAAGAGGTTGCCAAGCATCGCAGGTTCGAAGTAGGCCTAGAAGGGATTCTGGGCCTTTCCTAAAGCGGCGTTGCCCACCAGGTATGGGGATATGGTAAAATTGTCCCATTCTCCGGGGAAGGTGTGAGATGGTTGAGATAGGAAGACTCCTCACGGCAATGGTTACCCCCTTTGATGATGAAGGGCGCGTGGACTATGAACAGGCTAAGCGCCTTGCCGTGGCCCTGGTGGACTCAGGTAGCGACGGCGTTATCGTAGTGGGCACCACGGGTGAGTCGCCGGTACTGAGCCCGGAGGAGCAAGGCCGCATGTTCGCCGAGGTGGGCAGCGCGCTGAAGGGTAGGGGAGCCGTGGTGGCAGGCGCGGGGAGCAACAACACCCACGAGGCGGTGAAGTACACCAAAGACGCCGAAGAGGCGGGCGCTGACGCGGTCTTGCACGTGGTCCCGTACTACAACAAGCCCACCCAAGAAGGGTTGTATCAGCACTTCAGGACGATTGCGGAGAGCACCCATCTGCCGGTCATCCTGTACAACGTGCCCAGCCGCACTATCACCAACCTTACGGCGGATACAACGCTGAGGTTGAGCCAAATAGACAACGTTCTGGGCGTCAAAGAGGCCAGCGCGGACTTCGAGCAGATTGCCACGATCATCGACGGAGCGCCGGATAGGTTCAAGGTGTGGAGCGGCAACGATGCCGACACATTCCACATCATGTGCCTGGGAGGATACGGCGTGGTCAGCGTGGCATCCCACCTGGTGGGTCGACAGATCAAGGCGATGATGCAGATGCTATTGGACGGGAGCGTGAACGGCGCGGCACTGGAGCATCGCAGGCTGCTGCCGCTGTTCAAGGGGCTGTTCGTGGTCTCCAATCCGATTCCGGTGAAATACGCCACCAACTACGCCGGGTTCAACGTGGGCAAGCCACGCCTGCCTTTGACCGAGCCGGATGAGAAGACGGCCGCCTTTCTCGACGAGCTGGTGAGCAAGTACGAGGTGGACTTACCGGTCGGGTTGCCTGCTTAGGAGACCCGGCGCGATCACCCCCATCTCAATCTTCCCCCATCAAAGGGGGAAGAGGTTAGGGTCGGTTACTCCAGGCCGGAGATCTCCCTCATCAGCGTGGCCATCTCTATGGCGGCGAGTGCGGCGTCGTAGCCGCGGTTGCCTTCCTTGCCTCCGGCCCTGGCCATCGCCTGCTCCTCGCTGTCCGTGGTGAGGACGCCGAAGACGGTGGGCACGCCGGTCTCTCGCGATACGCTGGCTATACCGTGCGTAGCTTCCCGGGCGACGTATAGATGGTGATCCGTTTCGTGCCTGATGACAGCGCCTAGACAGATGACGGCGTCGAATTCACCGGTGTCGATCAAGTTCTGCGCTACAACGGGGAGCTCAAACGAACCGGGCACCCAGGCCACGGTTATGTCCTGTTCCAGGACGCCGTGCGAGGATAAACCGTCCAACGAGCCCTGCAGCAGCTTGGAAGTGACCGTTTCATTGAAGCGGGCAACCACAATGGCAATATGCAGACCGTTGCCGTTGTGGTTGCCCTTCAGCTCCCGAACCATGGCTACCGATCTTGAACGACGGGCCGCTGGGCCTCGGGCTCCATAAGCTCAGATTGCAAGAGATGGTCCAACTTGGTGAGTTTGGTGTGGAGGTATCCCTTGTTGACGTCGTTGGGGGGTATCTGGATAGGAACGCGCTCCACGATGTTGAGGCCGTAGCCGTCCAGTCCGACCACTTTCCTGGGATTGTTGGTGAGAAGACGAATGTTGCGAATGCCGAGGTCTACCAGAATCTGAGCGCCAATGCCGTACCAGCGCAGGTCGGGAGGAAAGCCCAGCTTCTCATTGGCCTCCACCGTGTCCAGTCCGCTGTCCTGCAGCTGGTAAGCGCGCAGCTTATTGTGCAGTCCTATGCCACGGCCTTCTTGGCGCATATATAGAAGGACGCCGCGGCCATCCTCTTGGATCACCTCAAGGGACTTGCGGACCTGCTCGCCGCAGTCACAGCGGAGGCTGCCGAAGGTATCGCCGGTAAGACACTGGCTGTGCACCCTAACCAATACGGGCTCTTCCGAGGCGACATCCCCCTTGACAAGAGCAACGTGCTCCTCCGCGTCAATGGCGCTTTTGTATGCGATAGCGGTGAAGTCCCCGTATACGGTGGGGAGCTTGGTCTCGGTGATGCGCGTGATCAGGGTTTCGTGCTGCTTGCGGTAGGCTACAAGCTGGGCGATGCTGATTATCTTGATGCCGTGTTCCCGTGAGAACTCTTCGAGGTCGCCGAGGCGGGCCATGGCGCCGTCCTGGTTCATCATCTCGCAGATGACACCAGCAGGATAAAGCCCTGCCATCTTGACGAGGTCTATAATGCCTTCAGTCTGCCCGGCTCGGACGAGAACGCCGCCTTCCGCATAGCGGAGCGGGAACAGATGGCCGGGGCGAGCCAAGTCGGAGGGCCTGGTATCGGGGTCGATGAGGGCCTTCACCGTGGCGGCGCGGTCGCCTGCGGATATGCCGGTGGTGGTGCCTACGACAGCATCGACGGAGACGGTGAAAGCGGTGCCGAGTCGAGCCGTATTCCCGCCCACCATGAGGTCGATGCCCAGGCTATCGAGCCTTTCGCCGATAATGGGCATGCAGATGAGGCCGCGTCCGTGGTTGGCCATGAACGAGATGGCCTCCGGGGTAGCGAACTCGGCGGCTACGGCCAGGTCGCCTTCGTTCTCGCGGTCTTCGTCATCCACAATGATGACGAACTTTCCTTGCCGTATGTCTTCGACCGCTTCTTCAACGGTGCATAAAGGCATTAGTAGTCTCTGTTATTGGTAACTTCTAGGAGGCCCTGTCCGGCTTGACAAACTGCTCTACGTATCGCGCCACTATATCGGTTTCCAGGTTGACCTGGTCGCCTGCTTGTCTGCCTCCCAGCACGGTGTGGTCACGCGTGTATGGTATCACAGATACGGAGAACGAGGAAGAATCGCAATCCACCACGGTGAGGCTGATGCCGTCCACGGCAATGAACCCCTTGCTTACAACGTAACGCATTACCTGGGGAGGAGCTTGAAATCGCACCACCAGGGAATCGCCGTCAGGTTCTATAGACAGCACCTTCCCCGTTGCTTCCACGTGGCCTTGGACGATGTGCCCGCCTATGCGGTCGGCGACTGCAAGGGCGCGCTCCAGATCGACGGCGTCTCCGGGCTTGAGTGCGCCCAAGTTGGTGCGCCGCAGCGTTTCCGGCGAGACGTCCACGGTGAACCGGTTGTCCTCTACGACCACAGCGGTAAGGCAGGCCCCGTTTACGTTCACACTGTCGCCGACCCTGACGCCTTCCAGTACGGCATCGGCCTGAATGACCAAGCGATCCGGTTTGGCCTCTACCACTCTACCGACTTCCTCTACGATTCCTGCAAACAAGCTAGCCCCCTTTGTATATCCTGCTGCTCGCCGCGGTGCGGGTATCCGGTTACTATCAAGTCGGCTCCTATTGTTTCCACCTCTATGCTGCGCAAGCGGTAGGCCTCAGCCAGGGTATTGCTGCCATGACCTCCCACCGCCGGCTTTGCCGCCGCGCCTCCTATTATGACGGGCGCAATGCAGACGGCAACCTTGTCCACAAGGTTTTGATCGAAGAAGGAGCCCAATAATTCAGAACCGCCCTCCACCATCAAGCCGGTGATTTGCCGCTCGCCGAGGAGGGAAAGCAGCGCCTCCAAGTCCACACGCCCGTCTTCCGCCGGCAGAAGGGCGACATCCGCACCGAGCGCTTTGATCTCTGACACCGCCTTTGGATCCGGCTGACCAGCTGCAATGAGAACAGGCCCCGGTTGGCTGAAGAGCCTGGCTTCCGAGGAGATGCGGAGGCGGCTATCCACTATGACGCGAAGCGGCTGCTTGGGTAGCGGCACATTATTCTCGTCTCTTGCCGTGAGCAGCGGATCATCGGCAAGGACGGTGCCGATACCGACCATTACGGCATCCGAGGCGGCCCTTATCTCGTGCGCCCATTGCCGGGACTCGCCGGACGATATCCAGCGCGAGTCTCCGCTACGGGCAGCGATTTTGCCATCCAAGCTGGCGGCAAACTTTGCCGTGACAAACGGAGTTCCACGAGTGATGTACTTGAAGTGCGCCTCGTTGAGCCTGCGGCTGAGGTCTTCGCCCTGGCCGGTGTGGACAACGACGCCTTTTTCCCGAAGCTCCCGCAACCCTTTCCCTGAAACCAGTGGATTGGGGTCTATGAGGGAGAAGTGCACCTCCGATATGCCTGCTTTAAGGATGGCTTCCGTGCAGGGCAGAGTACGACCCGTATGAGGGCAGGGCTCCAGGGTAACGTACATTGCAGCGCATCGAGCCTTCTCTCCGGCCTGGGCCAAGGCCACAATCTCGGCGTGGTCCTGGCCGGCAGGCTGGGTGAAACCCTCGCCCACGATCAGGCCATCCTGCACAATGACGGCGCCGACAGCAGGGTTGGGGCTTGTACTGCCAATGGCCTGCCGCGCCAGTTCCAAGGCACGATGCATGTAGGGGGACGGACTATTCCCCGCGTTCGCCTCTGTCTGCGGCATAGTTCAAGTAGTACCGGCTTGGGGTAGGTTCGTCTTGGCCCCTGTATTTGCTGCCTATGCTGGCAGACCCGTAGGGGTTCTCGGCAGGGGTGGTCAAGCGCATGAATGAGATCTGGGAGACTTTCATTCTGGCGTAGAGATTAATCGGCAGGTTGGCTAGGTTGCTCAGCTCCAGCGTGAGATTCCCCTCCCAACCGGGGTCTACGAATCCTGCCGTGGAGTGCACCACAAGGCCAAGACGTCCCAGGGAGCTCTTTCCATCCAGACGGCCCACGACACTATTGGAAAGGCATATCGATTCAAGGGTAACTCCCAGAGCGAACTCACCCGGATGCAAGACAAAGGGGGTGGCATCGTCTATTTCTACGAGCTCGGTGAGCTGCTCCATAGGCTCCCTGACATCGATGACCTGAAGCCTGTGACTGCGGAACACCCTCAGCTTGTATCCCAGGCGCAGGTCAACGGACGCCGGCTGAATAGACGATTCGTCCAGGGGGTCTATGACGATATGACCGCCGGCTATCTCTTCTCTGATGGTTCTGTCGCTGAGTACCAATTTTGCCTGCCGTGGGGAACAGCTAACATTTTACCCATGCGATATAATGACAAGCAATACAGGGGCGCCGGGTTTTGGCCGGGTTGAGAAGGGCAGGGGGGTCAGACAGTTCACAGGGCAGCTACGTTAGTAGTGGTAAAATAAGAAGCTGGTGTAACTAAGGATATGCGTAAAACGCTCCGCGAAATATTACAAACGGTTCTGCTGACGCTGATACTTTTCGCTGGACTGCAAGGCACCGTACAAAATGTTCGCGTCGACGGCTTTAGCATGAGGCCTACGCTGGATGCGGACCAGTATCTGCTGGTCAACAAGCTGGCCTATTCACAAGTCGGACTGGCCCATCTATCCAGATACATCCCCTTCGTTGATTTGGGCGATGAAAAGTCGTCGTATCTATTCGAGCCACCGCAGAGAGGGGACGTCGTGGTGTTCCGGTTCCCCGTAGACCCGTCCCGGGACTTTGTAAAACGAGTCATTGCAGTTCCGGGCGACTCTGTGGAAATCAGGAATGGGAATGTCTTCGTCAACGACAAAGCGCTGGAAGAGCCGTACATCTTAGACGACCCCCGGGGTATCACTATGATTGAACAAGTCATGGGGCCTGATGAGTACTTTGTGCTAGGCGACAACAGGCTGCAGAGCAACGATTCCAAGAACTGGGGCCCGGTACCTCTGGAGAACATCATTGGGAAGGTCTGGGTATCCTACTGGCCGCTATCGGAGATAGAGGCATTCTAGGGACTCATCTGTGAGCGGCGCCGGTATGC
>CBDCQF010000005.1:0-51970 GCA_965220545.1 Dehalococcoidia bacterium
ATCTGTGTGCTCTTGCCGGAGCCGTCAATGCCCTCCACGATAATGAGCCGGCCGGGAAGCATGCCATCGTAGGGGTGACTGCCGTATCGGGGGCCCATGGGAACGGTTGAGTTGCTGTGATTATTCATTGCTCACCTCTATAGATTAGGATGGGTTGATTGAACTCCATCTCCCAGCGGCTGTGCAGGTCATGCGCGGATGCCTTGGACCAGGCGGAGGTAGTGATGGTGAGGCCGCTGTTGTCCAGGGCAATACTAACAGATTCTGCGGCGGCGTGGGGAGGCAGCCTCCGCTCCAACTCGTCGGCCAGCGTTAGCACCAGGGCCGCTTGGCCCAGGCGACGGCGGTCCTTGTCGCTCAAGATGCGGGTCTTGCGGTACTTCTTGGGCAGCCTGCGGCCCTCGGCCAGCAGAAGCATGGCAGCTATCTGGGCCGACTCGCGGTGGCTGAAGCCGGGCAGGTCCGTCCACGCCAGGATGGAGGCAGCTCGATTGAGGCGGTTGTAGAAGTCCACGACGCTGCCCACGTCCAAGAGCAAGGCGGCGCACTCCAGGGACGATGTGAGACGCCTACGCCGCCCGTCCCATACGGCATGGGCGATGCGGCTGGCCAAGGCGGCGCGGCGTGCTCCGCGGCGGGTGAACCGAGATGCGAACCGGCTCATCACATCCCTCAGTGTGTTGCGGCGCACGGAGGCGATGGACATGAGCGAGACTTGGCCGTCCTCAGGCAACGGCTCCCGCTGTCGGGCCAGCCCCTCGCGCAGTCCCTGGCCTGACAGCATGATGCTTTCAGCTCCGGTGTGCTGGAGCAGCGCTTGGGCCACTACCGCGCCACCCACTATGGAGTGAGTGCGCTGCGGGTTCATGCCAGGGATTAGGGAGCGTTCCTCCAGGTCGCAGGATGCCAGCAGGTCCACCAGCTTGGATAGTCCCTTTGCGCCGAGGCTGTAGCCGTGCATGGTGTGAATGGGGTAGGCGCGGCGCTGCCGGTCCAGCTTGGAGAGGAGGCGCATTGAGCCACCGGATCCTACCAGGGTATCTTCAGGCTCCAGGCAGGGGACCTTGGCCATGGCCAGGCACTGCCGTGCGTATCG
Organism: Dehalococcoidia bacterium; assembly: GCA_965220545.1. Classification (GTDB taxonomy): domain Bacteria; phylum Chloroflexota; class Dehalococcoidia; order Lucifugimonadales; family QGNO01; genus DAOUJH01. Next base: position 1,097 of record CBDCQF010000005.1, read on the forward strand.
GAATGCTGCTTCCATGTCCTCGGCGGTGGGGCGGTCAGTCAGCAGGAAAGTGTTGGCCATGCGCAGGCTGCCCAGGGGCAGAGTGTCCCGTGTCTGCATACGACGGTCGGCAAAGCCCACCACTTCCATGCTGCCTCCGCCAAGGTCTGCCAGCAGGCCTTGGTATACAGGCAGGCCGTGCACAGCGCCAATAAAGCAGTAGCTAGCTTCTTCATATCCGCTGATAACGCGCAGGTCTACGCCGTATCTTTGGCGAGCCATCCTGGTGATCTCAGCGGCATTGTGGGACTTCCGCAGAGCCTCGGTACCCACGGCGTGAACGGTGGTGATGCCGTAGCCACGGCAAACCTGGACAAAGTCCTCAATGGCGTCCAGCGTGCTGGTCACGCCCTCCGCGTCCAACGCGCCCTGCTGGCTCACGTGGCTCATTAGGTTGAGGGCCAGGCGTTGCTGAGCCAGAATCTCCACGCCTCCCGAGGTTAGCTGCATGACCACGGCACGGGCTGAGCCGGAGCCCACGTCTATGACCGCGGCGAGTGCGGAATCGGAGGCGTCGTTGACCGAGGAACAGGAATCACGGGAGTCTGACAAGTCCACCAAATCTTCGAGACGATCGATCAAGAACGGCTTCCGTAGGGAGGATATTTGCAGAGGTCGGTCCAGTCTTGAGGTAGGCTGGGAGTCGGCCATTGCGGGTCAGGACGCCATTTTCCCCATGGCTCGTCGAAGGGGGTGCGTCCCGCGTCTATCGCCGCTATAACCCGTTCTCCCTCAGCCCTGACGATTTCGGCCTCCTCAGGAGGCAGTATGCCGCGGGTTATCGCGTCTTCGAACTCGTCCTCGTCTTTCAACGTCCATTGAGAGAGGTCTGGCGTCACCTCAATGTCCAGCATCTGGTCAAGGTAATCGAAGCCCATGGACGTGCGTACCAGCGGGTCTTCAAGGTTCACATACCACTGTAAGAACTCACTGAACGCAGCCGTCCAGAAAAGCAAGACGCTGTGGCGAGAACCGGGAGTGATGATGCGCAAAGCCTCGCGGTGCTCCACTTCCTCGTGGAGTATCGAAGGTTCGCCCCTTACGAGAGGGGAGCCATCAGGACTAAGAGACTTGACCCAACGCACGCCTGACCTGGCGTATAAGACCAGCCGCTCAGGAGTGTCCTCAACTACGGTGTACGGTCTTCCAGACTTGACTTGCCCGCGCCAGATCTCGCGGAGCACTATTTGGTCCCCAGGCTGCCAGTATCGTGTCATTTGGTCTACGGATGAAGCAATAGCCGAATTATGCCCGCGTGGGCTAAAGTACACTCTGGGATTGTGCTAGTCAAGCCACTACAGGAAGGATGAGATGCGCCTTGACTTGTCCATGTGACCCACTACAATAGCCTCCATGATGCTCGACATTGTCTCGTCCCAGGGTCACGCCCTGCTGCTCCAAGCTTGGGGGCGCATTGACTTTTTCAGCGCCAGGGCGTTCGAGGTCCAAGCAAGGAGCGCCGTGACGGGCGCTGACCGTGATGTCATCATAGATGCATCGGGCGTGACATATATGAGCACCGCCGGACTACGCGTACTGTTGCACCTCTGGCAGAACCTCAAGAAGGAGGGCCGCACTCTCCACATCTGCGGCCTTAGACCATACATACAGCAGGTCTTAGAGATTATCGGGTTCAACCAGATCATCCCCAATCATGCGGATGTTGCCGCAGCGTTGGCCGCCGTGGAGAGCGGGACTTAGAGCCAGCAACCACTAGACGGATTGCTAGGGTCTTGGATGCGCAGGCCACGGTACTACGGCTCGATGACCCGCACCCTTCCGGCGAACTCCTCGCTCACGTAGATACGACCGTCAACTACGGCCACGGCCGTTGGAGAAACCAGATCGCTGGCCACTACAGTGATCGCGCCGTCCCGCCAGCGGACCAGTCTTCCGGGAAACAGGCTGGACTCCTTGTATCCAACTTCAGCCAGAGCGTTCATGTCTCCACTGTACTCGGTGACCAGCATGGCTCCATCCGCCTCAAAGGCCACGTCGGTTGCCGTGGTGAACCCGGAGGCGTAGACGGTGGTCTCGCCAGGGTCCAGGGCATCGCCGTCGCCATTGTCGTCCTGCAACCGAAAGATCCGCGCGCCGCCGGATGGGAATGGGAATCCCGTCAGGGTGGCAACGTAGGTTGCGCCATCGGGGCCCGACGTCATTCCGGTAGGCACGGTTTCCACTTGCACCATACCCTCTGACATGAGATGGCTTTGGGGTTCCGGCCGGGCGTAAAGATGGATATCGCCGGCTAGGCTAACGCGCCAGACCACGTTGGCGCCCGCGTCGCTGACCAGCAACCCGCCGGAGGACGCAACCAGCAGGTCGTAGGGATTGACGATAGGCTTTGGGGGGTCAATGCCCAGAGGGTCCTGGCCGGTGAGACCCACGGGGTGGGTTCCCGGGGTAATCTCGTAGACCTCGCGGAACTCCTTAGCCCGGGCCTCTCCCACCACGTAGTACGTGGCATCGCCCGTCTGTAATGCGGCGGAGACCCCGGCGGGGGCGCCCTCCGGCCCGTTTTTCAGCCGCGGCAGGTCTTCATGCAGTACCGAGAGCCGGTGCTGGCGATCCAATACCAAGATACGGCCGCCGCCCACTTCCGCGATGAGCAGCCGGCCGTCGTCCTGGGGCGTCAAACCCCGTGGCGACGCCAGTCCGTCTATGACGCTGGGAGCGATTGGCGAGGCGTTATTGGGGGCGCAGGTCACCACCGTGGCAGCGATGATCATCGTCAGTGCCACTATCAGGCACACCCTGGCCCGGACGACCACTCTACCGGCCGGCAACTGCGGGCGACGCAATCTCATACGTGTCTTTCAAGACGACTAGCCCCGCCTTGTGTCCGCAAGGTGGGGCTAGTCAGCATTAGCGATTGAGCGGCGTTCTAGGAACCGAGGGCTTCTTCAACCTTTTCCGCGGCATCCGCGGTCACCCAGTTCTTCCATGCTGAGTTGTTACTCAGGAACCGGTTCGCTGCGGCTGCATAGTCCCCATCCAGTTCACCGAGGTACCCCTCCGCTTCCAACTGGTTAGCAGCGTTGAAGTCCCACTTCTCGAAGAAAGTAACCAGGTCCGGCGCCTGGTCGATCAGGTCTTGCCGCAGGACGATGAGCACTTCCGCTAACGGGTAGCCGCAGTCCCGGGCCTCCCAGCAGTCTGCGGTGTACGGAGGCTCTTCCAGAAGCTTGTAGCCGCCATAGTCGGTGTTCAGGTCGTTGCTCAAGGTAGTGGGCCCCCAATAGTAGAAGAGCACCGGATCCTGCCTTTCATAGGCGCCCCGGATCTCGGCCTCCAGAGCCTCGCCCGAGCCTGGGTTGATTAACTCAACCACGTCATCCAGACCATAAGCCGTAACTTGCTTCGTATTGGTGATCTCGCACTCCCAGCCTGGAGGGCAGTTCAGCAGGCGAGCTTTATCGTTTGAATCCGGAGTTACGAAGAGCTCCATATGGTCCCGCAGGTCCTGAACGCTTTGCAGGCCGGGGTTGGCGTCCGCCACATATTGGGGAATGATGAAGGCGCTCTGCCAGTTGTCTTCCAAACTGTTTCCTATTGGCTTGATGGTGCCCTCGGCGATGGCCGTATCATAGGCCTCTTGCTGGTTTGGCAGCCAGATCTCCATGGTGACGTTGGTGTCTCCTCTGACGAGAGCCTCCATCAGCGGCACGGTGCCGCCAAACACTTTGTCGGTCGGGTAGCCGTACCCATCTTCGACAATCTTCGCCGCAATGGCGTTTTGCAGTTGGGCGCTGTCCCAGTTGAGGTCAGAGAAAATGACTGTGGGTTTCTCCTCTTCTCCGGCACAAGCTCCTGCTGCAAACAGAAATACCACCATTAGGCTGAGTAGCCCGAGTCCCATCTTCCAAGTTTTACCCTTCATTTACACAATCCTCCTTGTATCTTGAGCTTCTTGTGTTTGCTTTCTGTCTCATTAATCCCTTTTGCCCAGCGAGGCCTGCCGGTTCCGCGCCCAGGCTTGGGTAATGCGGTCGAGGATGATTGCCAGCGCCACTATGGCCAGGCCCGCCAGCAACGCTTCCCCTGGTCGGAACCGGCCCAGGGCACGGAGCACGTCCTCACCCAATCCACCGGCGCCCACCAGCGACGCCACTACCACCATGCCCAAGGCCATCATTATAGTCTGGTTTATGCCCGCCATTATGGTGGGGATAGCCATGGGCAACTGGACCTTCTGCAAGAGCTGCCGGCGGGTAGTCCCAAAGGACTGAGCGGCCTCCACCACCTGGGGTGTCACCTGTCTGATGCCCAGGTTGGTCAACCTGATGGCGGGGGGCACCGCGTAAATCACCGTGGCGAAGATGCCCGGGACGTTGCCGATGCCAAACAGCATGATGCCCGGCACAAGGTAGACGAATGGCGGCATGGTCTGCATGGCATCCAGGATGGGCCGTACGGCGGAGTCCACGGTGTTGTTGCGGGCAGCTAGAATGCCCAGCGGTATGGCTATGACTACTGAGAAGGCCGCCGCCACGACGATCAAGGCGATGGTTTCCAGGGCGCTCTCCCAGAGGCCAACCATTCCCATCGCCACGAGTGTTCCCACGGCGAACAGCCCAAACTTCCAGCTCACGGTTCGCCAAGAAAGCAGCGCTATGCCCAACACCACCGTAGGCCAGGGGAACCATCGCAGAGTGTTTTCCAAGAACACGAGGAACGAAAGGACTGCATCAGAAGCGTTGTCAAACACCGGAGCTCCGGTGCGGGTCAACCAGCGAAGAGAATCGTTGACCCATGTTGCAATATCCGGCCCCCAATTCACCGGGAAGGAGACTCCTTGCCCCCAAATGATGATCACAACGGCTGTGCAAACAACCATTGCCAGGATACCCAGCAAGGCGGGTGCGTAGGCCAGCCATCCCAAGTTGGCGTTTATGCGTCTAGTCAGAGATTGGTCTACGGGTGATTCCTTTAATTCCAGGGGTTTAGCCGCTCCTCCAGCTTTGGTGAGAGGAGCCACGGCTCCAGCCGCGGCCGTCCCGTTATTGTCGCCGGAGATGCTAGGTTGCTCAAAGGCTGCCTGGAGCAGGGCGTCCCGGTCTATCATGCCTACCAGGGCGCCGGATTCATCCGTCACCGGGAGCTGTCCGGGGGTAGACCATCGTTGGGAGAGTGCCTCATCCACCGTTTGCTCAGAAGCCACGTTAGCGTGGGGTCTCTTGATCTCTGCCGGCACCTGCTTGGTCCCGTGGCGGTCCATGATGTATCCCACGGTCACGACGGTGGACGGACGAACGTCTCGCGTGAAGTCCGCCACGTACTCATCCACCGGCTCAGCTACGATCTCCTCAGGAGTCCCCAGCTGGATGATAGCCCCATCGCGCATGATGGCGATGCGACTGCCTAGCCGCACGGCTTCTGACAGGTCGTGGGTGATGAAGATGGTGGTCTTCTGCATCTGCTCCTGAAGCCGCAGGAGTTCGTCCTGCATGTCCCGGCGTATGAGGGGGTCAAGAGCGCTGAATGGCTCATCCATCAGCAAGATTTCCGGATCGCTGGCCAGTGCCCTAGCCAGGCCAACGCGCTGCTGCATGCCACCGGACAGCGCGGAGGGCCGATACTCTCCCCACTCCCCAAGCCCCACAAGCTCAAGGATTTCCTGGGCGCGTTCAGACCGCTCCTCCAGGGGAACATTCTGAATTTCCAGGCCCCACGCGGTGTTTTCCAGGACGCTGCGGTGGGGTAGGAGGCCGAACTGCTGGAAGACCATGGAGGTCTTGGTCCGGCGGAACGCCGTCAACTCCTCGTCGTCGTATCCCAAAACGTCATCGCCGTCCACCCAGACGGAACCAGTGGTGGGTCTGATGAGCCGGTTGATGCAGCGGACCAGGGTGGACTTCCCGCTCCCGGATAGGCCCATGACAACGAACGTCTCCCCGTCATACACGTCAAAGTTGACGTCTTGCAGAGCAACAACGCAGTTGTAGGTGGCCTGAGCTTCAGCCCTGGACAGCCCAGCGATCTTTTGGAGAACGTCAGGGCCTTCATCCGAGCCAAAGACCTTCCAGAGGGCTTGAATGCTAACTCGGGGCTGACTTGAGCACCGGGGTTCTAGGAAAGTTTCAGTTGCTTCGAGCGCCATATAAACCGCTACCGACTGCAGATTTCAGAAAGGAAAAGTAGTGAGCCTCGGGAGATTCCGCTCAGCATAGTTTGACGTGGTTGGCCTGTCAAGAGCCTGGAATCCCGCCGTCTCCGGAGGCCGCTTCGTCTATCTGAGCGTGGGCTAGCTGCGCCAACCTCCGTGAGTTCACACTGTACTACAATGTAAGCCAACCGGGGTATTCCAGGGCTAGTGAGCTATAGGTTAGGTGGATGCGTTTATGGGTAGTACGAGAACACGACTAGGCGGCGGCGATTGATCAAGAGGCAAGAGTTAGGTGACAACGGCAGGTAGTTATGACGTTCTAGTGGTGGGCGCGGGGCCGAATGGCCTGTCGGCAGGAATAGCCATCGCGCAGACGGGGCGTAAGGTGCTGGTAGTTGAGGGGAGGGACACGGTTGGAGGAGGCGCCCGGTCCGCCGCCCTGACCCTGCCGGGATTCCTCCATGACGTATGCTCGGCCGTCCACCCGTTGGCGGTGGGATCGCCCTTCTTAAGCACGTTGCCGCTGTCCGACCGCGGCCTAGACTGGGTGCAGCCTCCCGCGCCGCTGGCGCATTCACTCGACGACGGCACGGCTGTAATTATGGAGCGCTCGGTCGAGGCGACCGCCGACGGCCTGGGGCGCGATGCGGAGGCGTATAGTAGCCTGTTTGGCCCTCTGGTGAGGGACTGGCAGAAGCTTGCCACAGACATCCTCGGGCCATTTAGAGTGCCGCGTCACCCGATGGTGACCGCCCGTTTTGGCCTCCATGGACTGCGGTCTGCGCTGTCCTTGGCGAAGGCCCGCTTCAAGGGCGAACGCGCCAGGGCGCTGTTCGCTGGAATGGCAGCACATTCGGTACTGCCTCTGGAGCGACCCCCAAGCGCCGCGGTGGGCCTTGTTCTGGGCGCAAGCGGTCACGCCATCGGATGGCCGCTGCCGCGAGGCGGAGCTCAACGGATATCGGAAGCCCTGGCGTCCCATCTGACCTCTCTGGGAGGCCGGATAGAAACGGGCGTATGGGTGAAGCGGCTGGAGGATATGCCCGCCGCAGAGGTCGTCCTCCTCAACATTACGCCCAGGCAGGTTGTCAGGATCGCCGGACACCGCCTTCCGGGTCGCTTCCGACGCAGGCTGGAGGGGTACCGCTACGGGCCGGGGACTTTCAAGATGGACTGGGCACTGAGCGGGCCGGTGCCTTGGAAGGCCGAGGAGTGTGCACGGGCTGGCACGGTCCACCTGGGCGGCACGATGGATGAAATCGCCCACGCCGAGCGTGAGGTGTGGAGCGGCCGTCACCCGGAACAGCCATTCGTGCTGTTTTCCCAGCCGAGCCTCTTCGATCCGTCCCGTGCCCCCAATGGCCGGCACACGGCATGGGCCTACTGTCATGTCCCCAACGGCTCCGGCTTCGATATGACCGACAGGATCGAGGCACAGGTGGAGCGTTTTGCCCCGGGGTTCCGAGAGCTTATCCTGAAGAAAAGCGTCCGGCCTCCGGCCGCCTTGGAAGAGTACAATCCGAACTACGTTGGCGGCGACATCAACGGGGGTGTTCAGGACCTGGGCCAGCTCTTTTCGCGCCCTGCCCGGATGTTCAGTCCCTACTCCATCCCATCGACCAACCTGTTCATCTGCTCCTCGTCGACGCCGCCCGGCGGCGGCGTGCACGGCATGTGCGGTTACTTTGCCGCACGTGCCGCCCTCCGACGCCTTGACCGCTGATCCAGTTTGTCCTGAATTCCATATTGGGATACACTACAGCGGGCTTCAGACTTTCTTATTGCCCAAATCCGGGAGGAACTCAAATAGTGAACGCTCCATTGTTCCCAGTAACTGTCGTTGGAAGCTGGCCCCGTTCCACTGAGCTGGTGCGGGCCCTGCGGCGAAGGCAAGCCGGCGAAATGACACCGGATGATTTCAAAGCCGTGGCTGACGGCGAAGTGCTGGCCTGCATCCGTGCGCAGGAAGAGGCGGGAGTAGACATCATAAGCGACGGAGAGCAACGCCGGGATAACTTCTATTCCTTCACCGTGGACAAGCTGACCGGCATGCAGCTGATGAAGGTCTCCGAGTTGTTGAATCACTCGCAGGACAGAGCCAGGATGGAGGAGGTGTTGCGGGCGCTTGACGTGCCGTCCTTTGCCATCAAGAGCGCCATAGTGGTTGACCGCCTTGAGATGCGCCATGGCCTGGCCCTTGATGAACTGGCCTTCATGCGAGAACACACTGACCGGCAAATCAAGATACCTATTCCCGGCCCCTATATGTTGACCCGTTCCAGCTGGTTCGAGGGCCTCTCCGACCAGGTGTACCCTGATCCCGAAGACCTGGCCGCCGACGTTGTGGCCATCCTCAGGGAAGAGATAATTGCCCTACGGGACCAGGGCTGCGACTTCGTTCAGTTGGATGAACCCATCCTCAGCCAGGTGGTATTCGGAGAGGAAAGCACGGAAACCTTCATGTGTGCCGCGTTGCCCAATCGCCGGGACCCCACCGACGAACTCGAGTTTGCGGTGCGGCTGATGAACCAGACTACGGAGGGAATTACCGGAATCAAGACCGGGGTCCACGTCTGCCGCGGCAACTGGAGTCGGAAGGAGGAAGTGCTGCTCACGGGCAACTACGGGCCGATGCTTCCCTACCTTGTCCAGATGGACGTTGACCAGCTAGTGCTGGAATGCGCCACGCCCAGGGCCGGTGAGATGGAGGTCTTCAAGGAATACGCCAATGAGAAAGAGATAGGCTTGGGAGTGGTGAATCCCCGGACCGACGAGGTGGAACCTCCGGAGCAGATTGTCGACAGGGTAAAGGAGCTCCTGGAATACTTCGATCCGGACAAAATCTACCTCAATCCCGACTGTGGGTTTGGCACCTTTGCCGAAAGAAACGTCAACACACACGAGATTGCTTCCCAGAAGATGCTGGCGATTGCCCAGGCTGCCGAGCAACTCAGAGACGAATATCAATAGAACCGTGGTTTGGGTTAAGCCAAATAGGACTGATTGACATCTAAACTGACATTAAGGAGTAGATGATGGCTGAAGAGAGAAACCTTAACGGGCTGCCTCGGGAGAAACTGACCGAAGTTCTGGATTCCTTTCGGAACCCGGAGGTTTTCGAAGCGGTAACCGGGCCTTGGAAGTCGCGGGTGGTCTGGCAGGACGGGATGCGGGCCAGAGCCTTCATGCGCAACCACCAGGTTGACATGGACGAGCCGGGAGACCTGACCGCCACCGACGTGGCCGCCAGCGCCCACGAGCAGCTACTGTCGGCTATCGGGAGCTGCATGACCGTGGGCTTCGTGGTCAACGCTACCAAGCAGGGAGTCCGCATCAATGACTTGGAGATAGCTGTCGAAGGGTACTTTGACAACATCCGCAAGTGGGCCGGAGTTGAGGACGAGGGGAACCCGGGTTACGGCAGGATTTCGGCCAAGTGCTTCGTGAGCGCCGACGCTGACGAGGAAACTCTGCGGGACATCTGGCGCTTGGCGGTGGAGGGCTCTCCGGTCACCCAGTCGGTGGCCAACCCGACCTCGGTCGAGACCGACTTTGAAATGGTTGGTTGATGGTCCACTTCGTTTCGGCGGATTGGGTCTCTGACCGTATTGGGCAGCCGGGCTACCTGATAATTGACCCTCGTTCCGCCATGCGCTACTTGATGGGCCACTTGAGAGGCGCAGTCAACGTCCCGTTAAAGAAGCTGCAAGGCCCGGACGGTCGTCTGTACCAGCCGGACCAGCTTGCCGCGGCTTTTGGTGAAGCGGGGCTCGGCGACGGCGTAACTCCTGTGCTTTACGACCATCAGGAAGGAATCAACGCCTCCCTGGCGGCTTGGGTATTGGAGTACCTTGGCCTTAGCGACGTTTACATCATGGATCTACTTTACGATGCCTGGAAGGAGCAGGGTAGGGAGGTACTGTACCGGCCTGTCTCCACGGAGCCAAAGCCCTTGTCGCCGCGCTTGAACCCCTCGGTGAGGGCTACTATCGGCGATCTTGTCGAGCCCGGCGAGACGAAGCTTCTGGATACGCGTTCCCCTGAGGAATTTAGCGGTGAAACGGAAATGGACCACCGTCCCGGGCATATTCCCGGCGCCGTCAACGTTCCCCACACCGAGATGGCTGGCGCTGATGGGAAACTGCTCATTGAGCCGGACCTTCTGCGCCGAAGACTGGCAGAGGCAGACATCACCCGCAGTGATCCGGTAGTGGCCTACTGCCGCACCGGAGTCAGGGCTTCGCTAGCTTATCTGTCCATGCAACATGCCGGGTACAACGTCCGTCTCTACGATGGCTCATACGCGGAATGGATGGATAGCGACAATACCGTGGAGGTATGAACACAATGGAGACCAGTGAGACAATGAACTCCCGCAAGGTAGCGCCGTACGGCTCTTGGAGATCGCCCATCACGTCCGACGTGATCATCGCGGAGTCGATAGGCATTGGAGAAATCAGACTGGACGGGGATGACATCTACTGGACAGAGATGCGGCCTTCGGAGGGCGGCAGGAACGTCGTGGTACGGCGCGGGCCTGACGATGAGACGGCTGACGTTACACCGCAGCCCTTCAACGTCCGTACCCTGGTGCACGAATACGGCGGCGGCTCTTTTATAGTGTCCGGCGGCGTCGTCTACTTCTCCAACTTTGAAGACCAGCGGCTGTACCGGCAGAGGCTGGGCGAGAAGCCGGAGCCCATCACGCCGGAGGCAGCCGTGCGCTACGCCGACGGCGTCATGGACAGCAAGCGGGCTCGCATCATCTGCATCCGGGAGGACCACAGAGGAGAGGGGGAGGCGGTCACCACGATCGTAAGCGTTGGCCTGGACGGGATGGACAGTGGCTCCGTGCTCCTATCCGGACACGACTTCTACGCCTCTCCCCGGCTGTCTCCTGACGGGTCGATGCTGGCGTGGTTCTCGTGGGACCATCCCAACATGCCGTGGGACGGCAGCGATCTGTGGGTCGCCGAGGTACGTGAGGACGGTTCTCTTGGCGATGCGCAGAGAGTGGCCGGAGGAGACGGCGAGGCCATCAACCAGCCGGAGTGGTCTCCGCAGGGGACTCTCCACTTCGTCTCCGACCGGAGCGGCTGGTGGAACCTCTACCGGTGGCGGGACGGCAGGGTAGAGCCCCTCTGCGAGATGGATGCGGAGTTCGGGGTTCCACAGTGGGGACTGGCCATATCCACATACGGGTTCGCCTCCGAGCACCGCATCGTCTGCTGCTACAACAGAGGCGGCACGTCGCACTTTGCCAACCTCTATACCGACAGGCTGGAGTTGGAGACTGTGCCCACGCCGTTCACCGATGTCACCCGGTCTGGAATGTACGTAGGGGCGGGTCGCGTCGTGTTCGGCGCAGGCTCCCCGACGATGGCACCGACGCTGATGGCTCATGACCTGCGCACCGGTTCTACGGAGGCGTTGCGCAACTCGAATGCCTTCAGTGTCGATGAGGGCTACCTCTCGGTGCCTGAGCCAATCGAGTTCCCCACGGAAGGAGGCGTCACGGCCCACGCCTTCTTCTACCCGCCGACGAATAAGGACTACTCGGCCCCGGAAGGAGAACGGCCTCCGCTGGTCGTCCTGGTGCACGGCGGGCCGACCTCCGCCGTCTCGTCTACACTCGACCTTCGCACCCAGTTCTGGACGAGCCGCGGCTTCGCGGTACTGGACGTCAACTACGGCGGCAGCACCGGTTACGGCACCACTTACCGGCGGCGACTCAATGGCAGGTGGGGCTTGGTCGACGTCGAGGACTCCATCAACGGAGCCCGGTTCCTGGCCGAACGCGGCGACGTGGACGGCGACCGCATGGCAATCAGGGGAGGAAGCGCCGGCGGCTACACGACGCTGAGCGCGCTGACCTTCCACGACGTCTTCCGAGCCGGGGCCAGCCTCTACGGCGTCAGCGACCTGGAAGCTCTCACACTAGACACCCACAAGTTCGAGTCGCGGTATCTGGACACACTGGTCGGGCCTTATCCGGAGCGTCGGGATATATACCTGGAACGCTCTCCCATCTATCACGTTGACCGGCTCTCCGCGCCGCTCATCCTGTTCCAGGGCTTGGAGGACAAGGTGGTGCCCCCGAACCAGTCTGAGATGATGCGCGACGCGCTGCGTGAGAAAAAGATTCCCGTAGCCTATCTACCGTTCGAGGGCGAGCAGCACGGCTTCCGACGCGCTGAGAACATCAAGAGGACGCTGGACGCGGAGATCTACTTCTACTCGCGGGTGTTTGGCTTTGACCTTGCCGATCCGGTGGAGCCTGTCGATATCGAGAACCCGCCGCCCGCCTAGCCTGGGGGCAGGTTTTGCACTTGCCGGACGTTCCCACTGATATACTATTCTGGAGAATGTATATCGGTGGGAGACGTCGAACACTTTCGCATCTTGTTGTTTCCCTTCAGGGAGGTCGAGAATATGAGGCTCTCTGTAACCCTGCAGGACGTGCAGCGAGCCCGGGACGTTATCGCTCACCTGGCGCTTAGGACGCCCGTATTGCCCGCGCTTGCCCTGGGCCAGATGGCTGGGTGCGAAATTTTCCTCAAGGCTGAGAGCTTGCAAAGGGCGGGCTCCTTCAAGGTCAGAGGCGCTTCCAACAAGATCGCCGCATTGACTCCTGAACAGAAGGCAAGGGGTGTGATTGCCGCCAGCGCCGGAAACCACGCCCAAGGAGTTGCGCTGGCAGCCGCCAGTCTTGGCATACCCTGCACCGTCGTAATGCCAGTGGGCGCTTCCCTTCCCAAGGTGGAGGCTACACGAGGATACGGCGCAACCGTACTTCTCCAAGGCAATGACTTCGACCAGGCCCAGAGACACGGTCGGCGCGTTATGCGGGAAAACAACCTGTCTTTAATCCACGCCTTTGACGATCCGGCAATAGTAGCGGGGCAGGGGACCATTGGCCTGGAGATGCTTGAGCAGGTAGATGACCTGGACATGGTTGTGGTGCCGGTGGGAGGGGGAGGCCTGATATCAGGCATTGGCTTGGCCATAAAGGAGACGGCGCCTGGCATCAAGATTGTAGGCGTGCAGGCCGAGGCAGCCACCGCCGTCGTCGACTCCTACAAGACCAACCGGCGCATCACGGTTAAGGGGCGGGCCACCGTGGCCGACGGCATTGCCGTGGGATCGCCGGGTAGGATCACCCTTCCCCTTGTTTCACGCTACGTTGACGACATGGTCACCGTAGCGGAGGAAGAGATCACACAGGCCATGATGCTGCTCTTGGAGAGAGACAAGCTGCTCGTTGAAGGGGCCGGAGCGGTGGGGCTTGCCGCCATGCTGGGAGGAAAGATCCAGGTTGCCGGCAAAAGGGTGGGGGTAGTCCTTAGCGGCGGCAACGTGGACCCTCACCTGATAGCGCGTGTCGTGGAGCACGGGCTGGCCCACGCGGGCCGTTATCTAGTGTTTCGCGTTACGGTGGAGGACCGTCCGGGTCAACTGAGTCGTCTGCTGAACATCGTTTCTAGCACTGACGTGAATGTTCTGGATATAGGGCATCTCAGGCACGCCGCATCGGTGCACTTGGGCCAAGTGGAGATCCAACTCACGTTGCAGACTAGGAATCTAGCTCACTCTGTGGAAGTAAGGGAAAAACTGCGTAAAGCCGGCTATGTGCTCTATGAGAGCGAACCGCTTGGCGACCTCACTTCGTCTCCTGAGGGCACATAGACTCCTTAACGTGGATCGCAGTCCACCTACGTCTTCGCCGAATGGGGGTCTCATAGGTCGTTCTTGATGCTGTACAATCAATTGTAGAGGCCTCTTCAAGGACGGGACGGTTCTCTTATGTCGGCCTTGGCCGCCACTGAGGAGTCAATATGAGAATCACATCGATCGCGATAGCCGCAGCCGTGTCGGTACTCCTGGCGACGTTAGTCGTCTCCTGTAGTTCCGACGTGGAGGATGAGGCGGTTACGTTGTCCCAGACTCCTACCCCGGCATCCGTCCCCGCCAAGGACCGCCGTGCCGGTGACGAACTGCTGGCTCCAGAGTTGAGAGGCACCGGCGCTTGGATCAATTCGGAGCCGTTCACGCTGGCAAGCCGGCGCGGAGAGGTTGTCCTGGTCGACTTCTGGACATTCAGCTGCATCAACTGCAAGCGCACGCTGCCCTACCTGAAGTCGTGGCACGAGAAGTATGCCGATTCCGGGCTGGTCATCTTGGGCGTCCACGCGCCCGAGTTCAACTTTGAAAAGGACATCGACAACGTCCAAGAAGCAGTCAAGGAGCATGGCCTGCTCTATCCCATTGTCCAAGACAATGAATTCAGTACCTGGAGGGCGTTCAGTAACCGTTACTGGCCGACAAAGTACCTGATAGACAAGGACGGCTATATCAGATTCGTCCACATTGGAGAGGGGCGCTACGAGGAGACGGAGCAGTGGATCCGCGACCTGCTGCAAGAGACGGGGACGACTTGAACTCGAATTCGGACGACATGGAGCGTTTCTCCTTGATCCTCGATGCATACGGCACCGATAGTTAGTCTGTTGGGAATGCGATGCGCTCCAGACTGCTGGCATACGTCGCCGTACTCTCCGCCGTCCTCATAGCCGCGTGCTCCGGCTTTTCCTCTGACACCACAAGCACGGATCTGTCGCCACGCCCGGACGAGGTCGAGTTGATCAGGGGGTCGCCATCCGACGACGGGATACAGATTATCCTGGGCACCCCGGACGTTGGGGTAGGCACGCATAGGATGGCCTTCGTGCTTCAATCGGAGCAGAGCTTGGTTCGCGCGGCGCGCGCGACTGTGGTGTCTCGGCACTTATCCGAGGGCGACGCAGCGGGCCGCGAGGGCGAAACGGCGCAGGCAGTGTTCAGACCGTGGCCGTACGAGATCAGAGGAAGCTATACAACCCAGCTTACATTCGATGCAGCGGGTAGATGGCAGATAGAGGTCACTGTGATGGACGAGAGCGGGCACAGCCGGTCCGCGCAGCTGTCCTTTCAGGTGGACGAGGTGACCAAGGCTCCCGACGTGGGGGTGGAGGCGGAGCCGAGCGAGAACAAGACCCTTGCCGACGTGGAAGGCATGGGCGAGCTAACCACCGGCTCTCTCCAAGACCCCGATCTTTACCGAACCACTATCGCCGACGCTGTCGGCTCCGGCATGCCTACAGTGGTCGTGATGGCCAGTCCCGCCTTCTGCATCAATGCCGTCTGCGGTCCCCAGGTAGAGGTGCTGCAGCAGCTCAAGGATAAATACAAAGGGCGAGCCAACTTCATCCACGTTGACTTATACGACAACCCTGACGAGATCCAGGGAGACCTGAGCAGGGCCCGCATCTCTCCTACCGTACTAGAGTGGCGGCTGCCGAGTGCGGAGTGGACGTTCGTGATCGACCGGGACCGGAAGGTCGCGGCCCGGTTCGAGTCCTTCGCCACCTTTGACGAGCTTGAGCAAGCCCTGGGTAGAGTCCTCTAGTACCTCTACTTGTTGCTTCTAAGAGTCCTAGTACCAGTCGCGGTAGAAGGTCTCGTATGGCACGTAAGGTGGGCGCGAGGGGTGGGGAATGGGAAGCTGCACAGGCCCACCCTGGCGAGAGGGGAGGTACACGGTAGCGGTGCCCTGCGAGTGAGCCTCGCCTGTTTGGTTGAGACCTTGATAACGAATGCCTATGGCGTAATATTCCGCCCGGTTCGGTTTTCCGCCGGCAGCCGTCTCTCCTTCTTGGACCTCAATGAACTTATTCGCCACTTGGCCCTCATACCTGGTAACGTCATCAACATATACAGGCTTGCGGAGAGCTATCTGCATGCGACGGATGAAACCGTGATCCCCCATCCAGTTGGTGAACAACTGTTGGGGTACCTGGAACCTCTGCACACCGTGGTCAAAGGGCGCCGGCTGACCATCATAGCCAGCCAAGATAGCATCGTCATGCGCGACGTCGGCATTCCAAGGCCAACGGGTTAGCGGGTTGGTACGGGAGTCTCCCGGCAGGTTCTTTAGCATGCGGAAAGACGGCTCAAAAGCCAGTTCGTCCCCTTGCGGTTCTTTTGAAGGATCGTCAGTGCCTACGGACGTCCCTCCGGCGCTAACCAGGCAGTAGCTCATGAAGTTGGAGCATATCTGATCACGTAGGGTCCAGGGCGGAAGAAGGAGGGGATTTAGCTTATCACCCACTTCCACATCCTCCCAGTAGAGAGGTTCCGCTCCCCGGCGTGGTTGATCGCGCAACTTTTGGCGAAGTTGCTCTATATCTTCTGGCGTGTATTCCTGGACTTTCCTCTCATAAAGCAGCTTCTGACCCATGTTGTCGGCCTTCATGGCGCGGGAGGTACCCATGCTCTCCATGGGTACCGCTATTTGCGTGCCGTAGCATTTGCCTACGGTATCGCCATGATAATCCGAGAAAGTGACCTCTGAGATAAGCAACACCAATCGCCCCCGGGAGCCTTTCTTCTCGATAACCTCTTTGGTCACCTTAGATGAGCGAAACTGGGAGCCGACCCGGACAGCGTCGAAGAACTCCCAGGCGTTCCCCGAGATGAATTGGGCCAGTGGGTAGCCGATGGGCCGCATAGCTCCGTGGACGGAGGGGTACCGTATCAGTGAGAGGACGGTACCCGGCGCTATCTGGCAACCGTAGGGAGAGTGCCTGCCGTACTCCCGGTCGGTGTACAGCGGATTATGGTCTCCTATGCTGCGGGCGTAATTGCTCACGGTAGCGGGGTTCAACCGCAACACAGCCTGGTAGGGTGGTCCCGACTGGTCAAATGGCGACGGCAGCCGCGGAGGCAGGTGCTCTTTAGCCTCCTTGTCTATCAGCTCCCTTGAACGGTGGATGTACTCGGCAACGGCTTCCTCGAAAGTCTGCTCTGTGATATTTGTCATGAGGCCCGCCTCCCTGCTCGTGACAACGGCAATGTGGAATGAGATGTCCCAGTACGGATGTTAGATGACGCATTCCGGTTCATTCAACAAACACAATAGTCATCTTCCAACTGCATCCACAATCTTATCACTCAGTTGGAATTGTGACACAGTCTACCCTTCTACTTGGTCAGTTTCGCAGCATATCATCCAAAGGTAGTATTAATTGACATCTCATTTGAGGTATGCTAAGGGTAGCAAATGTCAAAATCCGATTTTATCAGGCAGCGGAGCCTTCTGAGTTGGTGTTCGGCCTTTTGTGAAGCGAACGCACCCTTGTTGCGTGCGGCTGAGCGTTGGTTCAAGGAATGAAAGCATACATCGCACGCAGGATTCTTCTCTTTATTCCCACTTTGCTGGGTGTATCCTTGGTCGTCTTTGTGGTCCTGCGTATCATTCCGGGGGATCCTGCGGAGGCGATGCTGGCGGGGCCATCAGGGGACGGTGTCTATACTCAGGAAGAAGCGGAGGAACTGCGTGAGCGATTAGGGCTTAACGACCCTATTCATATTCAATACGCGAGTTGGATCACGAACCTACTGACCGGGAACCTGGGTGATTCCGTACTTCTTGGCCGATCAGTGACCAGCGAAATCGGAAGAAGATTTCCTATAACGTTGCAGCTGGCCCTACTAGCATTGATTATCGTTCCTATAGTAGGGGTTCCAATAGGCATTCTGGCAGCAATAAAACAGGATGGCTTTATTGACTACGTGGTGAGAGGGATGGCGATTCTAGGCCTAGCTATGCCCAGTTTCTTTGTGGGCCTGATGATAGTTTTGTTTCTTTCCAGTGTGTTCAAGTGGCTGCCCCCTCTGGGGTTCACCGGCATTTTGGATGACCCGATAAACGGGTTCCAGCAGCTGATTTTCCCGGCCCTAGCTCTCAGCTTCACCTTTCAAGGGCTGATGTTGCGCATAACCAGAGCTCAGATGCTTGAAGTATTGCGGGAGGACTTCATACGCACCGCCCGCGCTAAGGGCCTCAGAGAAAGAGTAGTGCTGGGCAGACATGCAATCCGCAACGCCATGATACCCGTAGTGACCGTATTCGGACTCAACATCGGCAGCCTCTTCTCAGGAACGGTGATCATAGAGATCATCTTCAATTTGCCAGGGATCGGCCGTGGATTGGTCTTGGCCATGTTCAGCCGGGACCTTCAGATGATAGAGATATACGTAATGTACTTCGCAATCGTGGCTCTAGTTGCAAACCTGATCGTGGATTTGACGTATGGTTTCCTAGACCCCCGCATACGGTACAGTTAGACTTAGAACCTAGTTAGGCAGTGGAAATCCAATCTGAAGGACAGTCATAGTGGTTCAAAAAGAAGTAATACTTGAAACTGTTCAGCGAAGGGACGCCGTATACCGGCGGCTCAGGGCAGTCCGGCACTTCATGCTGAGTAAGCCACTGGGCGCTACCGGTGTAATCATATTGCTCGTTGCCAGCTTTGTGTCCGTGGCCGCGCCACTAGTCGCGCCGCACGACCCTCTGAAGACCAACGTGGACGCTATCTTGCAGTCCCCGAACGCGACCAACTGGTTTGGTACGGACGAGCTGGGGCGTGACATACTGAGCCGCACTATGTACGGAACAGGTGTGTCAATGAAAGTGGGCTTGCTAGGCGTTATTATTGCCGGCATAGCAGGGGCGCTGATAGGAGTGACCAGCGCACACTTGGGTGGCAAGGTGGATCTTGTAATACAGCGCTTTGTTGATGGAACAACAGCCTTCCCGTCACTGCTCCTTGCTTTAGCTTTGATGGCGGCTTTCGGTCCATCGCTGAACAATATAATTGCCGCCGTGGCCATTGTTTATACCCCCAGGATTGCCCGTGTTGTCCGATCTGCAGCTTTGAGCATCAAGGAGACACCCTATATGGAGGCAGTCAAGTCGATAGGCGCCAATGATTTCCGCATAGTTTTCAAACACGTATTGCCCAATTCCTTTGCTCCGCTACTTGTGGTGTCCACCGCGTTGATAGGTTTCATGATCATCATAGAGTCGTCTCTCAGCTTCCTTGGCGTTGGCACTCCCGCCGATGTGATCTCCTGGGGTGCTATGCTCAGCCAGCAATCCCAGTCTTACTTTGTCGTTGCCCCTTGGATTGGCATATTCCCCGGCGCCGCGCTAACGCTGGTAGTGTTTGGAATGAACGTCCTGGGCGACTCTCTGCGCGACGTGTTGGATCCAAAGCTGCGCGGCAGATAAATCTGCAAGACTGACCACGAAGTTCCCTGCCGCCTCTCTCCAGTTGACGGCTAGGTTGTTCCTATGGGCAGCAAGGCGCTCTTACCACACGCTTGATATGAACTGATAGCCAAGCCAACCAGATAGAGTCGTCTCTCAGCTTCCTTGGCATTGGCACTCCCGCCGATGTGATCTCCTGGGTGCTATGCTCAGCCAGCAATCCCAGTCTTACTTTGTCGTTGCCCCTTGGATTGGCATATTCCCCGGCGCCGCGCTAACGCTGGTGGTGTTTGGAATGAAACGTTCTGGGCGACGTGTTGGACCTAAAGCTGCGCGACAGATAAGTCCATAAAACTAACTATGAAGTACTCCGCCGCTCTCCAGTGACAGCTGGGTTTGTTCCTATGGCGCCAAGGTGCTCTTGCCACGTGCTTGAAGTGGACTTGTAGCCAAGCCGACCAAGAAAAAGACGGGGCGCTTCTTAGAAGCGCCCCGTCTGCATTCCGATGATGCTCTGTCGAGACTAGACTACTGATCAGCCAGCCAGGTGTACTCTAGAGAGGCGTTCATAACGTGGTGAATAGGGAAGGTGTAGCCACGCCAGTTGCCTCGATGCGTGTACATTAGGCCTGGGCGGATATAGTTGATCAGCGTGGCGTCAAAATACATGATTTTGGCCATCTCTCTCAGTAGCGGAGCCCGCGCTTCTTCTGAATCCAGTATAACTTCCTGCTCGTACAGCTCTTTCCACTTGGGATTCTCCCATCCTGTGTGGTTGAAGCCACCGTCTTCATACTGGAAGTAGAGGGATATGTTGAATGCGTCGGGGTCAGGGAATGGAGCTCCCCGGCTATCCCGAGATATATCGAAGTCACCCTTTACAACCCGTTCATTAATGAGGGAGGACTCCGTTACGATTACCTTGGAATCGATATAGATCTCTTTTAGCTGTTCTGCAATGACCTCGCTTTCGTTCTTGCCGCTGGAGCTGGTCAAATGGGCGGGGAGGGTGAGGAAGTTATCCGGACCGTATCCATGCTTCTCCATCAACGCCTTGGCCTCGGCGATGTGCTGGGCCTTTACATCCGGAGAGGAGTCCAGGCCAGGGAACTGATCGAACCACTCCTGCTCCGTGTAAATCCACTCCCATCCAATGTAGTACGGCGGCGCCAGGAAACCGATGCCGTCAAAGGCCAGCTTGTTAATGTTGTCACGGTTAAGGGTCAACTGAATGGCCCAGCGAATGTCGTCCGCCACGGGGTCGCCCACGGGGCCGAAGGGAGCCTTCCGCGTATTGAGTTGGAGCACCCTCATTCCAACGGCGGGAACACGGCTGAACTTCACGTTGTCGGCTCCAAGTTCCGCGACCATCCGTTCCACGTCCGGTCTCTTAGGAGCTGCAAACAACGGGAAGGCATCAACGCGTCCAGAGATGAAGTTAGCGGTCCTGGTAGCTGCATCCAGGATTTCAAACTCGTTATAACCATCCAGGTACGGCAACCCATCACGATAGTAAGCTTCATGCCGTTCTGTCTTCACGAAGTTGTTCAAAGCATGGTCTACTACTTTGAAGGGTCCGGTGCCAATAACCTCACCTTTCGAGAAATCCAGGTCTCTGTATTCTCCACCAGGCGCAGTGTCAATGGCCCTGGTGTACTTGGAGGGTTGGAACTGCATGAATGCGGAAGTCACGCATCCCATGAACGCGCCGCGCGGCGCCACCAACCGGACGGTCAACTCGTTGGGGCCTGTGACCTCGGCGCCGGGGTTGGCCACCTCGTTGCCGTTGTCATCCAGGATATCGCTTACGAACTCTCGCATGCATCCCTGGCGGCGTCCGGGGACTCCGTTGGGCTTGTGCTTTATGCGGATTATGTTCCAGCGAGCGTCTTCGGCGGTGAAAGTGCCGCCTTCGTGATCTATTATTCCATCGCGGATATGGAACGTCCAGGTTAAGCCGTCTTCGCTGAGCTCCCAACTATCGGCCAGATCGTCTTGAAGGGAAACTCGGTCGCGAGGATCAATCCGGACCAACTGGCCCCAGGTGTTCCCGAAGTTGAACCAGTTCCAGTTAGAGCGGTTATGGAACGGGTCAATGTAGGCGGCGAGCTCACCAGATATGTTAATTACCCCGCCGTACTTAGGCTGCTCTCCTACAGGAACTGGCGTAGGAGTGTTGGTAGCAGTGGGCTGTGCCACTACCTCGCCGGGAGCGGCAGCAGTAGGAGTCGCCGTTGGAGGCGCAACCGTAGGAGCAACGATGCTGGGCACCGTAGGCGTCGGGCTGGGCACCGTAGGAGCCGAAGGAGTCGGTGTCGCCTCCTCCGCACCGCCACACGCCATGACGCCTAGCAAAGCTAATGCTACCAGCGCGCCACTCAATCTTCTAACAAATGTTGAATACCGCATATACCCACCCCTTACGATTTAGTAAGCATGTACTAGCCATAAACACCAACCCCCTCCCCATGCAACAATGGGAAATGGAGGCTGGAAACGTTATGTTTGGTGCTTGAATGACCGCAACACGGATACTACGCACACTATTTATAGCTTGTCAAGGGAATACACTATCGATTACAGGTCGAATGGCGGAACGTTTAGTTTTCAAGTAAGATGGTGCGACTTTCGTGATCTCTTAAGAACGACTGAGGTGCACCATGTTGAGGAAGCCCCATACAGAATACGATGGCCCTCGTTCTCCAGGCATCCGGTTGAACGAACCCATGCTGCCGGGCCTTGGAGGACCCTTTGCTCTGGGCGTGGGCGGCTCCGCAGATACGGCGTCACTGGATGCCTACCACATGTTTGATAAGGCGCATCTGGTGATGCTGGCTGAGGAAGATTTGATACCTCGCCAAGACGCCGTTGCCATGCTGAAGTCGCTTAGAGAAATGGAGCAAGAGGGTATGGCCGCGGTCCGCCAGGAGATTGAGGGAGGCATGCACTCTGGGGAGAAGTACCTGATCCGTCGCTTGGGCTACGACGTAGGCGGCCGCATCCACCTGGGCAGAAGCTCAGGAGACCTGGGAGCGGTGTGGCGTCGGATTCGGGAGCGTGACCGGTTGGGAGAACTGTTGAAGGGAATCAACCGGTTGAGAAGAGCGATCCTAGCAACGGCGGAAAAGAATCTGGACGTGGTGATGCCCGGCTACACGGGAAGCCAGCACGCTCAGCCGGTTACCTTGGGTCATCAGCTCATGGCGTGGGGATCCGTACTGGAACGGCACTTCCAGCGAGCCACCGATGCCTACCATAGGGTGAACCAGAGTCCAGCCGGCGCGGCCATAATGACCGGCTCCAGTTTTCTGTTAAACAGGCATCGTGTTGGGGAACTCCTTGGCTTTGAAGGCGTGCTCAGAAACACTTTTGACTCCATCATTTTTGAGGACGACGCGGTGGAGACCATCATGGTGGCGGCCGGCGTGCACCTGAGCCTGTCCAAATGGGCAAACGACATCAATTTCTGGTTCACTTCTGAGGCGGGGTACGTGGACATACCCGACCGCTTCTGCAGCACCAGCAGCATAATGATGCAGAAGAGGAACCCGTCAATCTTCAGCACAGTGCGAGCTTCATCAGAAGAGACCATAGGCGGAGTAGTGGCTACGTATGGCGGACAGAACTATTCCGGCGGAGAGTTCACCACCGACGGCGGGGCGTCGCTTCACCGCGCCTTTGATAGGGTCGCGCAGGCGATGGGTTGGTTTACTGATCTGATACCTGCCATGGAAATAAAGAGGGAGCGAATGGAGGAAATGGCGGGAGCCTACTGGGCACAGGGTACCGACGTTGCCGCAATGCTGGTGGCGGAAAAAGGGCTCCCTTGGCGCACGGCGCATCAAATTGTGGGCGTACTTGTGCGGTTCAGCGATGAAAGGGGCATCCATCCCAGAGATGTCACCTCGGAAATGCTGGACGAGGCGGCAATGGCTTACTATGGAGAGACCGTAGGCTTGAGTCAGGAGCTTCTTGAGGATGCGCTGGACCCCGCCAAGTTTGTTGATAGGCGTGTGCTGTACGGTGGCCCGGCACCCGAGGAATCACGGCGCCGGCTTCCCGAATACTACGCACAGCTAGAGGCAGACGAGGAATGGGTAGAATCCGCTGATGAGCAGTTGCGATCGGCGGCTTCCAAGCTGGAAAGCGCAATCGACGCTCTTATAAGCCAGCAAGGGTAACCAGCGTGGCCGTGTATGACTGATCTGTTTCGGGCTGCTTCAGCAAGCGGTGGTGATTCCGGAGAACTTTGCCTAGTATATCTAATCCCCCCAGTAGCGACGGGGTGACCGAACAATAAGGGAGGCGCAAACTATGGAATATCGCTCGCTTGGCCGGACCGGCGCCAATGTATCTCCGCTTTGCCTTGGCACCGACAATTTCATGGATCCGACACCGGAGGACGAGTGCGAAAGAGTCCTCACCTCTGCAATGGATGCCGGCATCAATCTACTGGACACCGGCGACGTCTACGCGGACGGTGACGGCGAGCGGGTCATCGGTCGCATTTTGAAGAAGAATGGAAGGCGGCACGAGGTCCTGATCGCGACCAAAGTGGATTCCGGCCGACGGCAAGTCGGCTTTAGGCTTGAGGATTACAGAGAAGTCCTGGGACCCAACGAGTACGGCCAATCGCGTCTCAACGTCATCCGTGCCTGTGAGGCATCTTTGAAGCGCCTACAGACCGATTACATTGACCTCTATCAGGTCCATCGCCCGTCCTTTGACATCCCGGTTGACGAGACGCTGGGCGCGCTCAATGACTTGGTTAGGCAGGGCAAGGTGCGTTACATAGGTTGTTCCACCCACCCGGCGTGGAAGGTCATGGAAGCGCTCATGGTTAGCGAGTCAAAGGGGTGGGCGCGGTATGTAACGGAGCAGCCGCCGTATAACCTGCTTGATCGTCGTATTGAGAACGAGTTGGTTCCAATGGCTCAGAAGTGGGGGCTTGGCCTGATCAACTGGGCGCCAATGGGTATGGGGGTGCTGGCGGGCCGCTATAGCTCAGGCACCGATTACCCGGAGGGGTCTCGGGCAGACCTGCGCGGCGGCTTTTACGCTGACCGCGTTACCCAACGCGGCGTCGAGGTAGGGCGTGCATTCTCGGCGCTGGCGGCGGATGCCGGGTTGACCGCGGCCCAGCTGGCGGTTCTCTGGTGCAAAGATCAACCGGGAATAACCGCCCCGCTGATTGGCCCGCGAACGCTGCAGCACCTTGAGCCGCTAATTCCCGTGCTAGATATGAGCCTGAGCGACGATCTACGAGCTGCCTGTGACGAGCTGGTTCCTCCGGGCAGCGCTGTTGTAGATTTCCACAACACTTCCCGCTGGATGAAGATGCAGATCGGCGTCTGATCAGAGACCCGAATACTCTACGCACTCAGTAGTTCCGGCTACCGCCAAATGTCAGAGGAGGCGCCGTAATGGATAGAGATAAAGCTTTGAAACTGGCAGAAAGCCGGCGTTCAGAGCTGTTGGAACTTCTCTCCGAGTTGATTTCGACGCCGAGCTTGTACGGCAGCTCTACAGCCGAAGCCCAGCAGGTGGTGGCGGGATATCTCCAGCGCTACGGTTTCTCCGTAGAGTTATCAACGGATGATCCCGAATCGTACAGGGATCACCCTGAGTTTACCTGGCCGTTGCCGCCCGGTAAGGAGTCGCCGGTGAATCTGGTGGCGCGCGCCCATAATTTGAGGACGGCGCCTCTGGCATTGTATGCCCACGTAGACACGGAATATCCAGGCCAAGGCTGGCATTCTAATCCCACCGAGCCGCTTGTGCGAGATGGCCGAATGTACGGACTGGGCACCGCGGACGACAAGGGAGGTCTAGCGGCCATGTTGGTGGCAGCGGCAGCTCTTTATCAGGCAACCGGTGAAGCGCCGCTGGTAATCAGCATGGCTGGAAAAGGTGGAGGAGCTCGGGGGACCCTACCGGTTATGTCGAAACTAAAAGGGTTGGGCGCTTGCCTATATGTTCATCCTCCTGAGACCGGCTTTGGAATGCGTGTGCTGGAGAATGCCAGCCGGGGCATAGTGGATGTCACACTGGAGATCAAAGGCTGGCGGGGGGTTCCCAAGGAAGGCGTGATGGACAGCGCACGCTTTAGTGACGGCGGCGACGCTTTGAAAGCTTGCCTGGCAATTGTGCACGGTCTCCACAGGGGCGAGCTTTCCCAATGCGAGATCAACCTGGGTAAAGTGGTCGCAGGGGATAGCGCCGGTCTGGTGCCGGACCGGTGCCATGCCGAAATCAGGGTGTTGTTCACTGATCCGCTGACTGTACCACGCGTTCTAGCAGCCATTTCTGCCGAGCTAGAGAGGTCTGCCCCAAGGTTTGAGTGTCAGGTCATGGGGCCAACGGTTAGCGCTAATCCCGCTGTCACATCTTGGGAAGACCCCGCGTGTGTGATCATGGGGGAGGCCGTACGTGAAATCACAGGTGTGTCACTGGAGCCGTACACCAATTCGCTGGCGAGCGACACCAGGTTCCCAAGTCGTATGCACGATATCCCGTCGGTCGGGATAGGTTCCAAGGGTGGGAACTTTTACGCTCCCGATGAGTGGGTGGACATTGACGACTTGGTGCAGCTGGTGGCCGTGATCATACTCTTTGTGGCCAAATGGCATGCCAGGGACTGATCCTTCCGGATCGGCGAGCGTATCCGTGATTTGGCGGCAATCTACTGCCCGGGATCAGTAAAGGTCAGCACGCGCTGAGGGTTCTTGATGAGCAGCTTGTCTACGTGCTCTTCGGTCAAGCCCTGGGTACGCAAGAACGGAATGAACTTGTCCAGAATGAACGTATACCCCGTGCCCCCGTAGCTCTTAAGCTGGACTTTCAAGCAAACGTCCTGGGAAATCAGCAGCTTATCTTCGAACCCTGCTTCAATAAGCTTGGGGATGGCTTCGCCAACCAGCACGTCTTCGGCTGCCTTGTGGCTACTGTTGTGTTCGGGTCCGGGAAAGGGCGGGATCCGAGCGACCGGAGCTCCTACTATTCCGAGGGTGTCAAATTGGAGATAAACGCCCAAATGCAGCAACTCCAGCAAGAATCCGATGTCTCCGCAGTAGGAGTTGCTGTGGCCGAAGATGGTCCGCTCAAGGTCCGCTCCCTCTTCTGCCAACATGTCGGCTACTCTGAACCGTTCCCTGCCTGTCCCGCCGTGATGAAGGGAGATGGCCGCCCCGGTGATTCTACTGGCCCGCGCCGTGGCCCGTATGCTCTTCTCCTCGTTGCTTGTTATGGGGTTCCCGTTTACGCCAATCTCTCCGACGATACCGGCTCGGATGCCCGTATCGCCCACCCCTACGGTAACGTCCCGGACGATTTCTTCCGTAAGGTCTTCTACGGTACGTTGGTCCATGTCAGGAGGGTGGAATCCTTTTTGATACCATCCCGCTCCCATTACTATGTTGAGGCCGGTCGCACTGGCAACCCGCTGTAACGCCAGCGGGTCTCGCCCTAAGCCGATGTTGCTCACCTCAACAATGGTGCGGCCCCCCATATTCTGGAACTCCATTACCTCTTCGGTGATCACTGCTTCGTCGTCCAGGATGTAATTGTCACGTATGGGCTTGCCGTCCCTGGCGAATCGCAGGTTTTCCAGACCAAGCTTCTGGTCCACGAGAGCCAAGTCTTCGGCGGAGGTGATGCTATCAAGCTTAACTTCTCTCCACAGGTCGGAGAAGAGGTGTTCGTGCATCAGTGAAATGCCCAGCTGTTGGGAAGGCACCGGGCCATTCACGGTGAGCGCTTTACCGGCCAGGTTTGGCGCCGGAGGCGTAGAAGACCTGGTAGCCATATATCCCCCTACTTAATGCAGTTTGCACCGACATCGATTTCGTTCTATGATTGCCCATCGGACTCCGTAGAATTTTGATTAGCTGGCTTCTTCGTACCACCGTGGTGATTTCTTAGAGAGATAAATTGATGAATACACCCTCAAAGAGGCCGAATTTTCATCCACAACCCTCATTCCCTTACGAATTTTATCAGAATCTATACAAAGCCCGCTCCAACTTCCGCAAGAAAGATGAGTTCGTCGTCCCGCTTGAAGTGAGAGGAAGAGGATTTGTGGTGAAAAGGGGAGAATCGGCTCGTATTGTATGTGTAGAGGGGCCTCAAATTGTGGACCTGTGCATTTGGAACGCCAACAACTACAAGGAACGGTTCTGGTCAGATTACACCTTAAATAGAGAGGGCATATTCCTGACTACCTTCAGCCGTCTGTGGAGCAACATGCCCATGTTCCGACCGCTCATGACCATAATTGAAAATACCGTGAAGACCGAGCCTACACATCCCGGCGCTGATCATCACTATTGCATAGGTTCACACTGCAACCCCTCTTTCTGGTACTGGGCCCTCAAGGACAAGAATCATCCCAATGTCACTAAGTTCAACTGCTGGGCAAACCTTCTTCGCGGAGTAGAACCATTTGGCCTCGGAGAAGACGACCTTCACAGCAACATCAACCTATTTCAGAAGACCCATTTTGAACTGGACACGGGGCTGCGACCTGTAGACCCAAGCGACGCCAAGAAAGGGGACTACGTGGAGTTCTATGCGGAGATGGATGTTCTTATGGCGGTGTCGTTATGCCCCAGCGGTTCCGGCACGGCACACTGGTCCGCTGAGGAGCAAGACGTAAAGCCCATTGGAATAGAGATTTACGAGACATATCTTGAGCCTCCGGCGTTCGAGAATGTAATAGGCGAGCGGGAATTCCAATTCAAGGCCGAACTCTAGGCTCTCAAGGAACTATCGTCATGGCGGTTGCACAAAAAGGGTTTCAAATAAGCGCATCGGCACTTCCCCAGGAATGGCTTCGAGAATCCATTGTGTGCATCGACTCCCATACCGGCGGCGAGCCGACAAGGCTGGTTGTAGGCGGACTCCCAGAGATCCCCGGAGACAACGCAAGGGAGAAGACCAGATTCTTTGCCGATAACCTGAACCACCTGAGGACCACGCTCACGGGCGAACCAAGGGCTCATCAGGCCATGCACGCTCTGGTACTATGCCCCGCCACCTCAGACGAGGCTGATTTTGGCGTCATCATCATGTGCGCCCTGGGTTACCTGGACATGTGCGGCCACGCACTGATCGGGGCCGTTACTACTGTTCTGGAAGCAGGAATTGTCAAGGCGGATGAACCCGATACGGTGGTGACTGTCGAGACCCCCGCCGGCATCATGCGGGCTCGCGCTCATGTGGTCAATGGCAAGGTGTTGAGCGTGACGTTCCGCAACCAGCCCGCTTTTGCGTATAAAAGAGATTTGGAAGTGTGCGTTGAGCCCTTTGGAAATCTCAAGGTGGATATAGCGTATGGAGGGCTGTGGTACGTTATTGTGGATGCTGAACAAACCGGCATCTCCCTGGAGCTAAGCAACCTAGACCGCCTGAGTCAAGCCAGCAAGTCAATACTCAAAGCGGTGAACTCGACTATCGTGGCGGAACACCCCATCCTGGGGCCCGCCGGAGATTTTCCCCAACTGTTGTTTACAGGTCATTCGACGAACCCTGAAGCGGACGGCAAGAACTTTAACCTGTCCACGGAGTTGGGCTTCGATCGTTCTCCGTGCGGCACCGGCAGCAGCGCCAGGATGGCCGTGTTGCATGCAAACGGCGCACTAGACCTCAACAAGGAGTACGTCCACGAAAGCGCGCCAACCGGGAGCTTGTTTCACGGACGACTTGTGGAGAAGGTAAAGGTTGGAGCAATCGAAGCCGTTGTACCCGAGATCACGGGCAGCGCACACATCACCGGAGTCAACCATATCGTTGTTGACCCTGGCGACCCACTAAGGCATGGATTCTACATATCATAAGTACTGTTAAGGAGATGTCCCATTATGCTACCTGAAGGTCGGTCCTTTGAATTGTCTGAAGAGCTTCTCCAAGGAGCCATTGACGTCCACGTCCACGCCACGCCGCACCTACCCAGCAGTCCAAGAAGAATAGACCCAATTCAGGCTGCCATTCAGGCGCGGGATGCCGGCATGCAGACCATAGTGCTCATGGACGTTTTCCAGATGACCAACGGAGTCGCTTGGATAGTAAATAGGGCCGTTCCTGACTATAAGGTCTACGGCGGCCTGATTCTCAACACCGCCTACGGCGGCCTGAACCCCCGTGCCGTCAAGACCGCTATAAGATACGGCGACGGCGCCAAATTCATCAGCTTTGGAACCCACTCCACCTACTTCCAGGCCTCCCGGGAGGGTAGGGTGGTAGACGGCAAGTTTTCGCCGCTAAGCGAGCTCTATCCCGAATTCAAGAAAGAAGAGGTGGAGCGCGCTATTAGCATACCGACCGAGGGACCCGTAGGCCCTGAGCTGGACGAGATTCTGGGACTCATCGCGGCCAATCCGCATATCTTCCTGAACACCGGCCACGTCTCCGGAGAGGAGGCTGTAAGACTGGTTGATCTTGCCGGGGAATACGGGATCAAGGACGTGCTTGTTGCTACCGGCGCCACCAAAGCCGCTTCACTGGACCAGCTCAAATACATGGCTGGAAAGGGAGCGTTCATCGAATACACTCTGGCCGCTTATACCCATACCACACCCATTCCAAAGACCCACTACTACGCTGAGCTTGAATATGCAGCTATGGATGAGGGACTATCAGAAGAGGTTGGCGGCGGCATCAGGGGGGCTGCCGAAGAGATCCAAGATATTGGAGTTGATCATTGCATCATAGCTACCGATCTTGGCGTATATACGTTGCCTGACCCGGTGGAGGGACTGCGCGAGTTCATTGCATCTCTTCTTGACTTAGGCATCCCGGCAGACGATATCCGAAAGCTGGTTAAGTCCAACCCGGAGAAACTGATGGGGCTTAACGGTTAACAAGCTCTAGTCCCAGCGGTAAGGGCTAAGAGCAACCGGTAGAGCAGGGGTCTCGTACCGTATCCGGCTGTTAAATCAGCAAATCCTGGAACTCTGGCACCATTCCAATATCGGGCGACTCCTGGTGCAGATTGCGCCAGGAGCGTACGGCAGCTTCTTGGGCGGCTTTAGTCACCTCGGCCTCATCCATGGTTAAGACTTTCCCGTCCTTCATGATCCACTCTCCGTCAACCATGACCGACTCCACGTCCGAAGCCTGGCCGTAGTGGACAAGGTTGGAGATCACGTCCAGCAGGGGAGTTAGATGCGCCCTGTCCGTCCGTACGATGGTAAGGTCGGCCTTCTTCCCCGGCTCCAAAGTCCCCAGGTCTTCTCGTTGCAGGGCGCGGGCTGCGTTACGGGTAGCCCAAGCCAGCATTTCAGGAGACGTTGGACGCGTGGTGTCCCTGCGCAGCCCACGGTTGACAATGATGCCTATCCGCATCGCATCGAACATATCCTCGGACATGTTGTCCGTGCCCAGGGTAACGTTAACCCCCGCATCTACCAGGCCTGGCATGTCCGCGAGGCCATGGAACCCTCTACGGGAGCTGGAAGCCGGACAGTGGGCCATGGAAGTGTCAGTTTCCGCCAGAAGCCCAATGTCGGAAGGCGTACAGTGAGTGCAGTGAGCGGCAAGGACGTCACGCCCCAGCCAGCCATGGTCAAGGAGATACTCCGCCGAGGTCCTGCCGTGGGTCATACTCTTTACTTGTTCCACCTCTTGGCGGGATTGGGCCAGATGAATAGTGCGCAGCAACTTGCGACTCTCGGCGATGTCTCGCAGTTCGTCTAGAATCCATGGCGAGCAGTTATCCGTGGCATGAGCGGCCACCATGCACTGAACGCGCCCATTGTGCGTGTTGTGATGGGTGTCAATCAGCTCCATAGTACGTTGAAGGAAGGCTTCGCCCCAGGAGCGCTCGTACCGGTAGCCTTTGGTGCGGATTTCTGTGGTTACGGCGTCCGCAGCGGACTCGGCAAGATACAGTCGGAGGCCGGTTTCCACCATCGCCTGAGCGTAGGAGGGAACAAAGCGCAGAGGGTCCACTATAGTCGTCGTCCCTGATCGAATGGCTTCCAGGCACCCCAAGGCTGCCAAGGCTTGCCTGTCTTCGCTGGACATGGCAAAGGTGATGGGCACCATAAAGCCGTACACCCTGTCGCCCTCTCCATTCTCTATCGTGCCTCGCAGGACATTGAGCACCGTGTGTGTATGGGCGTTTATCAGCCCCGGCATAACAACGCGGTTGGGAATGGCAACACGTTTCAGGTCAGGAAAGCTAGCTTCCAGGTCGGAGGTGTTGCCCACGGCAGCAATCTTATCGTCCTGGATGGCTACTGCGCCATCGCGAATGACCTGGCCTACCGGCTCTCCGGGAATAACGGTGGCATTGGTAAGAAGAACGTCTATAGCAACCTCCCACTACTCCGCACTACAGGCGAAATTCGCCGTGTAGTTAGTCTGACATTGCTAACCCGGTTGGGATTCCTCTGCGATGCTTCGGGCAGCGCCCGGATCCTTGGCCCGGAGAATGAAGAAGTCCAATCGTTGCCGGTAGATGTCCAGAATTCTACGCAGCTCCGTCACTGCGGTTTGGTGCTCGTCCACTCGTAGGTCTACCCGTGGGAATGGATCGTTGGCATAGACCAGAATCGCAGCCGAGTGCCAGGGTGTCATGTCCGCCTTCTCGCCTCCCGCGGCCAGCCCTGACTCTAAAGCTAACAAGAGCCGGTCTTCAAGGTCGTTTGCTTCGTGCTTTTCAAAAGCAGCGGCCATGGCTGCCACCACCTGTTCTCCCACCAAGCCATTCCCCAGAGCCACGTATCCATCTCCTATCTGGTGTCCGGCCCATGGCTGATTGAGGTTCCCCGTGCGAGCAGCCACGTTTCCGTCGCCGTCCACCAGACCCAGCTGGCGCCGCTCAATATGGGGATCAGACCGTGAGAGCTCGTCCAGAGCGGCGGGCGCCGAGTACCCCATTGACATCAGACGCAGCGCAAAGCTCCCCAAACGCGGATCGGTGGAGGCTTGGGTAGTAACGGCGCCTATCAAGGGTTTGACATGGGGGCAACGAGACCCCAAGGCGATGTCCGAGGTAGTCCCCACCATGCCCAGCATGCCGGTCCGTTGACATCTGCCGACGATAGAGTAGGTGTTGGTCTCCACACCTATTTGCCGTTTCATATGCAAAGGCCCCTTATTTTCCAATGGCGTCCTCACTCTACGCTTAAGATAAGATGAGGCCATCGCACAGAACTCAGCCTCTGGTACCAGCAGCTAAACATATTCCCCTTGTATTACCGAGTCAACCCTTCCACCCTTTCACAGACAACGCACCCAGGGGGCTTGGTTGTCGGACTAACGTCCTTTGTACACCGGGTCTCTCTTCTCAACAAATGCCCGCGGACCTTCCTTCGCGTCCTCTGTAAACCGGGTCATAATGCCAACGGTGTTTGCGAACCGGATTGCGTTGGGAAGGTCCATGGAGAGCCCTCTTACCACAACCTCCTTTATCGCACGCACCGCTATGGGAGCCAGGCTTGATATCTCCTGAGCTTTCTCAATAGCTCTGTCCTTCACCTGGGCCAGGGGAACCACTTCGTTGACAAGTCCATAGCGGTGCGCCTCTTCGGCATCGAACACCTTGCCCGAAAGCAGCCAGTCCATGGCTATGGCATACGGAACTTGGCGCACCAGGTTTTCTATGGCGTAACCCGTGCCACTGAATCCTCGTAGGATTTCCGCATAGCAGAAGGTCGCGGTATCAGACGCAATGCGAATGTCAGTGATGGAGGACAGTATGTTCAAACCCTCAGCGTAGCAGTAACCGTTGACGGCAGCGATTACCGGCTTCCACACTTCGACATATCCGCTGTCAACGGGAGGCCACCAGTAGTTCTCCGCGGGGTCAATGTTCGCGTTTGAAGCCATTACCTTGAGATCCGCGCCGGCGGTGAATGCTTTCTCTCCCGCGCCCGTAAGCACCGCAACCCGCAGATTCCGATCATCCCGGAACTGCTGGTAGGCCGCCCTCAGAGCGGAAGCCATTTCCGGGTTCACCGCATTGTGCACCTGGGGCCGGTTCAACGTTATGACGGCTACGTGCCCATCCGTTTCGAACAGTACTTCATCT
Source organism: Dehalococcoidia bacterium (assembly GCA_965220545.1). GTDB lineage: Bacteria > Chloroflexota > Dehalococcoidia > Lucifugimonadales > QGNO01 > DAOUJH01. The sequence continues at coordinate 34,367 of CBDCQF010000005.1, forward strand.
GCCATGTTTACCTCCTTGGTTTCGATCGAAGTTTGAGCCAATACTTGCATCTTGGCTTACTCCCGTCAATGCAGCTTCCTTCCATTGACCATCATGGCAGCCACACACGATTTCAGTGGTTGCGCTCATAAATAAAGCAGGGGTATGGACAGGGAATATCATTTTGCCTAGAATCGGGGCATCTTTGAGGGTAGATCACCGTAAACGGAGGTCGCTATACCTACCAATAAAGACCTCCAGACCGTACTCGATCAGGTCGACAGACAAGAGCTGGTAGGCCTTGCCAGCGAATTGATCAAAATCCCCAGTTTCAAGACCGAAGAAACTCCTGTGGCTATGTTCCTGGCCGACTGGTTCCGCAGCAGGGACTACTTGGTGGAATTGCAGGAAATAGAGCCGGGGCGCTTCCAGACTATCGCGACTATCAAAGGCACAGGCGGCGGTATGAGCCTGATGCTAAACGGGCACATTGACATCAACTCGCTGACCTTGGGGTGGAGGCGCGACCCGTGGACACCCACAGTGGATGGGGACCGTCTCTACGGGCACGGCGTGGAGAATATGAAGGGCGGTGTGGCCAGCATCATCGAAGCGGCAGAGGCTATTCGCAGGTCCGGAACAAGGTTGAAAGGGGACCTGATCGTCGCTTGCGTTGCGGGAGAGACGCAGGGAGGGGAAGGGACCTACTACGTTGCCCAGCATGGGCCGCGGCCGGACGTAGCTGTTGTTGCGGAGCCGTTCGGCGTGGGCAATGTAGTCACCGTGCATGCCGGGATTGTCCACATGGCCATTCACACCTACGGAGTCACCGGGCACATTAGAGAACTAGATAAAACCGTCAACGCCATCCACAAGATGACGAAGATTACGGAAGCCCTTCAAACGGTCAAGTTTACCCATACGCCCCGGGAGGACTTGCCCGCCATGCCCGAACTAAACGTGGGAAGTATCGTCGGTGGGCGGGGAAGCGGCTACGTTCTCATAGAGCCTCCGTACATTCCCGACCTCTGTACCATCATGGTGGACGTGCACTTTGTTCCCGGACAGACCGTAGGCAGCATAGTAGCCGACATTCGCCGCGTATTAGACCCGCTGACCAAAGAAGACCCAAACCTGCGATACGAAATCGAGATACCGCCGCCGGATACGCCGGACTTCTTTAAGGGCCGGCGCCGTTTAGTCATGGACCCGTTGGACGTTCCCAAGGACGAGTATATTGTTCAGGCGGTAGCCAGAAACCATGAGAAAGTCACGGGGCGTCCTCCGAATCTCATAGGCGCCGTGCTGCCCAACTCCTACTCCGCCAACGATACTTGCCATCTATGGAATGCCGGGATTCCCTGCCTCATATACGGGCCGCGCGCCGGCAAGTTTGAGGACAACGTGGACGACGGCTATAGCGTTTTAAGCGAGATGGTTGACTGCTCCAAGGTGCTGGCTGCTACTGCCCTTGAAGTGTGCAATCGCGAGGCAGCATAAAGCAAGGAGGATAGGATGAGCTCTACGAAATCTCAGACCTTTGAAGAAGCCGTAGCAGAGTTTATGGCCAGGTCCAGGGAACAAATCGACAAGGAGTCAGAGGAGCATTTACCCCCATGGTCTCCCTCTCCGTACAAGCAATCAGGACCACCCTACGAGTACTCCCAGCGATTTGATTCAAGAGTGCTTACCGCCTTTAGCCAGTCCATAGGGGACAGCAACCCTCTGTTCACTGATCCTGAGTACGGGAAGCAGACCAAGTACGGTTGCCAGATAGCGCCGGGCCCCATCCTGGCGCTGGTGCGTTATCCTTCGGTTCATGGAGCCAAGCGTCCCGGCGGGTATCCACTTGCCAACTACTACTCCGGCGCGGCCTGGGAGTTCTTCGACGTTGTAAGGGTAGGGTCCAAATTCACCTCCTCCAAAGTAACCAAGGAGATATTCGAAAAGACCGGTTCTCGTGGCCAACTGGTCTTTATGATATCGGAAAACCACTACCGTGATTTTCACGGAGACCTGATTGGGAAATGCTATGCCACCCAGATCATGGTGCCAATGAAATCCATGGGCAGCGCTAGGGCCATGTCCGTGGAGCGTTTGGGAGAGCGCATGCTCTACGAACGGAAGAGTCATCAGTACGACAAGGAGCAAATTGAAGAGGTCTTGAGTCAGATGGGCAGGCAAGAACGCAGAGGGGCAAAGCCTCTGCACTGGGAAGACGTGGAAGTAGGAGAAAAAGTTGGACCTGTGGTCATGGTTCCGTGGACTCTCCAGGATCAGATAAGCTACCACGGTTTGTCCTGGGCCGCAGCTTCGGCGGACGGCGGAGGAGGCGACGATCTGGCCTTTGAACGCGCCTACGATTGGGTGCGGTATAGACCTTCCTATGGGAGCTACACCAATCCCGCGACCAACTGGCCGTGGACTCCCAATGCAGAGCATGAAGACGCGTTGCTGGCCGCCTACATAGGCCAGCCCGCGCCATTTGACTACGGGGTGCAGCGGACTGAAATGTGCCAGCAACTTATGAGCAACTGGATGGGCGACGATGGTTTCATCCGGCGCATGGTCGTTCCACTGAGGAAGCCCGTGTTCTACGGCGACGTTGGCATCTATACGGGTGAGGTTGTCAAGAAGTTCAAGGAAGTCCAGGAAGGCGAATCGGCGGAAGGAGCCGCGCCGGGCAAGCGCCAATATCACGCTGTAGGCATTAAGTTTGAGGGCGTGAACCAGCTAGGCGAGGCCCAAGTAGTGGGCACATCTACCGTCTATTTGCCCTCCAGGGAAGACGGACCGGTGCAGTTGCCCATCCCTCATCCCGCCCGCCCGCCGTACGTCCCGTACGAGACATTCTATAGGGACTGGTACTAGTACAAACGTGAAGTGATCTCAATTTGCGCCTGCCTTTCCATCCCCGGATTGCAAGCGCCCAGAGGAAGGAGAAGAAGTCATGCCTGGCGTCTTTGAAGGTGTCAGAGTCTTGGACATCAGCTACGGAATTGCGGGAGGGATGTGCGGTAGATATCTGGCCGATTACGGGGCGGATGTGATCAAGGTGGAACCCCCGGACGGCGACCCATTGCGCGGAACGGGCCCCTTCTTTCAGAACAATCCCCATCCGGAAAAGAGTCTTCAGTTCCTGGCAGTGAACTTGAACAAACGGGGGATCACTCTAGAGTTGGAGCAGGAGCAAGGGAGGCAACTGTTCCTCGATCTAGTAAAGCATGTCGACGTTGTAGTAGAGAGCTTCAAGCCAGGGCATCTTTTCACTCTTGGCCTTGGCTACGATGAACTTGCCCAGATAAATCCCGGAGTCATCCTGACGTCCATAACACCCTTCGGCCAGACGGGGCCTTACAGCCATTTCCAAGGTGAAGAGTTGATCCAGTACGCCATGTCCGGAATCATGTCCATTAGCGGCTACACAGACAGGGAGCCTCTGAAGCACGGGGGCAGCCAGGCACAGTATGAAGCCGGCTTAGTGGGGGCTGTGACTACATCTTTTGCGCTGTTCTCGCAATCCATGACCGGGGAAGGACAGCACGTGGACGTTTCCATTACAGAGGTTGTCTCTTCAACGCTGGTTGAGACTCAGCCGCCGTATGCCTTCAGAGGCGGCGTACCCGGCCGTCGCTTGCCAAAGGGACGCATGTTCACGGACCTCATGCCCTGTAAGGACGGCTGGGTTTCACTGACGGCCGGCGGTGGCAGGGCCACCATGGATGACGTAGCCGACTTCTTTGAAAAACCGGAGTTGCGTGACGCTAGCTTCGCCACACCGAGCAGCCGTATGGAACGCGGCGAGGAGTTGGACGCCATAGCGGTGGACGCGCTTCAGAATTGGAGCCGATGGGACTACTTTCACGAAGCCGCCAGAAGGCGGCTTCTGGCCGGTTTTGTTCAGTCTGTACCGGAGTTGGTCGATTGTCCCCACCTGGAAAGCAGAGGATTCTACCGTGACGTAGAGCATCCGGTCATGGGTAAGATCAAGGCGCCCGCGGTGTTATTCAATTACAGCGAGACGCCTTATGAGTCCACACGCCCCGCGCCTCTCCTGGGCCAGCACAACCAAGCGGTTTATGGAGAGGAGCTGGGTCTCAGCAAAGAAGATATTCAAGCCCTGAAGCAGCAGGGCGTTGTTTAATAGAGGAGCGCCATAGTGCAACCGCATCAGATAGGTCTTCCTTTTGAAGGCATTAGAATCCTGGACTCCACGTATATTTTTGCACTCCCGTACGCCGCCGGCATCATGGCGGACCACGGCGCCGAGGTGGTGAAAATAGAGGGGCCGGCGCACATTGAAGGGGTTCGCCGGGGCGGACAGGCTGGACTGTACGCTGAAGGCGACCCCGGTGATGACTGGTGGAACCGTGGAGGCATTTACAATCTGCTCAATAGAAGCAAAAACTCCCTTACCCTGGATATGAGCAACGAAAAGTGTCGCGATATATTCCGAGAGCTAGTCAAAATCTCAGATGTCGTCTTCGAGAATTTTACGCCACGCGTGATGCGGCGATGGGAGCTAGACTACCCCAACCTACGCAAGATACGCCCTGACATAATCATGGTGTCCAATACGGGCTATGGCCACGGTGACGGGCCATACTCCACCTATCCTGGGGTAGCTTCAGCCATGGAACCCACTCATGGCCTGGCCAACCTTACAGGTTACATTGGCGGGAATCCTGCCAGGGCCGGGATCTCCTACGTAGATTTCGTAGCGTGCTGGACGGCCTTGTTCGCGGTTTCCGCCGCCTTACGTCGCCGGCAGCGCACTGGCAAAGGACAGTGGATAGACGTGGCTATGTACCAAGCAGGTGTCATGAACATTTCTGAGTATCTGCTTGACTATATGGCCAACGGCAACCCGGGTGAGCGTATAGGCAACCGACACCGATACAGGGCGCCACAAGGGGTCTATCCTGCCCGGGGTGAAGATAGATGGATAGCTATTTCGGTGGGTACGGAAGCCGAATGGCAGGCACTGTGCTCTCTTATAGGCAAGCCGGAGCTTGCCAGGGAACCCAGGTTTGCCAGCAACGCCGAACGCATGAAAAACCACGATGAACTGGACAAGATCATCTCAGAGTGGACGGCAGGCCGCGACCGCTACCAACTAATGGAGGAACTGCAACAGGTTGGAATCCCAGCGGGGCCTGTGTTGGACGCGTTGGACATGCACATTGACCCTCACTACGGCGATAGGGGTTTCTTGGAACGCGTGGCGTATCCCCAGGACCGCAAGATGGGCTCCCGGACGCTGATTGGGCGCCCCTGGAAGCTCAGCAAGCATGATGTGAAGGTTCGAAAGCCCGCTCCTAAGCTGGGGGAGGACAATCACAAGTACCTTGTAGGCCTGTTGGGTATGGAACCGGACGAACTTGAAGAACTAGAAAAGGAAGGCTTGATCAGCGAGGCACCCATACCGGCCACCGACGGCGCCACTGTGCCTGATGAGGAGTTGCTCAAGCTGAAGATTGTTTCAAGGATTGACCCGGAATATCAGAAGAGACTTGGTATCTGGGAATAAGTATTCGCCACGGCAGCAGGAGTGGCGAATTGGGTCTATGCGAGCCATTCATGATGGCCTATTTCACGGTTCTACGGGAGGATTATGCTTTTACTACAAGGCGGCCACATCTACGCCCCAGAGGACATGGGCGTTCAAGACGTGCTCTTTGCCAACGACAGGATAGTGAGGATAGAACCGCATATTTCAATGCCATCCGGCTTGAGTGATATAGAGGTTGCCAACGTCGCGGGCAAAATGGTAGTCCCCGGATTCATAGATAATCACGTACACATTGCCGGCGGCGGTGGAGCGGGAGGCCCCATTTCCCGAAACGCGGATATCCAGCTATCGCAGATCACACCTTCCGGCGTGACGACCGTAGTGGGCGTACTCGGTTACGACTGCACCACTAAAGATGCCCCCAACGTATTGGCCAGGGCCCTGGCCTTGGAGGAAGAGGGCATTAGCGCCTATATGTATGTAGGGGGCTTCGTCTTGCCTTCGCCCACTATAACGGGTTCCGTGACCAATGACATCGCCTTTATAGACAAAGTGGTTGGCGTCAAACTGGCGATATCAGATCCACTATGCTCCCAGCCTTCCGTAGAGGACATCTATCGTCTTGCAGCGTTGGCGCGAATGGGCGGCGTCATAGGGAACAAGGCCGGGGTGCTCCATGTTCACGTGGGTCGTGGCAAAGCAGGCTTGCAGCCCCTGTTCGACGCCGTTGAACATTCCGATATACCCATAACGCAAATGGTCCCCACTCACGTGGGGTCTACTACGCGCATCCTGGAGCAAGCCAGGGACTACGCTAAAGCCGGGGGACGCGTGGACGTCACCGCTACTTCCGCCGCCCGGCTTGCCGAGCGTGCACCTGCTAGCAGCGCGGTCAAGTCACTGCTTGACGCAGATGTGCCGGCCGCCCAGATCACCATGAGTTCCGATGGCAACGGCAACTCCGTGCGCCGTGATGACGCTGGCAATATTGTGGACGTGTCCGTGGCTCCCATAGGCAGTCTTCTGGAAACGGTGCAGGGCCTGGTTAATGAGGAGAATGTTACCCTGGCCACGGCCTTGGAACCTGTTACTTCCAGTCCGGCCGATGTCCTGCATCTACGTCGAAAAGGCCGCATCGCTCCTGGAGCCGATGCCGACCTGGTTGTTCTGGACCCCGATTTGAGTGTCGACAGGGTTTACGCCAAGGGTCAGTTGATGGTGAAGGAAGGCTCTCCCGTGGTCTGGGGGCCTTTCGAAACCAGATGATGCAAGTTGTCGGGTAACCACGATCCGAGCACCGGAGCGCGTAGAAGGTCAGGCATATACCCTGGTTGGGGCGTAGTAGCCGGGGCTTTTCTGGGCAACGGACTGTTCGGCGCCATTGGCTTGGTTGTCATCGGCTTCTTCTTCATACCCATGGGCCAGAGCCTGGGATGGTCCCGGGGTGCTATGTCAGTTGCGTTGTCGCTGCGCTCGGCTGCCATTGTCCTTCCGGCACCTTTCATCGGCCCAAAGGTAGACACCTGGGGCGCCCGTCCATTCGTTTTTTGGGGAGCTATCACCGCAGGCCTAGCCACGGCTGGGTTGGCGCTGGTTACGGAACTCTGGCAGTTCTACCTTTTGTATGGCCTCATTGGCTCCGTCTGCTTTGTTTGCATTAGCAACTTGGTCACCAGCACCGCGGTTTCCAAATGGTTTGTGCGAAGACGCGGAAGAGCGTTGGGTGTCGCGGATTTGGGTGTGGCGATAAGCGTGGCCTTGTTGGCACACCTAGTGGAAGTCCTGATCGATGCAATTGACTGGCGCGCCACCTGGGTGGTGTTGGGCATCATAATCGCAGCGGTGGTTGCCCCCGTTTCTTTGCTGATGCGCAGGCAACCTGAGGACTATGGTTTGAAGCCTGACGGGTTCACTAAAGATGATGACCAGGCGCCGGGCCAAGCGGCTGCCCGGGAACCTGAGCTATCCGAGCCGGAGTGGACCAGATCGCAAGCAGTGCGATCGCCAACCTTCTGGTTGTTGCTTCTCATGTTCAACGCGGGGGGTCTTGCCCTTTCTGGGGTTCTGGCCCATCAGGTGCCGCATATTACCGACAAGGGCTTTACGGCAGCGCAGGCGGCAACGGCCCTGAGCATCTGGGCGATATTATCCGGAGTTTCACGGATTGGATTTGGAATCCTTTCAGACCTAGTCCCGATAAGGTACGTGGTCTCGGCAATCATGTTTGGAAGCGCTGCGGGAGTGTTGCTTCTGCTATGGAGCACCAACGTAGCGTTGTTGTATGCCTTCGCCGTGGTGTACGGCCTGTTCCGGGGCGCTTACGTTATGATGACCACGCTAGTCTGGGCTAACTACTATGGGCGGAGGTTCCTGGGCAGCATCAACGGCATTGTCCTGCCGTTCAATGCCGTCTCCACCGCGGGTGGGCCGCTCCTAGCCGGATTTCTCTTCGACTTGAAGGGTGATTACACCATTTCTTTGGAGTTATTTGCGGCTTGCTATGTGCTGGCAGGCGTGTTGGCCCTTTTGGCCAAGCAGCCCGCGCCCCGAAATCAAAATGCATCCACATAGACATTGGGACAGCGATGTCATAGCCTCTGCAATCCAAACAAGTGTATTCCATTAGATGATATGGTCAGGGGGAGCAAAGAGACATCGCGAATATGCCTGAGAAAACCCAAAGCTGGCGTCCCAGCATTGCTTTCGTTTCGTTCCGGTCCAGCGACTATCGCATCCTCTGGTTTGGCACTCTGGGGACAGCCCACGGCTTTTGGATACAGAACGTGCTCTTCGGTTGGCTGGTGCTTGAACTCTCCGACTCTCCGTTCATCCTAGGTATTGCCACTGCCCTGAGATTCATACCGTTTTGTCTCGGCCCCGTGGCAGGCGCTATCACTGATCGAATAGACCGCCGAAGGGCCTTGCAGATTCTGGTCGCCATCCAAGTTATTCTGAGCCTCTTATCCGCACTCTTGGTGACTACGGGTATCATCAACGTTCCGATCACTATTGCCTTGGGGGCAAGTTTCGGCACAGTCCAGGCGTTTCTCTTCACTGTCCGCCACCCTTATATTTACGACCTTGTTGGGCCAGCCAGGGCCAAGGACGGAATAGCGCTGAACAACACCGCCTTTTGGGGCATGGGTATCCCAGGTTCCGTGTTTGGCGGAAGTCTCATTGCCTGGTTGGGCGCAGACGGCGCTTTCTATGCTATGGGGGCCGGATATTTCCTGGCTCTTGTCTTGTTCTTGTGGCTCCGGACCGGCTCGACGTATGCTCTTGGCGGCAGCCCTTCCACGTTGACCAATTTCCTCGGAGGGTTCCGTCTCATCACGCAGAACCGCACTGTAGCAATGCTTTTTGGCTTGGTCTTTGTGACCGAAATTCTCGCCTTTTCTCATTTAGCCGTTCTGCCCGTGTTTGCCGAGGATGTGTTCGACGTAGGCGCATGGGGACTGGGATTAATGTTGGGATTACAGTGCTTTGGCTCACTGGTGGGATTGCTAGGTTTGGTTGGCTTGGGCAACATCTCCTACAAGGGGAAGCTCCTTCTAACGGCCAGCGCCGTCTTTGGGGTAAGCCTGGTGGGGTTTGCCATCTCTCCGTCGTTCTTGCTCGGTCTCGCTGCGATTACGCTGACCGGCATCGTCATGGGTACTTTCGACACACTTCAGCAGACCACTCTTCAGCTCAACGTAAGTGAAGAGGAGAGGGGCAGAGCCGTGGGTATCTGGGTGTTGGGTTTGGGCATCGGTCCTCTGGGCCACGTACAGGTAGGCGCTCTGGCCCAGGTTATCACCGCGCCGACAGCCCTGGTGATTAACGGCGGCTCTCTAGCTTTGATTGTGCTGGCCATTGCCGCCGCATCGCCACGGTTGCGCCGGGTATAGGCTCAATTCCTGGCGCTGCACGGGGAACTGCCTACGCCATACCGCTCCGGGGTATGGTGACTCCGTGAGAGCCGCGATAGTCGGATGGGGGAGGCGATTCCCACCCTTCCAATAGCTCAGACGCCGGTTGGTACACTTCCACACCCAGGGGTCTGCAAGTCGTAGCCGGATCCCCTGCGTCAGGGCCCCATGATGGGATGGAAAGGTCTCCTCCGGGACACGTGGAGAGTGCGCAAAGCAGGTCAATCTCGGCAAAGAACTCAAAGAAGTCGCCTTGTTGGGCAGGACTGGGTTTCACGAAGTACTTGTCGTCCGTTGTGAGGCCGGTGACCTGGAAAATATTCAGGACGTCATGCACGTCGTTCTCAGTCAGGTGATAGGGCAGGACGGCTCGCACAAGGTTGGAATGACAGGTGAAGTCGAACTCCTCATTGTTCAGCAGTTTGTGAACGTAAGGATCACAGCGCGTCCCCAGGAGGTCATGGCAGCCGGCTCCGTCCTCATCCAACCCGTACCGTATAGTCTCATTGGTAATGGTCAGCATGGGCCGGAGATACGGCATGCAAGACCAGAGCCTGTCGTACTTTGTCACGTGGGCCCGGTGGAGTTGTTTGGTTCGTCCTGCCCAGAACCGCTCATGGGGGTTGTGAAGGTTCCAAACATTGAAGTCGGCCACCTGGGGCCCCTCTGCTACAACGATGCGGCAGACCTGGCCGGCGTTTACCACCCAGGCTCTTCCCGACCTTGGGGGAATCACAAACTGTTCCACCAACTCTCGCTTCTCCGTTTCCGTGGCTAACCGGTCATAGTAGGCTTTGTCTACTTCCAGAAGGGAACCTTCTTTCGCCATATAAATCACCCGCGGTTCAGCCATAGAAACACCTCCTGCATTTAGTCCTCGTGGTCGTTCTAAGCCTAGCTCCGAACTACCGGTATATCAACCGTTAGGGATCCGGAGTTGGTTTGACCTGTTCCGGCACGTGTCGTCGGAGAGGAAGCGGTGGTATGATGCAGCAGGCAACAGCCGTATTCGCTGAAGTTCACAACCGGAGCCGCGTCAGGCCTGGTTCCGGGTGGGAGAGACAGACCAGCTCATGGAGGGAGTCCAACATGCTGTATGAAGCTGAACAAGGAAACATCCTTATGGCCATCACGGGTGAGAGTCTTATCACTCAGGGATTGAGTATGTTCCGGGAGGAGCGCTTCCTGGGACTGAGAGATTTGCTGCGAAGCGCGGATGTGAGGTTCACCAATCTAGAGGTGTTGTTAAACAACTATGAGGACTCGCCCGCGTATCTCTCGGGTGGTACATACATGCGCTGCGACCCTCGTTTCGCCAAGGACCTCGAATGGCTGGGACTCAACTTGATCGCCTGTGCCAACAACCATGCTTTTGACTTCGGCGAAAACGGGGTGCTCACCAATATACGCTATCTGGATGAGGCGGGGCTGGTCCACTCAGGCACCGGAAGACACCTGGCAGAGGCTACAGCGCCCGGCTATCTCAACACCCCCAACGGGCGTGTAGCTCTTGTTTCCGCCACAAGCCCCACCGGAGGAGTCTCTATCATGGCCCGCGCCGGTGAACAGCGCCGCGACTTTATGGGACGCCCCGGCGCTAACGTCATAGACTTCACTACTGAGTGGACCGTGGACCGTCAGGCATTTGAGGAACTCCGTCGCATTAGCGAAGAGTTGGGCTGGGCGGAGCAGGTGCGGCGTTCAGGCGAGAGCGGTTACCAGAGCCAGATTCAGGACACGGACTCACTGGTGCATCTACTGACCAATGTGGTAGGGGAGGCGTCGCCGGCGAGATTTGTGCTGGGTGATTCCTTTGAGCAACACACCTATATAGATGAAGCCGACTTGGAGCGTAATGTTCAGTGGGTCGCCGATGCCAGACGAATGGCGGACTGGGTCTTGTTTACCATTCACACGCACGAAGGCGGAAAGACCTTGGCAGACCCCGCCGACCACATCAGGGTCCTGGCCCATGCCGTCATAGACGCCGGGGCTGATATGTTCATAGGCCACGGGCCCCATGAAGACCGGGGCATCGAGATCTACAAGGGCAGGCCAATCTTCTATAGCTTGGGCGACTTCATCTGTCAGAACGATAGCGTCCTTTTCCAACCACAGGACAACTATTTAAGACAGGGCCTGGGCTGGGAATCGACCCCCGCCGACTTCTTCGACGCGCGCTCAGCCAACGGCACGCGAGGTCAAGTAGTGCAGGCCATTCGTTGGGAGAGCGCCGTTGCCATGACCAGGTTCGAAGGCAGGCAGCTGAAGGAGATAAAGCTTCATCCCGTTGACCTGGGCTTTCAGCGTCCTCCTTACCAGCAGGGTCGTCCGCTTCTTGCCGAGGGAGAGGTGGCGGAAAGAGTGCTGGAGCGGTTCCAGAGGCTGTCCCAGCCGTTTGGCACGGAAGTCAAGATCGAAGGCGACTTGGGGCTCATTCAAGTCTAGAGAGTATGCCGCACTAAGGACTCTATCTTGTATCTCCTACACAGGGAGGCAAGTTGCTGTGGCCATCGAACAAGCCAAACAGAAGCAGGACACTCTTGGAGCCTTGAGGTGGCGCTGTATAGGCCCGTATAGAGGGGGGCGCGTGGTTGCAGTGGCCGGAGACCCCCTGAATGCGACCACTTTCTATTTCGGCGCCTGTGCAGGGGGTGTGTGGAAGAGTTCTGACGCCGGCATCTACTGGGAAAACGTCTCCGACGGCTTCTTCAACACGGCGGCAGTCGGCGCTATAGCCGTCGCCGGCTCCGACCCTAACGTCATCTATGCAGGCACCGGAGAAGCCTGCATTAGAGGAAACGTCTCCTATGGCGACGGCGTTTACAAGTCCACGGACGGCGGCAGGACCTGGGCAAACGTGGGCCTGTCTGATACGCGTCACATCTCCCGTATTCGCATCCATCCCAAGGACCCCAATCTGGTGTACGTGGCGGCCCTTGGCCATGCTTTTGGACCAAATGAAGAGCGCGGCATCTTCAGGTCCAAGGACGGCGGCGAGACGTGGGAGAAGGTACTGTTCAAGAGCGACAAGGCAGGCGCCGCTGACTTGACCTTTGACCTCACCAACCCACGCATCCTTTACGCTACCATCTGGCAGGCTTTGAGAACGCCCTGGAGCTTGGTAAGCGGCGGCCCCGACAGCGGAATATTCAAGTCCGTGGACGGCGGCGACTCCTGGACGGAGATCACCGGCAACCCAGGTCTGCCCAAGGGCCTCAAGGGCCGTATGGGCATAGCGGCCTCGCCCGCCCAACCGGGCCGCGTCTGGGCCACTATAGAGGCCGACGACTGCGGCGTTTACAGATCTGACGATGGCGGCGATACCTGGGAAATGGTCAACGATAGCCGGGATGTGCAGGCGCGCCCCTGGTACTATCAGCACATCTTCGCCGATCCCCAAGACGCAAATACCGTCTGGATACTCAACTCCCAGTGCTGGAAATCGTTGGACGGCGGCCGGGTATTCAACCGGGTTGCCACGCCTCACGCCGACAACCATGACCTGTGGATAGATCCCAACAATCCGCAGCGTATGATTGAAGGCAACGACGGCGGCGCATGCATTACCTATAACGGCGGCCGGACCTGGTCCAGCATCTACAACCAGCCCACCGCTCAGTTCTATCACGTCACGGCTGATAACCGGTTCCCTTACCGGCTTTACGGTGCGCAACAGGACAATTCCGCAATCAGCGTCCCGTCACGCACCGACAAGGACGCCATTTACTGGAGCGACTGCTATCCCGTTGGCAACGCTGAGAGCGGCTACATGGCTGTCCATCCCAAAGACCCAAACATTGTCTTCTCTGGAGCCATTGGCATGTCCCCGGATGAAGGAAACCTCCTTCGCTATGACCATAAGACAGGACAGGTCAGGAACGTTACGGTGTGGCCGGAGTTCTATGGAGGGTGGGGCGCCAAGGACATGAAGTACAGGTTCCAGTGGACATATCCCATCCAGTTTTCACCTCACGATCCCAACGTCCTGTACGCAACGGGCAACCTGGTGTTTCGGTCAAGGGACCAGGGCGGCAGTTGGGAGGCCGTCAGTCCTGACCTCACCAGGAACGACCCCGCTACTCTGGAGGTGTCGGGAGGCCCCATCACAATAGATGCGACGGGTGCGGAGACCTACGGCACCATTTTTGCCTTCGCCGAGTCCCTTCACGAGAAGGGCGTCTTCTGGGCAGGCTCGGACGACGGCCTCATCCATATTTCCAGGGACGACGGCAAGACGTGGGACGAGGCGACGCCTAAGGGCCTGCCGGAATGGACGCTCATCAGCATGATTGAGCCTTCTCCTCACGACCCTGCCACGGCATACATAGCGGCGACACGCTACAAGTTGGACGACCCCAGGCCCATGCTCTACAAGACCAACGACTACGGCAAGACCTGGACAGATATCTCTCAAGGGATCCCAGGTGGAGACTACACGCGAGTCATTAGGGAAGACCCAACCCGACGCGGCCTGCTGTACGTGGGCACCGAGACCGGCGTTTACCTTTCCTTTGACGACGGCGCGTCCTGGCAGTCCTTGCAGGCCAACCTGCCCGTTGTGCCCGTTCACGACCTCGTTGTCAAAGATAATGACCTCCTAGCCGCTACCCACGGGCGGTCTTTCTGGATACTGGATGACGTGACCCAAATACACCAGGTCACGGACGACCTGGCCTCAAAATCCTTCCATCTCATGAAACCGCGTGACACGTACCGGGTAGCTGGGCCAGGAAAGAACTACCAGCTCGCCTTGGGGGCAGTCGCTTACAGCGAAACCAAGGACCTTCAGGGTCAGACGCTCCGCAAGTTCCTGGACGCCGGAGAGAACCCGCCCGACGGCGTAATCGTCACCTACTACCTGAAGGACAAACCGCCCCAGGATGAAGAGGTGCTGCTCAACTTCCTGGACTCCGACGGTCGAATGATCAAGACCTTTTCCAGCAAGAAAGAGGATGGTCAGGGATCGACAGGTCCATCGGAGGCGCCAAGGGTACCGGCCGAGGCCGGTATGAACCGCTTCATCTGGGACACGAAGTATCCCGACGCATACAAGGTCCCTGATGACAAATCGATGGAGCAGATGGTGATCGCGCCCTTGGCGCCGCCCGGCGCCTATCAGGTGGTCTTGAAGGTAGCAGGTCAATCTCAGACCCAGACCTTCGACATCGTCAAAGACCCCCGCGTGGCCGCTACTCAGGAGGAGTTTCAGGCGCAGTTCGACCTGCTGATCAAGATACGCGACAAGGTGTCGGAGACCAGCGCCTCTGTGGTCAAGCTCCGCAGCGTCAAGCGGCAGGTGGATGAGTGGACCCGCCGTGCCGCCGGTCATTCCTCGGCCGACGCCGTATCGGAAGCGGCCGGCGTCCTGCAGGCAAAGCTTTCAGCCATAGAGAACAACCTGGTGCAGGTGGAGTTCAAAGGAGAGCGTGACCGTTTTCACCTTCCCGCCAGACTTAACCACAAGCTGGCCGATCTGGCCGGCGTGGTGTCCAGCGCCGATTTCGCCCCGCCAAAACAGGCCTATGACGCGTTGGATGACTTCACTGTGAGGATAGACTCGCAGCTAGAGCGCCTGCAGGAGGTCATGGACCAGGATGTTTCTCAGTTCATGGAAATGATCCACGAACTGAGAATACCGGCCATAGTTCCTACTGCCACGGCGTAGAGGCGACTGCTAGCAGCTTTAAGGAGTGGGCCTATTTTGACGATAGACAGAACCGTCTTTGAATTGTGGCTGGGAACATTGTGAGTCTGTGGTGGACGGTAGGCAGTACCACTGAAGTCGCCACCACGCTCCATGCCACCGCAGGCCTACGCCTTGCTGGAGGAGATCGCTCACCACGGAGGCTTAGCAGCGCGAGCGCGTCGTCTTGCGGGACCGGCGCGCACAGCCCCGACCACTGCACAGGCAGCCCCTGGGCCGGAGGAGCTTTTCGCCCGACAGCAGTTCCTTGAATATGCAGAGGCAGTCCTCGATTTCGTGTGGTTTGAGGTCCGCGAAGGGCTCGGGCAATTCCGAGACGGAGATGATCGGGGAACTACGGTCGATTCCCAGAGCCCCGGCTCCACTCATGGTACCGCGGTGCAGGTAGACCTGCGTTGGAAGGAGGTCGCGCTTCACGCCGATGCGGAGTGCGGTGTCATAGACCGCGAGGACGCCGATGCCATGGATCCGGTCGCCGACCTCTCGAACGACCTGGTGGAGTTCATCGAAGGACGGTGCTTCCCGCAGGTCCCGCTCCCTTCTGGAGAGGCACCTCCCGAACTCCCGGAGGACATCGCAGGGGATCCGCCATTGGTGCGGGTGCTTCCCGCCATCCGCGGTGCGCGCAAGAGCTGCCGCCTTGATTACGTGGCGGAGGGCCGGCATCGCCCGATAAAAGTCCAACTCGGCGACCGCGTCGTCGCGGTGACGCGCGATGTAGTCTGATACCGCCCGCCTTGCTCGACACTTGATGACCGCATTACCTACAGGCATGATCCTGCTCCCACCTACATCGAGAAAAGGACTCGCTAGCGATCACTCATCAGCATGGACCGGGAGCACTCTTCGACGTATTTGTTGATCCGGCTCTCGCCCAAGCCCACTTCTCTGAGCAGGAACGATGCCCCTGCTATGTAGAGGACGTTGGCCATTACATGCATCTTGCGTCCGTCTGTAACCACGGAGCTGATCGGATCTGAGTGGCTTACTTTCTGGTCTCTTATCTCTTTGACGCTCTCTGCCCACTCTTCAGGACGTCTCTTGGTGATGCTTGCAAACCCCGGTATGGCTTCCTCTACGAACTTTGCCAGTTCGGTCGCCGTCATCTTTGCTCTCCTTCGGCTCTTCTTTCTGGACAGCAGGCCTTCAACGGCCACGTACATCCTGGAGAGTTTGTCTTCGTTGTATGCCTTCTCGTTGTACCAGTTCGATGTCAGGAGTGCGACGGATTCGCCGTATCTTTCCTTCACCCGAATCCACTGTGCTACTCCCTCCATCCCTCCTATGTCTTCGAGACCCAGAGCCACATATGGGCGACTCTTCCTCTTTTCCGCGTCATGCCCCTTCATGGGGACGTACACTTTGGCCGGGCGCGGATTGTCTCTTTCCAGTCGAACGCTGAAGTTGCTAACCGTCGGCGTCTCGTTGCAGCAAATGCTTAGAAGGTCCAACAAAGCCCCGCTGACCGACAGAATACTCTTTAGGGGCATCTTGCTACCGTCGCGTCTCTCCAATTTCAGGTAACAATGGTCTTCGACGAGGTAACTCGTGATTACTCCGCGCCGCTGCCATTCCTCCTTCGGTCGGAACACTACGGAGATATTGATATCTTCCCCTCCGAAACTCACGGTGGTAGCCTCGTCCATCCTGTCCTCTATGGCTATCGTCCGTCGAATGGGTCTGGCTTTGGCATCGGTCGGCTCCCGCTTAACGAGATTGGGGTTTGCCCATTTTGCCAGCGTGGATATGTCAAGAGTTGCTCGTTCGAAGGCTATCTCTTCCCCTTTCTCGAAGCCCAGCCCTTCCACCACTCTGTTCACCAGACAGGTTTGTCGGGACCAGTCTGGCTCACTATCTACTGACAATCCCCAGTTGCGGGTATTGGTCGGGAAGCAATCAATGAGGGTCACAAACTCTTGCCCATCCCTTATTCGTCCCACGATGGTGTGAGACCCCTCTCCCTGCGGATCTATCAACGAACCGAAGGTCTCCAGCGTTGACTCATTCACTTCGTTGATGCAGAGGGTTCCCCACAGTCTTCTCTGCTCATTGTCCCTGAGCCAGAATAGCCCATGCTCTGTAATGGATTCGTTGCTGTCCACGATGTTCCCTTAACGGCTAGGCGATGTCGACGTGCCTGACGGCGACAGACTTAGCCGGCACTTCACGCCAACCCAGCTTGGCACAGCCATCCTGGCCCTGGCTCCAACTTCCTCGTCCTTCCCAAGGCGGTCTTGCCGTATGTCATATGGCTACCTCCGCACATTCGGAGTCGACTCTGGGTCGTTACTTGCTTGAGCAGTCACATCTCTGGTACTCAGTGGGTTATAATGTGGTAGTACCACAATTATACAAGGTCGGACCCATGCTTGAGAATTACATTGACGTCATAGAAGCGTCCAAGATCCTGGACGTCCACCCCGAGACGGTGAAGCGCCTGATACGAGAGGGCAAGCTCACCGCCACGAAGTTCGGGAACAAGTGGATCATGGAGC
>CBDCQF010000006.1:0-69661 GCA_965220545.1 Dehalococcoidia bacterium
GCGATTCGTAAAGCACGGCCACCCCCAGCCTCGCGTGGGTTACCCCAGCTTAGGTAAGCTTTCTAGCACAAGCACAGCGTAGGTGTCAAGGGTTTTCATACCCCATCCCATTGAGTGTTACGATTAACAACTCTTTTGGGATTCATGCTGTGTCAGAATCCACAACAGGTACCACCTGAACGCCCGACCCCCATGAACCAAGTTCTATCCTAGCCCTTGGCGTGCGCCTCCAACAGCGTCACTTCCTCCAACGCTCTCAGGTGGTGCGGTTCCCCCTTTGCGCATCGGAAGGTGTCCCCCGGGCCTACTCTGTGGGTCTCGTTCCCTATGGTCACCTCGGCTCTGCCCCTCAGAATGTGTCCGATGGTCTCGTAGGGATGCTGGTGAGCCGACGAGAACGATCCGTTCTCGAACGTTATCTTCTCCAGGACGGTCTCGTCTCCTTCATAAAGCACCTTTGATCGGGCGGCTCCATGCACGGGCTCACCCGCTATTTCAGATATGACGTCGTAACCTACGTCCAACGCTCTTGCTATAACCATTTTTATTCCCCCTCAGGATTTGGATTAGTCTATGACCTGATGCCGCCGCCTACATTGCGTTGCCTCTTCTCCAGGAACGCTTGCGCTCCCTCCAACGCGTCCGCGGAATGAGTGCTGGCCAAGTGGTTGTAGACCCATTGCAGGTGCCATGCCTGGTCCTGCGTCAGGTCCTGGCCGCGGATGAGGAACTCTTTGAGGAAACGCACCGCCACCGGGGGCAGCGACGCTATCTTGTTGGCAATCTCCTCGGCGCGGGTCATCAGTTGATCGTGCGGCACCGCTTCGTTGACCAGGCCTATGCGCACCGCCTCCTCGGCTCCTATCGGTTCGTCCATGAGCAAAAACTGCATGGCGTGGGCGTAGTTCAGCTGCTTCATCACCCGGGTAGCGGACGGCCCGCTGCCTATGCCGCCCAGGTTTGTGGTGAAGGCGTAGAAGAACCTGGCGTGCTCCAAACTGGCAATGCGTATATCCGTGGTAGTGAGCGTCATGTACAAGCCCGCTCCCGCCGCCCAGCCGTTTATCGCCGCCACGACAGGCTTGTAGATCTGGGGGAAGTCCACCCCTGCGTTGAATACGGCTATCTCGCGCCCGTTCACTGTTCCCGCCTTGGGGTACACGAACCGCTCTATTCCCTCCAGCCTCCGCTCCTCCCACGTCTGCCCTGGAGGAGGCGGCTGGATGTGGTGCCCCGCCGAGAAGTGGCGGTCGCCAACCCCTGTCACTATCAGACAGCGTAAATCTGAATCTTCCCAGTAGTCCCGGTACGCCTCTCCCATCTCCTCCACAATCTGGGAGTCCATCACATTCGCCTTCGTGGGGTTGTTCACGGTCAGATAAGCAATGGGTCCCTTCTTCTCGTAAATGGTCTTCTTTGGCATTTTCCTCCTCCTTGCAATTGCTTGCCCTTTCTATATCCCTATTCAACCAACAAGTCAACTATGAGGGACGCGCTTCAACCTCTTATAGAGGACGTCGTCTTTTCAGCGACGATAGGCCGAGTGGGCGTCTTGAGTATCCAGAAGATGGTCGCCGACAAGAAATACGATATTCCCACACCAATCAGCGCATAGTCGTAGCTGCCCGTGGTGTCGAACACCCAGCCGGCGGCGATGGGTGTGCCAAAGGACATTATGCTCTGGATAAGGCTCATGCCGCCGCGCAACGATGCAAACTTCGCGCGGCCAAAGTACTGCCCCACAAGGGCCCAGGTGATGGCATTGCTGCCCTGGGCCAGGGCGAAGAACAGGACAAAGAGCGCCCCTGTAGTCAACCCGTCTGGGCCCCATATCCCCACCACCGCCGTCAGCGTGCCGCAGAACATGCCAACCGACGCAACCCTCTGGCGCGACCAAATGTCTGAGACCAACCCGGAACCTATCACGGACGGCAGCCTGAGCAGGGACATCATGGCAACCAGAACGGCGGCCACGCCCTCGCTCATGCCCCGGGAAACCAGTATGGGCACTATGTGCACCATGAGGACCTGCTGACCGGTGAGGCGCAAGCCTATCGATACGGCCAGCAGCCAGTACGTGCTGGTGCGCAGCGCCTCTCCTATGGAAAAGTCAACGGGGGCCGTTTGCTGGAGCGCTTCTGGATCCCGGCTCTGTCCCGCGGCGGCGGAATCCTCAGGCTCCGTCTCGCCGGGCTTGGGGTTTCTTACCATGAGCACCAGGGGCAGTCCCAGGCAAACTAGGAGGGCCCCGGAGAAGACCGACGCCAGGCGCCAGCTCTCGTTGAGCACTATCCAGGCCACTATTGGGGTAACTACGAACCCTCCTATGGCCGAACCGCTGATTGCAAGCGACATAGCCAGCCCCAGCCGGCGTCTGAACCACTGATTAATGGTGGCGAACAGCCCGTGGTGGGGTACGGAGACCCCTAGGGATACCAGTCCCAGGAACACCGCCAGGAAGAGCACGAAAGAGTTGGTGGTGGCCATCAACATGTAGCCGGCGCCGCCCAGCAGCACCCCTATGATCACCATCATTCTGCCGCCCAGGCGGTCGACCAAATAACCGATTATCGGCCCCTCCAGGCCGCCTTCCAGGGTGCGGAGGGCAAACGCCACCGACACCATGGTATGGGACACGCCGAACTCTCGTGTCAGGGGCAGGAAGTAGACCGAAAGGCCCACGTGGCCAACGCCGCCCATGAGTCCATGGAAAAGCGCCGATACGCCTACTATGCGCCAGCCATAGTACTCCCGCCATCCCGCGCCCGATGGGTCTCGCGAACCTTCAGTGGTGTCGTTCGAGTTGCTTGCCAAGCCTAGCGGCTACCTTTCGTGAGGGCACTGGGTTTCCAGCGAATCAAGCCCGCTTCGCAAACGGTCTATGTCCACGCTGAGCTTGATCCCGCCGGCAGTCCAGATGTCTACGCAGGGATCGTTGCGCCGTTTCTCCAGGAAGAGGAGCGGCCCGGGCCGGCGGCTTATGTCGACGGATCCTCCGTTCATCCCTTCAATCACCGTGCCGCACGGCAAAATAGCCACCTTGTGGGATTCCATATTGCCTGCCGACATGACACCCTCCAGGGACGTGTATGTCCGCTACCTTACTCTTCAACGAGCATTAGTGCCAGCACACAGCCAACGGGTGAGTGTTGGAAACGTACCGTGGGGACTGCGGGATTCTGCCCGGTGCAGTAGCAGAGGAGGTCAGATCCACCCTCCATCGTCATTCCCGACCCCGATCGGGAATCCAGGGGCGGGGGGTCTGTCATCCTGAGTAGCGGCCAGCGACGAAGAATCCCCAGCTTCTTGTACCTACTTCGCTCATGGTGAGCCTGTCGAACCATTTGAGCAGGGCGCTGACTGGCTAGCACAATAGATCTCCCCGCTGACTCCCTTCGACTATGCTCAGAGTGAGCGGGCCAACGACACTTCCTCAGGTCTCCTACAGCGCAGCAGCGTGTCCGTCGCCGCGCGGGTCGGATCCTCCATTGAGCACCCCCGTCGCTCCGTCCACCTGTATCAGCTGCACAATCCCGTGGCTTATCCCTTCCTGCCCCCACGTCACGCTGTGTCCCTTGGCTTCCAACCCCTCCGCAATCTCACGAGGCATCATTGGCTCCAGCTGCACCTGTTCGGGATCGTCCAGGGTTTCGGGATCGGTGCCGGGTATGCTCGACCACCTTGGAGCGTCCACCGCTTCCTGCGGCGACAGCCCATAGTCGATGATGCCCGTGATCATGTGCACGTTGCCTTGCGGCTGGTAGTCGGCGCCCGGCGTGCCTCCCACAATGAACGGCGCGCCGTCCTTCAGCGCCATGTACGCGTTCAGCGTGTGCATGGGTCGCTTCCCCGGCGCAACCGTGTTGGGGTGACCCTCCTCCAGCCTGAACCCGCGCTGCCTGCCGTTGAACACCACTCCCGTGCCTTCAGCCACAAACCCGGACCCGAATCCCTGGTACAGGCTGTGTATGAACGACACCGCGTTGCCCTCGCCGTCCACCACGCAGAAGTAGCTGGTGTCGGTACCCGCCGGAACCAGCGACGCCGCCTTCACGTCGAACGATGCCCTGTCCGGGTCAATCTGCCCGGCGCGCCTTGCCGCATGCTCCTTCGACAGAAGCAGGTCAAGGGGGATCTGCTCCATGCGCGGGTCGGCCAGGTAGGCGTTTCTATCGGCGAAAGCCAGCTTCTTCGCCTCTATCATCGTGTGAATGCTCTGCGGGCTGAGGTGCCCCATACCCGCCAGGTCG
The DNA here is from genome assembly GCA_965220545.1 of Dehalococcoidia bacterium. Lineage (GTDB taxonomy): Bacteria > Chloroflexota > Dehalococcoidia > Lucifugimonadales > QGNO01 > DAOUJH01. Next base: position 4,251 of record CBDCQF010000006.1, read on the forward strand.
AACCCTTCGATGATGTTCAGTATCTCCAGTATCAGCATCCCCTGCGATGGGGGTCGGTTCTCTACCACCGTGTAGCCGCGGTACTCCGTGGACAGCGGCTCGTAAACCTCGATTTCGTGGTCCGCCAGCGTCTCCTCCGTGATCAGGCCGCCTGCTTCCTGGAATCGCTTGGCCACGTCACGCGCCACTCCTCCCCGGTAGAACTCCTCAGCGCCGCCTTCCGCCACTCGACGCAGAGTGCCCGCCAGGTCCTTCTGCACCAGCATCTCGCCCGCTTGATAGGGACGGTCGCCGTTCATGAAAATCTTGGCCAGCGCCGGTAAATTGGACATGCGCCCGGCGCTTCCTGCAATGATTCGTCCAATCCTGGGCGATATGGGGTGTCCCTCTTCCGCGTACCCTATGGCCGGTTCCAGCAACGTCCCCAGCGGCAGGGTGCACAGGTTATCGGCTAAGAACTGGTACGCCGCTACCTCACCGGGAGGAGAAGCCGCCAGCGGGCCTTCGTAAGGCATGTGTCGGTAGCCCTTGGAGCGGAAGAAAGCGGGCGTGGCGCCCTTCGGCGCAGCCCCCGTCGAGGTCAGCCCTTGCACCTTGCCCGTCTTTGCGTCGTAGAGGACGGCGAACACCTCCCCCCCAATTCCGCACATGCCGGGCACGGTCACCGCCTCCACCGCCGCCGTTGCTACCGCCGCATCGAAGGCGTTGCCTCCCTGCGACAATACGCGCAGTCCCGCCGACGCCGCCAGTGGGGACGTGGACGCTACAATACCGCGATTGCTCATTACCGTTGCTCTGGAAACTAGGGGAACAGCCACTACGCACCTCCCAAGGGTGTATCAAGAGGAAATCGGCGCCATTTTAGGCGTGGGCTTTCGCCTCTGTCAACGAAGAGCGCTATCTACGAGGCCAAAGCTGCATCTACGAATTTCTTATGTTCCTGATAGCAAGATCGGCAAACTGGTCTAGCCTGACTTGTTTCCCAGTCCTTGCCACATAGATGGCAGTGCTTTTCTTTGTATTCTTCCTTCTTGTACCTGTTCCAGCTTCTAAAGTCCTTGTCGCAAAATGGCCTACTGGGATCAGGGAGCACTGAGCTCCACAAGTTTGCTCAGAGTATTGAAGTTGCGCATGGTGGCTGAGATGCCCAGTTTCCTTTCCAGGAAGTTGGTGCTTAGTTTGCCGCCGTAAGTGTCCGGTATGTAAAGATAAGCTGCATGTTCGGTAATTGAGAGCTTCTCGTCGCCAAAATCTTGAGCCAGTAGCTCTTTGACTTTTTCTGCCACCGGTCTCTTGCCAAACAATACGAAGAACACGCGCGATATGTCATACCCTTCCTTGAATGGATTATTGTCTAGGACTTCCTGAAGCTGCGCCCTTGTCCGCACTATCACAGCCAGGTCCGGCCCAATTTCACTCTTGATAAGCTGGCGCACCTGCTCTTCTATCTGTTGAGGAGAAAGCCCAGTCTCCACCAGAGCGTTGCCGCTTTGGATATATGTGCGGCTGTTTTGAAAGCCGGCCTCAGAAAGCGCCCTGCGCAACTCTGCCATCGGCACCTTGTTCTTACCTCTGGGCATCACGGCCCTTAGGAGGACTACGTAGGTCTTACTTGCCATTGCACTCTGCCGGCAGGCGTCTCTTCACCCCTCGCCCATTGCCCGCACAAAAGCCTCGCGCATGCGGGGGCCCACCTGCTCCAGCTCCTCCACGCTTGCCGTGCTGAACGCCAGCCGTATGTGCGATGTATCGTCGTCGTCTCCTTGCAGGAAGAACGTTGCCCCCACCGGGAAGATAAGCCCCAGCTCGGCGGCTTCTCGCATCAGGTCACGAGATTTGGGGCCTATGCACTCCACCCAGAGGAAGAACCCGCCGTCCGGCTTGGTGAACCGCACGTACTGCGAGCAGTGCTCCTCCAGGCTGCGGCATAGCGCCTCGCACTTCGCTTTGTACAGCGGACGCATCTCCTCCAGGTGCTCTTCCATCTGCTTAGACCCCACGTATTCTGCCAGCGCCCGCAGCAGCACCGGGCTGTTGCCCATGTCGTACTTCACCCGGCTCAGCGCGTCTATGAAGTCCTCGCGACCCTGCACCCAGCCTATGCGCAACCCGGTAGCGATGGGTTTGCTGAAAGTGCCCACCTTCAATACACCCTGTCCGCCTGCCATGCCGTACAGCGACGGCGGCCGCCCCTCGCCGAAGTAGATGTCGGCGTAGGCCGCATCCTCCAGGATGATCACCTGGTGCTCGGCGCAAAGCTGTATAAGCGCCTCCCGCCTCTCCGCGGACATGGTTACGCCGGTGGGGTTGTGGAAATCGGCTATTGTATAGAAAATCTTGACCCGCTTGCCGGAGGCCTTTGCCTCCTCTATGGCGCGGGCCACTTCGTTCACCAGAACGCCTTGATCGTCTATGGGGACTGGCACTATATCCGCCATGTGCCCGCGTATCGTCCGAATAGAACCGGAGAAAGAAGGCGCTTCCACTATCACTACGTCGCCCTGCTCCAGGAAAGCGTCGCACACGTTGGCTATGCCCCCGGCGCTGCCGTTGCTGGTAATGAAATTGTCCAGCGTCAGCGGCACCCCGTCTATGCGACTCCACCGCTCCGCCAGCGCCTCGCGCAGACCTTCGTAGCCCAGTACGCCGCCGTATCGCAGCGTCTCTTCCGGGGTCTCCAGGACGGCGTTTGCCAGCGCCTCTTGCAGGGCCTTGGCCGGCAGCGAAGCAGGGTCGGGGATGCCGCCCGCCATCGTTATCGGCGTCTCCACCTCTGTGGTCAGCGTCCAGGCCACGCCGGCGTCCGTGGGAGTCCCTGCTCCAATCGCAATCGCCGACTCCGCCAGCAGGGAGCGTATGTCCACTTCCCTCCAGCGCCCGGCCGCCTGATCCAGACCCTTGCTACGACGCACATCAACCATTGACTGCTCCTGAATATCTACTTATTTCACTATGGCCTATATCTTATCCCCTGCGGCCCTCTTCCTCAAACCCAACATTTGATTGACGCCCCAATTCCACGTCCACTAAACTTGCATTGGACCGGTTGGACACTGCCCGCGAACCGTCTCGTCAGGCTCAGTTGGGAGCGATTTCGCGGGGGCATACCGACAACCACCGCCCGACTCAACGTCAAGGAGGCGTAGCATGGACGCAGAAGTCATCGCCAAGCCGGGAATCGACGAAATGAAGGTCAAGCCCAACATCTCCAACTATGAGGAGGCGCGCAGCACGTTCACCTGGGAGTCCCTCCTTTCCGACCTGGACTGGCTCCCCGGCGGCGCCCTCAACAAGACCCACGAATGCATCGACCGCCACGCTGCCGCCAATCCGGACAAGCTTGCCATGCTCTGGCTTGGCAAGAACGGAGAGGAGGAGACTTACACCTTCGCCGACATGAAGCGCCAAACCGACAAGTTCGCCAACGCCCTTCGAGACCTCGGCATCCAGAAAGGCGACCGCGTATTCATCTTCATGGACCGCGTCCCGGAGCTTTACATAGCCTTCTTCGGCATACTCAAGGCAGGCGCAGTTGTTGGGCCGCTCTTCTCCGCCTTCGGCCCCGACCCGGTTAGGGACCGCCTAGAGGACGCCGGCGCCGTGGCCCTTATCACCTCACCGGATCTGCGCAAGCGCATCTCCGGCATTATGCCAGACCTGCCGGAACTGAGGCACGTCATCATCGTGAACAAGCTGGGCCGTGATTCCACGCCCATCGAAAACGGCGACCTCCTCTATGATGACCTAATGGAAGCGGCATCCGACGAACCGGCCATAGAGCCCACCTCCATGTACGACTATTCGGTAATGCACTACACCTCAGGCACCACCGGCAAGCCCAAGGGCGCAGTCCACCGCCACATTGCCGTCCTCCAGCAGTACGCCACCGGCAAGTGGGCGCTTGACCTCCACCCGGACGACATCTACTGGTGCACCGCCGATCCCGGATGGGTCACCGGCACTTCCTATGGCATGTTCGCTCCCTGGAGCAACGGAGTCACCCAGGTCATCTACGAAGGCGGCTTCCGCGCCTCCGCATGGTACGAAGTAATCCAGAAGTACGGGGTCACCGTCTGGTACACGGCGCCCACCGCCATCCGCATGCTGATGAGGGCGGGCAACGACATTCCCAAACGCTATGACACCTCATCCCTTCGCTTCATCGCCTCCGTAGGCGAGCCGCTCAACCCGGAGGGCGTATCCTGGGGCGTCGAGGTATTCGGCATGCCTATCCACGACAACTGGTGGCAGACCGAAACCGGGGCCATCCTCATCGCCAACTACGCCGTCCAGGAGGTGCGCCTCGGTTCCATGGGACGGCCTATCCCCGGCATCACGCCCGGCATCCTGGACGAGGAGTACAACGAGGTAGCCCCCGGCGAGGAAGGGCACCTGGCTATCCGCGCCGGCTGGCCGTCCATGTTTCACGTCTACTGGGGCAACCAGCCTCTGTACAACTCGCGGTTCAAGAAGGGCTGGTACATCACCGGTGACCGCGCCCGCATGGACAACGACGGCTTCTTCTGGTTCGTTGGCCGCGCCGACGACGTGATCAACACCGCGGGACATCTCGTCGGCCCGTTCGAAGTCGAGAGCGCGCTAATCGAGCACCCCGCCGTAGCCGAGGCCGGTGTTATAGGCAAGCCCGATCCCATCGCCATGGAGGTGGTCAAGGCCTTCGTCTCACTCCACCAGGGCTACGAGCCTTCCGACCAGTTGCGGCAAGAGATCACGCGGTTCGTGCGCGGCAAGCTGGCCGCCGCCGTCGCTCCCCGTGAGATAGCCTTCATAGACTCTCTGCCCAAGACTCGCAGCGGCAAAATCATGCGTCGTCTCCTCAAAGCCCGTGAGCTGGGCCTCCCAGAAGGCGACACCAGCACGCTGGAAGAGGAGTAGCAGCCAGCACTCGGCTCACCGTTACTCTTGCTTGGTGCAGCCGCTCGACCGGCTGCGCTTGCATTGGACGTCCTTGCGATGCCGAATGTGGCTGAATCTTGCCTGTGTCGGTGTTCCTCCGTGTTCGTAGAATGAGGCCATTTCGTGCCTGTTACAGGCATAAAACCGAATATTCCACAAACAGGGTATTGCACAGCGCAACATTTTAAGCTTAAAATCCCTTGTCTCCTAGAGAGAGAAGGGTTTTATGACTCTATTCAAGCAGGCAGAGTACAAATCAACTCTAAGGCGAGAAAAGTCCAAGGAAGCAGTTGCCCTGGCCATGGAGAACCGCTGGGAGGAGGCGGTAACCGTCAACCAGGGGATCATTGAACTGTTTCCCCAGGACATAGAGGCCTACAACCGGCTGGGCAAGGCACACGTGGAGCTGGGCAAGTACGGTGAGGCCAGGACCGCCTTTACCAGGGCGCTCCAGCTTTCGCCCAGCAACTCCATTGCTGAGAAGAACCTGGTTCGCCTTGCTCATCTCAAGCACGCCGACAATCAGCCCAAGAAGGCCCGCCAGTTTGCGCCCCAGTATTTTCTGGAGGAAAGCGGAAAGTCGGGCTGCGTGGTACTGGAGCGTCCGGCCGCACCCCACGTCCTGGCGCAGCTGTCCGCCGGTGATGCTGTAACTCTCCACGTCATGGAGAGAAGGCTTGCCGTGCTGGACAGCAACGGAGATTACCTGGGGCTCGTACCCCCGCGTCTGGCCAATCGAATAATCCGGCTTATCAACGGCGGCAACCGGTACCAGGCGGCCGTCACCCGTCTCAGTGGAGGCGAAGTGACTGTCATGATTCGCGAGGTGTACCAGCATCCCACCCAGGTGGGCATTGCTTCCTTCTCAACTCGTGTACAGCAGGCCCCCGGCGCGGCCGCGGTCGACATAGATATGCAGGATGAGGATGAAGACATTCTGGACCAGGGCAACGCCGGTGAGTGGGATTATGACGAAGACGACGCCAGTCACTACTCCAAGGTTGCCTTCCTGCGACAGGCCTACGCCCATGCTGAAGAAGAGGAAGGCTAGATAGCTAGCCCTCCTCTTCTCAACTGAAGATTGCCCCTGGCGGTTGGCCTTTGCTACCATTCCGGCTATGAATTCCGTCATCCACGCCAAGGATCTCACCAAGCGATTCGGTGATTTCACCGCCGTGGACAGCATCTCTTTTTCCGTAGGCCGGCAGGAGTGCTTCGGCTTTCTTGGTCCCAACGGCGCTGGCAAGAGCAGCACCATAGGCATGATTACCGCCATCTCGCCGGTTACGTCCGGCCACCTGGAGGTGGGCGGACTCGACGTAGTCAAGCGTTCCAGGATGGTGAGGCGCATTGTGGGTGTGGTGCCCCAGGAGGACACCCTGGACGGCGACATGACAGTGATCCAGAACCTCCGTGTCTACGCCCGCTACTACGATATGCCTTCCCCCCTGGCTCAGAGCCGCTCACGGGAGCTTCTCGATCTCTTCCAGCTTACCGACAAGGCAAACAACGAGGTGGATAGTCTGTCCGGCGGCATGCGTCGTAGGCTGCTCATTGCCAGGGCTCTGCTCCATTCACCCGCCATCCTCATTTTGGACGAACCGACCACCGGCCTCGACCCCCAGGCCAAGCACTTGGTGTGGCAAAAGCTGAGGCTGCTCAAAGCGCAGGGAACGACCATGCTGCTCACCACGCACAACATGGAGGAGGCCGCCATTCTATGCAATCGGCTTGTCATCATGGACTACGGCCGCATTCTGGTCCACGGCATCCCCGCCGAGCTGGTCACGCAGCACGTGGGCAATGAGGTGGCCGAGGTCAGGTTCTCCGCCCAAGCCCGCGACGCTGTGACCAAACAGCTACTTGATATGGACATACCCTTCCAGGACGGCGGCGACCGCTTCTACGTCTACAGCGTGGACGGACAGCTTCTGGAGTGGTTGGCCTCAGATCACAACGTATGGTTAGAGCGCCGGCCCGCCAACCTTGAGGACGTCTTCTTCCGCCTCACGGGAAGGGACCTCAGGGACGAATGAGCGCCACAACCGTCGCGCATGTGGCTGCGGATAGGAGCGGGGTCCTGGGAAGCCTGGCCCGTTCCTTCAGGGTGTGGCAACGCAACAGGGACGCATTCTTGCGCGTTTGGAAAACCGAGTTTGGCGGCGTGGTGGCGGAACCGCTGCTCGTGCTCACTGCGGTTGGTCTGGGAATGGGCACCTACATCGGCGATATAGGAGGCCGCTCATACACCGAGTTTGTCGCCGCCGGACTGCTTGCCAGCTACGCTATGTTCGGCGCAACCTTCGAATGCACCTTCGGCACCTACATGCGCATGGAGACCCGGCGCCTGTTCCAGGGAATCCTGGCCACCCCGGTCAGCGTGGACGAACTGGTGCGCGGAGAGCTCTTCTGGGCGGCTACCCGCTCCCTGATGCACGCTACCGTGTTGCTTGCCGTGTCATTCGCTTTTGGCCTCACCCAATCGCCGTACGCCCTCTTGGCCTTGCCCGTCTCCATCCTAATCGGCCTCATGTTTGGCTCGCAGGCCATGCTTGCCACCTCTGTAGCCCCATCGATCAACAGCCTCACCAACTTCTTCACGCTCTACGTTGTGCCCATGTTCTTCTTCAGCGGTGTTTTCTATCCCGTGGACGGACTCCCTGAAGCTATACAGAGGGTAGCCTGGGTACTCCCCTTGACATCGGCCACGGAGCTGATGCGCTCCTTTGCCTACGGCGAGATAGGGGCGCAAACCTTCCTCTCGCTGGCCATCCTCGTCGGCTTCACCGTCGTCTTCATCCCCCTCAGCATTCGCGGGATGCGGAGAAGACTGATCAAGTAGCGTGCCTCCTCCCGTCATTGCGAAGGAACTGAAGCAATCTGGCGGGGGAGGGAGGGTTGCTTTCGTGTGCCCGGTTTCCCCCTTCAAAAACCACCAAAATTCTTGTAATTTACCACCGTATATGGTAGAATTGTCGGGTTGAAACCACTACTTATTGAGCCTGAGAGCTATTATCAACAACATTATCTCCGGCTAAGGAAACCTTATGACTAGCGAAACCGTCAGACCCGTACGCATCATAGATGAGATGCGTAACTCCTACCTGGATTACGCAATGAGCGTCATAGTGGCGCGCGCCCTTCCCGACGTGAGGGACGGGCTCAAGCCTGTGCAGCGGCGCATCCTCCACTCTATGGACGAGCTTGCCATGCGTCCGGGCACAGCCTACAAGAAGAGCGCACGGCTCGTCGGTGAGGTCATGGGTAAATACCACCCTCACGGCGACAGCCCCGTCTACGACGCTATGGTGCGCATGGCGCAGGACTTCTCCATGCGCTACACCCTTGTCGACGGTCAGGGCAACTTCGGCAGCGTCGACGACGACCCGCCCGCCGCCATGCGCTACACGGAAGCGCGGCTCTCTCCCATCGCGCAGGAGCTGCTCGTAGACATAGACCAGGACACCGTTGACTTCTCGCCCAACTTCGACGGCTCCCTCAACGAGCCGGTGGTACTGCCCGCCAGGCTCCCCAACCTCATCGTCAACGGCTCCTCCGGCATCGCCGTAGGCATGACCACCAGCATCCCCCCGCACAACCTCTCCGAGATCTGCGACGCCATCCTCCATCTCATCGACAACCCTGAAGCCACCATAGATGATCTGATGGAGATTGTGCCCGCCCCGGACTTTCCCACGGGCGCTGTCATCCTCGGCCAGCAGGGCATAAGAGAGGCGTACGAGACAGGAAAGGGACGCGCCGTGGTTCGCGCCAGAATGGAAGCGGAGGAGATGGCCCGCGGCGGACGCTACCAGTTGGTGGTCACCGAGATACCGTACCAGGTCAACAAAGCCACTCTCGTCCAGAAGATAGCTATGCTCGCCAAAGAGCGGAAGATAGAAGGCATCTCCGAAGTGCGGGACGAATCGGACCGCCACGGCATGCGCGTCGTCATCGAACTGCGCCGCGACGCCCAGGTGCAGCGGGTGATGAACAACCTGTACAAGCACACCGCCCTTCAGTCGGCCTTCTATATCAACATGCTGGCGCTGGTGGACGGACAGCCCAGAACGTTGCCCCTCAACTCCATCCTTCAGGAGTTCATAGATCACCGCATAGTAATAACCCGCCGCCGCTCCGAGTTTGAAATGCGCAAGGCCCAGGCCAGGGTCCACATCCTGGAAGGCCTACTCAAAGCCATCGACGATTTGGACAACGCCATCCAGCTCATCCGCAACGCCGCGGACGTGGAAGCCGCACGCCTGGCGCTCATGGAGAGGTACGCTCTTGATGAAGAGCAGGCTCAGGCCATCCTTGAAATGCAGCTCCGCCGTCTGGCCGCCCTCGAACGCAAGCGCATAGAGGACGAGTTCAAGCAGCTTAACAAGCGAATCGCAGAGCTCCAGGCCCTTCTCGCCGACCATTCCAAGGTTCTGGTGATAGTGGCGGACGAGACCAGGAAGCTGAAGGAGAAGTTCGGCAACGAGCGCCGCACCCAGGTCACCGCGCAAGAAGCCGGCGACTTCACCAATGAAGACCTCATCCCGCACCAGGAGATCGTCGTCACCCTGAGCCAGCGCGGCTACATCAAATGCGTCCCCGCCGAGACGTATCGCAGGCAGCACCGCGGCGGTAAGGGCGTGCGCGGCCAGACCACCCGCGAAGACGACGCAATCCACGACCACCTGGTCGCGGATACCCACGACTTCCTCCTCTTCTTTACCAACACCGGTCGCGTCTACAGAAAGAAGGTATATGAGTTCCACATGGACACCTCCAGGGTGTCGCGCGGTGTTCCCCTTGTCCAGGCGCTGAACATCCAGCCCGGCGAGTCGGTGCAGGCGATTCTTGACGTCGCCTCTTTCGATAGCGGCGAGGACATCCTCTTTGCCACCCGCATGGGGGAGATCAAGCGCATGGCCTTGGCCGCCCTGGTCAACATCCGTTCCAACGGAATCAGGACCATGGACGTTGAGCCCGGCGACCAGTTGGTCTCCGTACGGCTCGCCTCGGAATCGGACGACGTAATCATGGTCAGCCGGCAGGGCATGTCTGTCCGCTTCCCCGCCGTGCAAGTCAGGCGGAGCTCTCGTATCGCCGGTGGAGTGCGCGGTATGAGGCTCAAGGACGACGACATAGTGGTTGCCATGGATGTGGTTGAGAAGGACTGCGCCCTGCTCGTCATCAGCGAGCGCGGTTACGGCAAGCCCTCCCCCATGGAGCACTACCGCCCGCAGTCCAGGGGAGGCTTCGGACTGAAGACCTTCCGCATCACCTCCAAGAGCGGACCCGTGGCCACCGCCCGCGTGGTCAAAGAGGGAGAGGACATCATGATAATCTCCCAGAAGGGCCAGGTCACGCGCACCAACCTGAGCGAGCTGCGCGAGATCAGCCGCCGCACGCAGGGCGTCAGTATCGTATCCCTCCCTGACGACGACATAGTGGTCTCCATTACCTCTATGGAGCCCAAGGCACGACACGCCAGAGATACCAAGCCGCGCCCCGCCGCAGGCAGGGAAGAGCTGGTTGTGGACATGGAGGCTATTTCCACCAACGGCCACGAGGCCATCTCAGAAAACGGCCACCTCCCAGGAGAAGATTTGCAGGAAGAAGGGTAGGAGTAAGCGCCGCCATCCATCTTCCGCCACTTCTCACGCCTACTTCCGTCATTCTCGTGCTTGTCACGAGAATCCAGCGGCAATTCGCATTTCACCAGGAGAGAAGCATGAGCAACTTTGAGAAATTGCAGTCCCGTCTGGCAGCGGGTGAGACTATCTTGATGGACGGGGGTATGGGCTCGGAACTTGAGAAGCGGAGGCTGACAAACCCCGCCACGTGGTCGGGCGGCCCGATGCTCACCCACCCCGAGTTGGTGAGGGATATTCATCAGCAGTACATAGAGGCGGGCGCCGAGATTATCATCACGAACACCTTCGGCACAGGGCGCGACATGCTGGAAGGGGGCGGACTGGGGCATAGGGTGGCCGAGGCCAACAAGCTGGGAATCGAAGCGGCGGTACAGGCAAGGAGAAACGCCGGCGCAGAGGACTCGGTGGTCATCGCAGCCTCCGTATCTACAATGACTCCCAAGGAACACGCGGAAGTTCCCGTGCCCTATGAGAAAGCCCTGGAGACCTACCGGGAGCAGCTGGGAGAGCTGGCCAAGGGCGGCCCGGACGTGGCGGTGGGCGAGATGTTGGTCCGGATATCGGATACGCTGGCGGTTATAGAAGCGGCGGCGGAGCTGGGTCTCCCAGTGTGGATTGGGCTCTCCCTGGTCCGGGATGGAGACGAGCTATACCTGGGCATCCGCGGCAGGCATGGAGACGGCGGGCACGCCGGCGAGACGCTTCAGGACGCGTTGGACGCCATGAAGGACAGGGATGTCGCGGCGGTGTTCGTGATGCACACACCAGTGGACGACACGGGGCCCGGGCTGGAGGTCGTCAAGAAGAACTGGCCCGGAACCTTTGGCGCTTATGCCCATTTCCCCGGCCACGGCTGCCCAACCCCCCGGGCGAATGCCATGGATCCACAGCAGTACCTGGAATGTGCCAAGGGGTGGAGAGAGCAGGGGGCGCGGATAATTGGAGGGTGCTGCGGGACGACCCCCGACCACATCCAGGCGCTCAGCGAGTGGCTGTCCGGCTCTTAACCTGGCGTCAGGCAAGCTGATGGACCATATATGACAACGTCTTTATCAAGAATATTGCCAATGTTAATTGACCGAAAGTGGCAAAACAGTTATAATGTTCCCTGGGTATATGGAGATGAACGGCAACTATTACCAGACCCTGGGCATCAAGCGGGAAGCCTCCGACAAAGAGGTCAAGCAGGCGTTTAGAAGGCTTGCCCGCAAATACCATCCCGACGTGAATCCCGGCGACAAAGCCGCGGAAGACAAGTTCAAGGAGGTCAATGAGGCTTACGAAGTCCTCTCCGACCCCGAGAAACGCCGCAAGTACGACCAGTTCGGTCAGAACTGGAAATACGCCGACCAGTTCCCACCCGGCGGATTCCAGGCGCACACAGGGCCAACCGGCGCTACATTCAACTTCTCCGACCTGGGCGGCTTTGGTTCCATCTTTGGAGAGATGTTCGGCAGGAGAGGGGGCGCTCGTACGGCTCAGCGCTCCACGGTAGAGGTAAAGGCGGACGTCTCACTAGAGGAGGCCTATAGCGGAGCAATCAGGACGGTGCGGCTCCCTGGCTCACAGGGCAAACGCCTTGAGGTCCAGGTCCCGCCCGGTGTCGATAACGGTTCCAGGGTACACGTCACCGCCGGAGACACAGAGCTATACCTGGTGACGAGGGTCGTTCCTCACCGCAGATTTACCCGCAAAGGCGCAGACCTGTATCTGGACCTCTCTCTGCCACTGGTCGACGCCGTCCTTGGCAGCGAGCAGGAGGTACCGACCATCAAGGGAAAGGTCATGCTGACCGTACCGCCGGAAAGCCAGAACGGCCAGATGTTCCGGCTCAAGGGGCAGGGCATGCCCCATCTGGGCCGGTCGGACCAGCGGGGAGACCTCTTTGCCACTCTGAAGGTCATGCTCCCCACCAATCTCACAGAGCAGGAGCGCGACCTCTTTGGCAGCCTCAAAGAGCTCCGCACCGCTAAATGAGGCAATACATGAATACTCACGACGAACCCATATACGTAATCAGCGTGGCGGCGCGCATGCTGGGAGTTCACCAGCAGACCCTACGCTACTATGAGCGCGCCGGCTTGGTAGTGCCATCTCGCTCTCAGGGCAACCGGCGCTACTACTCCGAGCGCGACCTGGAACGGCTGCGCCGCATCAAAACGATGATGGACGACATGGGAATGAACCTGGCGGGAGCGGAGGTAGTCCTGCGCCTTACCGAGCGTATCGCAGAGCTGGAGGCCCAGCTTCAGCGCCTCGCCTCCGAGTTGAATAGACTGCGACTCAGTAGTCGTACGCCCGCCCTGACTGAAGGCAGCGGAAATGATCAGTCGTAAGAGTCGGCGCCGATCCAAATTCACGGCGAAGCCAGGATAGGATAGGAAGGGAGAAATGGTTTTAAGACCGGAAAGTCTTACAGAGCAAGCCCAGGAGGTGCTCGGCAACTCTCAGGAAGCGGTTAGGGAGTACCGGCATCCGCAGTGGGACGTAGAGCACATCCTCATCGCCCTGCTCCGCTTGGAGCACGGCCTGCCTGTGGAGGTATTGGAAGAGCTTGGTGTGGACATCGACGCTATGAAGCGCAAGGTTGAAGGGGCATTGGAGCAGAGCCCAAAGATGGAAGGAACGCCCACCCAGGTCTACGCCACTCCCAGGGCGGTGCGCGCCGTTGAGAACGCCGCGGAGGAGTCTCAACGGCTCAAGGATGAGTTCATAGGCGCGGAACATCTCCTCATCGGCTGCCTGATGATCCCCGACGGCGATTCGGCCAGGATCTTCAAGGAGTTCGCCATAGACCAGGAGAAGGTGTATCAGGCCCTGCGCGACATCAGGGGCAGCGCCCGTGTTACCGATCAGCGCGCTGAAAGCAAGTACCGCGCCTTGCGAAAGTACGGCATAGACCTTACCGAGCTGGCGCGCCAGGGCAAGCTGGACCCGGTGGTGGGACGCAGTGACGAGATCAGCAGAATCATGCAGACCCTGATCCGACGCACCAAGAACAATCCCGCCATCATAGGCGAAGCGGGCGTGGGCAAGACCGCCATCGCGGAGGGGCTGGCCCAGCGCATCGTCTCTGAAGACGTGCACGAGGTCCTGCGCAACAAACGCGTAATTGTCCTCGATATGGGCGCTCTCGTCGCCGGGGCCAAGTTCCGCGGTGAGTTCGAGGAGCGGTTGAAGGCCGTCATAGATGAGGTGAAGGGCGCGCAGGGTGAGGTCATCCTCTTCATCGATGAGATACACAACGTCGTGGGCGCTGGCAGAGCCGAAGGATCCATAGACGCCTCCAACCTGATGAAACCTGCCCTGGCCAGGGGCGAGCTCCAGACCATCGGCGCTACCACGCCGGACGAGTATCGCCGCTACATAGAGAAAGACACCGCGTTGGAGCGGCGGTTCCAGCCCGTGTGGCTGGAGGAACCGTCGGAAGAAGTTGCCATGGAGATGCTCAAGGCGGTGCGGCCCCGTTACGAGGCGCACCACAAGATAAAGATAGAGGACTCCGCCCTGCAGGCTGCGGTCAAGCTGAGCAGCCGCTATCTCCCGGAGAGGAATCTGCCCGATAAGGCCGTAGACCTTATAGATGAAGCGGCCAGCAAGCTGAGGCTGGATGCGCACGCGATGCCCAAGGAGCTTCAGGACAAGGAGCGCCGCATCAAGCAGCTGGCCGAAGAGGAAACGGCCGCCTCCCAGCGCTCCGATTATGAGCAGGCCGCCAACTTGAAGTCGGAACGGCTCAAGCTCCAAGAGGAATACGACAAAGGACGGGACGACTTCCTCAGCGAGCACCCCGTGGCCAGCGCGGTCGACGCCGAAATAATCGCCGAACTAATCGGCAAGTGGACGGGCATACCCGTGTACCAGCTCTTGGAAGGAGAGGCGGAGCGTCTGCTCCACATGGAGGAGCGACTGCACCACAGGATAGTTGGGCAGGACCACGCCATCGAGGTCGTCTCCGATGCCATCAGGCGCGCTCGGGCCGGAATGAGCGACCCTCAGCGGCCTGTGGGCAGCTTCATCTTTCTTGGCCCCACCGGAGTGGGCAAGACGGAGCTGGGCCGATCGCTGGCCCACTTCCTGTTTGACGATGAACAGAACATGGTGCGCATCGACATGTCGGAGTACATGGAGAAGCACGCCGTATCCCGTCTCATCGGCGCTCCGCCCGGATACGTGGGATATGAAGAGGGCGGCCAGCTAACCGAGGCTGTGCGTAGACGCCCCTATAGAGTCGTGCTGTTCGACGAGATTGAGAAGGCGCACCCGGACGTATTCAACGTCCTGCTCCAGATACTGGAAGACGGGCGGCTCACCGACAGCCACGGCCGCACCGTGGACTTCCGCAACACCGTGATCATCATGACCAGCAACCTGGGCACCGGCGATTTGAACCGGGCCGCTATCGGCTTCCGGCGCAACAAGGACGTCGAATCGGAGAGGGAAAGGCTGCGCTCCTCGGTCAATGATGCTCTTAAGCAAGCGTTCAGACCGGAGTTCCTCAACCGCATCGATGAGATAGTGGTGTTCGATCCGCTGACGCAGGAGGAGATCGAAGAGATCGTAGACCTAATGATGGCCGAAGTAGGGGAGAGGCTGGCCGAGCACGGCGTGACCGCCGAGCTAACCCCCCAAGCCCGTAAATGGCTGGCCGATTCCGGGTTCGATCCAACCTTTGGAGCCAGGCCGCTGCGACGCGCCGTGCAGCGTCACGTGGAAAATCCGCTTTCCAAGAAAATACTGGCCGGTGAGTGCAAGACCGGCGACCACGTGGTGGTGGGCGCAAACCCGGATGGCCTGACCTTTAGCCTGGTCAAAGAGAAGGTGCCCGCCAGCGCATAGAAAATATCAACACGAGGTGTCACCCATGTTTAATAACATAAGATTAACTGCACAAGAACCTGCTTGTGAGGTCGGCTTCAGCGTATTACGACAGAGTAAGTCGTGCTTGTTCTTTGCAAGAGAAAATATCTCTGTGGGGGTATTAAATGACTAATACGGACAACGAGTCCCCAATTACTTTATCAACGTCTACCTTGGCGATAGATACTCTTGTAGCATCCTTTGACAGCGATACCTCGTTCAAACAGCTTCTCAGTGATGCTGACGTTCTAATTGTCCCTACAGATCTTAGCCCAGAATATTCTGGACCCGTGTTTCCTGTCGCAACATCGACACTCTTTCGGTACCTACGAGAATGCCTCAACGGCCACGGTATTGTAGAGGCTGCCATTAGAGATGACGATTATAGAGAGTTTGAATACCGTTCGGACGACATAATCCTTCCCGTCCTATTTGTCGCCAGGGAAGTGTTGCATCCACTAGTGGTTGGCATTCTTGGTTCATATCTCCGTGATCTCTTAGGAGGTCGGGGTTCCAACCAGCCTGCCAGCCGTGTGAAGAGCGAATTTCATTTCAAAGCCAAGAACGGTGTCCAGTTGTCACTCAAGTATGATGGACCAGCAGACAAGTATGAACAACTCACCTTGCAGAAACTCAGTGAACTAGGACTTCTGGGTGAGAAAGAGACTCAGACCGATGAAGATGAAAGAAAAACCCCTTCTTGAAGCATTCGTTCAGCCAGAGCTTGGTGAATTTGTCGATCGCCTTAGGGATTATGAAAGTCGCCCTAACAAACTGTTGCCTGCAACTCATTGGGAGTACCTGTCAGACCTAAAGAACAAGGCGGTCGCTATCAACGACCAAGTTACTGCTAAGGCCGTTTGGTGTCTGGAAACCATAGGCCGAGTACAAGACCACTTTGTATCAGTGTTTCTTCATATCGACACGAATAAATTCCAAGAGGCCTGGAATCGGCTGGATTCTTGCGAGAATGAGATTTACCTATTAGATAACCACTTCAAAGAGGTCGACGGGGAGTTTGGTATTGAGCATGCTCGCAGACATACAAAGCAACTACAAGAGTTATATCCCTACAAATGGGGAGTAAGTCCAGCCATGGTTTATAAAGAAGTGCGCTGCTCCATATGCGATGCGAAGCTGACCCTACGAACTGGATGCGAGCACCGGGCTGGAGAGATATATGACGGAAAGTACTGTGCAAGACACATAACAGGCATGGAGTTACTTCATATTGCCCTAGTGGACAATCCCGTCCAGAAATTCTCCGTCATCTTCCCCAATGGCAACGACGATCAGCAATTCACTATAATCAAGTACCTTGGAGACGCGCTAAGTTCGCCTTGGGATCGCTGGTCATATGACAAGGAAGAACGAAGACAGCATCATCCCTTATTCAAAGGAGTAGGACGCAACGATCCATGTCCATGCGGTACAACGCTAAAATATAAAAGATGTTGTCTAACTAAAGAGACGGTTATGCCACACTTTCGGTTTAATCTCGAAAAAGAACCCGCAGGCGAACTACAGAGAATTGTAGTCGTTAGCTCAGTTAAGGAGACTGAGAGCCATTAAGGGCGTACACGGCCAGGGCAAGTGGAAGCCCCTGACTAGTTTCCGTTCTTGTGGATTGTCATAAGCCCACGCCCACCGATTGACACACTCCTACCTCATCAATAAAATCTAATAGTTTGGGAGATGTAAATGATGGATTATGCTGTTGTAAGAACAGGCGGTAAACAGTACCGCGTAAGCGCCGGAGACCTCATAGACGTGGAGAAGCTCCCCGCGGAAGAGGGCTCCGCCGTTGAGTTGTCGGATGTCTTGCTCCTTTCCCAGGACGGAAAGGTGACCGTGGGAACTCCTCTCGTATCGGGGGCAAAGGTGCTCGGCGACGTGGAGGAGCAGCGGAAGGCCGACAAGCTCACCGTGTTCAAGTTCAAGTCCAAGACGCGGCAAGGCGTCAAGACCGGACACCGGCAGCAGCACACCAGGCTTCGCATCAGAGAGATCGTTTCCGGCGAGGCCAAACCGGCGCGCCGCAGACGCAGGACAAAGAAAGCGGCGGAGGAGACAAGCAATGGCTCATAAGAAAGGCTCAGGCACCAGCCGCAACGGGCGTGACAGCAACAGCAAGAGCCTCGGCGTAAAGAGGTTTGGCGGCGCTGCCGTATCCGCCGGAAGCATACTGGTGAGGCAGCGCGGCACAAAGATCAGGCCCGGCTTGAACGTTGGCATGGGCAAGGACTACACCCTGTTCGCAAAAGTGGACGGGCAGGTCAGGTTCGATCACGCGACGAAGGAGCGCAAGCGCGTCAACGTAGACCCCGTGGCTACAGGAGACTAAGGTGAAGACAGCAATACATCCGCAATACTTCCAAGACGCCGTGGTGACCTGCTCCTGCGGCAACACCTTTACCACCGGTTCCACCAAGAAGGACCTGAAGATAGAGGTGTGCAGCAAGTGCCACCCGTTCTTCACCGGCGAGCAGCGCATCGTAGACACTGAAGGCCGCGTGGATAGATTGAAGAAACGGTACGGCCTGCAGTAGAAAAAGGCAGTCTAAGGAATGCAAAGGGGCGGTACTCTACCGCCCCTTTGTAGCTTGGAGCCCAATGACCTCCACAGATCCGTCAAAACCCAACACCTCCTCCGATTTCGCCGCGCCCTATCTATACGGCGGACAGGCCGTAATTGAGGGAGTGATGATCCGGGGTCGGCGCTTCGCCTGTGTCGCGGCGCGGCGGCCCAACGGCGAGTTGACCCATAGAGTCACCCCGTTGAGCACTATGTTCACCGGCAAAATCAGGCGCTTCCCGCTGCTGCGCGGCGTGCTGATCCTTGCCGAGACCCTGACCCTTGGCATGAAGGCCCTGGCCTATTCCACCAATGTACAGCTTGAGGAAGAGGGCCAAGAGCTTGGCGGCTGGAGCCTGGCGTTCATGCTTACCGTTTCGCTGGGTCTGGCCATAGGGCTGTTCTTCCTGCTTCCCCTCTTCGCCAGCATCCTATTCGAGCGATTCGTAGATTCACATATCCTGAGCAACCTGGTTGAAGGAGTCGTCAGGCTTGCCGTGTTCCTGGCGTACGTGTGGATTGTGGGCTTGATACCGGACATAAGGCGGGTCTTCGCTTATCACGGCGCGGAGCACATGACGGTCAAAGCCTACGAGGCCGGAGACCCGCTGGAGGTGCAGAATGTACGGAAGTACAGCACGGCGCATCCCAGGTGCGGCACGGCGTTCCTGCTTACCGTCATGGTCGTCGCCGTGATCGTCTTTGTCTGGCTGGGGAGGCCGTCGCTGCCCTGGCTGGTGACCTCGCGGTTGGTGCTCATCCCCCTGATCGCGGCGCTGGCCTATGAGACCATCCGCTTCAGCGCGTCGCATCAGAAGAACCTGCTGGTGAGGATGATCACCGTGCCCAACCTGGCTCTGCAGATGTTGACCACCCGCCAGCCGCAGGACGACCAGATAGAAGTAGCCATCCACGCCATGGAAACGGCGCTGGCCGCGGACAGGGGTGAGGAGACCGAAGCTAACCTTGATTCGCCGGTGGATGACCAGGCGTTAGATCCGGAAACGCCCGCTTAGCTCCTGCCACACGGTTTCTGGCATCAAGGCTCCGACCCCTAGCAGTTTACAATGCCAGACCTGTTCTCTACGCCCTGCAGCCACGCCCGGAACTCGTCGTTCAAGGGAGCGCACAGTCCAGTGCCATCCAGCCTCAGAGTTGTGAGCGAAGTCAGGCCGGTGAACGATCCGGGCAAGGGTCCGGAAAGGTTAGAGTTGCCGCTGAGGTACAGCCATTCCAGGTTGGAGATTCTGGCCAGTTCCACAGGTATTGGCCCGCTCAACTCGTTGCTGTTGAGAATCAGCTTTTGCAGATTTGCAAGGTTGCCCAGTTCCGCGGGTATCTGTCCACTCAACTGGTTGCTGCCGAGCCACAGACTTAGCAGGTTGGAGAGGTTGCCCAGCTCGGTAGGTATCGGCCCGCTCAACTGGTTGTTGTAGAGGTAGAGATATTGCAGGTTGGAGAGGTTGCCCAGCTCGGGAGGTATCGCTCCACTCAAACGGTTATAGACGAGATTCATTTCCTTTAGGTTGGAGATTCTGGCCAGTTCCACAGGTATTGGCCCGCTCAACTCGTTGCCGCCGAGCTCCAGTATCTCCAAGTTTGCAAGGTTGCCCAGTTCCGCGGGTATCTGTCCACTCAACTGGTTGCTGCTGAGCTGCAGACTTAGCAGGTTGGAGAGGTTGCCCAGCTCGGTAGGTATCGGCCCGCTCAACTGGTTGTTGTAGAGGTAGAGATATTGCAGGTTTGCAAGGTTGCCCAGCTCGGTAGGTATCGGCCCGCTCAACTCGTTGTTTCTAAGGGACAACCATTGCAGGTTTGCAAGGTTGCCCAGCTCGGTAGGTATCGGCCCGCTCAACTGGTTGTTGTAGAGGTAGAGATATTGCAGGTTTGCAAGGTTGCCCAGCTCGGTAGGTATCGGCCCGCTCAACTGGTTGTTGTTAAGGGACAACGATTGCAGGTTGGAGAGACTTGCCAGTTGCACAGGTATCGGCCCGCTCACCTCCATGTTGAAGCCGAGGTGCAGCCGTTCTAGGTTGGATAGGTTGCCCAGTTCCGTCGGTATCATCCCACTCAACTGGTTGCGGTCTAGATCCAGTTCCTGCAGTTCGGAGAGGCTGGCCAACTCCACAGGTATCGGCCCGCTCAACAGGTTGTCGCCGAGGTCTAGATCTTTCAGTTTGGAGAGGCTGGCCAACTCCACAGGTATTGGACCAGTTAACTGGTTCTCGTCGAGCTGCAGACTCAGCAGGTTGGATAGGTTGCCCAGTTCGGCAGGTATCTCTCCCCTCAACAGGTTGTTGCTGAGGTCTAGATCTTCCAGTTTGGAGAAGCTGGCCAACTCCGCAGGTATTGGACCAGTTAACAGGTTCTCGTCGAGCAGCAGACTCAGCAGGTTGGATAGGTTCCCCAGTTCGGTAGGTATCTCTCCCCTCACCTGGTTGTTGTTGAGGTGCAACTGGGTGACGCGTCCGTCGCCGTCGGTGGTAACGCCGTACCATTCGCCAATGGGTCTATCGCTTAGCCAGTTGCTGTTGTTGGCCCAGTTCGGACCGTCCGTGGCTTCGTACAATGCCACCAGCGCGGCACGGTCAGGTTCCACGCAGTTTACAACGTCAGACTTGTTCTCTACGCTCTTTAGCCATCCTTGGAATTCGCCATACGTGGGCGCGCACAGTCCAGTGCCGTCCAGCCTCAGATTTGTGAGCGAAGTCAGGCCGGTGAGCGACCCGGGCAAGGGTCCGGAAAGGGTAGAGTTGCCGCTAAAGTCTAGCCGTTCCAGGTCGTCCAGGCTGCCCAGTTCGGCCGGTACCGGCCCACTCAACTGGTTGCTTTGGAGAATCAGTTCTTGCAAGTTGGTGAGGTTGCCCAGTTCGGCAGGTATCGGCCCGTTCAACTGGTTGCCGTAGAGATACAGTGTTTGCAGGTTGGATAGGCTGCCCAGTTCGGCAGGTATCGATCCGCTCAAGTCGCTATCGAAGAGGACCAGACCCTGCAGGTTGGATAGGTTGCCCAGTTCGGCAGGTATCGGCCCACTCAACTGGCTGCCACCAAGCCATAGTACCTCCAGGTTGGGCAGGCTAGCCAGTTCGGCAGGTATCACCCCGCTCAACTCGTTGTCAAAGAGAATCAATATCTCCAGGTTGTCTAGGCTGCCCAGTTCCGCCGGTATCGGTCCGCTCAACTCGTTATAGGAGAGGTGCAGTATCTCCAGGTTGGGTAGGCTGCCCAGTTCCGTAGGTATCGGCCCGTTCAACTGGTTGCCGGAGAGCTCCAGCCTGATGACGCGTCCGTCGCTGTCGGTGGTGACACCGTACCATTGGCCAAGGGGACTATCGCTTAGCCAGTTGCTGTTGTTGGCCCAGTTCGGGCCGTTGGTGGATTCGTACAATGCCACCAGCGGAGTGCGGTCGATAGCGGTAGGGGTGGGTGTTGGTGGCACGGGTGTCGGCGTGGGTGTTGGCGTGGGTGTTGGCGGTACGGGTGTCGGGGTAGCCGTAAGCGTGGGAGCGAGAATGAGCGTCGCGGTTGGGGTCGGGGAGGGCACCATAGCCGTCGGCTGTGGGATGGCGGTGGGTGTCGGAGTCGGTGGCCTGTTCTCGCAGGCAATCGACAAGACAATCGCCAGCATCCCCACAAGCAACAGAAAACCTATCTGTGGAACGGGCCTCCGGTGCATCATAGGCCGTAGTCTCTCCTGCCTCCTAGCCTCCAAACCATGTTAGCTAAGCGATATGATTGTTGGCAACCAGCATAGTGGAGCATGATGCCGTAGTCGGTTGGTGGGATGGCAGGACATAACGCCAGGCGGCGTTAGCCCCGCCTGGCACGCAGCTCTGCCCACACCGCTTCCGGCGATGAGCCTGTCGTGGCAAGCAATACCAGGCTGTGGTAAAGCAAATCGGCCACTTCACGGGTGACCTGGTCGGTGTCGTTTTGGGCAGCGGCAATAGCCGATTCGCCGGCCTCCTCCACAACCTTCTGCCCGGCGCGGCCTGGGCCGCCCCTGAGCAGCTCCGTAGTGTAGCTGCCTTCCGGCATCTCCTTCTTCCTCTGCTGTATAACCGCGAACAGCTCCTCCAGGATGCCGGAACCCTTCTCAGGCCGTTCCACTTCGGGTTGACTCTCCTCCATCGTGGTAAAGAAGCAGCTGACGTTCCCGGTGTGGCAGGTCGGGCCGTCGGGTTCCACCTGGAACAGCAGGGTATCGCCGTCGCAGTCTTGAAAGGTTTTCTTCACGTGGAGGAAATTCCCTGACATCTCACCCTTGTGCCAGAGGTCTTCCCTGCTGCGGCTGTAGAACTCCACGTTGCCGCCTTCCATCGTTCGCCTTAAAGACCCCTGGCTGATGTATCCCAGCATCAGTACTTCTTTGGTCTCGACGTTTTGGACAACGGCCGGGATGAGGCCTTGCTGGTCCAGCTTGAGTGTCATAATTTCACCTCGGTCATATGTTTAGAATTCTGAGCAGACCACTGAGGTCGGCTATCTCGTAGTCCGGCGATGGCAGGGCGGGGTCCAGCGGCGCCCCGCTGCGATTCAGCCAGGCGCTCTGCATGCCGATATTCTTCGCGCCGTACACGTCGTCTAGCTGAGTATCGCCCACGTACAGGCAAGCTTCCGCCGGCAGGTCAAGCTCTTCCAGTACAAGAAGAAAAGGCCCAGGCAGCGGTTTGTACGCTTTTGCGCCCTCCGACGTGACCGTGCTGTCAAAGCAAAGTCGGTGGTTCTCCAGCAAAGGGAAGAGAGCATCGTCATCCGTGTTGGAGAGCAGGCCAAGCTTGAACCTGCCCGTATTGCGGAGCGTCGTCATCACCTGCTTCGTCTCGGGGAAAAGCCTGCGGAAACCCTGATCGAGGACGGCCCTGCCTGCGGCGGCATCCGCGTCGCCCTGTCCCAACTGGCGAAACACCGCTTCGAAGGTATCTTTCCAAGCTTGGCGATAGCTTTTGAACGGAGGCGGCTTGCCCTCGGCGTCCGGCTGGAGCCTGTCCTTGCGGAACTGCATCTCGATAGGTTTCCAGCGGTCCCAGAGCTCCTGGCCGGAAAGGGGAAGACCCTGATCGCGACATATATCTTGGAAAGTGGCTATCCACAGAGAGGGTGTGTTGGCCACAAGCGTCTCGTACATATCAAAGACGACGGCGCGTATGACGGTCATGGCGTGCCACGGCGGACAGGCACGCTGTGCTGCTCCAGGTACTCCTTGGCCTGGGATATGGAGTATTCGCCGAAGTGGAAGATGCTGGCTGCCAGCACCGCGTCGGCGTGACCCTCCGCCACGGCTTGGTGCAGGTGCTCCAGGGTGCCCGCTCCGCCGCTGGCCACCACCGGAACGGACACGGAATCCGAAATTGAGCGGAGAAGCTCCAGGTCGTAGCCTCCCTTCGTGCCGTCGGCATCTATGCTGTTGACCACTATCTCTCCTGCCCCCAACTGAACGGCGGTATTGGCCCACTCCAAAGCGTCCAGGCCGCTGGCGCGCCCTCCGTCCGCTCCCGTGTGGGTGTAGACCTCCCATCTGGTGGGGTCGTCGGAGACGCGCTTTGCGTCCATGCCGAGTACGATGCACTGGCTGCCGAATGCCTCCGCGCCTTGGCGGATGAGATCTGGGTTCCCCACTGCGGCGGTGTTTATGGAAACCTTGTCGGCGCCGGCCTTGAGCATGCGGTTCATGTCCTCTACGGTGCGCAGTCCGCCGCCGACGGTTAGCGGGATGAACAGCTTCTCAGCGGTACGGCTCACCACGTCCAGCATGATGCCGCGCTCCTCCGCGGACGCGGTAATGTCGTAGAAGACAAGCTCGTCGGCGCCTTGACTGTCGTAGAACTCGGCCAGTTCAACGGGGTCTCCCGCGTCGCGATGGTCTTTGAATTTGACCCCTTTCACCACGCGTCCCGCTTTCACGTCTAGGCATGGAATAATCCGTTTGGTGAGCATGCCTCTATCCTGCTCCCTGGAACAGGCTTACCGCCTCTCTCAAGTCCATCTTGCCCTGGTATAGAGCCTGGCCTATGATCACGCCCTCTACGCCCGTTTCCGATAGGGCAAGGAGGTCTTGCATGGAGCCGATGCCTCCTGAGCCAATGATAGGAGCGGCAACTTCTTTCATCAAAGCCGCCACCGATCCCAGGTTGGGGCCTGCCAGCGTGCCGTCGGTTTCAATATCGGTGTAGATGAAGCGGTTCACTCCCAGGCTCACCATGGACTTCATCAGGTCAACGGCCTCATTTGTCTCCGTGTGCTGCCAGCCCTGGACCGCAACTTTACCGTTTCTGGCGTCGACGCCCACCACCACGGATTCGGAGCCTAGCTTGGCGCAGGCGGTCTCTATCAGGTCGGGGTCCCTTACGGCGGCGGTGCCAAAGACAACGCGCGATGCGCCCATTTCCAGCAGGTCTTCTGCCGTTTCCATGGAACGGATGCCCCCGCCGACTTGCACAGGCACCCGCACTGCTCTCAGGACGGCCTCAATAGCCCCCTTGTTCACCAGGTGGCCATCACGAGCGCCTTCCAGATCGACAACGTGGAGCCGGGCCACTCCCGCGTTCTGCCACTCGACGGCCACGGACACCGGATCGCGGGAGTAGACCGTCTCGCGGCTGAAGTCGCCCTGGTAAAGCCTGACGACCTGCCCTCCACGCAAGTCTATGGCGGGAATAACCTCCACTAGACCCGGTACCCTTCCATCACCATGAGACGCACGAAGTTGTCGTACACTTTGAGGCCGGTTGCTCCGCTTTTCTCCGGGTGGAACTGGCTGGCGATAAGGTTCCCCCTGGCCAGCACGCTGCAGAAGGCTAGGCCGTATTCGGTTACCCCTTTGACCAGTGATTCGTCTTCCGGGTCGGCGTAGTAGCTGTGCACGAAGTAGAAGTTGGAACCGGACGCCACCCCGTGGAACACGGTGTCTTCTCCGCTCAACTCCACCTGGTTCCAGCCCATGTGCGGGACTTTCAGAGGGGGCGGGATGCGCCTGACCCATCCCGGAACTATGCCCAGGCAGGGGCGGGGGTCTTCGTCGGAGCCGTCCATGAGAAGCTGCAGGCCAAGGCACACGCCAAAAAACGGAGTGCCCTTGCTGGACACCTCCTTCAGCGGCTCCACCAGGTCGAGCGATTCCAGGGCAGCCATCGCCGAGCCTGAGGAGCCGACTCCGGGCAGGATAACGCCCTGCGCGGCAAGCACGGTCTTGGGGTCCTGGGTTACCTCGGCCCCAAAGCCAAGGTGCTCGAAAGCCTTGGCCACACTGCGCAAATTGCCAGCTCCGTAGTCCACTATTGCCAGTCTTGGGTTCATGTCTACATTCTACAGCTTTTCAATTCCTTGTGTTGACTAAGACCCCCTATTGAAATACCCTTAACCAAACAAGCTTGTTGAGGTAAAGCTAATGGTCACACCTCTATCTATAGACATAACGGATAACGCGGCTAAGCACGTTCGGGAGTTCACCGGCAAGACCGGGGATGAGACTGTTTCGCTGCGGGTAGCCGTGAGGGGCGGAGGGTGCTCCGGCCTCACCTACGACTTGGAAGTTGACGACGATCCGCGCGACACCGATAGAGTCATAGAGCAGCGCGGAGTGACCATCATGATCGACAAGAAGAGCTACATCTTCCTTGCCGGCACCGTTCTGGACTACTCTGGAGGGCTCAACGGCAAGGGATTTGTGTTCAGCAACCCCAACGCCAAGACCGTTTGCGGCTGCGGGACCTCCTTCTCCGTATAGACCATGAACCAGGAATCCACCCCGGTCAGTGTATCGCCGCAAGGCTTCTTCTCCGGCCAGCGCAAACTCTTCATAGCTGTCGCCCTGCTGGCTATGGCCGTTGGTTTCCTGGCCTTCAACGCCTTTCAAGGCGCATCCGTTTACTACTTCACCGTCGGCGAAGCCCTGTCCGGCGATGTCGAGGAAGGCGCAACCGTGCGTGTCAGCGGCAAGCTCCTGCCCGACTCCTTCCGCCGGGAGACGGAAGGCACCGTAGCCCACTTCTCCCTGGTGGATGACGACCTAACCCTTAAGGCCACCTACGACGGGATCGTGCCGGAGCTGTTTTTCAACGAGCACTCGGACATCGTGCTGGAGGGGTCGCTCAACCAGAACGGGGTGTTTAACAGCGACACCATAATTGTCAAATGCCCGACTAAGTATCAGGCCCAGGCATAGAAGGGCAGAAGTACCCCATTTATCGCGGCCTGAAATAGCCGCTCGTCGCATTCCAACCGGTTCGCTGACATTTGACATCTCTGCGATTTGAAAGTAAACTGCCCAAGAATTCAACCACGCCACGTTGAATCTCAGGGAGGGAGTATCCATGGATGATACGAGTGGTGTTACCTATTCTATTGGACAAGTTTCGGTCAAGGATAGAGTCACTGTAGATTGTGTCCATTTCTGGTTGATTGAACCCCCCAATGGGCCCACCAGCTATGGTGTTTGCAAACAGTGTGGTATGCGCCAGGAGTTCCGCAACTCCATCGAGACGTCTTCTTGGAATAAGGGCACCATCAAAGCTGAAGACGGATTGGACTGAGGCAAAAGTTGCTCTCTAATTGATGCCTGCAAAGTGGAGTTAGCTCCGTAGTCCAGTCCAGTACGCTCTAACGCCTGCATGACATGGCCCGCACTACAGGACATCTTGTTTCAGAGGATCTCTGAACATGGCAAGATGACCTTCGCCGAGTTTATGGAGCTTGCCTTGTACTGGCCCAACGACGGTTATTATCCCCGTCTTGGAGCCGTCCCGCCCCCGCAAGATTATTACACCGCCCCCATGGCCCATCCCGCCTTTGGCGCATTGATTGCGCTTCAGCTGGAGGAGATGTGGCGTCTTCTAGGAGAACCCTCTCCGTTTACCGTCGTAGAGCAGGGGGCAGGCACGGGCCGCTTGGCCGGAGACATCAGGGACTTCTCCCGGCATCTCGATCCTTCATTCCATAGGGCGCTGCAGTATGTGGTCGTAGATAGGGCAGGCGGCGCAGCCCCGTTTTCAACGGAGGATGCAGCCGTTTCCAACGTAGTGGGGTGCATCCTTTCCAACGAACTCCTGGACGCCTTCCCCGTACATAGAGTAACGGTCCGCGACGGTAAGCTTCTGGAAATCTATGTGACCTTGCACGAGGGCCGGCTTGTTGAGTCCTTGGACGACGTTTCCACGGACGATATCCGTGTCAGGTTTGAGAGCGAGGAGATCCATCTGGCGGAAGGCCAGATAGCCGAGGTCTGCCTTGAACTCGATTCCTGGGCAAGGCAGGCAGCCACGATGCTGCAGCGTGGCTTTGTGCTTACCATCGACTACGGGTATCCCTCCGCCGATCTATACGACCCCCTGAGGTCGCAGGGCACGCTCCGCTGCTACTACCGACACACCCTTACCGGCGACCCATACCGACACATAGGAGAGCAGGACATCACCGCTCACGTGGACTTCTCTGCGGTAGCTTCCCTGGGCCAGCGATACGGCTTGGAGCCTTATCCTCTGCTGAGCCAGGCCGGATTTCTGAACAATCTGGGACTTCCGCTATTCAGGGAGCGCCTGTACTCGGAGGGCCTGGGCCAGCGGGAGCGCGACGCCAATCGCATGGCAATGTTGGAGCTGGCGCGCCCCGGCGGAATGGGCGACTTCAAGGTACTGGCTCAACGCAAAGGTACTGCTTGCCACCGTTTGAGCGGGATCCACGGCGTATCCCAAGAGTGGGATCACCGCGTTCGAGGACTGCCGTTGCCCCGCCTTAGCCCCCAGCACATCGACCTGCTGTCGGCACGCTATCCGCACGCGAGTGAAGATTGGGAACAGCTCTGGCGGTGACTAGCGCTTCTTCTTGAAGTAGACACCTATTCTGGAGCCTCCGCTTATACCCCACGACCCTTGACATTGGCAGATTCTAAGCCTATTGTGGGTTCGCTTTACCACAAGCGACACCTTCCTGTGTCAGGTATTGGCTCCGTGCCTCCCTGAGACAACGCAGGATAGGTGCTTGTGGTAAAGCCGCCGAAACCTGAGTCCGGGGAGGTTCCTTTATGCGCGGCTATCGTCCCCTAGTTTTTATACTGGCTTGAGTCTTGTTGCTGCCAGGTTGCAAGGGGAGAATCGGCCCAAGCGCGCCGGAATCGAGAGGATGTTCCGATGGTGAACACGGACACTCTTAACCGCACGCTGTTCATTTCCGACAACCTCCCTGTCCTGCGGGGCATAGACTCCGAAAGCGTAGACCTGATTGCCACCGACCCGCCGTTCAACAAGGGCGTGAAGGCGTTTGAGGGGATAGTCACGGCTGGCTACGACACCCAAGGCCAGAAAGTCTCCTACAAGGATATTTGGACGTGGCGAGACGTACAGCAGGAATGGGTTGACCAGATTACCGAGGACCATCCCGCACTGAAAGAGGTGATAGAGGCGGCCAATACCGCCGGCGGCGAGGATATGGGCGCATTCCTCTGCTGGTTGTCCGTGCGCGTGCTTGAAATGCACCGCGTCCTCAAACCGACAGGCTCAATGTACCTGCACATTGACCACACAGCGGGGGCTTATGCCAAGACCATGATGGACGCCGTGTTTGGGAGGAACAATTTTAGAAATGGGATTGTGTGGCAGAGGACACGCGGTAGGAGAGCCACGAATCATTGGGGCAACGCGCACGACACCATACTCTACTACGCAAGAACGCCAGCGGCCCCCTTCGCCCCTCAATACACAGGGCTGGCGGAAAGCGCGAGCGCTCATTATAGACACGAAGATGAGAACGGCAAATATCGCGTCGATAACGTCAATGCCCCCACGCCAGACGGCTATAGGTTCAGCCTCGGATACGGTGAAAGAGAACCTGCGAACGGGTACAGGTTTCCGCGTGCGCGAGCGTTGGAACTCATCGACAGCGGACGGCTCATCGTGAAACAGGGCAAAGTCCCCGTGTTGAAGAGGTATCTTGCCGAGTCTAAGGGCACACAAATCAACGATGTTCAAACCGATATATCGCCCGTTGTGGCAGCCAACAAGTCTGAACGCACTGGCTACCCCACGCAGAAGCCTTTAGCACTATACGAGCGCATCATCAAGGCCAGCAGCAACGAGGGCGATATAGTGCTCGACCCCTTTGCCGGTTGCGCCACTACCTGTATTGCCGCCGAGCGGTTGGGGCGCAGATGGATAGGTATCGACATTAACAAAGAGGCTCAAACCGTTGTGCTGGATCGGCTACAACGTGAGGTTAGCGCCGGCTTAAACTGGAACACGCACATCCAAACACCTGGTGAGCCGCCGCAACGGACGGATGACGGCGCAGAGGCATCACCGGAGTTGACGCTGGTCAGCCCCAGACCCAAAGCTCCCAGACTTACCGCTCGCCAACTCCGCGAACGCCTGATAATGATGGATGAGATGAAATGCCAGGGTTGCGGCTGGGTGCCGCACCACCAGGAGTACCTGGAGGTTGATCACAAGGTGCCTAAGTCCCGTGAAGGACGGGACGACATACGAAACCGAGTGCTCCTATGCTCTCCGTGCAACGGCGCAAAGGGGAACAAGCTGACGTTAGCCGAG
This sequence comes from Dehalococcoidia bacterium, assembly GCA_965220545.1. Taxonomy (GTDB): domain Bacteria; phylum Chloroflexota; class Dehalococcoidia; order Lucifugimonadales; family QGNO01; genus DAOUJH01. The sequence continues at coordinate 33,788 of CBDCQF010000006.1, forward strand.
TTGCGGTTGAGACGTATTGAGGAAGGTCGTATGCAGGACAAGTCTTGGGATGCCGGATGGTATGAACGCACAGGCAGGTTTATATAACCAAGGAGTAACGCTAATGGCGCGGAGAATGGAGGAGTTGGGTTAGGCCCTGACAGGCCACTAACGGCCTACTATGAATCCTCTGCCTCTCCCTCAGCCGGGGCAGGGGGCTGCTTCTGGCTCTCCGCCAGCCAGTTCTGGAACCAGCGTCTGTACTCGTCAAGCGCCGGAGGCGATACGTAGAACACCTCGATGTCCTGTGGGAACTGCACCTGGTGACGTTCGCCTATCAGCAGCAGCCCCACTTCGTCCTTTCCGAGGGACTCATCAATGCGCTTGCCGATATGCTCGTAGCGGCGGCTCATGCCGTCGAAATACCATTCGTGGAGCTTGGCGGTCAGCCTGCTGCTCAGCAGCGGCAGCATGAGGCAGCGCTGCAAGTCGACGACCTCCAGCAGGGTTCCTTCATCCTCGGTGGCTTCCAGGACCGCCTTGTTCCGGCACTTTGACTCCACAAACTTGTAGGATCGCTCGTCCATGGCTTGCAGCCTGAGCAGTCCCTCATCCTCCCCTGCGGCAATGTTCTCATGGAAGATGCGCTTGACTGGGCCCAGCCGGTTTTCCAGGGACTCCACCTGCGATTGCATCTGTACCCAGTACTTCTGAAGCAGTGTCTGTCCCTCTTGTAGCTGTTCCGGCGTGCCGAAGACAAGGGGTATCAGCAGCAGATTCCGCTTTCCCTGGAACCGTTCCGCTTCGGGTCGCTCTATTCTGCCCAGCTGTTCAGTCATGGAATCACACCACGTCGGCGGCCATGATGTCCTGGTACGTCTCGCGGCGGCGTATCAACCTGCTGGAACCGTCTCTGACCAGTACCACGGCCGGCCTTGGCGTCATATTGTAGTTGCTGGACATTGGGATGGCGTAAGCTCCCGCGGCAGGCATGGCTATGATGTCGCCGGGTTCCGTTGGCGCAAGGTCTACGTTCTCCGCAAGCACGTCGCCGGATTCACAGTATCTGCCTGCTATGGTTACCCTGGAAGACGGCTCCACAAGCATCCTGTTGGCTACAACCGCCTCATAGGAGGCCTGGTACAGAGCGGGTCTTATGTTATCGCCCATGCCGCCGTCCACGCTGAGGTACGTTCTCACGCCCGGTATGACTTTGCTAGCTCCGCAGGTGTACACGGCGACGCCCGCCGGGCCTATGATGGAACGACCGGGTTCTATGAACACCCTAGGCCTGGGCAGGTCAAGGTCGTCGCACGTCTCTGTTAGGGAGGAGACCAGGGCCTCGGCGAAGTCGCCCGCTGAGGGCGGTTGCTGGTCCCTGGTGTAGGCGATGCCGAAGCCACCGCCGGGGCTGAACTCTTCCATGTTCAACCCCTCCTCCCGCATGGCTGAAGCGAACTCCAACGCAATGCGTATGGCCTTCTGGTACGGTTGGATCTCAAAGAGCTGCGAACCGATATGGCAGTGCAGGCCAATCAGGTTCAAGTGCGGTGACGACATCGCTTTCCTCACCGCTTTCTCGGCGTCGCCGGTGTCTATGGCGAACCCGAATTTGCTGTCCAGAATGCCGGTCGAGATGTAGCTATGGGTATGCGGATCAACTGAGGGGGACACCCTGATCAGGACCTCCTGCTCGCGTCCCGCTTCCTTAGCCACCTCCTCCAGCAGATCGATCTCGTGGAAGCTGTCGACAACTATGCGGCCCACGCCCCAGGCCATCGCCTCCGCCAGTTCGCTGCGGCTCTTGTTGTTGCCGTGGAAGTAGACGGTTTCAGGAGACGCCCCTCCCGCTTTTGCCACCTCTACCTCTCCGCCTGAAACCACGTCTATGCCCAGGCCTTCCTCAACGATGATCCTGGTCAGAGCTACGTTGGAGAAGGCTTTGGAGCCGTACAAGACCAGACTATCGGGATAGCGTTGTTTGAGCTCTTCACGGAAGGTGCGGCAGCGTTTGCGTACCGTCTCCTCGTCGATCAGGTAGAGAGGGGTCCCGTACTCTGAGGCCAAGTCGACGACGCTGCACCCGCCGATGACCAGATGCCCCTGCTCATTGATGGAGGAGGTATCGGGGAACACATTCTGGGCTGGAAACCTTGTCATGGGTTGACCATGTTACGCATGGTCTGATGTAGTGTCAACGCCGCCCCGCCGCTGTCGGCAGTTCCCGCACCCTATCGCCTGTCTGCCGCTCGGCAAGCGCCAGATCATACTGCGTCTGGAGATTCAGCCAGAACTGCGGCTCGACACCGAACCAGTGGCCGAAGCGCAGCGCCGTATCCCCGGTGATGGAGCGTTTGCCCGAGATGATCTGGCTGATTCGATTGGGCGGCACGTCGATCTCCCTGGCGAACGCCGTTTGCGTGACTCCCATCTCCTCCAGCTCATCCTTCAGAACGTCACCTGGCCGAACCACTCTCCTAAACGTCACGATGTCCTCCATCTCTAGTGATAATCCACAATCTCAACGTCGGTCGGTCCCGGCCCGTCATCCCATACGAAACATATGCGCCACTGGCGATTGATGCGTATTGAATACTGCCCATCCCTGTCACCTCGTAGGGCCTCCAATCGATTGCCGCGCAGTCCGGCCAAGGTTCTTAGGGACGGCGCCGCGTTCAGGATAGCCAACCGCCTTTCCGCCTGTGTTTCAAATGCCTGAAACTCCCGTACAAACTCCCCTGCGGCAAAGCGCTCCGTTCGACGATCCCGATAGCTGAGTATCATGTCCGAACAACGTATCACCATGGACGCTGTACGTCAATCGTCACCTCAGCACCACGCCGCCCCAGGACAGGCACGACGGTTGGATGTGCCCGTCTGTCCGTTTGTCCGTCTGCCCGTCAGGCGGTATAATTCATGCAGATTTCCCATCAGGTTGACAGATTGACAGTGCAAAACTCCAAGGTAGGACGCCAGGCTTCCAGGGGCAAGCTCCGCATAGTTGCCAAGGCGGGTACCAACGTGCTCACCGGTGGCTCAGGATCGCTTGATCTTGGCGTGATGAGGTCGCTTGTCGACCAGATAGCGGGTGTTCATGCACAGGGAAACGAGGTCTTGTTCGTAACCTCGGGAGCGGTGGCCGCCGGCAGGGAGGTGTTGGGAGGGCTAAAGCAGCAACGCGACGTTCCGTTCAGGCAAATCCTCGCTTCGGTCGGTCAAAGCCGGCTCATGCATACTTATCAAGAGATGTTCTCCCGGCACGATATCGTCGTGTCCCAGGCGCTGCTCACTCGCTCAGATATCGACGACTGGCAGGGATATCTCAACGTTAGGGATACCCTGCTTTCGCTGCTACATATGGGTGTGGTGCCCATCATCAACGAGAACGACGTGGTGAACAGCGAAGAGCTTGGGACTGAAGTCTTTGGTGACAACGATACCCTTTCCGCGCTGGTGTCCAACCTGGTCGACGCGGACATGCTGGTCATGCTCACCGATATTCCCGGCCTCTACACCGCGGACCCCGCCCTGGATCCCGGCGCCGAGCTTATCCCCGTGATGGACGACACCAACGCAGAGCATCTTCTCAATACCGTGACCCAAAATGAGGTTAGGCATCCCTGGAGCCGCGGCGGCATGAAGGCCAAGGTGGAAGCCGCGCTCCTGGCGACACGCTGGGGCGTAGAGGTAGTGATAACCAGCGGCAGAATACCGGACGGCCTGCAGCAGGCCATCGACGGAGAAGCCGTGGGTACCGTGTTCAGGCCTACTGCCAACAAAGTGGAGAGCAGGAAGCGCTGGTTCCTCAGCGGGCTCTCCGCCAGGGGTGAAATCCTGGTGGACAACGGCGCGGCGCAGGCTCTGAAGGCAAAGAACAGCAGCCTCCTTCCCGTGGGCGTTACGGAAGTGCACGGCAACTTCGACCGCCGGGAGGTGGTGCTCATTGTCGATAAGGACGGCAAGCGCGTGGCATGCGGCGTAAGCAACTATTCGGCCCAGGAAGTGGCCGCGATAAGGGGACTGAATTCAAGCAAGATAGAGGAAACCCTGGGGCACCAGTACGGTGAAGAAGTGGTGCACCGCAACAATCTGGCCCTGCTCTAGAGAGGCATAGAAAAGGCATAACAATGACCGCAATAGACTTATCGCAAGACCTGATTGCTCTGGGAGAGAATGCCAGGGCCGCATCGCGCCTGCTGGCCAAGGTGAACGCCCAGGCCAAGAACAGGGCGTTGCTTAATATTGCGGACGCCCTGGTATCCCGCCAGGAAGAGGTGCTGGAGGCCAACCGCGCCGACTACGAAGCCGCCCAGCACAAGGGCCCCGTCGAGGCTCCACTGGATCGCTTGCTGCTCACTGCGGAGCGGCTTGCCGCCATGGCCGACGACGTGCGGAGTATCCAAAGGCTGACCGATCCCGTTGGAGAGCAGTTCGACGTGAGGACGTTGCCCAACGGCCTCATTTTGGGCAAACGGCGGGTGCCTCTGGGCGTGATTGGAGCCATCTACGAAAGCCGGCCAAACGTCACCGTGGATATAGCCGCGCTCTGCCTCAAGGCTGGCAACGCCGTCATACTGCGCGGAGGTACGGAGGCGTTCAATTCCAACAGGGCGCTGGCCGGATTGATAAGGGACGCCATAGCCGAAGCGGGCTTGCCGGTTGACGCCGTGCAGTTCGTGGAGAACACGGACCGGGCATTGGTGGCGCAGATGCTGCGAATGAACCAGTACATAGACCTGATGATTCCCAGGGGCGGGTCTGGACTGATTCGGCTTGTCTCCGAAGAAGCTGCCATGCCCGCGGTGACGGGAGGTATCGGTGTGTGCCATACCTACGTTGATGCCGCTGCGGACCTGGACAAAGCGGTGGCCATTGCCTTCAATGCCAAGGTGCAACGGCCAACCGTGTGCAATGCCCTGGATACACTGCTTGTCCATTCAAAGATAGCGCCGGAGTTCCTGCCCAACATAGCCGGTGAATGGCTCAAGGCCGGGGTCACTCTACACGTAGACAACCGCGCAATGAGCATTTTGGGCCCGATGGAGGAGCCGCGTATTGTTCCCGCGGAGAAATGCGACTGGGGCAACGAGTACCTATCGCTGGACGCCGCGGTCAGGGTGGTCGACTCTCTGGATGAAGCTTTGCTGCACATAGAGGAGTACGGCTCGGGCCATTCCGAGGCGGTAGTCACGGACGACTACTCGGCGGCGATGCGTTTCCTGGATGAGGTGGACGCCGCGGCCGTATTCGTCAATGCCAGCACCCGCTTCACCGACGGCGCTGAGTTCGGCCTGGGCGCGGAGGTGGCAATCAGCACCGATAAGATGCACGCCCGCGGACCCATGGGCCTGCGAGAGATCACTTCTTACAAGTGGACAGTACTCGGCAACGGCCAAGTCAAAGCCTAGGAAGGATAAACATGCCTGACTATTTCTTCGAGCGCGAGTGCCGCACGCCTTACTCGGAGGCGTTCCACATTCTGGAAGATGAAGCGCCCATAGGCCACCTGGACATGCACTTTACCCCTAACATGGTCCACGCCACCCTGTGCGTATCGGAAAGCCTGACCAGGGAAGCTATTGAAGAGCTTGTCCATACCATAGATGAGGAGCTGCTGGACGTGGTCGGCGTCGCCAGGGAAGAGTTCGTCGTACACGTACACCAGGGCCGCGAGTTGGGCATATACAGCAATCAGAGCTTCGGCCAGAACGGAGAGGGGCGCTAGGCCGGCGCACCGATGTCGCTCCTGTGCAGACGGGAGCCCACACCCCCGCCTCCTTGGATGCCCGTCGTCACGGGCATGACGGTTATGGGAGCGGTGGGTACATGGTTCATATCGGCAACACTCTAACCCGGCTTCTGCTTTTGTCAACTACCACCAAGGCCCCGGAGGACAAGTCGGCCTCATGCTGATTGAGAGCCGCAACGACCAAGCTCTCCGAGTAATCCGGCAGGACGTTCTCTGTACGGAGTTGGAGCACACTAGGGCCGGCATTGTGCGTCAGCGCCAGCACGGCGCCGAAATCCATGTCGTGGGTGAATACAACGTGTCGGTGCGCCACCGCCCAATCCATAATATCCCTGTCGCTGGCTCTTGGATCTCCAACGATGGACCAGTGCACTGCTTGCCATCCATGCTTGTTCAGCGTCGACACCCAATCGGGTGACAGGTTCATGTCCAATACGAGCTTTGGTCTCACGAGGTGGAGAGGGGGACTTCGCGTTCCTCCAGCCTCCAAGCGGCGTAGGCAAGGGATTGGTCGATGTCCTCCCGTTCAAGATACGGGTAGGACTTGAGGATTTCGGCAGGCGTGCGACCGGCCGCCAACAGGCCCACCACAGTTCCAACCGTCACACGCATTCCACGGATGCACGCCTTACCGCCCATGACTTCCGGGGCGATGGTAATTCTGTCCAGGGACTTCATACTCTCTCCTTTCAGGATATTGTACCATAACGTCATGTTTGTTCCTTCTTCTGAAACCGCAGGCCAAGTAATGCAATTAAGCCGTTGGAGTCCACTTAGAACCAGTCCACTGCCGCCCGCTCATGGTGAGCGTGTCGAACCATGAGCGGGCAAGAAGCCACCGGATGCAGCATCAATGGCAAACTGGGCTTTCCTAGTCTATGATGAGCTCAAAACTTGGGAGGCGCAGACATGACTTGGTTGCCCACGGAAGAGCAGTTCCCATACGACAATCTGGATAGGTTGGTGCGGGTCAAGATGCGGCCCAAAGGTATGGCCCAGTTCTACCTGGTTTCCGATTACATCTACTACGCAGCCAAGGGCGATAATCCCATATCCTTGGACATAGCCGCGGCGCTGGCGCCCCAGGAGTCGAAGAAGATAGGCATGTTTACCGGCGCCAGCTCGCCGGACCACTATCCCAACGGTGAGAACGATGGCCCGCTGGGCACCATAGTCCTTGCCAACGCTTTGCGCAAAATAGGGCATGACGTCAGCATCTTCATCGACCCCCAGCTTCAGCCCATAATCAACGCACTCATGGACTACTACGGGCAGAGCTATCCCCTGGTTATCCTGGACATCGATTCGCCGGAGCGCAATATCGATGCCTCGTCCGGCTTGGACGTGGCAATTGCCGTGGAGAAGGCGGGGGTCAACCCCGCGGGTCATCTGCATTCCATCACCGGCACCACCCGCGACGGTACGCGAGCCAAGATAGACGATATCTTCCGCCGGGTTGAGGAAAACGGCGGCGTCACCATAAGCTGCGCCGACGGCCACAACGAGATGGGGTTCGGCAAAGTGTACGACGCCGTGGCCAAGGTGGCTCCCTGGACCACCGAGTGCAAGTGCCCGTGCGGCCGTGGCGTCATGTGCGCCACGCCGGTAAACCATCTGTACGTGACTTCCATTTCCAACTGGGGCGCCTATGCCGTTGTCGCCGCGCTGGCGTTGTACAACCGTGACGCCACGCTTCTGCATACCGACCAAGAGGAACGCGACATTGAGCAGCTGGCGCTGGACTATGACGTGCGGGACGGCTCGTTTGGTGTGGCCGGGCTCACCATGGACGGCGTGCCTTTGGAGGGGACGTTGGCCATGCTGGGTATGATGCGAAACCTGGTGGAGATATCGTTGAAGGAGTACCTGCGGAACTTCTAGGAAGCTATACCGTATAATATCGACAGTTACACGAGGAGCTAATGCCATGACCGTACTGCAAGGAGTAATTACGTCTCTGCTAACGCCGTTCACCGAAAGCCTACAGCTGGATGAAGAAACGCTGGCCCAAGAGATCGGCTACCAGGTGGAAGCTGGCGTGCACGGCATCTGCGTGTTGGGCGGGACCGGCGAGTCGCTAAGCCTCACCTGGGAGGAACGCGAGCGCGTGGTGAGAGCGGCCGTACAGGCCGTCGATGGGAGAGTGCCCCTAATCGTAGGGTGCTTTGTACCCTTGGAAGAGGATCTGGTTGCTTTTGCCAACCGCGTCCAGGAGCTTGGCGCCAGCGCAATGATGCTGACGCCGCCGCCTTTCTACAAGGCAACGGTCTTTCATTTCCAACGGCTGTTGGAACGCATAGCTGATCAGACGTCGCTGCCTCTGGTCATATACAACGCCCCCAAACGCGCCGGAGTCAACCTGACCGCCGCCGAGACCTGCCAGTTGGTGTCCGCAGTGGACTCCGTAGTCGGTGTCAAGGACGCCTCGGGAGGCATGACCGACCTGGTGAAGATAGGCCAATCTATGAACTCCAGGGCGTCGCTGCTCCAGGGCATGGACGATATCTTCCTACCGACCCTGGCCGCGGGCGGAAGAGGCGGTATCTTGGCGATGGCCTCTCCGCTGCCTGAGCTTCTGGTTAGCATCTACAACGACTGGCAGTCGGGCGAGGTGGAGAGCGCCGTGGAGCGCCAGCTGGAACTGATACCGGTGATGAGCGTGGTCAACCGTGAGCCTATGCCCATCCTGGTCAAAGAGGCCATGAAAGTGGTTGGTCGTCCGATGGGCAACACGCGTCCCCCGCTCTACGAGCCTGCTCCGGAGAACAAGCGAGACCTCTGGTCGGCGATGGAGAAGCTGCTGGCCAGCTCCTAGAACCAGTCGCGGTAGAAGGTCTCGTACGGCACGTAAGGCGGCCGCGCCAGATGGGGCACCGGCAGCTTCACCGGTCCCGCCTCTCGTGAGGGCAGATAAACGCAGGCGGTGCCCGGAGCCTGTGTTTCGCCAACTTGGTTGACGCCGCTGATGCGTATGCCAATGGCGTGGTACTCCTGCTCGCCGGGAACAGCGCCTGGGCCGTCCTCGCCCTTCTGGGTCTCCTTGAATTTCTTCACGACTTCACCGCTGTATACGGTGGCGTCGCCGTAGTAGACGGGCTTCCTGATGGCGATCTGCAGACGGCGAATGAATCCGTCGTCGCCCATCCAGTCGCTGAGCAGGCGCTGGGTCAGCTGTGTGCGCTGCACGCCGAAGTCGAATGACCCGGACTGGCCGCGATAGGCGGCAAGGACGGGGTCTTCGTGCTCCGCGCCGGGAGTCCAGGGCCAGCGGGTGATGGGATGCGTGCGGGTGTATTCGCCCTCCTCCTTGGCCCACTTGAAGGCGGGCTCGAAGGCGTTAGCCATTGCGGTGAGACCCGCGCCGACGGCACGGGGCACAGTCATGTCCTGCAATGTCCAGGGCGGCACTACCAGGGGCCCCAGCTTCTCGCCTACCTCTACGTCTTCCCAGTAGAGCGTATTGTCGCCGCGGCGCTTCAGCGAGACCATTTGATCGACCAACTCCTCTATCTGCTCGATGTTGTACTGAGAAGCCTTGCGCTCGTACATGAGGTGTTCGCCCAAGCGCTCGACGCTCATGGAGCGGGAGCCGCCCATGGTCTCAATGGGCACCATGATGAGCGTGCCGTAGGCTTTGCCGGGCAGATCACCGTGGGAGTTCCAGAAGTAGAGCTCCGTGATAAGGAACATAAGGTTGCCCCGTGACCCCTGCTTTTCAAAGAACTCCTTCATCACCTTGGTGGAGCGAAAGGGAGACGTACCGGGCTTAACCACGTCGAAAAATTCCCAGGCAGTCCCCGAAAAGAAGTTGGCTACGGGATACCCCTCAGGACGCTGAGCGCCGTGCGCGGAGATGCCGCGAATGAGGGCAAGGACGGGGCCGGGTGCAATCTGCATGCCATACTTGGTCTGTTTGCCGTATTCGGGGTTTGTGTACAGGGGGTTGTCGTCGCCGATGGCGTGTGCATATTTGGCGATGAACTCCGGTGAGAGGTTTATAGGAGATACAAAGGGCGGGCCCGACTGGTCGTATGGAGGCGGAGGCGGCACCCATTCCATGTTTTCCTGCTCCATGAGCTCGTGGGTCTTTTCTCTAAACTCATTGAGGGCTTCTTCAAAGGTCTGTGTTGTAGTCACGATGGCCTCCCTTTCCGGGTCCTTGGCGGCATCATAACTACTGCACTTCAAAGGGGCAAGCGGAAGTCCAAGGGAAGGGCCGGTCGATTCAGCAGGTTCTTGTATTAGCTCAGTCGCCTGATACAATGCCATTCAAACGAAGTTGGGAGGATGAATTATGCCAAAGTATCTTTTCCAGGCTGACTACTCCGTCGAAGGCACCGTGGGGCTGCTCCGCGAGGGCGGCACAGGCCGTCGCGCCATGTTCGAGAGCCTGTTCGCCGAACTGGGCGGAACTCTGGAGGCCTTCTATTATGCCTTTGGCAGGGAAGACCTGTACATGATTGTGGACCTGCCGGACGACGCTGCCGCGGTGACGGCTTCTCTAAATGTGTCCGCCGCGGGCTCCGTCACCTTTGGAGCTACCGTCCTCATCACGCCGGAGACCGTTGACGAGGCGATACAGCGCAGCGTGACCTACCGCCCGCCTGGAGCTTAGTCGGCCTGCCGGTGCGCTGACCCGCCAGGCCCAGATGCAGATAGTGCACCTGGGCTAACCGCTTGCGGCCTGTTCCAATTGAATTTATGACTTTGAAAGAGTCTCTGAGCCTGAAGAGTCGAATAGTGAGCCACGCCCGGGACTTGGGGTTCGAGATTGTACGAGTTACAACGGCGGATCCCTTCCCCCAAGATGCCCAGTCGGCTGTCGACAGCATCAAGAAAGGGCATATGGATGGAATGCCCTGGTTCACCGAACAGCGGGTTGAGCGCGCCAGCGATCCGGAGAAGCTGTTGCCCGGCGCCAAGTCCATCATTGCCGTGGCCGTCAGCTATCTCCCGCAAGAAGAGGAGAATCGCACCGGCAGTTTGGCGGGCAGGGTGGCAAGGTACGCACAGTGGACGGATTACCATTCGGCCATGAAGAGCGGCCTGCGGAAGCTGGCCGACCGGCTGGAAGACATAGCCGGTACACCCGTGCGGAGCCGTGTTTTCGTCGATGACAGCTCCCTTCTGGAGAGGGCGGTCGTACGCAGGGCGGGGATAGGATGGTTCGGCAAGAACAGCAATATACTGACCACATCTCACGGGTCGTGGGTATTTCTGGGAGCGCTGGTCACGGACCTGAGTCTGGAGCCTGACGAACCTCTGCTGAAGAACTGCGGCAGCTGTGCCACCTGCATTGAGGAGTGCCCCACGGGCGCAATAGTAGCGCCCTACGTCATCGACGCGCCCCGCTGTATCTCATACCTGACCATAGAGAACAGGGGAGCTATTCCAAGGGGTCTACGCCACCTGGTCGGCGATTGGGTGTTTGGCTGCGACATTTGCCAGGAGGTATGCCCTGTGAACCGTGGCGTGACCGGCAAATCGATGGTCGGTCTGAAGCGCACCGGGTTTTCCTGGCTGGAGCTTGTTCCTCTGTTGAGCATGTCTCAGGAGGAGTTCTCCGCCGGTTTCAAGGACTCTCCCATCAAGCGGGCTAAGCTGGCCGGGATGCAACGCAACGCTTGTGTGGCCTTGGGGAACATGGGAGACGCGCGAGCCGTGCCTGCTTTAGGAAGAGCATTGCTGGAAGGCAATCCCATGGTCAGGGCACACGCCGCCTGGGCGCTTGGCCGCATCGGGGGAAGCGCGGCTGAGCGGTTCCTGGAAGAGGCGGCGCTACAGGAGGACGACCCCACGGTGAGGGAGGAGATAGAGGCGGCAAGGGCGGACATGGGGTCGTGGCAGGCCGAACGGTAACGGGATTCCAGACGCATTCAAGCACGAGGGCAGCCGGGTGCTCCCTCAATCTGATTAACGTGTCCATTGCTGTCAGCAACGCATTGTTAGTTTGAACAACAGAACCTACAATTATTAATGGTGTCCTTTTGAGTGAGGACATTCGTGGTAGGACTCAAGAAGTGTTCCCCATAGCAAGGAGGTAGGATTGAACGAGTTTGCCATTTCCACGGAAGGGCTGGTGCGCCGCTACGGGCAGCTCGCGGCGGTGGATGGGGTGGACCTGGGCGTGAAGAAAGGCGAGATTTACGGCTTCCTTGGCCCCAACGGAGCGGGAAAGACCACGGTGTTGAGGATATTGACCACGCTGCTCATGCCGTCTGAAGGAAGGGCGTTTGTAGCGGGCAGAGATGTGGTTCATGAACCTGTGGAGGTGCGGCTGCGCATAGGGGCGGCGCTCCAAGAGGCTACACTGGACAACAAACAGACCGGTCGAGAACTGTTGATACTGCAGGCCCGGCTCTACGGGCTGCGGCGCGGCGATGCAAAAAGGCGCATATCGGAGCTTGAACCGCTCATGGACATTGGGGACGCCGTAGACCGGCAAATAGGCACCTATTCGGGCGGAATGAAGCGCCGCTTGGATCTGGCGGCGGCGCTGGTGCACAACCCGGAGATACTGTTCCTCGACGAGCCTACCACCGGCCTGGACCCGATAAGCCGGGCCAAAGTATGGGAGGAGGTGCACCGCATCAACAAGGAGCACGGCGTGACCATATTCCTCACCACGCAGTATTTGGATGAGGCGGATGAGCTTGCCGATAGGGTAGGGATCATCAACAGAGGAAGGCTGGCGGCGGAGGGAAGTCCCGGAGACCTGAAGAGGTCGGTGGGGTCGGATCTGATCATAGTCAGGGTGGACGGAGACCCCGACATAGATTGTGATGCGCTGAGAAGCTTGAGGAGCGTCGGTCAGGTGGAAGCCTACGGCAGCGAACTGACCATCAGGCTCAAGGACGGCGCGAAGCACGTGAGCCGGGTGGCGCTGGCGCTGAATGAGTGCGGCGTGGACGTGCAGGAGCTGACGCTCCGTACTCCCACGCTAGACGACGTTTTTCTACAGGCGGTGGGCGTTCGCATGGAGGAAGAGGAGCAGACTACCGAGGAGGCACAGGTATGACCAGCGCGCCAGTTGAGATGAAAGCTAGGAAGGCAGGCTTTCTCAACGACTTGATTTCAGTGGCGGAGAGGGCGTTGCGTTCCATACTCCGTGACCCGGAGGGGACTATACCGCCGTTGGTCTTCCCTGTTTTCTTTTTTGCCATGACGGTGGGCTCGTTGCAGGTTATGGCGGAGGGGATACCGGGCATGGACTTCAAGGCATTCCAGTTGCCGGTGGCCATCATTTTCGCCGTAACGGGAGTGTCGCGGGCCATAGTGCTGGTGACGGACATACAGTCTGGTTACTTCGATAGGCTGTCGCTGACGCCGGCGAACCGGCTGGCGTTGCTGCTTGGGCTGATGGTGGCTGATTTCGCCCTCGTGTCAGCTTTGACGTTGCCCGTGCTCATCATGGGCTTGATTGTAGGAGTGAGCGTAGAGACAGGCGTGCTTGGTTTGCTGGTGTTTGTCTTGATAACCGGAATATGGGGAGTGGTGTTTACCGGTTTCCCCTATGCAATAGCCCTCAAGACGGGAAACGTAGCTACGGTGAATGTTAGCTTCCTGCTGTTTTTCCCATTCCTCTTCATGACCCCCGTGTTCCTGCCCCGCGAGGCAATGACCGGCTGGATGGCTACTGTGACGGGCTACAACCCGATCACCTATATACTGGACGCTTTGCGGTCGCTGCTCATAGTGGGCTGGGAGTGGGACGTGCTGGGAAAGGGCATGCTGTCCATCCTCGGTGTGGGGGTGGTGAGCATCGGGCTAGCGTTGGCGGCGCTCAAGGGCAGAGCAACGCGAAAGTAGGGCTTACCAACCGTCATGCCCGCGCAGGCGGGCATCCGGGGATCGTGGTGCGTAGTGAGCACCTTTGTCCTCCGCTCGCTACTCTATCCCCATCTCCGCTTTGACTTCCCGTACGGCGTTGACCATGTTGCGCAGCTTGGCTACGGACTCCTCTTCGGTGCGAGTCTTCAAGCCGCAGTCGGGATCGATGAACAGGCGGTCTGGCGGGAATACCTGGAGTCCCCTCATGATGCCCTTCTTTATTTGCTCTTCGTCCTCCACCACGTGGCTGTGAACGTCGGTTACACCCATGGAAATCCCCTTGCCGGTGGGGCGCTTCGCAAGCTCGTCCAGGAGGCCATAGTTGCTGTTGGACATCTCGAGGTCTAGGTTGTCCACGGGCAGGTTGACCAGTTGATCGTATACGGCGAAGAAGTCGCCGTAGCAGATGTGAGTGAAGGTGTAGGCATCAAGTCCGTCGGTAACGATGCCCAGGGCGCGAGACGCCATCTCCATTTCGTCGGGTCGTGTAGATATGGCTGGCTCGTCTATCTGGATGTATTTGGCGCCGGCCTTCTGCAAAGCCATCGCCTCATTGTGGACGACAGCGGCCAGGTCCATGACGAACTCTTCGCGGGATGGGTAGTGCTCGTTAAACGACCAATCGGCAATGGTGTAGGGGCCGGTTAGCATACCCTTGATCGGTCTGTCTGTGAGGGATTGGGCGTACTTCCACCAATCGACCGTCATCTCGGCGTTGCTGGATACCGGGCCGATGGCAATGGGCTTGCGGTAGTAACGGTTGCCGTAGGAGCGGACAAGGCCGCTGATTTTGAAGCCCTGCATGTGCTCGGAGAAGTAGGTGACCATGTCGCCGCGGTACATCTCGCCATCGACCAGGATGTCGATACCAATCTCCTCCTGTACGCGGATCCAGTGCTCCGTGGCTTTGCGCCCCAACTGATCGAGCTCGTCCTGGTCTATCTGGCCGCGGGCGAACTGGGTGCGCGCCCTAGTGAGGTAGGAGGGCTTGGGAAAGCTGCCTACGGAGGTGGTTAGAAGTCCTTTTGTCACGTTTATTACCCCTGGTTTGATTATCCCTGTTCTATTAGAGCCGCCCGTGTGATAGAGAACCGTGCGGCTGTATAAAGAATTGTATCCAAACGGCCAAGCGCTGTCTCTAGCTCAGCGCCTCCTGGGCGGCTCGGGCGCCTTCCACAAGCCGGGCCAGCTTCTGCCTGGCGTTCTGCCGGGGCAGGAAGTCCAGGCCGCAGCTGGGGCTGAGGTGTAGCCTGTCCAGGCTGACGTGCTCTGTAACCCGGCGCACCGCCGCTACGATTTCATCCACCTGCTCAAGGCGCGTGTTGCGAGCGTCTAGCAGGCCTATGGACAGCTCCTTGTCCTCGGGGAAGCCGTCCAGAAGGTCGAAGTTGGCGGGACCCCAGGCGAAATCGAGGCCTATAACGTCGAAGGGCAGTTGGTACAGCCTGGGCGCTAGGCCGGACACGTCGCGGAAATAGATGCAGACCTCCGTTTTGCAGGTCAGTCCCTGGGTGACCGCTTCCGACGCTTCTTCAAGGATAGGGAGCTCGTCCTTGTCCATGATAATGGCGGGCTCGTCGAACTGGATGATGGGAGCGCCCGCCTCCTGAAGGGCTAGGGCCTCTTTGTTCAGCGCGGTTGCTATGTCCATGACCATTGTCTTGAGATCGGAGTAGACGCCTCTTTGCGAGAGCTTGGCCAGTGTGTAGGGACCCGTGATTACTGCCTTGACCGGCTTGCTGCTGTGTTCCTGGGCAAACTTGTAGTCGCGGACCAGAATTGGTTCAGTCCACTCCAGGTTGGATTCGGCTATGGGGTGACGGTAGTAGGTGTTGGAGTCGAAGTAGCGAATGAGGCCGTTGATGGTGAAGCCGTTGATCCTTCCCGCTATATAGGTCTGGCCGTCGTCCCAGCGAATCTGGCCATCGGTGACAACGTCTATACCGGCGTTGACCTGCTCCTGGATGACCTCCTTCGTCACCTCGTCCTCTACGCGGTGAAGCTCTTCCATGGTGATTTTGCCCTGGTCGTGCTGGCCTATGGCGCCTCGCAGGCTTGGCGCCTTGGTTCCAGGGCCTATCTTTGGGTAGTTGCCGATGACAGTTGTTATCAAGGGATTCTCCAGGGGGACTAGGTATTGCGAAATGGTGTACGGGCTTAATTTTATCCCAGGCCCATTATGGATGCAATCAGCAGTTGTGTCTGGAGGGCTTTGGCTTCTGCCAAACGAACCGCTATTATTGTCCTATGAGAAGGGCGGTTCAAAGAGGTTCGCTGGCGCTGCTGGCAGTGGTTGTGGCGCTATCGGCCTGGGTGGGGGTGTCGGAGCAGGGGAATACTGCTGTGAGGACGGCGCTTTTCGTACCGGAAATAGTCGGCAGGATACCGGTGAAACTGCAACCGTATCTGGCAAAGGAGCCGTTGTACCAACGGAGCGTGTTCCAGGCACAGGACGGCAGGCTGATAGAGATGGACCTCTACACGCCAGACGACGATAAGACCCACCCGGCTGTTGTGCTCTTCTTTGGGGTCATACCGGCAAGCCGCGACGACCCAAGGATAGTGGGCCTGGCCAACGGGCTGGCGCGTTCCGGGATGGTTGTTCTCATACCGTGGTCGGAGGTCATGCTGACCGAGCGGAGGATGGAACCGGAGGCAGTGGAGATAGTGGCGTCGGCGTACCTGTTCCTGGAAGAGATGGAAGGGGTCGACAAGGAGCAGATAGGGCTTGCCGGGTTCTGCGTTGGGGCATCCTTTGCCGCGCTGGCGGCACAGGATGGGCGGATCAGCGACAGAGTGGCCTATGCCAACCTGTTCGGGGCCTACTATGACGCGCGCGACCTCATGGTATCGGTGGCGAGCCGGAGCCGTGAGTACGGCGACTCCATAGCGCCCTGGCAGCCAAGAGATGATACCCAGGAAGTCTTTACGCGGCACCTCATAGAGGCGCTGCCGGATGCGGAGGAGCAGGAGGCTTTAAGTCGCGTGTTCTTGGGGGGCGAGAGCGAACCGGCAGATCTGTCGGACTCGCTTTCCGAGTATGGACAAGTCGCCTACCGTCTGCTGAAAGGCGTGGACAGGGACGAGGCGGAAGAGCTAATGCGGCAGTTGCCGGAGAGCTTCCTCGATGAGCTAGATTCCATCTCTCCCAGTACGCGGATAGACCGGTTGGAAACGCACGTGCTATTGATGCACGACAGGGAGGATACGGCCATCCCGGCCGTGGAATCTAAGCGTATGGCGGAATCGCTGGCGGAAGGAGACGTGTACTACACGGAGTTCTCCATATTCCAACACGTTGACCCTACGCGGCCGGTGCCGTTTCCTGAACTGGTAAGGGAGATGGGGAAGCTGTACCTGCACATGTACAACGTGATGAGAGTGGCGGCCTAGGGTACGGTTGGTTGGGGTTTGAAGCCGTGCTAGAATAGGCCGCAGCCGTTAACCTAATCCGGAGACTTGAATTGCCCAGAAACTACTGGATGGTAGTGCTCACTCCTGAGAACTACCTGGTAACCAAGGAGCAGGAGTTCAAAGTCCAGGGGCTTAAGAACTCACAGCGCAAGAAAGCTCAGCGCATAGAAGTCGGCGACCGCATGTTGTTCTACATCAGCCGCATGCAGGTGTTTGCCGCCGCGGCCACGGTGACGTCCACCTTCTTTGAAGACCACAGCAAGCTGTGGAAGGACTACAACCCTGAAGAGGACTTCCCGTACAGGGTGAACATAGAGCCCAACGCGGTCTTGGAAGAGGAGCAGTTCATAGACGCGCACCAGGTTGCTCCACGGATGGACTTCGTGAAGAAGTGGATACCGGAATGGTGGCCACTGGCCTTTATCGGAGACCTGCACATAATCCCCAAGAAGGACCTGACCATGATTGAGGACGAGATGAAGAAGATGACGTCTCGTTCCGGACGGAGAAGGAGCAGGTCCAGACGCAGGATGGGCGCCAGAGTTTAGGGTATGGGTTTGCCCGCCAGCACGCGCTCCTTCTGCGACTCTGTGATTACGGGAACAACCGTTACGGTCGAGCCGGTCTTCTCCGCCAGTCTTTCGTAGAGCTTTTCCGGGTTCGAGTCCTCTCCGCCGTGGAAGATGAACACCATATCGGCGTCACCCTTGGTCCAGAAAACGCCGATGAATGTCCCGCCGCCCAGGCCGGGATCGGCAACGGCTTCACCTTTGGCTTCGATATCTCCGGCCCTGGCCAACTCGCGGGCTATATCGTCCGCGGCAAGCTGCTGCTCTCCGAACCTGGGGCCGCTGAATTTCAGCAATCCTAAGTAATCGGGCATTGGAACCTCCTTAGATCATGTTTGGATACAGTATGGGGAACCCGCCGGTGCCCTGCAGATCAGGCCACGTCCTATCGTGGTATTGGGGATATATCATGCGATACGCTTTGACTGCAGCGCGAAGCTCCGCGATGGCGTTGTGATGTTCGTCCACGCGCACGTCCAGGAACGGGTTGGCATCGGAACGCTTCCAGTGAATCTGGATGGCGGCGGCCTGCCTGCCCCTGGAGTCGCCCCCCACTTCGTCGGCGGCTTCGTGGCATCTGATGAGACGCTCTTCCAGGGGAAGACCGCTCCCCTCGGTGGCCTCGAAGGTGTCTCCGAATGCGTTGGCGACATCTGGGCCGTACTTGGTGCCGGCGTAGCAGGCGTAGTTAGGGCCGATTCTCTCGCCGGCGTTGCCTGAGCCGTACCCCGGGGATACCCAGACCGCGGGCGTACCGGCGCGGTCCAGCAAGCAATATGCGCCCTGGTCGTTGCTTACACTCTTCAAGGCGTCCATGGCCTCTTTGGCGGGGAATCCCAGCATCAGTAGGCCTATAGCGCGCCGGCGTTGCGTTTCAACGCCGCTGCTGCCCATCATTCCCACTTCGCCCATGCCCCTGAGCACGCGGGAACCCACCGCGGGGTTCTTGGTTACCACCAATCCTCCAAACTGACCGGTATTGGGATCATGGCCAATAATGGTTATCGTCATTGAACTCCTCCTTCTACAGCTTCCCCTGTATGTCCAGCTCTTTTTCCCATCTGATCATGGCGGGCATCACGCTTACCGTTGCGTTCTGTCTATCTCCCAGGGCGCGGAAGATGTTGTTAGCGGTGTCCTCATCAGGGGCTTCCAGAACAAAGAGCATATCCAGGTCGCGGCTTTCACCGTGGTTCCATACCATTGTCAGGTAGTGAGCGCGGCCTTTCCCAATCTCCTCGGCTACGGCTCTCGCCGCCCACCCCGTGGCCAGCTCGTCTTCGCCGGAACGTTTGTCAGCCTCGTTGTACTTCATCAAACCGATGAAACTCGCCAAGTTGCGCCTCCTTTCACACAAGAGTTGGCGTCATTATATACGGAATCACATCCTTATTTCTTAGAAGAGTTCGGATGGAAAATAAAGCACCTCCATTTGGTGTCCCGTTATTGCTGACTCTCTGGAGTTGTTGACAGCGTTTTCTACGTGTGTATACTAATAAACGGGTTTAGACCTATTAAATAAGTTTTTATGGTTCATCTACTACGGACATACGGAGTGGCCTACCCAGCAAACCTGATTTAGATAGAAGCGGCGCACGGTTCGGGGCACAAAGCGCCCGGCGCCTTGCTCTCCTGCCCGCCCGCCTTACCGAGTCCCCACAGGGGTGGGATGGGGCGGGGGCCATCCTCAAAGGTCTGCACCCCACCCACGAGAACCCCCGCCCCACCTTCCTGCGCAAGGAAAGACGAATGGGGGTGCCCTTGCCCGTATGTCCGTCCCCTTTGTTGACGCGCTGGCATGCAGCCAATATCATCTGCCAAGTCCGGCCAACATCCCGCTAAACCCTCCGGCTGAATCTTGCAGAGGTGAAAAGAAAATGTCCGTTAACCCCGCTCTCTATCAGGCAATGCAGTATCGCTCCATCGGCCCCTTCCGAGGAGGCCGTGTCTTGGCCGTGGCCGGAGACCCCGTCGACCAGGCTACGTTTTATTTCGGAGCCTGCTCTGGCGGGCTGTGGAAAACGGACGATGCCGGGGTCTTCTGGCACAACATATCGGACGGCTATTTCAAGACGGCGTCCGTTGGCGCTCTGGCCATTTCCGACTCCGATCCAAACGTGATCTACGTTGGCATGGGAGAGGCCTGCATTCGGAGCAACGTCACCCATGGTGACGGCGTGTACAAGTCGACCGACGCGGGGAAGACCTGGACCCATCTGGGGCTGGAGGACACCCGCCACATTGCACGGGTGCGCGTGCATCCGCAGAATCCGGACCTGGTCTACGTGGCGGCGCTGGGACACGCCTTCGGCCCCAACGAAGAACGCGGCGTCTTCCGCTCCAGGGATGGAGGCAAGAACTGGGAGAAGGTGCTCTATAAGAGCGCGCGCGCCGGAGCTATAGACCTCTCCATGGACCCCAATAACCCGCGAATCATATACGCCGCCATCTACCAGGCTAGGCGCTATCCTTACACCGTGGTAAGCGGCGGCCCGGACAGCGGACTGTGGCGTTCGGTCGATGGAGGGGACTCCTGGGAGGAGATAACGGACAGCCCCGGCCTGCCTGGCAAACCGCTGGGACGCATAGGCGTGGCCGTTTCGCCCGCCCGCAGCGGCAGGGTCTGGTGCTTGATAGAGCACGACGACGGCGGCCTCTTCAGGTCCGATGACGGAGGCAAGACCTGGGCGCTTACCTCCAACAACGCCGATCTACGGAGACGTCACTTCTACTATACGCACGTCTTCGCCCATCCCACTGATCCCGACACCTGCTATGTGCTGAGCGGACGCAACTGGAAGTCAACCGATGGAGGGCGTACCTTCACCAGGTTCACCACTCCCCACGACGATGACCACGATATGTGGATAGACCCCAAGAACCCGCGGCGCATCATCCACGCCAACGACGAAGGAGCCAGTATTTCATTCAACGACGGAGCATCCTGGACAAGGCTGGAAAACCAGCCCACGGGCCAGTTCTACCACGTGACCACGGATACCAACTTCCCCTACAGGGTCTACGGCACGCAGCAGGACGGTAGCTCTATCAGCATTCCCAGCCGCTCGGTGACGGGGGCGATAACCCAGCCCGATTGGTACTGCGTGGGCGGCGGTGAGGCCGGATACGTGGCGGTCAGACCGGACGATCCCAACATACTGTACGCGGCGCACAGCGGCGGCGGCCCCATGAGCAGGCTAGATAGGAGGACGGGGCAGGGGCTGGACGTCAAAGTGTGGCCGGAGCGGGCCAGCAATCTTGCCCCCGAGAACCTGAAGTACCGCTTCCAGTGGACTTTCCCCATTGTGATCTCGCCCCATGACCATAACGTTCTCTACGCGGCGGGGAACCACGTCTTCCGTTCCACCACGGACGGAGCAAGCTGGGACGAAATCAGCCCTGACCTGACACGGAACGATGTGAAGCGCGGCGGCGCATCGGAAGGGGCGCCGGCCGAGGGCTTGCCACCGTGCACCATCTTCGCCTTCGATGAGTCGAAGATAGAAAAAGGGGTGCTATGGGCAGGGTCCGACGATGGCCTGGTGCACGTTTCGCGCGACAACGGAGAGAACTGGCGGAACGTAACGCCTCCCGGCCTGCCCGAATGGTCGTTGGTCAGCATCATAGACCCGTCGCCCCACGACGGGGCAACGGCGTACGTGGCGGCCGCGGCTTACAAGCTGGACGACTACCGGCCCTATCTATTCAAGACCAACGACTACGGAGAGACCTGGACGCAAATAACCAACGGCATCCCGGACAACGATTTCACCAGGGTGATCAGGGAAGACCCCGCAAAACGTGGACTGCTCTATGCGGGCACCGAAACCGGCGTATACGTCTCCTTCGATGACGGAGACAACTGGCAGTCGCTGCAACTGAACCTTCCCGTGGTGCCCATCCACGACTTCGTCATCAAGGACAACGACCTTGTGGTCGCCACGCACGGCAGGGCTTTCTGGATACTGGACGACCTCACGCCGCTTCATCAGATCAGCGATGAGTCTTCCCAAGCCCCGGCCATCCTCTACAAGCCAAGAGAGGGTTACAGGTTCCCCATGTGGCGGCCCCTGCGCCCCGACGCCTCATCGGTGGCGGGCATGAACTACGACCGCGGCGCCGGCCCGGTCATCTTTTCCTGGTACACGGAAAAAGACGGCGAGGGCAACATAGTGAAGCAGACCTACTTGGACGCGGGTCAGAACCCTCCTGACGGGGTGGTGGTGTACTACTACTTCAAGGAACAGCCTGAGGGGGAAGTGACGCTGACCGTCTTGGACAAGGAACGCAACACCGTGAACACGTTCCGCAGCAAGGAAGAAGACTCGGATTACAAGGGGCCGTTCTTGCCCAAGAAGGCGGGCATGAACCGCTTCCTGTGGAACATGCGCCATTCCGACGCGGAGACCGTGCCCGGAGACGAGACCGTGGGCGGCCTGGACGAGAGTGTGAACGGGCCCATGGTGGTTCCCGGAGACTATGAGGTAAGGCTCCAGGTTGACGGCCGGACGCTGAGCCAGTGGTGTGAGGTGAGGAAGAACCCGTTGAACCCGTCGACGCAGCAGGACTTGGAGGCGCAGCACAGTCTTCTCATGCAGCTTAGGGATAAGACGTCGGAGATATCCGGGGCGGTGGTGCGGCTGCGGAAGGTTCGCGCCCAGGTGGTAGGCTGGCTGCAGCGGCTGGGTGATAGTGAAGAGTCGAAGCAGGCGGAGGAAGCGGGGCAGGCCATCAGAGATAAGCTCGCTGAGATTGAAAACGAACTGATACACGTGCCCGTTCCGGGAGCGCCCAGCTTGGATGCCGCCGTGAAGCTTTACTCCAAGCTTCCCGCGCTGAACTCGGTTATTGCCAGCGCGGACTACGCGCCGACAAAGCAAGCCGTGGAAACTTACCAGGATATCGCGGACCGGGTGGACGAACAGATCGCTCTGCTGAACAAGGTGTTGGAGCAGGACGTCCCGGAGTTCAACCGGATGGTTGACGAGCTGAACATCGAGCCGGTGACGGCTTGAATATATGGAAGGGGATAAAAGCATGACAACGGTTGATGCCTCATTGCTTCAGGCGCTGGAATGGCGGAGTGTCGGGCCGTTCAGAGGAGGCCGCGTTCTTGCCGTGGCCGGTGACCCCGGCAACCTGGCTACGTTCTACTTCGGATGCTGCGGTGGAGGCGTGTGGAAGACCAACAACGGCGGCGTTTTCTGGGAGAACATATCGGACGGCTATTTCAAGACTGGGGCGGTGGGCGCTATGGCCATCTCCGAGGCCGACCCTAACGTAATCTACGTGGGGATGGGCGAAGCCTGTCTCCGGGGCAACATATCCCACGGGGACGGGGTCTACAAGTCCACGGACAAAGGTAAAACCTGGACGCATCTGGGGCTTGAGGACACCCGCCACATCGGACGGGTGCGGATTCATCCCAAAGACCCCGATACGGTGTACGTGGCCGCCCTGGGTCACGCCTTCGGCCCCAACGAGGAACGCGGCGTCTTTCGCTCCAGGGATGGAGGCAAGAACTGGGAGAAGGTGCTCTACAAGAGTGAAAACGCCGGCGCCGTCGATCTCTCCATAGACTTGACCAACCCCAGGGTGCTCTATGCCGTTATCTGGGAAGCCAGACGCATGCCCTACGACATAAGAAGCGGCGGCCCCGACAGCGGGCTGTGGCGTTCCAGGGATGGTGGGGATAGCTGGGAAGATATCTCCGCCGCTCCGGGTTTGCCCACAGGGGTAATGGGCCGCATAGGCGTGGCCTCCTCCCCGGCCAGACAGGGCCGCGTTTGGGCTTTGATAGAGGCGGAGGGCGGAGGGATGTTCCGCTCCGATGACGGCGGCGAGACCTGGGAGAAGACCTCCGGCCAGGGGGATCTGCTCAGCAGGCCGTTCTACTACACGCACGCCTTTGCCCACCCCACGGATCCGGATACCTGCTACGTTCTGAGCAACCGCAACTGGAAGTCGACCGATGGCGGTCGCACTTTCACCAGGTTCCTCACCCCGCACGACGACAACCACGACATGTGGATAGACCCCGCCAACCCCGACCGTATGGTCCACGGCAACGATGAAGGGGCCAGCGTTTCCTACAACGGCGGAGAGACCTGGACGCGGCTCGACAACCAGCCAACCTCACAGTTTTACCACGTGATCACGGACAACCAGTTCCCCTACAGGATATACGGAGCGCAGCAGGACTGCAGCACCATAACCATACCGAGCAGGTCGCATAGCGGCGCCATAACCAGCAACGATTGGTATGCCGTTGGGGGAGGGGAGAGCGGCTATATAGCAGTCCGTTCGGACGACCCCAATATCGTCTATGCCGGTCACCACGTCAACGGAAGGGTCACGCGATACGACCACCGTACGGGCCAGGGACGTGACATCAAGGTATGGCCGGAAGCCGCCATGGGATGGGGAGCCAAGGACGTCAAGTACCGCTTCCAGTGGACGTTCCCCATTGTGCTCTCTCCTCACGATCCAAACGTTCTCTACGTGACCGGCAACCACGTCTTCCGCACCACAAACGAAGGCTCCAGCTGGGACGTCGTCAGTCCGGACCTGACTCGCAACGACACTTCCAAGATGGATGCGCCGGGCGGGCCGGTTACCAAGGAGTTCACCAACGTTGAGTACTACGGAACGGTGTTCACCTTTGCCGAGTCGCCGGTGCAGAAGGGCGTGTTGTGGGCGGGTTCCGACGACGGCTTGGTGCACGTCTCGCAGGACAACGGCGAGACGTGGCAAAACGTAACGCCTCCCGATCTGCCCGAGTGGGCTATGATCAGCATAGTCGAGCCCTCACCCCATGACGCGGCAAGGGCATACTTTGCCGCCACCCGCTACAAGTCCGACGATTTCACTCCTTACCTTTACAGGACGGGGGATTACGGCGAAACCTGGCAGCGGATCACCGGCGGATTGCCGGACGACGACTTCACCAGGGTCATCCGCGAGGACCCGTCCAAGCCGGGTCTTCTCTATGCAGGCACCGAAACCGGCGTATATGTCTCCTTTGACGATGGGGAGAACTGGCAATCGCTGCAACAGAACCTGCCCGCAGTACCCATCCACGATTTCGTCATCAAGGAGAACGACTTAGTGGTGGCTACCCACGGACGCTCTTTCTGGGTGCTGGACGACCTCACTCCTCTGCACGAAATGACGGATGGCCTTGACAAAGCCGATGCGCATTTGTTCCAACCAAGGACGGCCTACAGGTTCCCCGTGCGGCGAGGAGGTCTCGGCGGCAGTGAGGGGCGCAACTACGATAGGGGAGACGGAGCCATCATCTTCAGCTGGGACCAGACCACGTCGCCGGAGGGACAGCCCATCCGGCGGTTCCTGGATGCCGGGGCAAACCCGCCGGACGGCGTCACCGTCAGCTACTACCTTAAAGAAGAGCCTGAGGAAGAGGTGCTCCTCACCTTTGAGGACCAGCGCGGTGAAGTCATCAAGTCGTTCTCCAGCGTGCTGAGCAGCGCGAACAAGGATGACCTCCGCGTGTCGGCCGGACAGGGCCTGAACAGGTTCGTCTGGGACATGCGCTACCCCGACGCTGTCAAGCACTCCAGCAGCGTGGGAGCGGAGGGATACTTCTCCACGCTGAGGGGCCCCATGGCGCCTCCCGGCACATACACGGTCGCTTTGTCTGTAGCCGGTAAGAGGTTGGCGCAAACCTTTGAGATAAGGAAGAACCCTCTCATTACGGCAAGCCAGGACGACATTGAGGCCGAGTTCCAGTTGCTGCTGCAAATCAGGGACAAGGTTTCAGAGTCCCAGGAGGCGGTGCGACGGCTGCAGAGCATTCGCGACCAGTTGGAAGGCTGGGTGAGCCGCACTGAAGGAACGCAGGCCCACGAGGCCGTGGATCAGGCGGCGCAGGGAATCAAAGAGAAGCTCGCCGTAATCGAAGAGGAGCTGGCTAGGACTGCTCCCGGCCAGCCGATGAAGCTGGGCGACAAGCTGGCTGGCCTGAGTGTGATAGTTGCCAGCGCTGATGAGAGGCCGACGCAACAATCCTACGATGTGTACCAGGATGTCGGCGCGCGCGTTGACCTGCAGACCGATAGCCTACGGCAGATAGAAGAGAACGACCTGCGGCAGTTCGTAGAAGTTCTCAACGAGCTTGGCGTGCCGTCGGTTAAATCTGGATAGCTGCAATGAATCTATTGACATACCCATGAACGTATGTTGTCATATGTAGGCTTTTGTATTGTTCAACCTCAGGGAGGGTGCGATGAAATTGAGACATTTATTGGGCTTGGCCTTGGCTCTGGGCCTTGTTTTTTCCCTAGCTTGTGGAGCCACGGAAGAGGAACCGGATACTCCGGATACTCCTGACGCTCCTGCAGCTCCTACAGCCACGGCTACCCCTGTACCCGAGTTCACTCCTACTACCCCGGATATTGTAATTCCGACCGCCACGCCAGTACCAGCGCCGGGCGTGACGGCTGTGCCGCAGCCGACTGCCACGCCTACTCCGGTACCGGTTGTTGAACCGGACCGGTACGGAGGCACCCTGGTGGCGCCTTACGGATCAGGTTCCTGGCGCTTCGACTTGAATAGTCGGGTCGGTTTCTCTTGGGGTCAGATAGGGAAGATAGGCAACGTCTACGGACAGCTTATTCGCATAAACCTCACGGACCGCGTCACCGTAGAGCCGGACCTGGCGGAATCCTGGTCTGCCGAAAGTGCAACCGAATTCAAGTTCACGCTCAGGGAAGGTCTGGTTGACCACGAGGGCAACCCCTTCACCATAGATGACGTCTACTGGCAGATGTACCGCTACGTTGAAAAGCCCAACGGACTCCAAGCCAGGCAGCAAGGATGCGTAACGACATACGTAGCCCCGATTGAGGACGAAAACGGCAACGTGGTGGACAACCCTGGCGCGGAGATAACGGGCCCCAATGAGTTGACGGTGCGGCTCAAGGCGCCCAGGAGCGCTTTCGTCCCCTGCTTCTCCGGCGCTTGGGTCCTCTTCGGTCCCGATACATACACCAAGCCTATAGACACCGACCCCAGCGGTGGGCGTGACCTGGCTCCGGATGAGCAGTTGGGTACCGGCCCGTTCATGGTCACCAGCAGCACCATCGACAGCAACGAGGTCTGGGAGCGCAACCCCAACTTCTTCCGCGAGGGCCTTCCATACCTGGACAGCGTCGAATTGGTCCAGATGGCCGATAGGACGACCCGTATCGCTGCTTTCAGGGCAGGCCGAATTGACCTGACCGGCATCTTCGACAATCAGCCCAGGCGCGGTGACGCGGAGCGGTTGATAGCCGACATTCCGGAAGACTTCACCTTCTCCCTAATCACTGCTCTGGGATGGAGGGGTCAGACCATCAACGTCACCAGGCCGCCATTAGGCCCCATAGGAGATCCAACGGCAGATACGCTGCGCCGGGTGATCCAGATGGGCACCAACAGGCAGGAGATAAACCTGCTCTCGTATGACAACACGGGCACACTCTCTACCCCCTACTTCTTTGGTTGGGAATGGATCAACACCCCGGAAGAGTGGTATGAGAAGCTTCCTGGATTCAACCCGGATCCCATGGTCAAGGAAGAATTGATAAAAGAGGCGCAAGGCCTGATGCAGAGCCTGGGCTACGGTCCGGACAACCTGTTCGAGGTAGACATTCTCTGCTCCACCTTTAGCAAGACGGAGTGCGAAGGCATCCTTGCCCACTACGAGCGCGACCTCTACATCAAGGGCACGGTTGAGGGCTACGTAGACTCGGCTACCCGCAACTCCAAGAGAGACTCCGGCGACTTCACGATGGAAATAGCGTTCAGCAACGGCGTAGCCTTCCCCGACCCGGACGCATTCAACCTGCTGCCGTTCCTGCCCAACTACAAGGGCGGCAACAACCCCACCGGTTGGGACAACCCGGAGTGGATGTCTCGGTTCGAGCAGCAACTGGTGCTCGACTCTCAGGATGAAAGAGGCCCCGTTCTGGCTGAAATGGCCCAGATCCTCTACGATGACGCCGCTATGATAGGGACGCTTCGCCCTGGACTGGTCCACGGCATGAGGACCAACATCCATGACTACGTGCCGCCGTTCATCCACGCCGGCAACTACTCACTGGAGAATGTCTGGCTTAGCGACATGATGTAACCGCCGGTTAAGCGTATGTGATAAACTATGGCCGCCATCACTGGCGGCCATAGTTTATCTGGAGGGATATTGCGTAAATACATCATAAGAAGAGTCATACTCTTCATTCCAACGCTGATTGGCGTCTCCATCGCCATCTTCATAATCCTGCGCGTTATCCCCGGCGACATTGCCTCCATCATCCTGGGCGGGCCGTCCGGTGAGGGAGCCTACTCGCTTGAAGAGTTGGAGGAGCTCCGCGAGCAGTTGGGTTTGAATCGTCCCATTGTGGTCCAGTACTTTGACTGGGCATGGAGCATGCTCAGAGGAGACTTGGGCGACTCCTACCTGCTGAGCCGCCCCATTTCGGATGAGTTGAGGAGGCAGTTCCCGGTCACGCTTCAACTCGCCTTCTTCACCGCGCTGGTTGTCAGCGCCATAGCCATACCCATAGGCATATTGGCCGCTATCAAACGTGATTCTTGGTTGGACGTGGCACTCCGCGGCTGGGCCATACTGGGGCTGGCCGCGCCCACCTTCTTTGTTGCTATTCTGTTCATACTGGGCCTCTCCCTCTATTTCAGGTGGCTGCCGCCGGTGGGCTTCGTCAACATGTGGGATGATCCCGTGACCAGCTTCCAGCAATTGATCTTCCCCGCAATGGCGCTTGGGTTCAGCAGCAATGGCCTGCTGCTGAGGATGACGCGCACGCAGCTCTTGGAGGTGATGGGAGAGGACTATGTGAGGACGGCCAGGGCAAAGGGCCTGGGAGAGCGTATTGTCATCTGGCGGCACGCCGTACGCAATGCACTGCTCCCCGTTGTGACAATCGGCGGCTTTCAGATTGGTGGGCTGCTGTCGGGGACTATAGTAATAGAGACCGTGTTTAACATACCCGGCGTCGGATTGGGGCTGGTCAGAGGTCTCAACGCCAGGGACATGCCTCTGATTCAAGTGTACATCCTCTATTTCGCGGCAATGGCGCTGGCAGTGAACCTGATCGTCGATCTCACCTACGCCTGGTTGGATCCACGGATACGTTACGAGTAGGAGCGATATGGCTAGACAGCCTGAAGGAACCGTAATCCAGGAATCGTTTAGGGGGCAGACTCCGGCCAGGTGGTATGCCTACCTCCGCTCCTTTGCCCGCTTCATGCGTACTAAGCCGCTGGGAGCAATAGGAGTTATTCTGATTGTTCTGTTTGTCTTGCTGGCAATAGCCGCGCCATCGGTTTCACCGCGTGATCCTGCTGAAATAGACGCTTTCAACATACTCGGTTCACCCACGTCCGAGCACATGTTCGGCACGGATATGCTGGGACGCGATATGCTCAGCCGGACTATATGGGGATCTCGAGTCTCCATCTTCGTTGGGCTTGTCTCGATGATAGGCGCCAGCATAGTGGGCGCCGCGCTTGGTGTCACCAGCGCTTATTTCGTCGGCAAGTTCGACTTGATTGTGCAGCGCTTCATAGACGCTCTAACCGCCTTTCCCTCGCTGCTGCTGGCTATGGCTTTGGTCGCTGCCTTCGGTTCGTCGTTCATAAACGTGATAGCGGCGCTGGTCATCGTGTTCACACCAAGGATCACGCGCGTCGTTCGATCCGTGGCGCTCAGCATCAAGGAAATGCCGTACGTAGAATCCAGCCGCGCCATCGGTTCGAACGATGTACGTATCATGTTCAGGCACATACTTCCCAATACATTCGCCTCTTTGATCATCGTGTCCTCCGGTTTGATCGGCAGCGCCATCGTAATCGAAGCGTCGTTGAGCTTCCTTGGAGTGGGCACAACCAACCTCATCTCGTGGGGCGGCTTGCTCAGCGGAGAGGTGATGCAGTTCTTCACAGCCGCGCCCTGGATCGTTCTCTTCCCGGGAGTAGCCCTGACGCTCCTCGTCTTTGGAGTGAACGTGTTGGGAGACGCTCTGCGCGACGTTCTGGATCCAAGGTTGAGGGGCAGAAACTAGCTACCCCCGGAGGTTTGGCTCTAGCAAGAGGGAGGCCATGAGCAGGACCGAGGAAGCCGGAGACGAGCTTTTTCAGATGATACTGGACCTCTACGGCGACCGGCTAACTAGCCAGGAGACCGACGAGATACGGAAGATAGTCCGCAGAATTGCTGATACCGCGGGTGAGTTGCGCTCTGTACAGCTTGGCAACAGCGATGAGCCTATGGCCCTGTTCCAGCCGTATTCCGGTGAAGATGAATCCTGACGTTGTGTTCACCCCACTGCGCGACCTTGCCGAACTGGTGCGCACAAGACAGGTCTCTTCCCTGGAGCTGACCGGAACGTTCCTCGATAGACTGGAGGCTT
Source organism: Dehalococcoidia bacterium (assembly GCA_965220545.1). Lineage (GTDB taxonomy): Bacteria > Chloroflexota > Dehalococcoidia > Lucifugimonadales > QGNO01 > DAOUJH01. Next base: position 63,757 of record CBDCQF010000006.1, read on the forward strand.
ACGGTCCCAGGTACAACGCCGTGGTGACGGTGACGACCGAGCGAGCCACGCGGTTAGCCGGCCGCGCCGACGAGGAGATCAAGGCGGGAAACTACAGGGGCCCTTTGCACGGCATTCCATACGGCGTCAAAGACCTGCTCGCCACCTCCGGCGGCATACCGACCACCTGGGGCGCGGCGCCCTTCCGCAATCAGACCTTCGACTACGATGCCACGGTAATCAGGAAGCTGGAGGACGCAGGAGCCGTTCTTACAGCCAAGCTGGCCATGGTCGAGCTGGCCGGCGGTCTCGGCTACCGCTACCCCGAAGCCTCCTTCAGCGGGCCGGGGATCAATCCTTGGAATAGCGCTTACTGGACGGGCGGCTCTTCCAGCGGGTCCGGCGCCGCCGTTTCCGCGGGGCTCGTCCCCTTCGCCCTGGGCTCGGAAACCGGCGGCTCCATACTTTCCCCTTCCAGCAGCTGCGGCGTGACCGGAATGAGGGCCACCTACGGTAGAGTAAGCCGTTACGGAGCAATGGCGCTGAGTTGGACGCTGGATAAGATAGGTCCCATTGGGCTTACCGCTAACGATTGTGGAATTGTCTTGGACGTCATCGCGGGCTGGGACCCATCAGATCCATCCTCTACTAAACGGCCATACCGGTACGATCCCCAGTATTCCTTCAACGGCCGGCCCAGGCTTGCCGTAGTTAGCGACGACACCCATGGGCTCCCGGCCGACGTACGGGCCAATTTCGAAGAGTCTCTGCGTATACTCTCCGCCGAAGCCGATATCACTGAGATCAAGGCGCCGGACTTCCCCTACGAGGCCGTCAATCAAACGATTCTCCAGGTCGAATCGGTCAGTGCGTTCGAGGACCTGATAGAGAGCGGGGTCGTTGCCGAGCTTACCGATCCCGGAAACCACTACGGCGGCTACGCACGTACCGCCGTGCTGGCCCGTGATTACCTGCGGGCCTTGCGCATCAGGCGCAAGGTTGCTCTGGAGATAGACGACCTGCTCTCCAACTATGACGCCATAGTTTCCCCCACAAAGCCGCTGACTTCCGTCCCCTTTGGAGAGGAGAAGGGCAGCGATGTGTCGCCTGCACCCCGGAATACGGTCAGCTCATTGGCAAACTTGGCCGGGTTGCCCGCTATTTCGGTGCCCAACGGCTTTGGCGACCATAATCTGCCCACGGGCCTGCGATTTACGGGAAGGGCCTACAGGGAGAACACCATTCTGGCCCTGGCTCGCAGATACCAGTCGCTTACCGGCTGGCATCTGGAGCACCCGGAAGTGGCAGCGTGACATGGTTGATGTGGATTGGAGCGCAGCATGATTAAGCGTATAGCAAGAGTCCTCATATTCGACGGCCAGCTATACGAAGACGTGCGTGAAGGACAGACCGCTACCTTGGAAGCGCTGGCCGTGGTCCTTCTGGGTGGCATGTCTATAGCGCTGGGCTTGATTCTTGGCGTAGCCAGCGAGAACGACCTGGCGGGCCGTGGGGTAATACTGTTCAGAAGTCTCTCCGCGGCTGTAGCGGGATGGATAGCGGTTAGCCTCCTCGCTATGGTCATAGGCAGGTTGGTGAGGAGGAAGACCGTCCTCACCCATACGCTCCGCACCGTGGGATATGCAAACGCTCCCGGCATATTCACAATCGTGATAGTGGTGGCTTCCAGCAATCAGTCGTTTGCCCTGATGCTCAATGCATTGATACTGGGCTGGATAGTGCTAACTATTTCGCAGGCAGTCAGCCGGAGCATAGACATGCCGTTCTCGGTGGGACTTTGGGCGGGGTTGGTGGGAATACTGATAATGGTATCGATAAGAAACGTATTTACCAGCGTGCTGCTTTAGGTATAATGGGGGCTGTTTTTGCAAGGAAGGGATGGGAGCTAATCGTAACAAGCATGGTAAAGGCAGTGGTAATCCGCAGTCAGCTGGTGTAAGGCGTCTCAATGCTCTTCCAATACAAGCAAATTTCGTCACATGCGGCGTATCTGTAGTTGAAGTACGGCGTGGGCATGCAGAGCACAGAAGAACCAAGTCAAATAGGCGCTGAACCGGGAGATTCCGCAACAGTGCCAAGAAAAAATCGGAAGTACCTGCTTCCTGCCCAGATAGTAGTCGGATTGGGGCTTAGCGCGGTCTTGATCTGGCTGCTGTTCCGCGGCCTGGACTGGGCGAGGCTCTTTGAAACCCTGACGGCTTTTCCAATATATCTTTTCCTGCTGGCTCTGGGTGTGTTCCTCGTCGGTATCGCGGCAAGAGCCATGCGTTGGTACATACTGCTGCCCGGGGAACAGCTGAGCTTCTTGCGCCTGTTTCTCATACAGAACGCGGGTATAGGCCTGAACAATCTGTCGCCTGTGCGGCTGGTCAGCGAGCCGGTGCAGTTGGCTCTGGTGGTAAGGCGGGGCGGCGTCAATACGGCCACCGCGCTTGCCACGCTGGTTGTGGAACATCTCATGGACGTATTCGCGGTGGCCGTCATCCTCGCCATCAGCCTCGTTGCCCTGCCGCAGCTGCGGGGCTTCAGCATTCAGGTGGGCGCCGTGATCATACTGGCATTCCTTACCTTGGTAGTGCTTTTTGCCGTGGCCAAGGGAATGGATGCCGTGCCGGGATCCAAGAGACTCCCGTTCCTACACAAAGCTCTGGCCGCTGTCAAAGCCCTGGGGAGCTCACCGCTGCGTCTGTTCCTTTCGTTCATGTCCACGTTGGTCCACTGGGGACTTCTCAGCTTGAGCGGTTGGATAATAGCTCAGGGTGTTGGCATAGACATCTCGGTGGCCGCTATGGTTGTGATCATTATGGGAAGCGTATTCTTCGTTTCCATAGTGCCCTCGGCTCCGGGCGGCATTGGAACGTTCCACGGCGCAGTGGTGTTCACAATGGGGCGACTGGGCATACTCAGCGAACCGGCGCTGGTCTTTGGCTTCATCATGCACATAATCCTGTTCATTCCATCGACACTGATAGCGATTATAGTGCTGCCCAGAGAAGGCATACGACTCTTCGGCAAGTCTCCAAACCTGGCGGTGAATGGCGGCAAGGAGGAGAAGACCCGGTGACGTGCGGGGGCTTCTCTAGCGGCTGTTGAAATACCTGAGGGCGTCTCTCAACGCTTGGATCAGGAAGTCCACTTCCTCGTTGGTGTTGTACACGTAGAAGCTGGCGCGCCCCGATGCGGCAAGTCCAAGCTTGCGGTGCATCGGCATCACGCAGTGGTGACCGGTTCGGATGGCTATGCCCCTCTGGTCAAGGAAAGTGCCAAGGTCGTGGGGGTGAACGTGGGGGTTGTTGAAGGTGACCAGGCCGCCGCGTATGGCGGGGTCTCTGGGGCCCAGAATATCCAGGTCCTCTTCCAGCGCCTTGAACTCGCTCAGGGCGTAGGAGGTTATCTCCACTTCATGCTTGCGTACGTTCTCCATCCCCAGCGCCTGTAGATAATCTATGGCTGCGCCGAGTGCCACGGCGTCGGCGAAGTTGGGCGTGCCCGCTTCGAAGCGGTTGGGAAGGTCGTTCCAGGTAGCGTGGTCGTACCAGACCTCGCGCACCATTTCGCCGCCGCGAAGGAAGGGGTCCATGCCTTCCAGTACGGAAGGTTTGACGTAGAGGACGCCGATGCCGGGAGGGGCCATCATCTTGTGCCCCGAAAAGGCCAGGAAATCGCAGTCGATGCTGGCGACGTCCACCGGCATGTGGGGCACGCTTTGGGCCGCGTCGATAAGAATAGCCGCGCCTACTGCGTGGGCGCGCCGGGCCAGGTCTGCGACGGGGTTGGCCGCGCCTAAGAAGTTGGATACGTGCACCGCGGCCACCAGCTTGGTGCGAGGGTTGATCAGATCGTCTAGGGATGTCGTATCCAGGGTTCCATCCTCTGCTACTGGTATGTGACGCAGCGTTGCGCCAGTCATTGCGGCGACCTTTTGCCAGGGCACCAGGTTGCTGTGGTGCTCCATCTCAGTGGTGACTATTTCGTCTCCGGGGCCTATGTTCTGCATGGCCCATGTGTTCGCCGCCAGGTTGATAGCCTCAGTGGTGTTGCGCACGAAGATGATGCTTTCCACGGCGGGAGCATTGATGAAATCGGCAACTTTCTGGCGTGCGGCTTCGTAGTGGTCGGTCGCCTCCATGCTCAGGGTGTGGACTCCCCGGTGCACGTTGGAGTTGAAGCTCTGGTAGACCTCTACCAGGGCATCGATAACCTGCCGCGGCTTCTGTGAAGTGGCGGCATTGTCCAGGTAGACCAGCGGCACGCCGTTGACGCTCCTGGAGAGGATGGGAAAGTCCTTGCGTATGTCTCTAGCGTTGAACATTTTGCTTTCAGCGGGCGGCGCTTTCCGCTATGGCGTCTTGCAGCGCGCTCCAGGTCAGAAGTGCGCATTTGATGCGTATGGGGAACTCTCGTACCCCCCGCAGTACGGCCAGCTCTCCTAAAGACTCCTCTTGCTCGGGGGTTAGCTCTTTGCCCTGCATCATCTCTTTGAAAACCGCCACCATTTCACTGGCATTCGCGACAGTGCCTCCCTTGATTGCCTCTGTCATCATAGAAGCGGACGACTGGCTGATGGCGCACCCTTCACCGCTGAAGCCCACCTCTGAGACCAGGCCGTCTCCGTCCAGCTTTGCCGTGAGCGCCACTCTGTCCCCACAGAAAGGGTTGAACCCTTCCGCTTTGAGATCGGGTTCTTCCAGGAGGTGATGATTTCGCGGGTTCTTGTAGTGGTCCAGGACTATTTCTTGGTATAAGGAGTCCAATCCTTCCATTTGCATATTATCTTATCGTTCAGTTGGCTCTCCCGGGTTACTTCGCCGGGGATGATTCCATGAGCCACTCCTCCAGTTTGGAGTGGACAAGACCGCTGACGTGTTCGCGTAGCTGGTCTTGATTGATGCTGTCTATGACCTCGCCCACGAAGCCGTGTATGACGAAATTGCGGGCGGTGATCTCGTCCATGCCGCGAGAGCGCAGGTAGAACATCGCCTCGTCGTCAATCTGGCCGCAAGCTGCGCCGTGGCCGCACCTTACGTCGTCCGTGTACACCCAGAACGCGGGCTTGGTATACGCTTCCGCTTCTTTGGAGAGCAGGAGGTTCTTGTCCACTTGGTATGCGTTGACGCCCTTGGCGTCTTCACGGACTATTATGCTGCCGTGGAACACGGAGCGGGACTTGCCGTCCAGTATCCCCTTGTACAGCTCGTTGGCCGTGGTGTCGCCCTTGATGTGCTCTATGATTACCTGGTTGTCCACGTGCTGCGTTCCTGTCGCCATGTAAAGCCCGTTGAGCAAGGTGGAAGCGCCTTCTTCCGTCATGCGGGCGTTGAGGTTGTTCCTCACCAGGCCTCCACCCAGGTCTACGTTGACCGATGAGAAGTAGCTGTCCCTGGCCAGAACCGCTTCCGTATTGGTTACGTGGTACGCCTTCTCGGAGTGGCGCTGCATCTTGTAGTACCTCAGGGAAGCGCCTGCGCCAACCACGATCTCCGTGACCGCGTTGGATAGATAGACGCCGTTTGAAAGCCCCACGTGGCTCTCTATTATGCTGGCCGAAGCGTCCCGGCCTGTGAGAATAAGAGCGCGAGGATAGACGTCTATCTCTTCATCGTGGCTGGTGGTGATGAACAGGAGGTGAATAGGCTCGTCTAGAATGGCGCCGTTGTCCAGTTGGATGAAAGCGCCGTCTTGTAGAAAGGCGGTGTTGAGAGCGACAAAGGCGTTGTCGTCATAGGTCATGTGTTGCGCCACGTGCTGCTCTGCCAATGAGCCGTTATCGGACAGCGCCGAGGCGATGCTCTCTATCCTGACGCCATCGGGCAGAGAGTCGAGAGAGGACAGTTGCGGGTTGAATTTGCCGTCCACGAACACGGCTAGGTGCCACTGGTCATGGCCCGGGTTGTAGGCGCGAAGC
>CBDCQF010000007.1:0-89044 GCA_965220545.1 Dehalococcoidia bacterium
TGCCCTTGGAGGAACGCGACCAGATCTGCCTGCTCGACGGAGACGAGGAGGTTGCGCCAGGGGTCCGCGTCAAGCTAACGGACGGTCCGGCGCCCGGCCATCAGATAGTGATGGTGAACTACGGCGGAGAAAGGGTTGCCTTCATGGGCGACCTGGTGCCGACATCCCATCATTTGGACCTGACCTGCATACCATCGCTTGACTACGATCCTGAAGGTACTCTGGTCAGGAAACGCGCCATGCTGGAAGAGGCAGAAAAGGGCGGCTGGCTTTTGATTTTCAGCCATGGCTACGATCAGCGCGCGGGATACCTGGAGCGGCGTAACGGTCATTACAGCTTCCGCGCCGTGGAGCTGTAAAAAGGCTATCCCCCCTCAGTCATCGAGGGAATCCGGCATCTCCGCAGCATCCGCTCAACACTGGGACAAACGTCTCAGGCAAGTCTGGCCCAGACCGTGTTGCCGTTCAACTGCTCCAGAACAACGGGGGTAATCCTGTTGCGGAGGGGTTCACTGGAAGCCGTGGCAACCCGTACGTAGTTACCGGTAAGGCCCGACCACACTTGAGTATTCCCCAAGGGCTTGCCGCTCTCCCAAAGCACCATGCTCTTGGCGCCCAGAAGGTTCTTTCTGTAAGACTCCGCCTGATGCTTAGCCAGGTCAAGCATCGTCTCCATGCGCCGCCGCACTTCCTTAGTGTCAACTTTGGGCTTGAGATAAGCAGCAGTGGTGCCCGGTCGGGTAGAGTAGGGGAATACATGGATAGCGGCGAAACCCACTTCCTTGCACAAGTCGTAGGTGTCCTGGAACTGCTCCACCGTCTCGCCGGGGAATCCGACTATGACGTCGGCGGTCACCGCGGTATGGGGAACGGCTTTCCGCACCATACGGACCGCTTCCAGATATCGCCCGGGCGAATAGCGGCGGCGCATTTGCTTTAGCACAGACTCAGAGCCGCTCTGCAAAGGTATATGGAAATGGGGGCAGAGCCGCTCGTCCTGCCACAGCTCCAACAGCTCATCCGTGATTTCCTGGGGCTGCAACGAGGATACCCTGAGCCGGGGTATCGCGGTCTCGTCCAGGAGGCGGCGCAGCATCGCAGTCAGCGACGCGCCCGGTATGTCAAAACCGTAAGAGCCCAATTGCGTGCCGGTGAGCACCACTTCCCGGTATCCCTGCCTTATTAGGTCGTTGACCTGCGACACCAGGGTCTGCGGCGGGATGCTGCGTTCCCGGCCACGCACCTTGGGCACAATGCAGTAGGCGCATACCTGGTTGCACCCCTCTTGTATCTTGACCATGGCGCGGGAGAGCAGGACGGGCGCTCGTTCCTCGTCTATGGTGTCTATGGTGAGAGTGTCCGCTCCCTGGAAGTCGAGGAGTTGGCTGACTTGCTCCACCAGGGCGTCTTTATGGGTATTCCCCAGAACAACGTCGACTTCTTCCAGTCGATTGAGCTCCTCAGGAGCGCGCTGTGCGTAGCAGCCCGTGGCGACAACCAGCGATCGAGGGTTGCCACGCTTCGCTCTGCGCAGGGCCTGGCGCGCCTTGCTGTCGGCGACGTGCGTCACCGTGCAGGTGTTGACTACGTGGACCGAGGCGTCGTCCGGGCTGCTGCTGAGGCCGTAGCCCGCTTCCAGAAACCGCCGCGATATGGCCTGGGTGTCCGCCTCGTTCAGCTTGCAGCCGTGCGTCTCTATATAAACCGTGGGCGTGCTCATGGCTAATCTATACTAACACGCCGACTATCAGGCCAACCCTTCCTTCCTCAGAGGAGGCTTGGCCAGCAGCATGATGACAATGCCGACCCAGAAAAGACCTATCATCACCGTGAACGGCATCTGATAGCTCCCCGTATAGTCGAAGCCCATGCTGACCAGCAGAGGCCCAATGGCTCCCGCTCCCGCGATGACCGGCGTGACCACCCCGCGTATGGTGCCGGCGTAGTCCCGTCCGAAGTAGTTGGCGAAGATAATCGCGCTGCTCACCGCGTGCCCAGCTATGCTCATGCCGTATACGGCAGCAAAGACAAAGAACTGCGCCGTGGTGCTGGCCGTGAGCAGGATAATCAGCGCAATAGACGAGCCCAGGTAAACCGCCGCCACGACGAACCTGACGGGGACCCTCTCCAGCACCAGTCCCCAGATGGGCCTGATACTGAGGGCAAAGCCGGAATGAGTGGCGAGCACTGCCGCCGCTATCTCCTCCGAGTAGCCCTGGTCAAGTACGTAGCTGAACTCGTGAAGCACCACCGACGATACGGAGAGGCTCCCCAACACGAACCCCACAATGAGGAGCCAAAAAGCGCTGGTGCGCGTCACTTCCTTCAACCGCCAGGAGTACGCCGATTCCAAGCCGCCCCGCCGCTGGTAGGCGGCGTCGACCTCTACTTCGCTCTTTGCCCCGTCGGGGAGCAGTCCAAGATCCTCCGGCTGCCTGGCCATGAAGAAGGAGACGGGTAGAAGGATGGCGAAAAACAAGACCCCCAAGACCAGCCATCCCGATTGCCAGCTGTAGTTGAATACAATAAAGGTTATGATGGGAGCCAGAATAAACCCAGGCGCGGCGCCGCCCATGGTGGTGAAAGCCAACGCTCTGCCACGCAGCCGGACGAACCACTTCACCACGGTAGCGCCCGTGACCACTCCACCCAGCCCGGCGCCGCCCGACATCCCAATGAAGGCGAATATGGCGTAGAACTGCCATATCTCAGTGACGCGGCTGAGCAGTATGGCCGCGACGCCTCCAACTACCGCAGCGGCTACCATGAGAAAACGAGGCCCGTACCTGTCTACCATGGGCCCGAATATCGGAGCCAGGGAGGCAGCGGTTATCAAACGGAAGGCGAGGGCGCCGGTGAGCACTGTACGCGACCATCCCAGGTCTTTGCTCATTGGTTGGAGGAAGACGCTGAACGTGAAGCTCTGCAGTCCTCCGCCGATGAAGGTGCCCAGGAAGGCGCCCACCACTATGATCCAGCCGTAGTAGAAGGGCACCCGGTGCGCCAGTCTGCGGCGCATATCTCCCTTTGCTAAGGCGGCTGCTCCCGAAGGTTGGGGGTCCATCTTGCCATCAGGGGTCAGCCTATGCTTCCTCCGCTAGGTCTTCCACCAGCCTGACCAGCGTCCGCACGGGAAAGCCGGTATGACCCTTCACCGTGTAGCCCGACTCGTTGAGGGTGCGGGCCACCGCCGCGATATCCAGGTGCACCCAGGGCACGTCCCCAGCGAACTCGCGGATGAAGTAGCCGCCGGCAATGGTGCCCGCAGGCGCTCCGCCGGAGTTCTTGATGTCTGCGATGTCACTTACTATGTCGTTGCGGTACTCCTCCCACATCGGCAGCTGCCATAAACGCTCGCCTGCAGCCTCTCCGGCCTTGATAGTGTTGTCGATTAGGGCCTGGTCGTTGCCCATGATGGCGGCGGCCAGGGAGCCCAGTGCCACTCTGGCGGCGCCGGTAAGCGTGGCCACGTCCACTATGCGATTCTGGTTGTGTTGACGAGCGTAGGTCAGAGCGTCGGCCAGCACCATGCGCCCCTCGGCGTCGGTGCTGATGATTTCGAACGTCTTGCCGGACATGGTGCGCACCACATCTCCGGGATGGAAGGCGGAGCCGCCCGACATATTTTCCGTGGCCGGCACCAGTCCCAAGACGTTGATCTTGGGCCTAACCTGGGCTATTGCCCGCATTGCCCCTATTACGGAAGCGCCGCCCGCCATGTCGCCCTTCATTGCGCCCATGCCCTCGGCGGCCTTGATGGAGATGCCACCGGAGTCGAAGGTGATCCCCTTACCGCAGAGAGCTATGTTGTTCGACTCGTTGTCCGGGTCGCCGTTGTAGCGCATTATGATGAACCGGGGCGGCCTGTTACTGCCCGAGGCCACCGCCAGCAGCCCACCCATGCCCAGCTCCTCTATCTGCTCGCGGGCCAGCACCTCGAAGTCCAGTCCCACCGCGTCGGCCATGGCGCCCGCTCTCTCGGCCAGCTCGGTAGGCGTCAGTACGTTGGCCGGCTCGTTGCCCAGGTCGCGGGCAAAGTTCGTCGCCTCGGCAAGGATACGCCCCTTATCGATGCCTGCCTGAATCTCAGCTACCTTATCCGCATCGTGCTCCACAACAACCAGCTCCTCGATTTTGGAAGGGTCGGTGTCGATCGTCTTGTATTTGTCGAACCTGTGCAGGCCCAGGATGGCGCCCTCCGCTACGGCCTGACCGGAGGTTTGCGGGTCCATGCCGCCTATGCCTGCCCCGTGGGCTATGGTGGCCGCTTTCTTCACGTTGAGGCGGCGCACAAAGCGGCTGGCCGTGCCCATGACCTGGCGCACCACCTCCGCCGAGAACTTGTCCTGCTTGCCCAGGCCCGCCACTAGAATGCGGTCGGCGGGCATCTTGCCCAGGGTGTGTATCAAGGTCATCTCGTTCTTCTTGCCCTTGATCTCGCCTTCATCAATCAGCTTGGAGATGGCGCCGTCCAAGGCGGCGTCGACCGCGCCGGTGGCTCCTGCGGGGCTGGTTACTCCCTGGAACAGGTTGACTATCAGCGCTCCCGTCTCAATGGAAGCTACGTCTCCTGCTATTGCTTTGATCTCCATGGTCCCTCCTTGTGTTGCGCGTACTTATTGGCAAGCGACGATGCATTCGGGTCGCTTGCCGTTTCTTCTTTACAATCAGCTTACTTCTATCGGAATTGGCTAGTCCGTGTCTATAGTTATTACCGCATTATGCTAAAATTCGGCCCCCAGCATGTCAGGGATGCCTATTGCGGATATGCTCTGGGATGGAGTATGATATATGAAATATGTATTTCATATGAGGCTAGTATGAGAATATCCGAGCGAGGACAAATTACTATTCCCAAGCGGTTCAGGGACCGCTTCGGCATGAACAAAGATGTTGAAGTAGAGATTACGCCAACCGAGCACGGCCTGCTCATCCAGAAGCGAACAGCGGCCAAGCATCCTGTTGAGAGAGTCAGCGGGATTCTTGACAGGACCGTAGACATTGATCAATACATTGAAGAGATCCGTGGAAGATGATTACGTCGGTCGATACGAATGTCCTGCTGGACGTATTCGTATCCGATGCGCCCCATCACTCTCAATCCCAAGAGTGGCTTATCAAAGCCTACGATAAAGGCGCCATTCTGGTATGTGACGTGGTTTACGCGGAGCTCGTTCCCGCCTTTGGCGATCGCTCATCACTAGATAGAGCGTTGCAGGAGATCAATGCGGAGGTCTCTCCAATCAACACGACTATCGCGTATGAAGCGGGTCTACGCTGGTCACGATACCGGCAGGCGGGTGGGTCGAGAGAACGCATCATTTCTGACTTCATAATCGGCGCCCACGCAATAGCTAATGCAGACACATTTCTGACCAGGGACCGGGGTTTCTATACTACCTATTTCCCAGAGCTACAAAGGGCCGACGCCGCTATGGAGACCATCCAGGCGTTGGGAGACGAGATAGCCAACGGTGGAAGGAAGTTCACGCGGGATGAAATGAATGAGCGTTAACTGGCCTCTACCTGCACTATAACTACGTCCATCCCGTAGTACTTGTGGTGGCGAACCGAGGAAGCGTAGTGTCTGAGAAGCCGGAACGACACCTCCCGATCGTCCACGCTCTCTTCCTCATCGTCCAGGTAGGCAAGGCGGTCTCCCAGATTCTCCTCGTCTTCCAACACGGAGACGAACTCCAACTCCACCGCTCCGCCGTGCGGACGCGCCACTATCAGCAGGCGCGGCGTCCTGCCGGTAGCCTGGCCTGTCGAATATTCGTTGCCCGGCTGAAGCAGGCTCGACAACGCTTCCTCGCCTGCCGAGCGCAGGCGCTGCGTCGATGCCTCGTTCCACCCCATCTGCTCCGCAACGTCCCGCATGAATCCGTCGATTTGGGGCAGGTCCGCAAGGTCCAGCCTGACATCCAACCGCTTCGGACGGGCGCTCGCGAGATTCAAGAAGACGGTGAGGGCGATTGCAGTCGCCGCACCCACGGTTATGCCATTGCCTAGCAGCGCTCCCCACGGGTGTCCCAGTAGGGACTCGATGATGTTCTGCTGCAACAGCCCCGCGCCAACCGCGAACGACAGACCCACCACAAGCGATTTCTCAAGGTTGAGCCCATCCCGAATGATGGTCTGCAGTCCCTCCACGAAGAATATGCCCAAAGCAAACAACAGGAATGCGCCCATCACAGGGCTTGGTACGGTCAGCAACGCACCCGTCAGCTTTGGCAGCAGCGCCATACCCACCAGTATGACGGCTATGGCATAACCCACGTAGCGGGATGCAACCCCAGTCATATTCACGGTTGAGGCTGTAAACGACGAGTAGGAAGATGCGGGAGGCGTTCCGGCAAGCCCCGACAGGAAAATGCCCACACCGTTGGCGTAAATCGACCCTTGCAGCAACCGGAAGTCGGTGGATCTAGGTCGTCGCCGCGCCGTCCGCTGAATCACCACGTTGTCGCCTATGCCCTTGATTGCCTGCACCAAGGTCACGATAAGAAACATTGGCAGCAGCGCCCAGAACCCGGCGCTCGGCCTCAGTTCCAACCCATCAAAGCCTGCGGCCTCCGGTATGCCTATCCACTGCGCTGAGTACAACCGTCCCAGGTCGTACACTCCCAGCAACGCCGCCACTATGCAGCCGGAGACGAATCCGAGCAACATCGAGCAGGGACGCAGCCGCCGGGGAGCGCGCAACACGAGCGCAGTGGACACGGCCAATGTCACCACAGCCACCAACGGCCCCGCGAAAGACGGCGAGTCTGCAGGCACTTCGTTGAACCGGTCCAGACAGAACGGCAATATAGATACCGCTATGAGCATCAGCACCGTGCCGGACACGACCGGAGTTATGACGCGCCGCAGCTGCGGAAGCCAGGTAGCCACCGCAAAGAAGAAGAGCGCGGAAACCAGCATCAGGCTCGCCAGCATTGCCAGGCCACCTTCGGCCAGAGCAAGCACAGCCAGCGCTATGTAGTTTGGCGTAACCCCCGTGACCACCATGTGGCCTGAGCCCAGCCGGCCTATGCGAGAGGCCTGCAGCGCGGTGACTATAGCCATAATTATCAAAGCCGCGAACATGGCCCAGGCCAGGTACTCTTCGTCCTGGTCCGCTGCAAGAGCCGTGACCACGACTACGGAAATTGCCGGCGGCAGCACCAGCATGATCCCCTGAATACCGACGACAAAGGACGTCAGTATGGAACATCTCTCCTCCGGCTCGTGACTGATACGGTCGTTGCTATGCATCGCCATGGAAAGCACGCTTTTCTATGGCCGCCAGGAGGTCGACGTATCGCTGGCCGTGGGGGGTAAACCGGATGCTGCGCGATGTGTCGCCGGTGCGTTCTAGGTGGACAAGCAGATGCTCCACCGGGAAATAGGTAGGCGCTTTATCCGCCCACTCAACCACGGTCAGCCCTTCCCCCTCTATGTAGTCATCCAGTCCAAGGTCCTCCACTTCTGCCAGCGCATCAAGCCTGTAGAGGTCTACGTGGTACAGCGTAAGGCGTCCGTAGTGCTCGTTGGCCAGAATGAATGTCGGGCTGCGAACGGGGCCGTGGATACCCAGGCCAATGGCAATGCCCTGGGTGAGACAGGTCTTACCCGCGCCTAGATTGCCTTGCAGCAGTATCACGTCGCCCTTCACGGCGCCGCGACCCAGCGCCTCTCCCAATTCCTGCGTCTCCTGCGGGGAATGCGTATCTACTATCATCTATGCAAGTGGTCCCAGCCGGATCCTACGTCCAATATAGGACTTCCGTTTTCATCGTATACGGTGACCTCTCCCGCCTTTTCACCGGTGACTTCACCAATGATGGAAACGGACGGTAGACGTTTCTTTATACGTTCAATCACATCGCTGGAAGCGGTGAAGAGCAGCTCGTACTCTTCACCTCCGGCAAGGGTCAGCTGAAGAGCATCTCCGGGGAACGTTTGCTCAAGGGCGAGGTGAATGGCGATCTCCTTGGAGAAGATGCGGGCGGCCGTACCGCTGGCAAGCATCATCTTCTTAAGGTCGTCCACCAGACCGTCGCTGACGTCCATTGCGGCTCGCACCCCTTCCTCCAGAAGGACGCGGCCTTCCTGCAGCCGGGGTAGGGGATGTCGGTGCGCTTGGACAAGCTGCCGGGCGGCATCCGAATCGACCCTGCAACCGCTCATCATCAACTCCAAACCGCCTCGGGACAATCCCAAAGGCCCCGTAACTCCTATGACATCACCGGGTAGAGCCGCGGAACGCAGCATGGGTTGCCCGCGGATCAGGCCGTTCAGGGCAATGGTAATGAAGAAGAACGGTGAGGAAACAACGTCCCCTCCGGCAATGACCGCGCCGTAGGCCTTACAGGCTTGGACAACGCCCTGAAACGCAGCCTCAACGTCCTCAACCGAAACGTTGTCCGGCAGGCCAAGGGTAACAAGGGCATAGGTGGGGCTGCCTCCCATGGCAGCTACATCGCTGAGGTTGGAAGCCATGGCCTTCCATCCCACGTCCGACCAGGGAGTGGTGCTCCTGGTGAAATGAATTTCTTCCACCATGGTATCCGTGGTGGAGAGTTCAATCATGCCCGTGGTATCAATGCTCCAAGCAGCGGCGTCATCGCCAATGCCGGCGACGAGGGCGAAGGCTTGGTCGCGTGAAGAAGCGACTCCCTCCTGCTTGGCCATGGCCTCCAGCCTGCGGATAAGCCCAAACTCTCCAATCTTGCGCAAGTCCATGGACTGATTATAGCAATGGTGGGAATTCTAGTGCGTCTCAAGGTTAAAGGTGTTGAAAGTGCTAAAGCGTACTGGCAGAATGAACTCACATTAGAAGTGGAGGGAAGCCAGAATGCCGATTATCAAGATGGAGTTGTGGCCTGGCAGAACAAAAGAGCAAAAGGCCAAGCTGGCCAAAGCGTTCACGGAGTCGGTGGAGGAGGTCCTTGGCACGCCGCCGGAACGGACCATAGTCCTGTTTGAAGAGGTATCCAAGGATGACTGGGCGCAGGCAGGAAAGCTGGCATCAGAGTCCTGAGGGCGGCAGACTTGCTCTTGCGCACTACAGCACCTATATTGACAGTGTTGAGATGTAATGATACAGTCCGTGCACTCACGGGGTGCAGGCCTAGTGGGGCCCGCTAGCTCAACTGGCAGAGCAACTGACTCTTAATCAGTAGGTTCTCGGTTCGAGTCCGAGGCGGGTCACAGTCTAGCCAATCTGACTGTGTTAAGCAGAGAATGGGGAAGTGTCGGAATTGGCAGACGAGCATGACTTAGGATCATGTGCCGAAAGGCGTAGGAGTTCGAGTCTCCTCTTCCCCACTTGGTTCGAAAGTTCTGGGCTGGATTAACTAAATTAACCGTGAGTAAGGAGGAGTCGTGGCACCACTCCTTGAAGTAAAAAACCTGGTAACTCAATTCTTTACCATGGAGGGAGTCGTCAAGGCAGTTGACGACATCTCGTACGACTTGGAGCCCGGGGAAACGCTGGGACTGGTTGGCGAGAGCGGTTGCGGGAAGAGCGTTAGCGCGCTGTCAGTGATGCGCCTCATCCCCTGGCCGCCCGGCAGGGTGATGAGCGGCGAAGTCATCTTTGAAGGCGAAGACCTGCTCAAAATAGACAACGACGAGATGCGGTCCATACGAGGCAAAGAGATCGCAATGGTCTTCCAGGAGCCCATGACGTCTCTGAACCCCGTGCTGACAATAGGCCGGCAGTTGACAGAGACAATGGAACTGCATCTGAACCTTGACAAGCAAGGGGCGCAACAGAGAGCGGTAGACCTTCTGCAAATGGTTGGCATTCCTGACTCGGAGCGGCGCTTGGCCCAGTACCCACACCAGTTCAGCGGCGGTATGCGTCAGAGAGTGATGATTGCCATGGCACTGAGCTGCAATCCCAGGCTTCTGATTGCAGACGAGCCTACTACCGCGCTGGACGTAACCATCCAGGCCCAGATCTTGGAGCTAATGAAGAGCCTTTGCCGTGAGTTCGGTACGGCGCTGATAGTAATTACCCACAACTTGGGTGTGGTTGCCCGCTATGCAGACCGCGTAAACGTTATGTACGCAGGTAAGATCATAGAAAAAGGCACTTCCGAGGAGATATACCACCAGCCGAAGCACCCGTACACGCTTGGTTTGCTTCAGTCGGTGCCTAGACTGGACGAGCCGCGCAGAGTGAAGCTGGAGCCAATAGAAGGCCAGCCGCCCGACCTTATCAACCTGCCTCCTGGATGCAGCTTCCGCGCCAGGTGCCGTTATGCGGTAGATAAATGTGAAGCTGAAGTCCCTCCGTTGGAAGTATACGATTCCAACGGTCATGTTGCTGCATGCTGGGAAGCGCACAACATAGAAAGGCACGTGGCTGAAGCTAGGGCCTAGGAGGGGAATATGGTAGAGCAGAAAGAGCAAACACAAGCTCAGACCGCACCAGAGGACGACGTACTCGTTTCAGTACGGGATATGCAGATGTACTTCCCCGTGCGGTCCGGGATCGTCTTCCAGAGGAAGATAGCGGATATCAAAGCCGTGGACGGCGTGTCCTTTCAAATACGCAGAGGTGAGACGCTGGGCTTGGTGGGTGAGAGCGGCTGCGGCAAGACAACTACGGGTCGCTGTATCTTGCAACTGTACAAGCCGACGGCCGGCCAGGTGCTGTTCGAAGGAAATGACCTCACCACGCTAAAAGGCGGCCAGTTGCGACGGTTCCGCCGGCGAATGCAGATGATTTTCCAAGACCCCTACAGCTCGCTGGACCCGCGCCAGAGCGCCGGAAGCATCATTGGCGAGCCCTTGATTGTCCACAAGATGACAAACAGCAGAGGTGAATACCGGGACCAAGTGTCGGAACTCCTATCGGTGGTCGGCTTGAACCCCAGCATGGCCAACCGGTTCCCTCACGAGTTCAGCGGAGGCCAGCGCCAGCGAATAGGTGTGGCCAGAGCGCTGGCGGTGCGTCCCAGCCTGATAGTGTGCGACGAGCCGGTATCGGCGTTGGACGTATCCATTCAGGCCCAGGTAATCAACCTGCTGGAGGACCTGCAGGAGCAGTTCAACCTCACGTACCTGTTCATAGCTCACGACCTTTCGGTGGTGCGTCACATCAGCGACCGCATAGCGGTGATGTACCTGGGCAAGATCATGGAACTGGCGGATAGGACGGAGCTCTACGAGAACCCGCTCCATCCTTACACCAAGGCGCTGCTTTCTGCGGTGCCCATACCTGACCCGGTGATCGAGTCTCAGCGCGAGCGCATCATTCTGACCGGTGACGTACCAAGCCCGCTGAGGCCGCCGCCGGGATGTGTATTCCACACCCGCTGTCCCATAGCCATAGACGAGTGCTCCCAGGTGGTGCCGGAGCTAAGGAACGTGGGCAACGAGCACTGGGTATCCTGCATCAGGGTGTAGGCTCCCAAACAGCTAATGATGAGAGGCCCTCAGATAGTCTGAGGGCCTCTCTTTGCTTGTGGCGCAAGATGCCGCATGCTAGCATGAATTCAACATGGATCCGGGTTTCATCCGCAATTTCTGCATAATCGCGCACGTTGACCACGGCAAGTCCACATTGGCGGACCGGCTGTTAGAGGTCACGCGCACCGTCTCAGACCGCGAGATGATGGACCAGTTCCTTGACCAGATGGACCTGGAACGGGAACGCGGCATCACAATCAAAGCGCAAGCGGTGCGCCTCATCTACCGTCACAGCGACGGCAACGAGTATCAACTGAACCTGATAGACACCCCGGGACACGTGGACTTCAGCTATGAGGTGTCACGCAGCCTGCGCGCCTGTGAAGGAGCCCTCCTGGTGGTCGACGCCAGCCAGGGCGTGCAGGCCCAGACCATAGCCAACGTCTATATTGCCCTGGAACGCAACCTTACCCTAATACCGGTGATCAACAAGGTCGATTTGCCGGTGGCCCAGCCGGATGTCGTAGCCCAGGAGTTGGAGCACACCTTCGGTTTCAAGAGAGACGAAATGCTGTTCATATCGGCGAAAGACGGGCTGGGCATAGACGGCGTGCTGAAGGCAGTAGTGGAGCAGGTGCCGGCCCCAACGGGGGAAATCCATGAGCCGCTGAGAGCGCTGGTTTTCGATTCCGCATACGACCAGTACAAAGGCGTGGTGGCCTACGTAAGGGTCTTCGACGGTTCGCTGAAAGCGAGGAACCGTCTCAAGCTCATGGGGTCCGGGCACGAGGCGGAGATACTGGAGGTGGGAACGTTTCGGCCCACCTTAACCAGGCTGCCCGGACTGGCAACCGGTGAAGTGGGGTATATAGCCACCGGCCTGAAGAACGTGAGACAGGTGCCGGTCGGCGACACGATAACCCTACAGGCCAAGCAGGCGGAGGAAGCCCTTACTGGCTATCAGCCATTGAAGCCGATGGTCTTCGCGGGCCTGTATCCCTCCGACGGCGAAAGCTACAAGCAGTTGGGAGAGGCGCTGGAGAAGCTGCAACTCAACGACGCCGCTCTGACCTTTCAAGCGGAAAGCAGCGTAGCGCTGGGATTCGGATTCCGCTGCGGCTTCCTGGGACTCCTGCACATGGACATAGTGCAGGAGCGGCTTGAACGGGAGTACGGGATAGACTTGCTGACCACGGCGCCCAGCGTGGCCCACAAAGTAGTGCTTTCGGATGGCAACGAGATAGGAGTCCAGAATCCATCGCAGATGCCGCCGCGCCAGCAGATAGAGGAGATTCTGGAGCCGTGGCTCAATCTGACCATCATCACTCCAAGCCGGTTCATAGGAGCGATGATAGACTTGGTGACCAGCCGGCGGGGCGATTTCCAGCGCATGGAGTACCTGCAGAGCGGGCCCAGCCACAACGGCGCGCGAACGGATGGTGGAACGCCGTCCTCCGACTCCAGGGTGCAGTTGGAATTCACCGCACCCCTGGGCGAGATATTGTTGGACTTCTACGACCAGTTGAAGTCCAGGTCCCAGGGGTACGCTTCCCTTGACTACACGCCGGCGGACTACAGACCCGCCAATCTGGTCAAACTTGACATACTGGTGAACGGACAGCCGGTGGATGCGCTGTCGCTAATCGTTCACGTGGACAAAGCACAGCAGCAGGGCAGGGCGCTGATAGGCAGACTGAAGGACCTGATACCGCGCCAGATGTTCGAAGTCCCAATACAGGCAAGCCTGGGGAGCAAGGTCATCGCCAGGGAGACTATCAGGGCTCAGAGAAAGAACGTACTGGCGAAATGCTACGGCGGCGACGTAACCAGGAAGCGCAAGCTGCTGGAGAAACAGGCCGAGGGCAAGAAGCGGATGAAGAGAATCGGGCAGGTGGAAATCCCGCAGGAAGCGTTTCTGGCGATACTCAACGTGGAGAAGTGACGCGGGGAACTAGGCTCCCGCCTCCGCGGGAGCGACGGTTTGTGGGGCTGGCTGTCATTCTGAACCGCAGGCGAAGAATCCAAAGCGGCCCATCAAATACATCGTAGCTTTGCAGGCAGAGGCTTCGGATTCTTCGTCGCTTCGCTCCTCAGAATGACGGTGTAGGTGTGTAGGCAGGACGGGGATCAACCTTGCCCGCCTGAGAGGGCCAGAGAAGCCTTGAGAAGCCCCACGGGATTGCCGCAGTCGTGGCGGTCTCCCTGGAACCGGTAGGCATAGGTAGGAACGCGGTCCATGGTGGCGGCGATGCCGTCGGTAAGCTGGATTTCACCGATTGCGCCCGGCTTGGTGGATTCAATGGCGCGGGGCACCTCCGGCATCAGGATATATCGCCCCACTATTCCCAGATTGGACGGCGCTTCATCCACAGACGGCTTTTCCACCATTCCAAGCAGGCGCGTAGTGCGGGAGTCCACAGCTCCATCCGTGGCAGGGGCTACTATGCCGTACGATGACACGCGCTCAGGCGGCACTTCCTCCACGGCGATGTAGTTCCCGGGATTGGCGCGCCACGCTCCCATCATCTGGACGAGCGCGGGCTCGGCGTGGATCACAAGGTCGTCGGGAAGGATGACGGCGAACGGCTCTTGGCCCACAGCCTCCTTGCCGCAAAGCACGGCGTGACCCAGGCCAAGCTGCTCTTCCTGGATAGGGTAGCTGAAGCTCAGGTTATCGCGGAAGGAGCTAAGCTCATCGGCTATTGCGCCGAGGCCTTTGTCGTACATCATCTGCTCGATGTTGGGTTCAGGCTCAAAGTACCGTTGCAGCGCCTCTTTGCCTCGCGCGGTGACAATGACTATGCGCTCTATGCCGGCAGCCATAGCCTCGCGCACGGCGTAGTGGATGACGGGCCTATCGAAGGCGGGGACAAGCTCCTTGGGCACGGCCTTGGTGAAGGGCAGGAACCGCGTGCCCAGCCCCGCGGCGGGTATGACTACGGAACTAACGACTGGCTCTGAGGACATGCGGTCATTCTACACAAAACGGATCGTTGACAGTAGATCAAGGCCGCCACTATCATGACTATGGTCGTGCTAGACGGGGAGCTAGCGGTGCCCTGAACCCGCAATCCGCTATAGCGGGGTTGAAACCCTCCCCGAGGTCCAGCCTCCGGCCTCTATTTTCGGTAAGAATGTTGAGAGCCGGGCCCTGCGCGGCGGAAACCCGCGAACCCCGTCAGGTCCGGAAGGAAGCAGCGGTAAACGGGCACTTTCGAGCGCCGCAGGACAGCCTGGTTTGAGTTTGAACGGGAGTACGCTTTGAGGTCATGATCGAAGGGTGGTGCACGGCCTTTAACAGGCAACTGAACGGAGGACTCGAATGGGATTTGTAACTATCAAGGCCCGCATTGCCGACTACGATACCTACAAGAAGGTCTACGACGGGATGACGAGCGTGCGGAAGGAGTGGGGATGCGTAAGCGAGCGCGCCTTCAGGAACAGCAGCAATCCCTCCGAGGTGATGGTGCTGCTGGAATGGGACGACATGCGCAAGTGCCAGGAGTACACGATGTCGACCGATGCGCGGGATGCCATGTCCAGGGCAGGGGTGCAAGGCACGCCAGAAATTACTTTTCTGAACGAGGTGTGAACCTCAGGCCTCCCAAGTGATGCGTTGCTACGCCGTCTCTGCGCTGGGGAGACGGCGTTTCTTATAATATCGATATGAAATCTTCAAATAGGCAGACCATATCGCCCAAGGCCATGCTTGACAGCATGGGGCTGTCGCCAAGGAAGAGGCTGGGGCAGCATTTCCTTGTGGGCGGCGGCGTGGTGAACATGATTGTCCGGGCGGCGGATATCAAGCCCGACGAGACGATAGTGGAGGTCGGTCCGGGACTGGGAATACTGACCAGGGAACTTGTTGAGAAAGCGGGACGGGTAGTGGCCGTGGAAATGGACAAGGAGATGGCGGAAGCCCTGGAAAGGGAGGTCAACTCGGCAAACCTGGAGGTTGTGTCCGCCGACGCCAGGCAAGTAGGCGTCAAGGAGATCACGAATGCCATGCCCTACAAGCTGGTCGCCAACCTTCCTTACTACGCAGCCAGTCCCATACTGCGGCACTTCCTGGAATCGGAGTGGCCACCGGTCCTGGCGGTCATAATGGTGCAAAGGGAAGTAGCAAAGCAGATGGTGGCACAGCCGGGGAATATGTCGCTGGTCTCCGTGGGGGTGCAGGTATACGGAAAGCCAAACATCGTAGGGTACGTGCCATCTTCCGCGTTCTATCCCAAGCCGAGAGTGACCTCTGCGGTGGTGCGAATCCAGGTAGATGCAGCGCCGTCGTTGGATATCGCGAATATGGAAGCTTTCTTCAAGGTTGTGCGAGCCGGTTTCAGCGCGCCTCGCAAGCAGCTGAGAAACTCCCTGGCACAGGGGTTAGAAGCGCCTGCTGAAGAGGCTCTAAAGCATCTGGATGCCGCGGGCATAGACCCCAGGGCCAGAGCCGAAACGCTCTCCCTGGAGCAGTGGACGGCGCTGTACAACGCCATTTCCGAATGGCAAAAGGTGAACGAATGCGAATAGAAGCGCTGGCCTATGCCAAGATCAACCTCAGCCTGGAGATAACCGGAAAGCGAGACGACGGTTACCACGAAATCAAGACTGTGCTGCACACGATTGATCTGGCAGACAGGCTGACCTTCAGTCCAGCGGAGCGAACCAGCTTGGAATGCGACCAGCCATCGCTGGAAGACGAGCACAACCTGGTGCTGCGCACGTGCCGGCTAATCCAGGAGTACACAGGCCACCAGGGCGGGGCGGCCATCACTCTCCGCAAGCATATACCGATAGCGGCCGGGCTAGGCGGGGGCAGCAGCGACTCGGCGGCTGCGTTCAAGGCGCTGAACGCACTGTGGGAGACCAACCTGGATGGAAGCACGCTGGAAGAATTAGCGTTGCGGTTAGGTTCAGACATACCGTTTTTCCTGAACGGCGCCTGTGCTCTGGCGCAGGGTAGGGGGGAGATGCTGAGTCCACTGCCACCGATTCAAGGCATTTGGGCAGTGGTAGCAACGCCGTCGTCTGAAATAGCGGAGAAAACGGCAAGGCTGTACTCGCTCCTTGAAAAGAGCGACTTCAGCGACGGCTCCGCAACCGTGGAGCTGGCGGAACGTATAAGGGATGGCAGCGTTACCTTGCACGACATTCGCGACGCCGGGATGAACACTTTCGATAGGGTTGCTCGCCAGGCATTTCCAGGGTTGGACGGGCTTGCCGAAAGGTTTTTGAAAGCCGGCGCCGGGTTCGTGAGGATGAGCGGCAGCGGGCCGTCTCTGTTCACGCTTACGGACGACGAAGAGATGGGCCGGCATCTGTTGAGCAGGATCACAGGTGATGGCATTGAGGCGCACCTGGCGAGGCTGGTCTCCCCTGGGCGTGTCTACTAGGGCTATGGCCTTGGATTCTTCGTCGCTGGGCCGCTCCTCAGAATGACAGTGGGCGGAGGTTGTGAGGGACTACGCAGGGCTATGCAGATGGAGGCCACCCCACCCCTGGATGCCCGCTCCCCGATCGGGGTCTGGGACAGGCTGCGCGGGCAAGACGTGCATTGTAGGTTTGCAGGCAGAGGTTTTAGATTCTTCGCTGTGCTCAGGGTGAACGGGATAGGGCGGTTCGCGAACCGCCCCTACAGGGTCGGCGGTAGTGGTTGTAATGACCCTGCCCCGCCGCCAGATTGCTTCCAATGACGGAGGAATGTGGGCTCCCGTCTGCACGGGAGCTACGTTGGAGGTGAGGGGTCGACTGTTTACGCAGGGTTCACCCCCATCTCAGTCTTCCCCCATCAAGGGGGAAGAGGTTGCCGGAGGGCAAATCGTGCAGCAAGGGGTGTCATGAGTTCGTTGACTCCGTTTTCCATAGCCATCTAAAATCTGATCAACGCTTACTATGATATTCGATCTTCACGTCCATTCCGTACACGGCAGCCGCGACAGCGTCGTATCGCTTGAGCAGCTAGCGGCAGAAGCACGAGCGATGGGCTTGGATGGAATGGCGCTTGTGGAGCACGACGAACCCTGGGACCCCAGCGAGCTTGCAGAGCTATCCGCTGAGCTTGGAGTCATGTTCATCCCGGCACGGGAAGTGCAGTCTGACATGGGGCATATCATCGCTTTTGGATTGAGTACAGAGAGCTGGGGTATAACCAAGCTGGAGGAGCTCAGGCAAGAGGCCAACAACAGCGGCGGCTACCTGGTCTCGGCGCACCCCTTCAGATACCTGTACGACACCTCCAGAACACATCCCAGCTTTCTCCTGGAAGACCCCGCAAAACGGCCGGCATCGGTAGAAGAGGCGGCCGGCTACCCCGTGTTTCGCCTGGTGGACGCCATAGAAGCGGTCAACGCGCACAACAAGGAGGAGGAAAACGCCTTCGCCTGGGAAGTCGCACAGCTTCTCAATCTACCAACAATTGGCGGAAGCGACGTTCATGGCCCAGACCGGTTGGGAGGTGCGGTAACAGTATTTCCCAACGCCGTGAAGGACGCGGACGACTTCTTGCTGGCTTTAAGGGCCGGCGGTTTCTATCCTGCAACAGGGCTTAGGCACGGCCGGTTGACACCCTTCGCCAAGGTAGAGTCCAAGTGATGCTGGCAACCCCGGGAGACTCCGGCGCGGTACTGGACAGGGTGTACGTTTCGCTTGACCTGGAAACGACGGGGCTCGACGTAGATCGAGACGTCATCATCCAGGTGGGCGCCGTGAAGTTTCGCGGTACCGAGGTGCTGGACACCTTCGACCATTTGGTCAATCCGTATCGTATGCTCCCCAACTTCATAACCCAGCTCACGGGCATCACTCAATCGGACGTTGACGAGGCAGCGCCCTGGCCTGAGGTAGCGGAGCCGCTGCTTGCTTTCCTGGCCGACTATCCGCTGGTGGGGCACAGCATCTCTTTTGACCTGGCGATGCTCTCCAGAGCCGCGCTCAACCTGACCAACGCCAAGTATGACACGCATGACCTGGCTACCGTATTCATCCCCAAAGCCACGGAGTATTCCCTAACAGGGCTGGCGCAGTCCCTTGGCATCTCGTACAAGAAGGCGCACAGAGCGCTGGAAGACGCAACCATCTGCCATCAGCTGTTTCTTGCCCTGCTGGAAAGGGCGCTGGATACGGAAAAAGGCGTACTGGAGGCTATGTCGGCTATTGCGGACCGGTCAGCGTGGCCGCTGAAGTCACTGCTGAGTCAAATAGGCTGGGAGGCCGAGGACAGAGGGCCGCGGAACGTGGGCATACTTGGCCTAGACATGGAATCTCTACGCCAGAGATTGTCGAGGCCAAGGCCGGTCCGCCCCATGGAAGGCCACTTGCCTATCCAGAAGGAGGCTATAGAGGGGCTCTTCGGCGAGGGAGGCGCCTTTTCCAAAGTGGTGCCGGGCTACGAAACCAGACGTGAGCAGATACAGATGGCACACGCCGTAGCCGAATCGCTGAACGAAGGGCGACACCTGATGGTGGAGGCCGGCACGGGAGTAGGGAAGTCGCTGGCGTATCTGCTGCCGGCCATGCTCTACGCCTCCGGGAAGGGGACGCGGGTGGTGGTGTCGACCAACACAATCAATCTTCAATCGCAGCTGGTCAACAAAGACCTTCCCCTGTTGAACAAGGCATTGGACTGCTCAGGGGAGGGGACGCAAAGCGAACTGCAATTCACCCTTCTAAAGGGCAAGGCCAACTACCTGTGCCTGAGGCGGTGGGCGCACCTGGCGCGGAGCGGAAGCCTACCCTCAGAGGAAGCTCGGATAGTGAGCAAGGCGCTCGTATGGCTGCAGGAGACCGACACAGGCGACCGAGCCGAGATCAACATTCCACGGAGGGACGGCTACCTGTGGGACAAACTCTCGGCTGTGACAGCCAACGAGTGCGAAACGTTGAACGGCCTGTGCCCCCTGCGCACGGCCCGTGCCCGCGCCGAAGGTTCTCACATAGTGGTAGTCAACCATGCTCTGCTGCTGTCCGACCTTGCGGCCGGAGGAGGCGTTATACCTCCGTACGACCACCTCATCGTAGACGAGGCGCACCACCTGGAGGACGAGGCCCGTCGACAGCTGGGATACGACGTTTCGAGCCAGTCCGTAGACGACATGGCTGAAGACCTGGTGCGCGCAGCCCAGGACGCTCGATCTACCGTGCGCCTAGCCACCACCAACCGCTTTCACCTTGAGCGGTTGACCGAGCTGACTGACGGGCTGCGAGGAACAGCACAACGGTTGCGGCAGACCTGGGACGGGCTGGCGAAACGGGTAACCAGGTTCGTGGAAAACCACCGGGAGCACGCCGATCAGGGCAATCAACTCCGGATAACCAGAAGCTCCAGAAAGCAGCCCGACTGGTCGGACATAGAGATGCAGTGGGAGAACCTGAACCAAGTCATGGTTGATTCCACAAACCAAGTGGAGCGGCTTCTGATAGCTTTCGAGCCTTTGGAATCGGCGCCGCTGCAGGACGTATTGCTGGAGTTGAAAGGCTGGAAGGAACGGGCGGAAGAAGCGCGGGCGAGGATAGAAGATTTCGTGCTGCACCCTGAGCAGGAGTACGTATACTGGGTGACCCTGAGCGGCGCGGACGCTGCTCCCACGTTGAGCGCGGCACCGCTGGAGGTCGGCCCCAAGCTGCACGAGATGCTGTTTTCGCAGAAGAGGTCGGTGATACTGACCAGCGCCACCCTCAGCGTGGAAGGCTCCCTGGACTACATGGCGAAGAGCGTCGGCCTGGAGGAGGCCGACCGCCTGATAGTCGGTTCGCCATTCGACTACAAGGCGTCAACCCTGGTGCTAACGGTTCCCGACATTCCAGAGCCATCGGGAAGCGGCTACCAGCAGGCGGTGGAGGACGGATTGATAAAGGCGGCGCGCGCCTCTCAGGGCAATCTCCTGGGACTGTTCACCTCCAACTCCGCATTGCAGAGTACGCGCCGCAGAATCAAACCCCTCCTGGAAGCGGAAGGGATACCGGTACTGGCTCAAGGAATCGACGGCCCACCAGGACAGCTGATGGAAGCTATGAGAGCGTCGGGGAATACGGTGCTGCTGGGCACCAGCAGCTTTTGGGAAGGAGTTGATCTCCCCGGCGACCTGCTTCGCGTCGTTGTGCTGGCCAGACTGCCATTCAGCGTGCCAACCGAGCCTGTGTTTGCGGCACGGTCGGAGAGATACGACGAGCCTTTCAGTGAACACGCTGTACCGCAAGCCGTGCTGCGTTTCCGGCAAGGGTTCGGAAGGTTGATACGCACAAAGAGCGATCGCGGCGTTGTGGTGGTACTGGACAGCAGGATCGTGAACAAGAACTACGGGCGCGTATTCTTGCGCTCACTTCCTGAAAGCCGCATGAAGCAAGCGACCTCCAGAGAGATAGAGGACGAGATCAGAGATTGGTTGAAGAAGCCGTAAAACGCGAGGTTGTATTCCTTCCCGTTGAGCAACCCCTGAACCTGCAGGCCACAATGGAAAGCGGCCAGCTTTTTCGCTGGAGCAGGGACGGGGAGTGGTACAAGGGTGTGATTGGGGAACATGGGTATGCCCTCAAGCAAGCGGAGAACGGGCTCCTGGTAAAGACGTCCGCGACGGCAACGGAGGAGGTAGAGAGGACGCTACGGGACTTCTTCCGCCTTGACGACGACCTGCCAGCGACGTATGAGGCCATGGCCGGGGATGAAAAGCTCGCTGAAGCTATAAGCCGGTGGAGGGGGCTGCGGATTCTGCGGCAGGACCCCTGGGAGTGCCTGATAAGCTTCGTTTGCTCTTCGGTATCCAACATTCCCAGGATCAGCAGGAACCTGAAAGCGCTGGCGCAAGCATACGGGCAGCCCGTTTCGTTGGACGATGATCCGCTCTATACCTTTCCACGGCCCGAACAGCTGGCGGACGCATCGGAGGATGATCTGCTCAAGCTGGGACTGGGATTCAGGGCCGGATACGTGGCCAAGATCGTGGAACGGGTGGCCGGAGGGCTGCTGGACATGGACGCCCTGCGCACGGCCGCATACGAGGATGCAAAGCCGGTTTTGATGGAGCTGCCCGGCGTGGGCAACAAGGTCGCTGACTGCGTTTTGCTCTTCTCGCTGGAGAAGCCGGAGGGGTTCCCCATAGACCGTTGGATTCTGAGAGGGCTGGTTGACTGGTACGGCCACAGCGAAAAGGCGCGTTACGGAGACCTAGCCTCATGGGCGCAGAGTAGGTGGGGGAGGAACGCGGGCTACGTCCAGCAGTACATGTACCATTACAAGCGGTTGCTGGGCTAGAGCTTTTACCGGTGGACTCTGAACCTGAGGAATATCTCGTCCGCCATGGCTTTGGTGGCCTCCCACTCTTCCGCGTCGCCAACTACGGTGACCGAAATAGCATCGGAACCGGAAAGCGTTATAAGCATCGATCCGCGGTGGGAGCTTCCGATGGTGGTGTAGTCAATGCGGTAGGAAGGCCGCGCCCTGCCGGGGAAAACGATGCCGCGTGAATCAATCGTGGCATCGAACATGGTGAGATTGCTTACGTATTCGTCGATGTCCGTAGTGCCAACTAACCGTTCGACCCGGACGGATACCTGGAGAGAAGAGTCGGGGTCGAAGGCCCAGTAGTCGAGGCCCTGTACTACGCCATTCTGCCATTCCAGAGGATGGGACAAGGCATATTGAACAACACCGGAACGCACTTCCTCTATCCACTCCGCAATAGGTTGCGGCGGGATGGGGTAGGGGAGAGGGGACGGGGTAGCAGTAGGCGAGGGAGTAGGAGTCGCGGTAGCGGTGGGTGTGAACGTAGGCGTGGGTAGGTTATCGATTGTTGCTTGAACGCGGGCCCTGATTGTGGCCTGAATGTCCGGCAGAGGGGTTGGAGTGGGCGAAGGAGTCGGCGTTGGAGTGAGAGCGGGCGACACGGGTGTTTCGTCCGTTCCAAGCGTCGATTCGGAAGCGCAACCCAACAGTGTCACGCAGACCACGAGGAAGAATGCCAGGAGAATCCAACGTTTCATAGCAGGGAATTAGGATCCGTCGCAGAGGGCTACTGCTCAACCAGCCTTCTTACAAAGGCCTCCTCTTCCTCTCTGGTGGAGATTTCTCCCTCGATGCGGGCGTCGCGCAGCCGCTCCAGCAACAGTCCAACCCGCGGGCCCTGAGCTACGCCAAGGCGGGCCAGATCACGTCCGTTGAGGCGTGGCTTCACGTGCCGCCATTCGTTCAAGTAGCGCAGGGCTAGGCCGGACGAAGCTTCATCCTGCGAGAGCAAGGCCGTCACTCGCAAGGCGTGCGGGTCCAGGCCTTGGAGCGCGGCAACAATTCGTGAAGGCGAATCTTTGGGGCCCAACGATGCGACAGTGTTCCTGGCCTTAACGGCATCTCTCACCGTCTTGGCTTCGGTTGGGGGCATTTTCAGTCTTTGGATGAACCCTTCAGCGTGTGATTCGCTCATGGTAGCGGCCAGCAAGGCCAGGTATGACCGGGGATTCGTGTCACGAGCGGATGCCGGTACGGCGGAGAGCCTGCGCTCCAACTCCTCTTCAGACGGAAGATGCCGGTACAAGGCCACGAGCAGGCCCAATCGAGCGGCACGGAGCAAGATTGCGGGGGCTTTCTCCTCCTTGAAGATGATGCTCATCTCACGTCGTAGGCGGTCGCCGCTTATGGTGTCAAGATACGAGACGCCGGACTTGAGCAACGCCTCCGTGTCATGGCTTAGTCTGAAGCCCAGGCGCTGCTCATACCTAATGGCCCTGAGCATCCTGGTGGCGTCGTCGCGGAAGCTGCCGTCGTGGAGCACGCGGATAGTCCGCGACCGGATGTCATCCCGGCCTCCACACGGGTCCAGGACGACGACCGGTTCGGGCGTTAGCCTGAGAGCCATGGCGTTGATGGTGAAATCGCGGCGTTGAAGGTCGTCATCTATGGAGCTGGGGGAAACGGTGGGCAAAGCGCCCGGTCTGCGGTAGGTCTCACGTCGGGAAGTGACCACATCCACGGACTCACCGGCCATATCCACCTTGAACGTGCCAAACTGGGAACGGGCAACAACCCTCCCCGATAGCCTAGCGGCCAGCGCATGCGCCACGGTGGATGCGTCGCTCTCAACGGTGATGTCCAAGTCCGCTACTGGCTCATCCATGAGCAGGTCGCGAACTGCGCCTCCCACCAGGTAGATGGGGGCGCCGTGCTTCACGCCTATCTCCACCGCTTCGTTTAGAATGTCGCTGCGAAGCCGACCCAGAGTTGCGTCCAACTTGTTTTTGAGTTCTTCAGGTTCAAACATGGTTCTATTATAGACAGGCTGTTACGCTATATAGGTACAATACTCCGGGAAAATGGTCAAAGTATGAAAGTAGACACCAATACAATCGAGGCCAAGCTGGGGCTCTCCTTCAGGAACAAGAGCCTGCTGGAGCAAGCGCTAAGACACCCTTCCTACGTCAATGAGCACCCCGAATCCGGCGATTCCTACCAGAGAATGGAGTTCTTGGGAGACGCGTTTCTAGATGCCTTCGTGGCGCTAACCCTGTATCAGAAGCACCCTTCCGTGGATGAGGGATCGCTCACGGAGATGCGCTCTCAGATAGTAAGCGGCAAAACACTGGCAAGGGCGGCCAGGCGTTTGGACATAGGCGAGCATTTGCTGCTGGGACAGGGAGAGATAGCCAGCGGAGGAAAAGGACGGGACTCCAACCTTGCCGCGGCCCTGGAGGCGCTGCTGGGCGCGGCGCTTCTTGACCGCGGCTACCACGCCGCACAAAAGCTGGCATTGAGCATGCTCAAGCCGGAGCTGTCCGAGATAGCATCGGAACAAACGGGCAATCCAAAGTCCAGTCTGCAACAGGTCTTGCACCGCATGGGGAAGTCCGAACCGACGTACAGGCTGGCCGGTTCGGAAGGACCGGCGCACCGGCAGACGTTTGTAGTTGAAGTGCTGGTGGACGGAGACGTTCTTGGCGAAGGCCAGGGAAGACGGAAGCTGGACGCCGAGCAAGAGGCGGCGCGCCAGGCTTTGACGAAGCTTGAACCTGTGCCCTGAGCATTTCAACCGGCAACATGATCACCTACACAGATTCCACCGAGGATGTAACTCCGGCTCAACTCAAGGGCTTCTTCGAGGGCTGGTTGGACCCACCATCGCCGGAAGTGCACCTTGAGCTACTCAACAAGAGTGACTGCATCGTCCTGGCAAAATCGGGTGAGGGACGTATAGTCGGCTATGTAACTGCCCTGACAGACGGCGTCCTGACCGCATACGTATCCTTTATTGAAGTGATTCCGGAGTTTCGCGGAAGAGGAATTGGAACAGAGCTAATGAAGAGATTGATGCAGCGTTTTGAAAAGCTCTACGCCATCGATTTGATGTGCGATCCGGAAGTGGCCCCATTCTACGAGAATCTAGGGTTCCACTCAGGAAACGGCATGATGATACGCAGGTACAGGAGCAACGATTCAAACCAGCGTCCGGCTGGTACGCCATAGCGGTCTGAAACAAGCGAGTGCTATGATGAATAGACCCATCCAAGCGAGGCGCGCACTTTGAGACTGTTCGGACGCGGGAAGAGCACACCCGAGAACACGGAGCAGGGACTACGTCGTACCAGGGACACGTGGTTCAGCCGCGTATCGCATCTCTTTCAGAGTAACCGGATATCCAGCGAGACCTGGGAAGAGCTGGAGGAAGCGCTGATATCGTCGGACGTAGGCGTGAACACTACTTTGCAGGTTGTGGAACGTGCCAGGGAGCAAACCGGCGCCGGAGGGGCATCGACGGCTCTGCAGGCCGTCAAGCAGGAACTACTGTCCTTGCTGAAAGAGCCGGCAGGGCAGGGGAAGCGTATATTTGAAGAGGGCGGAACACGTCCCAAGCCGCTGGTGATCCTGGTGGTGGGGGTCAACGGCTCCGGCAAGACTACCAGCATTGCCAAGCTGACCAGGGTGTTTCGGGAGTCGGGCGATAGCGTGATATTGGGCGCGGCAGACACGTTCCGGGCCGCCGCCATAGAGCAGCTGCAGACGTGGGCCGAGAGACTGGGTGTAGAGGTGGTGGCCAATCAGCCCGGCGGAGACCCCGCCGCGGTGGCCTTCGACACCCTGCAGGCAGGGAAGGGCCGCAATGCCGACGTGGTGATAATAGATACGGCGGGACGGCTCCATTCCAAGAGCAACCTCATGGAGGAGTTGAAGAAGATTAGAAGAGTGCTGGAGAGACAGGACCCCGAAGCGCCTCACCTGACCTTGCTGGTGCTCGACGCTACAACCGGCCAGAACGGCCTGGCGCAAGCCAAAGCGTTCACCGAAGCGGTGAGGTGCGACGGGGTGCTCCTGGCCAAGCTGGACGGCACTGCCAAGGGCGGAATCGTCTTTGCCATAGGAGAGCAGCTGGGTTTGCCGGTGCTTTTCATTGGAACCGGAGAGGACGCTGGCGATCTGTCGCCGTTTGAGCCGGAGACATTCGTGGAGGCGCTGTTCGCTTCCAGCAGCGCGGAGATAGTGGCGTAAGCTGATTACACATCGCCACCTGATTTACCAAAGTGATTGACTTTCTAACCTGGCTAATCGCGATAGAGCTAATCGGCATCATAGCTCTACCTATAGTGTACTACCTCACTCCGTGGCTGCCGGACCGCGGTTACAGCTTGGCGAAGCCGGTCGCGCTACTGCTGGTCTTCTATCCCCTCTGGCTGCTAGCGTCTACGCCGTTCATACCCAACAGCACTTTCATCATCTGGCTGATCCTGGCTGCCCTAATTGCTGTTTCGGTTTGGTTGTTTAGGCGGTATAGATCCGAGATAGTTTCGTTCTACAAGCGAGAGCAAAGAACCATCATCATCATGGAGGCGGTCTTCATCATCGTCTTTTCAATAGTGGTGCTGTTCAAAATCTACGACCCGGGCATAAACCACACGGAACAGCCCATGGATTTCGCCTTCTTGAACGCTTCGGCATCAAGCCAGCACTTCCCACCGCAGGACCCCTGGCTGGCCGGGGAAAGCGTCAGCTACTACTACCTGGGCTATCTGATCTTTGGTGGCATAAGCCGCCTGGCGGACGTGCCAACGTACGTGGGCTACAACCTGGCGCTGGCCACCGTGGCGGGAATGGCGGCAACCGTGATATTCGGCCTTGCCTATAACATGGTGAGGCTAGTGGGAGGACGGCTGAGCAGCGCCGTGATCACAGGCTCCGTAGCCATATTGCTTCTGATGGGCATCGCCAACCTGGTGAGCGGCCTTGAACTGGTGCGAGCGGGAGGAGGCGGCACGCCGGGCTTCTGGGAGTGGGTGGATATCAAGGGCCTGGACGCCCCTCAACAGTCCTCCGAGTGGTATCCCTCGGAACAGGGTTGGTGGTGGTGGCGGGCAACACGGGTGATAGATACCGTAGAAGACGGCGCCAGCAAAGACTACACCATCACGGAGTTCCCGTTCTTCAGCTTCCTTGTAGGCGATTTGCATCCACACGTAATGAGCCTGCCATTTGTGCTTGCCTGGCTGGGATTCATGCTGAACTTCATTGTATCGCCCTTGCGGTTAGTAATACGCTGGGGCTTGCCGGACTACAACACTCTAGTCTCGCTGGGGATCATGGGGCTGTTCCTGGGGGCGCTGGCCTTCATCAACTTTGTGGATATTGCGGTATTTGGAGCCGTCTTTGTCGGAATAGCCGCGATCAAGGGCTACAGTCAGAGGAGGTCGGCTTGGCGCGGGTTTGCGGCAGGGCTGGCCGTTGCAGCGCCCGTCCTGGCGCTGGCCGTTGTCCTCTACCTTCCGTTCTACTTCTCGTTCCGCAGCCAGGCAAGCGGCATCATGACAGTTGAAGAGTACGTAACAAGGCCGTTCCATTTCTTCATTATATGGGGACTGTTCTTAGCCATAGTTGTGCCGTTCCTGCTATGGGAGATGGCTGCGCTGGCGCGCCAGAGGAACGGCCTCAAACGAAGAGCAGCTATTGCGGTATCGCTTGCTGTAGCGCTCTTGCCGTGGGTGGTCTGGTTTCTGTTCCAAGGAGTGCTGGACTGGGACATCTTAGAAACGATGGGTACGGCCTGGGGCCGGCTCATTCACATACTACCCCTCGCTTTGCTTATAGCCATGGCCGTTTACGGAGCATTGCTGCGGTCCCGCGCCAGCGCCGAAGCAAGCATGCACCAAGGCGCCCTAGCCCTGACCTTTGCCCTGGCAATAGCGGCGATGGCCTTCCTGCTGATCATGGGGCCGGAGCTGTTCCGCATCCTGGACCTGTTCGGCAACCGTATGAACACCGTGTTCAAACTATCGTATCAGGCGTGGGCGCTGTTCGCCGTAGTAGGGGCGTTCGCCCTGTACCATTTGGTCTCACGCATCGATGGAATGAATCCGGCGATGCGCCTGGCGGCGTACGGATGGGCAGGGGTGCTTGCAGTGGGAGTATTGGTATCGTTCTACTATATACCGGCTGCGGCGTACACCAAGTCGTCCGGGCCTTATGGAAATGCGACCCTGGATGGCTTAGCATACGTAGAAGCGGCCAACCCCTCGGAGCGGTCTGGAATCGAGTGGCTCAGAGAGAATGCGGGAGCCGATGATAGAATTGTGGAGGCCGTGGGAGACTCCTATTCGGATTATGGCAGGATATCTTCCAGCACCGGTATTCCAACGGTGCTTGGGTGGCCATTACATGAGCAGCAGTGGCGCGGATCGAGAGAGCCGTTCGAAGGCCGCGAGGAGGACGTGCGCACTCTCTATCGGACAGCCAACCCGGACGAGGCCAGGGGAATCCTGGACAAGTACAAGATTACTTACGTGATAGTAGGCCCGCGGGAATTGGCAAAATACGGCAGCGACGGATTGAGCAAATTCAAGGAACTGGGAGAGCTGGTTTCCCCCGGTTCCAGCGATTCAATAGACCAGGGAGAGATGCTGATCTACCGTGTGGGATAACGAGACCGACGCCCCAGCCCCAGCCGTCGAAGAAGCCATGGAGGAAGCGCCTCCACTGGAAGAAACGACGGATGCAAACGAACGAAGCGACGCCCCCTGGCGCCGCTGGGAAGTCGGCGCCTACGCTGGGATTCTGATCCTGGCGCTGGTGTTGCGGCTGTGGGACCTGGGAGGGCAGGCGCTTCATCACGATGAAAGCCTGCACGCGGTGTATTCGTGGTACCTGTACGACGGCAGGGGCTATGTGCACAACCCATTGATGCACGGCCCGTTCCAGTTCTTTGGCACCGCCGCCATTTACTGGGTACTGTGGGACTCCGACTTCACGGCGCGACTACTCCCTGCGATGTTCGGAGTGGCCCTGGTGGGCACTCCACTTCTGCTCCGCCCGTACCTGGGACGCAGCGGCGCTATGATCACGTCGGTTCTGCTCACCCTTTCGCCGTCGTTCCTCTACTTCTCACGCTTTGCCCGCAATGACATCTACATGGCGGTCTGGGTTATGTTGCTCATAGCCTTCATATGGCGCTACCTGGACAGCGGCAAAGCCAGATATCTGGTTGGCATAGCGGCAGCGCTGGCGCTGGCGTTCTCCACAAAGGAGAGCACTTTCTTAGTGGTGCTCGTCCTGGGCAGCTATCTGCTTATACGCGCCCTGTGGGACGTTCTCCCCTGGCTGATAGGACGCAAGTCTCTGAAGAGCTTCTCCAGACCAGGAGACCTGGTGGTCTTGATAGGCACCCTGACCCTGCCGCTAGCGGGGGCAAGCATAGGCATATTCCAGAACGTACTGGGGCTTACCCTGACCAATCCCGACAGCAGCGTTGCTCCTCACGGCTTACCCATAGGAAGCGGCCTGTTCGTGGCCTTTGCGGTAGTAGCGGTCGTGTTGATAACGTCGCTGGTAATCGGCCTGCGATGGAAGGGCAACGGCGCCCTTGAGTGGCTGGTCTTTGCCGTTGCATGGGGATTGGGGCTGTTCCTCCTGATGACGGCAATAAGTATGGTCAGCAACAACAGCCTAATGGAATACTACAGGCTGATGGACTACTTCCCGCCGCTTGCCGTAGTAGGAGTGTCCGTTGGAGCCATAGGGGTGGGAATCTGGCGCAAGGGTTGGTGGCTGGTCAGCTTTGGCGTTTTCTTCACCATCTGGGCCTTGCTGCACACCACTTTCCTCACCAACCCCGCCGGTCTGGGCACGGGCATCTGGCAATCCCTGGGGTACTGGATAGAACAGCAGGGCGTGGGAAGGGGAAATCAGCCCTGGTACTACTACATAGTAATCGGCCTGAACTACGAATTCCTGGCCATGCTGCTTGGCGGCATAGCCATATTGCTGTTTGCTAGACGAGGCGATTCTTTCAGCCGTTTCCTGGTGTACTGGGCGGTGCTCAATTTCCTCCTCTACACCTATGCCAGCGAAAAGATGCCCTGGCTGCTGGTCGGTGTCTCCTTACCGTTCCTGGTCCTAGCGGGGAAGCTGCTGGGACAACTCTGGGACAGCAAACCATGGATAAAGACAGCCTTGCCGGAACCTGAACCTCCGGTAGAAGGAACCGAGGGGCCGGGTCCGGAAACCGCATGGCAGGTTTTGAGAGCTTCCCATACCCCGGTAGAAGGAACCGAAGAATTGGATACGGAACCGGAGCCCCAACCACTGCCGCAGCGAGTACACTGGCCGGCCGTAGCCCTATGTTTGAGCATCGGTCTGCTGGTGCTGGCCACGGTCTGGGGGCTGGCGCAGGCGCTGCCCAGCGAGACCTCATCCAACATGACGGAGACGGCGGCGGTGGGCCTGATAGTCGCCATGCTGCTGGCAATCTCAATCTACCTCTGGTTCAAGACAGGCGGAAGCAAGGGCAGAACGCTGATAGGTCTCTCGCTGGCCCTGGCAATGACGGCGGTGGCCGTGCCGTCGTCGTTCCGTGCCGCATATGCCAACGCGGACATTCCAGTGGAAATGCTGGTATACACGCAGACGGCGCCCGACATACCGGACATTGTGAACAACATCGAACGGCTGGGAGAGGAAACGGGGAAGGGCAGGGACGTCAGCGTACGAGTGGACAGCACGGACGGCTACAGCTGGCCTTGGGCCTGGTACCTGCGAGACTACAGGAACGTGAGCTACCCGTGTTGGAGCAACGACGCGGGCTGCCAGAGCTTGACGGAATCGCCGGAAGCCGACGTGGTTCTCCTGGCGGCGCGGAACCAACCGGCATTGGCGCGATACCTAACCAGGTTCCAAGAAGGAGAACGGTACAAACATAGATGGTGGTTCCCCGAGAACTACAGGGAACTGACGCCTGCCAAGCTGGCGTCAGGATTTAGCAGCAGGGAATCGTGGTGTACGGTGGTCAGCTATTTCTGGGACCGCGAGGTACCCACAGGACTGGGTTCCTCGGACGGATACGCCTACTTCCCCGCCGGTTTCGATGTAGAACCCATCGGAGTGGAAGAGGCCGCTCAGTCACAGTGCTGATTGGTGTTTTCCGTTCCTCGCTGTACGCGGCTGGCATGCCGCATTTATACTTGAACCAATGATCAACCGTCGTTTCTGGATTGGCTTAATCATCAGCGTCGTTTTCCTGGGGCTGCTGTTTTGGCGAATAGACCTTTCTCAGATGGTGACGCATCTCAGGGAGGCCGACTATCGCTACCTCATTCCCGGGGTGGCTCTTTACTTTGCCATCGCGGTGGTCTTTCGCACCGTCCGGTGGAGATTGCTCCTTGCGCCGATGAAGCAGATCGGCACGGGCAGACTGTTTCCCGTGGTCATCGTGGGCTACATGGCGAACAATATTCTGCCGATACGCATGGGGGAGATTGTTCGCAGCTACTACCTGGGCCAGCGAGAAGATGTGAGCAAATCGGCCACGCTGGCCACCGTAGCCGTAGAACGAATCATGGACGGAGTAATCCTGCTATTTCTGCTTGCCGCGGCGTCCGTTTTCCTGCCGCTAGGCCTTGTCGAGGGTGTGGCGGAGGATACGGGCATTCCATGGCAGATACTGGTAGCGGGCACAACGGTACCGTTTCTTGGGGCAATGGGCCTGGTCTGGTTCACGGCAAACCATCCTCGCTGGCTGCTGGCGACGGTAAGATGGACAACCTCTCCTCTGCCAGGGAGATTACAGGGTTTGGTCAGAGAGGTGGTCGAGAAAGGAATCGACGGGCTGGAGGCCTTGAAAGACTCCAAGCGTTTGAGCATACTTTTCGCTTTGTCGCTGCCGGTGTGGCTGGGTGAAGTCGCCATGTACTACGTAATAGGGTACTCGTTTGATCTGGCGCCGGCCCTGGGCGGCCCGGGAATGATGATCGTGGCAATGATAGCGGTAACCGCCATATCCAACCTGGCTACGGCGCTGCCCGCGTCGCCAGGGGCCATAGGTCCCTTTGAGCTGTTCGCAACGGCGTCCCTGGTGGTGCTCGGGGTTGGGGGAGAGGTTGCCGCCGCATACGCAATAGTGCTGCACGCCGCACTCCTCATACCCATCACCCTAGCCGGGTTCGTCTATATCTGGCTGGGAGAGGACTCGCTGGGGAATATAGTTCGAATAAGTGAAGCGCGGCCCGCCGAGGGTACCATCCCCCGCGCTGAGGAGGCGTCTTGAGGGTAGGCATAATCGGCGGCGGCGTGGGCGGCCTGGGCGCCGGCTACGAACTGTCCAAGAGCGGTCACGAAGTTGTCATCTACGAAAGAGCGCCTTTCCTGGGAGGACTGGCCTCCACGTTCGACGTGGGTGGTGGAAGGCTGGAGCGGTTCTATCACCATCTGTTCCTATCGGACACGACTATCATCGATTTGCTGTACGAACTCGGCCTGGGCGATACCCTTGTCTGGGAAGAGTCCAAGACAGGCTGGTTCCACAACGGCAAAATATACCCCTTCTCAGGCCCCATGGACCTGCTGCGGTTCAAGCCGGTAGGACTGATAGACCGCATACGCATGGGACTGGTCACCGTATACCTGCAACGGGTCAAGAACTGGCAGAAGTTCGAGAACGTCACGGCGGCCAGCTTTATAAGACGCTGGGCAGGAAAACGAAACTACGAAGTCATTTGGGAGCCTCTGCTCAAAGGCAAGTTCTCCAGCTACTACGACAAAATCGGCATGCCCTGGCTATGGAGCAAGTTCGCTACCAGGACAAAGTCCAGAGACAAGACGTTCAAAGAGAGGCTGGGATACATACGAGGAAGCTGGGGGATGCTGATAGACGAGATGGAACGGCGCATCAGGGCCTCCGGCGGCGAGCTATACACGAGTACGTCCGTTTCCAGGATACTCACCCGGGATGGACGCGCCACGGGGCTGGCCATACAAGACGCCGAAGGCAACGCGACGGAAGAAAGCTTTGATCTGATAATCGCGACGGTGCCCAGCTTCACTCTGTCCCGCCTGGTCGACTTGCCGAAGGAATACACGGCAAAGCTGCAAGCGGTAGAGTACGAAGGAGCTATTGCGGTGATCTGGGTATTGAAGCAGAGCCTATCGCCCATCTACTGGTTGAACATAGGCGACCGCGATATGCCTTTCCTGCTGGTGCTGGAGCAGACGAACCTGGTGCCGCCTTCCGAGTACGGCGGCAAGCACATCATCTACACGGCGGACTACGTGGACAGAAGCGATAGAAGATGGAGCATGAGCGAAGACGAGATCATCGACGAATACAAGGCTGCCCTGAAACGGATCAACCCCGATTTTGACGAATCGTGGATTGAGCGGCACTACCTGCACAAGGAACCGGCGGCCCAACCGATTATCGGGGTGAACTACAGAGAGCGCATGCCGGAAACCAAGACGCCAGTGGAGAGGCTCTGGCTGGCCTCGATGAGCCAGGTGTACCCTGAAGACCGCGGCACCAACTACAGCATACGGCTTGGCGTGCAGGTAGCCAGAGAAGCCGTCAAAGAGATAGAAGCCGAACTCTAGCGTGGTTAATGCGGCGCGCTGTCCTCAGAGAAGGCGCCGTCCACCATCTGGAGCACTCTGTCGGCCAGTCCGGCCAGCCTGAGGTCGTGGGTGGCGGCAACAAAGGTGATGCCTTCCTCCTTGGTGAGGTCTCTCATCAACGTGGCTATATTCATGCCCGTGGCGGAATCCAGATCGCCTGTGGGTTCGTCAGCCAACAGCAGAGCAGGCCTGACGGCCAGCGACCTTGCAATAGCCACCCGTTGCTGCTCGCCGCCCGATAGCTCGTACGGTCTGTGGCCGGAGCGGGGCAGGAGTCCCACCAATGACAGAAGCTCTTCGACACGATGTCGTCGTTCACGCCTGGGGACGCCGTTGATACGAAGAGGCAGCTCCACGTTCTCATACGCTGAAAGAAGAGGCAGAAGCCCGTAAGCCTGGAAAACGTAGCCCACTTCTCGTCTACGCATCTCGGTTATCTCAGATTCGGACAGGGATGATAGGTCACGTCCGGCAAATACAACACGGCCCTCCGTGGGCGCATCCAGACCGCCCAGCAAATTGAGAAGCGTCGTCTTGCCGGAACCGGACCTGCCCAGCAAGACGACAAACTCGCCGGATCCTATGCTGAAGGTCACATCCCTTACGGCAAACACCAGGTTTTCTCCGGAACCAAACAAACGTGTAAGGCCATGAGTTTCTATGGCAGGCTCAAAATAGCTGACGCTCCTCATTCTTCCCTTCCTTGCGGCTTGAGCACAACGCCGTCAGGGCCTATGGACAGGCGGGCGCGGCCATTGGCGCCAAGCTTTTCCAGAGATTCCGGCGGCAGTTGAATGCGACCCGCTCTGTCCACCACCAAAAACTCCTCCTTGACCACTTCGCCGGTACGGCGAAAGCTGCGCTGAGAGACGGACTCAGATACTATCCTGCCATCGCGGATCTGCACCACGCGGTCAGCGAAACGCTCCGTTCCGGCGTAGTGCGTGACCACCACCACGGTCACGCCGTAGGTGTGGCACACGTCCTGAAGGGCCTGAAGCACCTCATCCGCGGTCCTGGTGTCAAGCTCTCCCGTAGGCTCGTCGGCGAGCACCATGCCCGGTTGATTGGCCAGGGCAACGGCAATGGCAACCCTCTGCTGCTCTCCCCCGGATAGCTGATGCGGGAACCTGAAAGCCTTTTCCCCCAAGCCAAGGGTCGCGAGGAGGTCCAGAGCGCGCTCACGCCTCTCAGAACCGGAGCGTCCCACTATGACCATTGGCAATTCCACGTTCTCTACGGCTTTGAGATAAGGCAGCAGGTTCCGTGAGGTGCTCTGCCAGACGAACCCGATTTCCCTGCGTCTATAGGCAACACGGTCGCTTTCCGACATGTTGAGCAGGTCTCGCCCGCCCACCATGGCCTGGCCAGATGACGGGGTGTCCAGTCCTGCCAGCACGTTGAGCAACGTTGTCTTGCCGGACCCGCTAAAGCCAATGATTCCAAGGAACTCTCCCTGCATCACCTCCAAGTCCAAGCCGCGCAAGGCCACCACTTCAAGGCCTGCGCCTTTGTACGTCTTGAACAGGTCCTGGCAGACGATATACGGCGTTCTTTCTTCCAAGAGCAACCTCCCAGGCTAATCTATGTATCCGCGACTCTAAGCAGACGCTGCAATTCCAGTTTCCCAAGGGCCCAGGCCAGTATGGCCACTGTTATCAGGGTAGCGATGCCAAGCACAAAATATGAAAAAGCTACCGCCGGCCAGTTGTTCTGCAAAAGCATGGGAGGCGTGATCCTGGAACCGTCCTCCGCCACTTCCAAGAGCGGCAGGACGGCAATCCCCAGCAACTGGCCGCCCAATGTCCCGGCCACCAAGCCGAATATGAACGTTATGGCAAGATTGAACCAGACTATGCCGTTCACCTGCAACCGTGAGAATCCCAGGCTCCTCAGGACTGCAAACTCGCCCAGGCGCTCCCGTGCATCGATGTACGTATAGAGTATCAAGCTGGAAGCGCCCGCCATCACCACGGCAAGGAACGAGAGGGCTAGAAGCCCGCTCCATCCGGCGGTGAGCAACGGGTCGGAAGTCCTTGCCTCCACCATGGTCGATGCGTGATAGACATCGGAAAGGGGCCAGCCCGCATCCTCTATCGAGTCCGCTATGGACGCGGAGGGAACGGTGCCGTCCAAGCGCAGCCAAACCTCCGTGTCGCCACCAATGAAACGGTTTCCATGCAGGTACATGTAGTCCAGCAAAGCGTCGCGGTCGGCAACAAGGAACGGCGATTCCCTGGGATCCAACGTCGGGAAGAACTCAGTAGTACCGCTGACCAGGAGAGGAATTGACGTAGAGCCTGCAAATGCCAGAATGACCTCGCCCTCGTCAACGCTTTGGGCTATCTCTCTGCTCACAAGCGCCGGCACTACCATCTGCGCAGCCCCGGGTCTTATCCCCCTGAGAGTAAGGCCGCTTTCCACCCATGTAAAAGCTGCGCTGGGGCCGTCGGTGCGGGTCACGGCTTCGCTGACATCCAGAGTGTACAGGCCAGGGGAAGCGAGGTCTTCCAGGGGCCGCCACTCATCCACGCTCCGGAAGGAAGCCAGCTCAACGGGGCCTGTCGGTGTGACGGCTTGGAGGCTGTCCAGGAAAACGACGCCTCCTCCGGCGCCCACCCTGCGCCCCCCCAGCCATAGGGCGCGAAGCGTGAACGGCGGTTGCAGTACGCGCTCAGTGTAGGTGCGGTTTGCGGACCTTATCGAGGGGATGGACTCCTCGATGTAGCGCCATCCCTGGCCGGCGACCTCGCCTATCCTCATAT
The DNA here is from genome assembly GCA_965220545.1 of Dehalococcoidia bacterium. Taxonomy (GTDB): domain Bacteria; phylum Chloroflexota; class Dehalococcoidia; order Lucifugimonadales; family QGNO01; genus DAOUJH01. The sequence goes on from CBDCQF010000007.1 coordinate 36,010, forward strand.
CGAAGTAGGCGCCTGTACCGTCCTGCATTCTGGCTATGAGCAGGGCTCCGGGAGACACCCTGCCTGCCTGCACCCAGATGCCAATTGCGCTGGCGTCCTCAGGAAGAGGGATGCCACCTGACTCATCAGAGCCTTCCAGGTTCTCCCTCAAAGAGTCGTTCAGGATATCAGGGCGGACCCAAGCCGAATCTGAGAACGAGCCGGTATCCACGGCAAGGAGAACGGCAGGGCTGCCAAAGGCTTCGGTGGTGACTCGTGTATCCAAGCGCATTACTTCAGCCGCCGCGGCAACTCCCGGAATGCCGGCAACGTCGTCCGCTACGTCTTGCTCGCCCGGCAGCTGATCGTCCAACTCATACTCCACACGTAGGTCCGCGCCTGCCAAGTAACGCGCTTGTTCCTCCTGGCTGCGCTCCAAGGTAGACAGGATGGAGGAGCCCAACATGCCAAGAGAGGCGGCCAGCGCCAGCAGAACCAGCAGCGATCCTGAGGGAATAGGGTCGCGGGCGACCCGGTTCAAAGCATGCACAAGCCATACACGGCCAAATGGTTCGGTAATGAGAGCGGCGGTTCTGAGCACCAGGGGCACAATGCGCAGCACGAGCAGACCGGCGGCAAGCACCCCCAGTATTGGGCCCAGAAGCAACGTAATGTCTATCTGGGCGGGGCTTCCGGGCGCGGGTTGGATGAGAAAGGAGCCTCTATATCTAAGCTGCCACCACAAGAGACCAATGACCACAAGAAGAACAACGTCAATGTAGTACCGATGGATGAACGGGACCTCCGGCGGCCTGGCAGACGATGACTGAAGGGCGACTATACCCTTGCTAGCCGCCCTCAGAACTGTGGCGGTAAACACGGCTACCGTAAATGCAGCGCCCACCGCTCCGATGGCAAGGGTAGAGAGCGATAGGCCGCTCACGTCCAGACCCTGTACCCCGGAAGCCACTGGGAAAAGACGTCCCGTGAACAGTACGAGGGCTTGCGCCACGAATGGGCCGGCGAACACGGCGGGCAGCGCCATGATCAGTCCTTCCACCAGGATTACCAACCCAACTTGGAGAGTAGAGGCGCCGCGACTGCGAAACACGGCCACTTCAGAGGTGCGGATTCGTCCAATGAGACCGGCAATTAGGAACATGTAGTACAAGAGAACGCTCACCACAAGAAAGACCATCAGAAATAGAGGCACCCTGGCCAACAGCAGCAGCGAGGAATAGCGGTCCAGCACCTCGTCCAGTTCAGTCCTCCAGTTGGAGTCGGGCACATCGGAGCGAAGGGCAAGGGCGATGCCGTGCAATACCGACTGCAACGCCTCCACCTCAGAAGCCCTCAGTCCGGGCACATCGGTGTAGAAGAGCCAGACGAAATCCGAGAGCAGGGCGTTGATAGAGTCGGGCAGGACCTGGAGAAGATTTTGATGGGTTGTGTACAGGGGAAGAGCAATCCACTGCCGCTCCGTATTCGTAAATCTGTCCCACGCGCCTATAGCCCAGTAATGCGCATCCGGCTCCACGGGCTCAAAGATTCCCGAAACCATGACGGTAGCCGTTTCGTCACGGCCACTCCCGGGGCGGAAGGCCTGGAACCTGTCGCCAACCGAAAGTGAAAGAGCGGAAGCTCCAAGGGGATCTATGAGCACTTCTATCTCACCGGAGCCCGTTCTAGGCATCCGGCCTTCTATTATCTCAACATGTCTGGGCAAGTCCGATATTGCCTGCAACGAACTCCGCGGTCTACTTGAATTGTCAACATCAAGCTGCGGCAATCCGGATAGAAACAGCGTTGACGTTTGGATGAGGAAAACGTCATCGCCGGCGTACGGGCTGAGGGGACGCCTGATCCGTTCCTCCACGTACCCTTCGGTGGCATCTAAGGCAGGTCTTTCAAGGTTATGGAACGTACGAAAGGTGATGTTCAGGTCCTCCTCAGGCACGTTGAGCAGGGTGTTTCTAAGGGCGGTTTCGGCCAGCGCCTGCGAGTAGATGACCCCGGAGGCCATGAGGGCAACCGCCAGCAGCATACCGAAGGCGGCTGCAGCCTGAAGCCGCCAGTCGGAGAATGTCCGTCTGAGCGCTATGAGAACCGCAAACTTTGCAAGCGCAGTCAGATCCATTTATTCCTCGACTCGCAGTACATCTTTCAAGCTCAACCTATTGGCTGCGACAACCGCTATGAAAATTGCCAAGGCGACGGCAATCAATGCCGATGCGAGCCCAACGGCAACGAACGGCCGATCGACTACCAGCTCTAGCGGCGGCACCAGAGGTCGCCCGCCGGGCGTTATTTCGAGAAAACGCAGGGTCCACCGGCTTGTCCAAGCGCCGATCCACGCTCCAGAAACCAGGCCCAGCAGGGGAACGGACAGCCTTTCCAAAGCTACGGAAAGCGCAATCTGGCGGCGTGACAGGCCCATGTTTTGCAACAGGCCCAACTCCGTTCTCATCCCCCTGACTGCGATAATGGCGTAGATTACCAATCCAGCGGTAAACACCGCCGCAACGACAGCAACCACCACTATGGAAAGGCTGCTCCAAAAGCTTGAAGCCCAAGGATTGGACGTACTCTCAGAAACCTCCGCCTCTTGATCAACCACAACGGCTGCTGGCAGGACTTCGTGGACAACGCTCTCAATAGCTCCGCTGTCAACCGGCCCTAGCCACAGTTCGCCGGGTCTAATGGGCCCGGTCAAGGGGAGAAGATCAAAGTAACCGCTCAGATGGCCTATGTCCGTAATGAGAAAGCGGCCGCCGGTTGGGAAAAGCGTTGGGAAGTAGTCCGCCGATTCCACTATCCTAAAGGCCACCGGCTTCCCTTCGACGCGCACCACCAGATCCTGATCTAGGCTCAGTCCAGGACCTCCGATGGCAGGGATTGGCATGGGCACCGGCGAGGCAAGGACGCCCCTGGTCTCCGTGGTAATGGGTTCCGTCCAGGTGTACCTGAGGCTTAGACTCCCCGAACGCGCCTGAGGCGTATACGACACCTCGTCTTTGGTCAGCCCGGCGTTGGGAAACACGGTCCACGGTCTATCCGATTCGAAGTCCTCAACGGTTTGCGTTTCGTCGCCGGTGGAAACGAAAACATCGTCCAGTTGAATGAATCCGCTTCCATAACCGACAAGCTGCCCCCCGGCTACGTATATGCCAACCAGTGTCAACGGAGGCTGCATTCCCGGAACCTGAGAAAGCTCGGCAACCTTGACGTTCCAATCCGTGTTGCCCAGGTTACCCAAGCGCAGAGTCGCATACCGGCCCGTGGAGTCACGTAGAAGCGCGCGAAGCGTGTAGTTGAGATAGGCTCTTTCCGAACTTGCCCATACGCCGATTCTATCCGGCGTCCCGGGCAGGGGTATGCCCTGGAAGGGTGGCGCGGAAACCCGCAAGGCAAAGGCAAGCTGGGATAGGTCTTTCTGGGCAAAGTCTCCGCGGAACCAGGATACAACGGGCAAGCGGGAGGAATCCAGGCTAAGCAGCGAATAGTTGACGCCGCTTGAACCGCTACCCTCAAAAGCAGAGCCGCGGTATACGGGCGAGGCCGCTCTGATTGAGGGGTCGGCTTCCAGGGCTTGAGTAACGGATTGCGCATCCCCTATATGATCGAGAGGCAAACGGACAACGATTTCACCACCCTGGGAGTACCTGGCTTGATCAGCGTGGCTTTGAGCCAGTGTTGCGGCATAGTTGGCGCTGAAAATAGCAATGGCAGCAATGAAGAAGGTCAACAGAAAGAGGGGAACGTAGCCGGGGTAGTTCCGGTATACCCGCCTGAACGAGTCGATCAGCCAGAAGGGACCCAGGTCCCCGAATAGGCGCGATAAAGCAAGAAACAGAAACGGCAAAAGACGTGAAATGAGCAACCCGGCGGCAAGCATGAGCACTGCGGGAGCCAGCAGCAGGGTGAGGTCGAAGCTCAATCCGGCGCCGGCGGTTTCTTCGGTTGAGAAGCTGCTGCGGCTTCTCAACTGCCACCAAACCACGCCAGCCACGACCATAACAAGAAGGTCTACGGCATACTGCAATCTGCCGGGTCTACTGAGAAGCCGGCTTCCTCGTATCGGTATTAAGGGAGACCTAACAGAAACAGCAAAGCTGGCCGTTAGGTATATCAATGCGGCAACTGCGCCGGCGACAACGGAAACAAGGAACGCGGAAAGCGAAAGAGGATACGAAAATACGGCGACTCGCTCCGCTCCCGTGGGAAGCAGACCGGCCAGTATCCAGCCCAGAACAGGGCCCAGCAGGACGCCGGGAACGACCACTATAGCAGCCTCTACAAACGGCAGATAGAGACCGCTTTGATTTAAGCTGGCGCCCCGGCTTCTGAGCAAGACCGCCTCCCTGTTCCTCTCTTTGGCCAGGACAACGGAGGCAATCGCGAGGAAGTACAGCACTATGCCAGCTATGAGCGAGATGAGTATGAGATAGGGGAGCCTGGACAGAGCGAGTTCTCGCTGGTAATCGGATATCCGGATGCCAAGAGAGCTGATGACTAGGGAACGCGGGAACCTCTTGTTCAAATCGGTTTCAATAGTTGTTAGGGAAGAGCGGATCTGCGAGGCATTCCCGTAGGTAACGCCTTCGGGGTCAAGCAAAAGAGTCCACCGGAATGAGCCAAGCAGCGTGGGGTAGCGTTCCGCCAGGCCGCTGAAGGAGGTGTTAGTTCCGGTAAAGAGGTGCACTGTTACAGATGCGCCTTGCTCAGCCAGTTGGAACTTAGAGAAGTTTCCTGACCAGAATGGGTCGTCTTCATCCGCGGGTTCCACCTGGCCAACGACCGTCACGGCTATCTTCTCTTCGGGGCTGGATTGAAAGGGGGTAACGTAAACGGTCCGGCCCAAATCCCAGTCCAAACCAAAAAGCGCGTCGGAGCCTATAGCCGCCTCAATGGAAGGGATGCCGTCCAGGGTCACAGTTGTATCGCTGGGCCATCGACCTGAGACCAGCCTGGCGTTCTCTGTGAAGCCTTCCTGGTAGAAGAAGCTGACAAACGCGGTGTTTACTGCCGGTGGGCTGCTATCAGGAGTATCGAGATATGGCAGGTTTTGAGAGCTTCCCATTCGGAAGGACGTGGACTCAATACTGGGGAGATGCCTTTCGACGGAGCCCAAGACGAACTCATCCAAGCGGGCATAGTCCCTGGTCCCGATAGGACGGGTGGGAACCAGTATTTCCAGGTTGAACGAACCGCTGTCGGGAGAGCTGGGCAAGGCGTGGTCGAAGCCGGCCTCCGACAGGTTGCGCAGGTAAGTGGCGCTCAGGGATGCCAGGGTGATAACGAAGAGGACACCGACGGCGCAGGCCAAAGTGAGCAGCCGTGAGCTACGGCTGCGTCGCGCGAGGAACCATAGAGCAAAGCGCATGCCAAACATACCGACATCCCTCTAGGATTTCAGGATTATGGAACGTGACGCCGTAGATTGCAATCGAACCGGTCTAAGTGACACCCGCCTCTCTTATGGATATACTGCGGCTTGTTTCTGCTTCGGGCCTGCTCCGGGTCCATACATTCTTGGCAGAATCGCATAGACCTACTTGTGGTCGGGAGAGCGTGTTGCAGCAATCTACTACTGCAAAACAGGGGCCTCTGGGCGTCTTCTACGGCTGGTGGCTGCTTGGCATAGGAGCGATCATCGTTATGGTTGGATCGCTTCAAACGGGCGTGACCACCGTATTCTTCCTGCCCATCCAGCGAGACCTAGGTTTGACCAGCGCGGCTCTATCCCTGGTTTTCACAGTGTCCCGCTTTGAAGGAGGGCTGGAGGGCCCAGTGGTGGGCTGGATGATAGATAAGCGGGGACCCAAGCTTCCCATCATCATAGGGGCGGCCCTGGGAGGCATTGGACTTCTGGTTTTGGCGCAGGCAAACAGCTATCTGTACTTCTTTGTGGTCTACATCACCATGGTAAGCGTGGGATTTCAGATGGGCTTCCTTCAGTGCATGCACGCGGTGGCCAATCTATGGTTCATAAGATTCCGGACAAGGGCCATGTCCGTTTACTCCTCCTCGTTCAGGGTAGGCTGGGCCATCTTCACCCCCGCAGTAGCCGTATTGGTGTTGAATTATGGCTGGCGAAACACATGCATCATGCTGGGCGCGTTCGTACTCGCTACAGCGCTGCCGTTGTCGCTGCTCATACGGCGCTCCCCGGAGTCCATGGGCCTGCTGCCGGACGGAGCGCGCCCCGCGGAGACGCCGGAGGCGACAGTGGCGCAGGAAGCGGGAGAGAACCAGGAGACGCCCGCGCAACCCCCCAAGGCCGACACCACTATCACGCCGGTGGACATGGACTTCAAGGAGTCTCTGAAGACCACGTCGTTCTGGATAATTGCCTACAGCACCACGGTGCGCCTTTCAACTCAAACGGCTCTTGGCGTACACGCCATACCGATATTTGTTTGGAAAGGCCTGGGGGAGCAAGCCGGCGCGAACCTGGTTGGCCTCACCGCCGGAATAGCCGTGCCCATGATTCTGGTCCTGGGCTGGCTGGGCGACAAGATGAGCAAGAAGACCATCCTGTTCGTTGCCCAGGTGGCCCTGGCCCTAGGATTCATCCTGCTAGACATCAGCGAAAGCGCGATAACCCTGTACTTATTCGTCGTGTTGTTCGCATTTGGGGGAAACGTCTCACCGGTCAACTACTCCATACTGGGAGAGTTCTACGGGAGGAAGGTATTCGCCCGTTTGAGGGGCGCTTTGAACAGCATAGGCGTCATAGGCGGACTGACCCCTTGGTTTGCGGGCCTGGTCAACGATGCTACGGACAGCTACAGCATAGTGCTCATAACCTTTAGCGGGCTGGCGGCCGCGGCCGCGTTCCTCCTGCTGTTCGTGAGGAACCCGCAAAGAAGACTCCGTGAGAAAGAGGTAACCACTCAGGTTGGAACGTGAAGTGGAAAGTCCGGACGCGGCGGTGAAACCCCGCAAAAAGGGCATATTCTATGGATGGAAGGTGCTGGCGGCGGGTTCCGCAATCACCACCATTGGCTCCATTCATTCGCCGGTGGTATCGGTCTTCTTCCTGCCTTTGCAGCGAGAGTTGGATCTCTCCCGGGCTGCACTCTCTTTTATCTTCTCCCTAGCAAGGATAGAAGGCGGAATAGAAGGGCCGCTTGTGGGCTGGATGATAGACAAGCAAGGGCCCAGGATTCCCGTCATTATCGGCACATTGCTATCCGGCATCGGGATGCTGGTGCTGTCACAGGTTAACAACACGCTGGGGTTCTTGCTGGTATACACCGGACTGGTGGCCCTGGGTTTTCAGATGGGCTACCTCCAGGTGATGCACGCCGCAGCCAATATCTGGTTTGTCAAATACCGGACAAGGGCAATGAGCATCTTCTCGTCATCGGTCAGGCTGGGGCCGGCTGTGTTTACGCCGATAATGGGTGTGCTAGTAGACGTCTGGGACTGGCGTACCGGGGCCATCCTGACGGGGTTCTTTGTGCTGGTCACAGCGTTGCCTCTCACCTACTTCATCAAACGCTCTCCTGAATCTATGGGTTTGCTGCCCGACGGAGCCGATCCCGAGGAGTTGGAGCCGCCGCCGGACGGGGAAGGCTCTAAAGAAGCGGATCCCGGGCAGAGCGAGCAGAAGGAGACGCTGCGGCTCCAAATGCCCGAAGACTTCGAATTCAAGGAGGCGATGCGTACACCGGTCTGGTGGATCCTGGCGCTGACCACAACGGTGCGCACATCCAACAACGGCGTTTTTCAAGTGCATTTCGTACCCATATTCGTCTGGAAGGACATTACGGAGACGACCGCGGCGTTCATGGTCGGCATTACCCAGCTCATTGCTACGCCAATGATCCTGGGAGTAGGGTGGCTGGGAGACAGATGGAGCAAGAAGGCAATCCTGGTGCTGGCCCACTTCGTTCTGGGCTCCAGCTTTCTTGTACTGATATTCGTGGAGCAGACATGGGGTATCTACCTGTTCATGGTAATGTTTGCTTTCGGCGCCAACGTCGCGCCGGCCAACTACTCCATAATCGGCGATTACTTCGGGAGGAAGTCGTTCGCAAGACTGAGAGGAGTCTTGAACAGCCTGGGGATCATAGGGATGGGCACCACGGTACTGGCGGGCTGGGTGTTCGACGCTACCAATAGCTACGCCGCCTTCCTCTTTGGCACTGCCGTGTTCTCGGCAATAGCAGGCGTAACGGTCATATTCTTCCTGCACAAGCCAAGCAGGCCCGGAGCAAAAAGCGCCTCGACAGCCTAGAGTCCCCTCAACCTGGGGTCCCAGGCGTCTCGAATGGCATCCCCAAGCAGGTTGAAGCCCAGGACCAGCCATGTGATGGCAAGACCGGGGAAGATAACCATCCAGGGCGCGGCGGCCGCATACTGGGCAACCGAGTTGGCAAGCATCCTCCCCCAGGAAGGGTAGGGGGGCGGCACTCCCAGCCCCAGGTAGCTCAACGTAGCCTCGATAAGGATGGCATTGGCAAGGAGGCCGCTTGCCAGGATGAGGTAGGGCGCCATCACGTTGGGTAGGACATGCCTGCTCATGATTCGCAAGGGGGGCGCGCCAACGGCCTTGGCGGCATCTATGTAGCTATTCTGCTTGACGGACAGGACTGAACCGCGGATGACCCGGAGGGTTCGAGGCACGTAGATGACGATAAGGGCTATGATTAGCTTGTCCACGCCTGAACCCAGGGTGGCCACCAGGGCCAGGGCAAGGAATATCCCCGGCAGGGAGAGCATGACCTCGGCCACGCGCTGTATCACATCGTCCACTATGCCGCCGGTATAGCCGCTGAAGACGCCCAAAGCCAGGCCAATAGTCGCGCCGACCAGTACGGAGGCGAATCCCACGAGCAGGGAGAGCCTTGACCCGTGGACCACTCTTGCCCAGAGGTCGCGGCCGAATTCGTCCGTGCCCATGAAGTGCGACGGGCTTGGCCCTTCAAGCCGTCTCTGGTAGTCCTGCGCGTTGGTGTCATACCTGGCAACCAGGGGAGCAAACAGAGCAGCCAGAATCACAGAGCACAGCATGAATGCGCCCAGCGCTCCCAGCGGCTTGCGCAGCACGAAACGGTAGACACCGCTTCCCGCAACACGCCTTGGGAGAATGCCGGCCAAACGGCGATCTGTCCTTGCCGTTTCCATGGTCAGGAGCTGCTGATCCTAGGGTCAAGCCAGCCATGCGCCAGATCAACGATAAGGTTTATAACGATGAACGCGGCGGCGAATATGAAGACCAGGGCCTGGACTGCCGTGTAGTCGCGCACTGTGATCGACTCGATCAGATAGGAGCCGATGCCGGGGACGGAAAAGACGCGTTCCATCACCACCGCGCCGCCCAGCAGCGTGCCGAAGGAGAGGCTGGCTATGGTAAGAACGGGAAGCAGCGAGTTCTTGAGTGCGTGGCGCAGGACTATTTGCCGCTCGGAGAACCCCTTGGCCCTGGCGACTCTAATGTAGTCCTCATTGATGACTTCCAGCATCGTGGAGCGGGTCATGCGGGCAACGATGGCCATGAGGTGAGAGCCGATGACCAGTGACGGAAACAGCACCTGGACCAGGTTGGTTCCCGGACTGCTCCACAGCGGATGATAGCCAAGGGGGGGTATCCAAGTGAAGAGACGGGTTGTCAGGAGCAGGATGAGCAGCCCCAACCAGAATGAGGGAATCGCCAGAAACAGTATGCTGGCTATCCTTGAAATGAGGTCTGCCCAGGTGTCGCGGCGCAACGCCGAGATTATGCCCAGAGGCAACCCGGCGCCAAAGCCGATAGCCACCGAGAAAAAAGCGATCTCCAAGGTGATGGGCAGCCGCCTTGCTATCTCGCCTGCCACGGGAAGCCGGTTCAACATCGAGTCCCCAAGGCTGCCCTGAAGGAGGCCGGCAATCCAATCGACGTACTGGACGTGGAGCGGCCGGTCGGTGCCCAGCTCACGGCGCAGATCGGCAAGCGCGGCGGGGTCCACCTGGGCGGCTCCCTCTTCGCCGGCAAGGAGTGCATAAGCAATGTCGCCCGGTATCACGCGCATCACGACAAATACCAGGATAGTGGCGCCAACCAGCGTGGGTATGGCTATCAGCAACCGGCGAACGATCAATCCCTGCATGCTTAGCCTTTGATCACACCCAGCGGCCTGAGACGGACGACTTTCCTGGACAGCCCTGCGCCGTCGGCTACACGCATGACCTCCTCCACGTCTTTGTAGGCCAGCGACGCCTCCTCAGCCAGGGAGGCCCAGCCGTGGGCCATGGCGATGATTCCCTGCTGCTCCAGTTCGTCCTGGATATCACGGCCCTTTAGCAGTTTCTTGGCTATGGTGCGGCTTTCCACGCGTCCCGCTCCGTGGCAAGTCGAACCGAAGGACAGCTCCATCGCCCGGGGGTCGCCCACCGCTATGTAAGAGCATCGCCCCATGTCGCCGGGGACGAACACGGGCTGTCCAACATCGCAGTATCTTGCAGGAACGTCCGGATGCCCGGCGGGAAAAGACCTGGTTGCGCCCTTGCGGTGAACGCAAAGACGGGTCTCCCTGCCGTCTACCACGTGGTCTTCAAGCTTGGCCATGTTGTGGCTGACGTCATAGACCTGCCGCATGCCCATCTCTACCCAGGAAACGCCAAAGACCCGCTCGAACGACTGGCGGGTCCAGTGGGTGATGCATTGCCGGTTTGCCCAGGCAAAGTTGGCGGCGGCGCGCATCGCGGCCAGGTAAGCCTGCCCCTCCGCCGATGAGACCGGAACGGCGGCAAGCTGTCTGTCCGGCAGGTCAATACCGTACCGCTTGCTGCCAGCCTCGATGGCTTTAAGCGAATCGGTGCAGACCTGGTGTCCCAGCCCGCGGGAGCCGCAGTGGATGAGGATGGTAACCTGGCCGGTTTCGTGGATGTCCATGGCGCGGGCAGCCACGGGGTCGAATATGGCATCCACCGCCTGAACCTCTAGAAAGTGGTTGCCGGAGCCGAGGGTGCCCAGTTGAGGTCCGCCACGCTGTTTGGGCCGGTGTCCCACCGCGTCCGGGTCGGCGCCTGCCATGCAGCCCAGCTCTTCGGTGACCTCCAGGTCATCGGGGTCTCCAAAGCCGTGCTCAACCGCCCAGGACGCCCCTTGCGCCAGCACTTTGTCGATGTCTTTGACGCTCAGCTTGAGGCGGCCTCCCGATCCAAGCCCGGAGTGGATATCGTTAAAGAGGGACGATACCAGCTCCTTGAGCTTGGGACGCACCTCGTCCTCGCTGAGGTCGGTGCGAATAAGACGTACGCCGCAATTGATGTCGAAGCCGACTCCGCCCGGTGAGATCACGCCGTCCTCGTCGACTGAAGTCGCAGCCACGCCGCCGATGGGGAAGCCGTAGCCCCAGTGAATGTCCGGCATGGCCAGAGAAGCGCCAACGATGCCCGGCAGAAAGGCGACGTTGGCCACCTGCTCCATGCACTTGTCTTCGATGATTCCGCTCAGCAGAGCCTCGCTGGCAAAGATAACCCCGGGAGCCAGCATGCCGCTCTTGTAGCTTTGCGGCACCTGCCACCTGTTGTCGTCCAGCTTGCGAAGGATATTGGAGTAATCCATACACCTACACGTCCAGCACCACTTGGATGCGCCATTCACCGTTGTGCGACACTTCTAGGCCATGATACGTGGCGGCCTTTACCTGGGCAAACACCCGCTGCGGAGCCACCTTTTCACCGGAGCAGCGCGCCTTCAGAGCCTTTCCTCCCTCCTCCACGCATATGCAAAACTCTTTTGGCAGGAACCCGTCAGCTTCGTACCTGTAGAGAAGCTCGTTGAGCCAGTCGACCGCCAGGGCCTCTTCATCCGTGGAGGATACGTGAACTTCCCAGGAATCGTTCACCTCTACGGTTTCCAGGTCTGCCATGAGGGAAAACATCCCCTTGGCCAGGAAGGCCAACGCTTCAGCCAGAGTATCGCCGCTGGCCGCTATTCCCACGTCGGCGGTGTGATCCAGAATCTGGTAGCCTGCCAAGGGCCTCTCCGTTTCAAAGGTTCCTAGCAAAATGACGGCTAGGGGAGGTCTTTCCAGACGCGCTCCAAGCGTTCGTCAGTGTAAGAGGTGAGACCTATGGGCACGTCTTTCACGTGGGAGTAATGGTTCTTGGTAAGGTTATGTACGGCGGTGGGAATGATGGGAAGGTCGTCGTAGATGATCCGTTCCATCTCCAAGACCAAAGAACGACGTTTGTCTCTATCCAGTTCCGTCGACTGCTGTGAGTACAGCTCATCGATGCGAGGGTTGCTGTAACCAAGCCAGTTGCGTGAAGCGCCAGTGATGAAGTAGCCGCCGAACAATTCGTCCGGGTCGCCGGTGGTAAGGCAGAAGTAGTAGGACATGATGTCATAGTCCAGCGACTCGCCGGCGGGGAAGAGCTGGGCACGGTCGACAAGCGTCACGCCGGCCTCGATGCCAAGCTTGGCCAGCTCGCCGGTGAAGAACTCGGACTGCCTGGGATAGATGCCGGAGTTGCGGCTGAGCAGGTCGACGCTGAGCCCATCGGGGTAGAGCTCATCCACAATGCGACGGGCTTCGGCCAGGTCCTCATCTTTGGGCTGACGGAAGCCGGGCATGTCCCATATCTCCCCGGCGGAGAGGCCCCAGCCGCCGGTGTCCAAGTACAGCGACACTTCGGCGTTGCCGTTGTGCAACACTTCGATATATGCCCTGCGGTCGATGCCTAGGTTGATGGCGTGACGGAGTTGCGGATTGTCAAAGGGCGGCCTGGTGGCATTCAGCAGCAACCCCTGGGGAGCGCAGTACGTGGAGTAGGGGCGGACGACTATCCGCCCGTCCGATACCATCTGCTCCACCACCGGCCTATTGCTCAAGCTCCAGGAAGCGCGGTTCAACTCAACCCTGCCGGTGATGAACGCCACCTCCGAGGCGGCGAAATCACGGCTGAGAAAGAGCTGGATGCCGTCCAGGTAGGGGAGGCCTTCCTTGAAGTAGGCAGAATTGCGCTCGTACTCCCACATTGCGCCGCGCTCCATGCTCTTTATGCGGAACGGGCCTGAGCCGCGCGGCATCTGCTGCAGGTCTTCCTGGCTTGTGCCCTCCGGCATGATGGCGGCGAACCCGGTGGCAAGGAACGAGTGCAAAGAGGCGGAGGGGGTCTCCAGGTGAAGCCGCACCGTGTGATCGTCTACCACCTCCACACCGTTGTCGGGGCGTGCAATGCTAATGAACTCCTTGATGGGGCCCACACGGGATGAAACCCTGCCGTCCACCAGCCCCATGATCTTTTCCAGGCTGTACTTGACATCTCTGGCGGTTAGGGGCGTTCCGTTGTGGAACAGCACGTCGTCTCTGAGGGAATAGGTGATGGTGCGCCCGTCGCCTGAAATCTCAAAGCTATCGGCAACGTCAGTCTCGATGATATTGCCATCCGGATTCCAAACCAGGTTGTTATACAGCTTGGAGTTGTGCACGTTGTCCGGACTGGCCGCCGCATTATGTGGATCGAAGCTCACCGGGTCGGTGATGCTCATCTGTCGGAGCACGCCGCCCGTTATGGGAGACCCTGAGTCAGCCGGAGACGGGACGTCGCTGCCGGCGGCGGTTGGAGTGGCCTGTAGGGTAGGGGTGGCGGTAGGTGACTCCGTGGAAGAGCACGACACTGCCAGCACAGCGGCAGCAATGGCCATTGCCGCCAGAAGATAACGGGGCGCGTTTGCTGATCTCATATGGGCTATGTTACGGGCAAGGTGGCAAACGGGGCAAGGCGGGAGGGAGGACATACGGGCAGGCTGGCAAACGAGGGTGGTCCGGGTGATGGTTGACCACTGGACAAAAGTGGCGTTTTTTGCGACTGCCAAGGGGCGCGCCACGCCGATGGTGTAGGGGTTGTTGGGCGCTTTTCGGTGAGTCCATGGGTTAAGGGTAGCGGTCGCAGAGGGGTATAGGGAAGGGGGAGATGTCAAGGGGGGCGGACAGACGGGTGTGTTTGCAAGCGGGAGGCCTGAGATGCTTCGTCGGCGGGGGTTGTTTTATGGCAATTGGCGTCCAACCGACTCCTCAGCATGACATCACCCCGCCACTGTGTTGGATTCCCGATCGGGGTCGGGAATGACGGTGTAGGGGACAGGGTTTGCGGACAGAGGTTTTGGATTCTTCACTCCGCTTCGCTACGTTCAGAATGACAATTCAGCGGCGGCAGCCCCTTGACAAGCCTCCGGCTATAGTTTATATTACAAACTACTTTACGGTGCTATGGAGGGGTTGGCATGCGGAAACAAGACAGCGAAGGGCAGGGGATCACCCCGGAGCAGGGGTGGACATCGATACACGCAACCTTGGACAGATCACACAGCTCCATGTATATGGCAGGCTGGACCAGCATCGCACTGTTGTGGGGAGCCATCGTAGCGGTGGGGTACCTTTCCATGTACTCCGTCGAAACACTTGCGCCGGAGTTTGCCGCCGACTACCCGTGGTATCCCGGCCCCTTGTGGTTCGGCCTGGTAATCCCGGGCATGATAGGAAGCTCGATCATCGGCTACCGCGCCAGCAAGCAGAACGCAAGCGGGCCATCCGCTACGGCGGCCGGACTCCGCGTATTCGGCTTCTGGATGGCTGTGGTAGCGGCCGCTTTCATCATTCCCGCCGCGTCCGGTTTGTGGACCGCCGACTCCGACCCAATCGTCATCGGTGGAGTCGCCATAGGCATAGTTGCGCTGGGGTACATTCTGTTCGGCATATTGCATCACTGGGCCATTGCCCTGGTAGGTATTGGCTTCGCCACTGCCTACTATCTGCCCACACAATTCGCAGGAGACGCCGCACCCGTGGCGTCGGCAGCGCTCATAGTTGCCGTCGTGTCGTGGTAGCAGCATGGGCATGGATGCGCAAGAGCCGCGTAGCATGAGTGAAGAACCTGCCGTCCTCAACGAGACGATACATCAGTCCACACGGCTACGCATAATGACGCTGCTGGTGTCCCGGTCTGACGCGGACCGCGTGGCCCATGGCTTTATCCAGAATACGCTGGGCCTGACCGGCGGCAACCTCACTATCCACCTGCGCAAGCTGGAAGACGCCGGGTACGTCAACACCACCAAAGAGTTCCTTGGGTTAAAGCCCCGCACGTGGGTGGAGGCGAAGCCCAAGGGCCGCAAAGCCTTCACCGAGTACCTGGGAAGCCTGGAACGCGCCCTCAACAAGTCCTTTCGATAGCCAAGTCGTACTGCTCACTGGCCGCCGTTCTCGTCCAAGTGGCCTGCGTCATTGAATCTCTCGATACGCCACAGATCCATGTTCGCGAGAGGCGGGCCGTCCAGATACCATCTATCCTTGTCGATAGAAAACTCATACATTGCGGTGTTGCGGATGCCAAGTGACCACAGCCGGTCGGTGCCCAGAAGCCTGCAGATGACGTAGGACATTATTCCGCCGTGGGAGAACATCAACACACTGTCCGTATTTTCGTGCTCTGTGATAAGGCGGTTCACAACGCGACGTGCGCGATCAGTCAGCTCGACGTGGGTCTCTGCCCCGCGCACGAAATCGAAGTTGCCGGTTGCATTGATTTCGCGAGTCGCTTCGGGAATCCGCTCCTCAGCCTCAGCCCAGGTTAGACCGGAAATCACGCCGACATTGGTCTCGACTAGGTCGCCCCATAACTCTATTGGTATATCCCAGCTCGACGACGCAATACGGGCAGTCTCCGACGCCCGGCTGAGCGGGCTGGTGTAGATATGGGTCGGCTTGTACCCCTCTCGCTCCAGTCTTGACCGCAGACGGTGTGCCTGCGAGCGTCCGGCTTCAGACAGGGGGTAGTCTATTCTACCCTGCCAGCGGTTCTCAGAGTTCGCCGTGCTTTCGGCATGTCGGACAATCATCAAGTTCATAGCAGCGTCGATTACGTTACGGGACTCATAGGATGATGGCAAGCCCAGTTTGATAACATAACATCATAGGTACGGTGAAAATTATTGATAGCCTTTCCAAGATTGTGATAGCATTCGCATACTCTGTTGTGCAATTCCTGGATAGCAAGTGACTTCTAATAGCAAGGAATTACGAACCGCGGTAAAGAGCACGCTGATGTCTCACAACGGCGGCACGGTTACTATCCTCTCTTCTCTACTGGCCATAGAGGATTCCATAGGCTACATCCCCAGTGAAGCTATTGAAGAAGTGGCCGACTTCACCAACTCAACGATAAATGACGTCTGGGGAGTTGCCTCCTTCTACACAAACTTCCGATTCACCCCGCCGGGGGAGCACGTAGTGGAGGTGTGCTGGGGACCCTCGTGTCACATACTGGGAGCACAGCGAATTATCAAAGAGGCGCTGGACGCCCTGGGCCTAAGCAGCGAGGGCGATACCGAAGACGGCAAGTTCACCTTCAAGTACAACACCTGCCTGGCGGCATGCGGACAGGCTCCGGTTATCAGCGTAGACCATCAGCTCATGGGCAGAATGACGGCTGAAAAGGCAAAGGAACGCATCTCACGTCTCAGAAACTCGGCAAATGGCAACAAAGGATCGACATGACCCAGGCCTTTGATGAACTGAAGCAGCAAGCAAGCGACCACCTGGCCCAGTTGGGATCCAAGCCGCGCGTACGCATAGGCACCGACCTCTCCGGGCTGGCGGCGGGCGCCGGAGAAGTGGTGGAGGCTTTCCGCAGTGAGGTTGAGTCAAACAAGCTGGACGTGACCATCAGCGAAGTGGGCGGCATTGGCCTGGCCTACGCCGAACCGCTGGTGGACATACAGCTTCCATCCCAGCCCCGCGTTTTCTACAACAACGTTACCCCTGAGCAGGTGCCCGCTCTGGTCAAAGAGCACCTGATGGGCGGAAAGCCTGCCGATGGAGCAATGGCGGTCAGCGGCGACGGCGATTCATCGAGCGTGCCAAGCCTGGAAGAGCTCCCCATGATGAAGGGGCAGGTGAGAATAGCCCTGCGCAATGCGGGCCACATTGACCCCACGGATATATACGAATACATAGCCAGCGGCGGATACAGCGGCCTGGACAAAGCGCTTTCCGGCATGAGTCCGCAGGAGGTGCAGGAAGAGGTGGCCACGTCCGGCCTACGGGGCCGGGGAGGAGCAGCCTTTCCCACCGCCACCAAGTGGCGCTTCCTCATGGGTTCGCCGGGGCCGGTGAAGTACATCCTCTGCAACTGCGAGGAAGGCGACCCCGGCGCATTCAACGACAAGGGGATCCTGGAAAGCGATCCTCACACCCTGATTGAAGGAACGATACTTGCCGGTTACGCTACGGGAGCTTCCCACGGAATAGTATTCATCCGCCACGGGCACGACGTCCCCATAGACCGCACCCGTGAAGCCATACGCCAAGCGTACGAAAAGGGGCTGCTGGGGAAGAACATCCTGGGAACGGAGTTCAGCTTCGACGCGGAAGTCTCGCTGGTTGGCGAATCGTATGTGTCGGGAGAAGAGACTGCGCTCATGGAATCCGTGGAAGGAAAGCGGGCCATGCCAAGGTACCGTCCTCCATTCCCCGCCGCTTACGGGGTGTGGGGCAAGCCCAGCAACATAAACAACATCAAGACCCTGGCTTACGTGCCTGAGATAGTAGCCAGAGGCGGAGAATGGTTCGCCGGTATAGGCACGGAGAGAAGCAAGGGCACGGCCATACTCTGCCTCTCCGGCGCCATAGAACGTCCCGGCATGATAGAGGTGCCCATGGGCATGACCATCCGCGAGGCGGTGGAAGGCCTGGGAGGCGGTGTGCCCGGCGACGGGCCGGTCAAGCTATTGCAGACCGGCGGCCCGCTTGGCGGAGTCCTCAGCGGTGAGAAGATGGACATACCCCTGGACTTCGACGCCATGGCCAGGGCGGGCGCAATACTGGGTTCCGGCGGCATAATCGTGGGAGACGAAAGCGTATGCGCCGTTGACCTGGCCAGGCTTCTGGTAGCCTTCTGTCAATTTGAATCGTGCGGGAAGTGCTTCCCCTGTCGTCTGGGCACCACGCACCTGTTGCAGATACTGGACCGCGTCTGCAGATTCGAGGCCGGTCCACGAGACATGGAGCTCATGCAGGAACTGGGGAACAACATGGCGGCGGGTTCGCTGTGCGGCCACGGGCAACTTGGGTTCAATCCAATCAAATCCTCCATAGACTACTTCCCAGACGAGTTCGCCGCCGTCATGGAGGAGAAGCGATGGCCCGCCGGTGAATACTCCGCCGACTTCTTCATGCCGGATAGGGCAATGCGAGACCAGAACACGGAGACCTTTTCCTCGGTAAGGAGGGGCTAAGTGACAACGACAGAGCAGAAGGTGACTATCAACATCGATGGTCGGGAAATCGATGCCAAGCCCGGCGCCATGGTGCTGGAGGCGGCGATAGAAGCCGGGATATACATCCCATACCTCTGCTACCACCCGGGCATGAAGCCGTTTGCCGCCTGCCGCATGTGCGTCGTCCAAGAGGAAGTCGAGGTTGAAGTAGAGCGGGACGGGGAAAAGGTAACCGAAAGGCAGCTCAGGCCCGCGGCGGCGTCCTGTACGCTTCCCGTCAGAGAGGGGATGTCAATCAGGTCCGCCAGCGATCAGTTGCGCAACCTGCAAAAGGGGATCATGGAGATGCTCATATCGGAGCATCCTCACGGCTGTCTGACCTGCCACCGCGTTGAGCTATGCGGGCCGGAAGACATATGCCAGAGACACGTATCGGTGAACGACCGGTGCGTAATGTGCCCCAAGAACGAACGGTGCGAGTTCAAGGACACCGTGCGGTTCCTGGGCATGGAGCTGAACTCGCCGTTGACCTACGAGGTGAGAACGCCAGAAATCGAGGCCTTCGACCCGTTCTACGACCGCGACTACAACCTCTGCATCGTCTGCGGCAGATGCGTCCGCGTCTGCGAAGAGGCGCGCGGCGACAACGCGATCACGTTCGTGGAGAGGGCAGGGAAGGTGCTGGTGGGAACGTCCAGCGGAACATCGCTGTTGGAGTCGGGATGCGAGTTCTGCGGGGCGTGCCTGGACGTATGCCCGGTAGGCGCACTTGTCGAACGCGATCACAAGTGGGACAAGGCGGAGAGAATAGTCCGCTCCACCTGTTCCAACTGCTCGGTGGGCTGCCAGTTGAACCTGGAAGTGAACAAGCGGGAGAAGGTGATCAGGGCAATACCTGAGCTCAACGCTCCCTCCAACCACGGCCAGGCCTGCTACATGGGCAAGTTCGGGCTTGAGTTCGTGAACCACAAGGACAGGTTGAAGCACCCCCTGATACGGCGCGAAGGCAACCTGGAGAGAGCTACCTGGGACGAGGCGCTTGCTCTCGTGGCGGAAAAGCTGGCCGGCTACAAAGGCTCCGGCTTCGCCGCTATCGCATCGGCAAGGAGCACCAACGAATCGGCATATCTATTGCAGAAGTTCGCCCGTACCGTGATGCAGAGCAACAACGTGGACATAGACTCCAACACCAGACCGGCGCTGACCGGCGCTCTGATAGAGCCCCTGGGCTATGCGGCGTCCAGCAACTCCACCTGGGAGTTGAGGAACTCCGAGTGCATTTTGATGGTGGACACCAACACCACGGAGGAACACAACGTACTGGCGGTGCCAATCAAGCAGGCGGTCAAGCAGGACAACGCCAAGCTGATAGTCATAGACGCCCGCGAGGTGGAACTGACCCGCTACGCCCATATCTGGTTGAAGCCGCGTCCGGGAACCACGCTAACCCTGCTCGGCGGACTGCTGCGGTCGATTGTGGACCAAGGCCTGCTGGATGAAGCATTCATCTCTGAGCGCGCCAGCGGGCTGGATGAAATGAAGATCTCCCTTGAGGGCTTCGCCCCTGAACACGTAGCGCAGGTTACGGGGGTAAGCGCAGAGCAAATAGACGAATCGGCGCGCATCTTTGCTTCGGCCAGTGCAAGCGCTATCGTCTACGCCTTGGACAACGCAGCCGTGGAGGAGCACGAGGCCCAAGTGCAGGCCATGACAAACCTGGCGCTGGCCACGGGCAACATAGGCAAACCGTCCGCCGGCCTCTACGCATTGAGGCGCGGAGCCAACGAACAGGGCGCCAGCGACTTTGGATGCGTGCCCGGCCTGCTGCCGGGATACGCGGTGGTAAGCGACGACGGGGCCAGAAAGCGCTTCGAGGAGGAGTGGGGCACGACGCTGTCGAACGAGGCCGGAATGGGCGTGCGGGAGATCTTGCAGGCGGCGCGCGACGGCAAAATCAAGGCAATGCTCATGCTCGGCGACGGGGCGGCCTATGAAGGCGACGATCTATATGAATCGTTGGAGAAGGTAGAGTTCCTGGTAGTACACGATGCATTCCTGGGAGCGGCAGCCCAGCGCGCCGACATGGTGCTGCCGGCAACTACTTTCGCGGACGAAGACGGCACTTACACAAACCTGGAGAGGCGTGTGCAACTGGTGACCAAGGCGATCACGCCGCCTAACGTAGAGGCGCTCCCTGCATGGAAGGTAGTCGGAAAGCTGGCCAAGGAGATGGACGCCGCCGGTTTCGATTTCGAGAATACGGCGGACGTGTTCGACGAGGCTGCATCGCTGGCGAACCGGCTCTACGGCGGCATCTCACACAAGCGGTTGGTCAGGGAAGCCGTGTTCACACTGCGCCCCGACCCATCGCTGCCACAGCCAACGCAGCTCCTAGAATCCGACAGGGTATCCAAGGGTATTCAATGGCCATGTGGAGACCAGGACTCGCGGGGAACCCAAGTCCTCTACTCCAGCAGCTTCCCTTACGGAACAGCCAAGCTGATGCCGGTGGGGCAGCCATCCGAACCGGCGCAGCTTCCAGACGACTTCCCGCTATTGCTGGTGCCGGGACGCGTCCTAGCCGACCAGGAGAGAGACGCCGAGGTGGAGCGGTTTGAAGTGGTCAACGCCATAACTCGCAAGGAGCTGGTCAACATCCATGCCGGAGACGCGCAAGACCTGGGCCTGGAAGACGGCGACGCGGTTGAACTGGTTACCGCCAAACGAAAGGTGCGCGGTGTAGTCGCGGTAACGGAGTCGGCTCACCGGGGCACGGCATCGTTGACCCAGCTGTTTGGCCAGCTGGCAACGCAGCTTCAAGCCAGCGAAGACCCGGACCCGATGTCGCGGGCGCCGGGACTGGTGATAGAACCCGTGCGCCTGGAAAAGGTCTAGTCGCTAAGCCTGATCCACCACCGGTATTGCACTTTACACCTGGGAAGCCTCGGTTTACCCTTTAATCAAGCAAACCTGTAGGAGAACCCATGACTTCACCCGTATCCAAGCCTAAACTGATGACCGCCAGGATAACCAAGCGAATAGACGTCACCCATGACCTCTGGAAGATATGGGTCAAGCCGGAGACGCCTTTCGGCTTCAAACCCGGGCAGTACTGCACCATCGGCGTGGACGGCCTGGAACGGCCGTATTCCATTGTATCCGCCCCGTACGAGGATGAAATAGAGCTGTTCATAGAGCTGGTGCCGCTCCCGGACGGGCGGCTTACACCCGTGCTTCACGATCTGGTAGAGGGAGCGGAGCTGACGATAAGGCCCCGCGCCAAAGGCCTCTTCCTGTTCAAAGAAGACTACCGGGACCACCTGATGGTGTCCACCGTGACCGGCGTGGTGCCGTACGTGTCCATACTGCGCCAGTATCTACACGAGGGCAGGGAAGGGCACCGGTTCTTCCTGCTGGTGGGCGCCAGCTACCATGACGAGTTCACCTACGACGGCGAACTGGCAAGACTGGCCGAGGAGTACCCTGATTTCATCAAGTTCGTTCCTACAATCAGCCGTCCCGGTGAGGAGAAGAACGCTTCCTGGACGGGCGAGACGGGTAGAGTGAACACCATAGTCGGCAAATACGTTGAGGAGTTCGGCTTGAAGCCGAAAAACACCCTGATATACGCCTGCGGCCACCCCGGCATGATCGAGGACGTGAAGGTGCACGCGAAGGAGATCGGCTTCGATTTCCAGGAAGAGCGTTTCTGGAAGGAAGACGACTAGGGCATCGCCTGGCATCTCCCGCATGTTGAGGCTTGAATAGCCCCACGCTCTAACCGTCATTCTGAACGGGGTCATTCGGCTACGCTCAGGGTAGACCCCGCAAAGTGAAGAATCCAAAGCCTCTACTAATAAAGCCCCGCTGCATTTAACGAACCGCCTTGGATTCTTCGCTACGCTCAGCAACTGTCTTGATTGTCAAGAGGCAACTGAGTGATTTGGTAGCCAGGGTGTGCGATGTTTGATCATGGCATTGAGGATGATCAGCAACTTGCGCATGCATGCGGTGAGTGCAACCTTCTTGGGTTTACCGGCAACGAGCAGACGTTGATAGAAGGCCTTGATGACGGGGTTGAAGCGTGTAGCTACCAGAGTAGCCATGTAAAGGGCAGCTCGCACCGATGCTCTGCCACCCCAGACAGAGCGTCTGCCTCGGAAGGCGCCACTGTCTCGATTCATGGGAGCTACACCCACCAGTGCGGCGATCTGCCTGCGTTCCAGGGCGCCCAACTCCGGCAGCTCTGCCAAGAGTGTCACGGTAAGATTGGGACCCACGCCTGGTACACTGCGCAACAGGTCTTCATGTGCCCGCCACAAGGGACTGTTGTGCACCATGCGTCGCAGGTCTCCATCCAGATCGTGGATGGTGCGTTCCAACCAGGCGATATGCCGTTTGAGGCTGGTGCGAACTGTGGGCATGGCCCTCCCCAGCCGCTGCCTCTCTGCCACTAGCATCTCCACCAGTTGCCGTCGCCGCGCAACCAAGGCGGCCATCTCCTGTACCTGGTTCTCGGCTAGGGGACGTGGAGTGGGTTGGATTCTCTGGGCAAAGAGTGCCAGCACTTGTGCGTCTAAGACGTCGGTCTTGGCTAGTTTGCCTGTAGCTTTGGCGAAGTCTCGTACCTGTCGTGGGTTGAGTATAGCTATAGGTATCCCTGCTGCGCCCAGGGCGGCCGCTAGGGGCATCTCATATCCGCCTGTGGCCTCCATCACCACTAGGTCAGGATCGCGGGTGGCCAAGTTCTGTTCAAGTCTCTTGATACCTGCTTCGTCGTTGGAGGCTCGCCATACCTCTCCTGTTGTAGATACCGCTACGTCCAGATGCGCCTTGGATACGTCTATGCCTACATATAAGGCTTCTGTCTCCATAGTTCCCCTTTCTTGCCCTTCCTTGCAACATGCGGGCTTCCTTAGCCCAGGCAACTGTTCGGGCTCTTTTGGAAATAGGGCGTGACGACCTTGCTGAGCGACGGTCTCCTACAACCCAGAATGAACCGGTCTGCCACGCCTCCCTTCCAAGATACAAGAATGACGGTGGTACGGAGCTTGGTCATAAATCAGGCAAAGGTCTCCATGTTTGGTCAAGTTCTTCTTATGCGGTTGCCTTCATCTGGTGTACAATCCACTGCAACGGAGCGCCGATTGTGACTACGCCAGTAAGACGGCAATATCTCGACATTAAACGCCGCTATCCCGACTGTATTCTTCTGTTCCGCTTGGGCGACTTCTATGAGACCTTCGATGAAGACGCCAAAGTCGTGGCGCGCGACCTTGACATCGCCCTGACCGAGAGAGCGTTCGGCAAGGGCCCAAAGCACCCCCTGGCGGGCATCCCTTATCATGCGCTCGACAGCTACCTGGGTCGCCTGATCAAGGCAGGGCACAAGGTGGCGATATGCGAGCAGACCAGTGACCCGGCGCTATCCAAAGGCATCGTGGATAGGGAAGTAGTCAGAGTGGTCACGCCGGGCACGGTGATCGAACCCTCTCTTCTGGAGGAGCGCAGCAACAACTATTTGGCCTCGGTTGTCGTAGAGGTGGAAGAGGCTGGACTGGCCTACACCGACGTAAGCTCCAGCGACGCCGTTTTTGTAACCCAGGTCTCGTTGAAGGACATGCCCCTGGAGCTGGCCAGGCTGGCTCCCGCTGAAGTAGTGGTGTCCCAAGGTCTCCGGGGCGTGCTGCCCGAAAGTGTGAAGGCGGCAACCGTGGAAGATGAAGCGTTCCGCTTGGATACCAGCCGCGAAATGCTGATGGAGGAACTGGGCGTTGCCACGCTGGATGGATACGGCATAGAGCACTCGCCTCTGATGATTCGCGCCGCCGGGGGGTTGTTCTTCTACCTTGGCCAGAACCAGCGCGAGGCCCTGGAGCGCATAACCAAGCTCAGACCATACGACTTGAAGTCGACCATGTCGCTTGACCCTCAGACCAGGCGCAACCTGGAGCTCTTTGCCGGGGGAAGGTGGGAGTCAAAATCGTTCTCTTTGCTGAACGTTTTAGACCTGACCAAAACATCAATGGGAGGCCGTCTGCTCCGACAGTGGATAGGTCAACCGCTTATGGAGACAACGGCTATAACGCAGCGGCAGGACAGCGTGGAATGGTTCCACAAGGACAGGTCCAGACGCCACAGGGTCATCAGAACGCTATCGGAAGTGTCCGACATGGAGAGACTGGTGAACCGCGTGAAGAGCGGCAGTTCCTTGGCAAGAGACCTGGTGGCGCTGCGTCGCAGCTTGGAGGCGATACCGGAGTTGCGGGCCGTTCTGGGAGAAGACGACGGTCAGCCCGTGAAATGGCTGCTGGCAAAGCTGCCATCCTGCGAGGAGACGGCGGCAGTGATCCGCCAGGCCATAGCGGACGAGCCCGGCCAGGTGGGAGAGGGCACCGTCATACGGTCGGGATTCTCGGCGGAACTGGACGAGTTGCGCACGGCGGCAAGGAACGCGCGCGGGTACATAGCAAAGCTGGAAGGCGAGGAACGGGAGCGCACTGGGATAAGGAACCTCAAGGTAGGCTACAACAAGGTGTTCGGCTACTACATAGAGGTGACCAGGCCCAATCTGCCGCGGGTGCCTTCGGAATACCAGCGGCGGCAGACCCTGACCGGCGGCGAGAGGTTCATCACGCCTGAGCTCAAGGACTACGAAAACATGATCCTCAATGCCAGGGAACGTCTGGAAGAGTTGGAGATTTCGCTGTACCGGCAGGTCTGCAACCAGGTAGGACAGGCCTCGGGGCCGATATTGCAAGCGGCGGAAACGGTAGCCCATATCGACGTGTTCACGGCGCTGGCCGAGGCGGCGGAACGGTTCGATTACGTGCGTCCGGAGGTAGACGAAAGCACCGTTATCGAAATCAAGGACGGGCGCCATCCCGTGGTGGAAGCCATGCTGCCTCCGGGGGACTTCGTGCCCAACGATACGTCCCTTTCAGGCGATGAAGCCGGCCTGATCATCCTTACCGGGCCCAACATGTCGGGCAAGTCCACCTATCTGAGACAAGTGGGGCTCATCGTGTTGATGGCGCAAATGGGCAGCTTTGTTCCTGCAAGGTCGGCCCGCATAGGCCTGGTAGACCGCATCTTCACTAGGGTAGGGCTGCAGGACGACCTTGCCGTAGGGCAGTCGACGTTCATGGTGGAAATGGTGGAAACGGCCAGCATCCTGAACAACGCTACAAAGAGGTCGCTGGTCATCCTGGACGAGATAGGACGGGGCACCAGCACCTACGACGGCCTGTCGATAGCTCAAGCGGTTGCCGAGCACATACACAACGACCCCATGCTGGGATGCCGTACCCTGTTCGCCACGCACTACCAGGAGCTTACCGAGCTGGCCCATACTCTACCAAGGGTAAGAAACTACTCCGTATCCGTGTCTGAGGAAGGCGGCACGGTGACCTTTCTACATCGCATTGTACCCGGAGGGGCGGACAGGAGCTACGGAGTTCACGTAGCCCAGCTGGCAGGCTTGCCCCGCGACGTAATATTCCGCGCCTGGGAGCTCCTCAGATACTTGGAGGGAAGCGGGCGCAACGGGGCAACGCCTAGTGGCACGGAAAACCTAGCCCTACAGCTACAATTGTTCGGCGGCACGCCGCCCATAACGGAAGAGCTGCTGAAGCTGGACGTGACGGCTATGACCCCCATGGAGGCGATCAACGCGCTGTACACCCTGCAGCAGAAGGCAAAGGACGGTTGAGGCGATATGAGCCTGGATTTGGAGAAGACCGTATACCTGGCCGATAGAGAGTCGTGGCGTGCCTGGCTTGCAGAGCACCACGACAGCGAGACCGACGTCTGGCTCGTCTATTATCGCAAAGAAACGGGCAAGCCCCGCATCCCCTACAACGACGCGGTGGAAGAGGCGTTGTGCTACGGCTGGATAGACAGCACGGTAAGGGGCATGGACGAGGAGCGGTTTGCCCAACGGTTCTCCAAGAGGAGGAAGAATAGCGCGCTCTCTCAGATGAACAAGGAGCGCATACGCAGCCTCATTGCACAGGGCAAGATGACCAAGGCGGGTCTGGACGCCGTGGCACACGTCTTTGATCCGGCTGCGGATGAAGCGGAGGAGTTTGAAATTCCGCCGCAAATACTTGCCGCATTGAAGGCAAACGACCAGGCGTGGCGTAATTTCCAGAAGTTCCCCGGTTCGTACCGGAGAATTCGCATAGCCTACATTGAAAGCCGCAAGCGTCACGGAGCGCAGATGTATCGGAAGGCTCTTGAGCGTTTCATAGAGATGACCGCCCGGAACAAACGGTTCGGTTACGTGAAGGAGATGACCTGAACAGTTTGACACTGTAGCCACGTCTCTCTATGATACTGTTCAACTAATCCAATAATTCATCAACGGAATTGACAGCCCTACGTATATCCACGACTCCTCCATGCGGTGAGAGTCCACTCCTCAACAGCTTTTGCCCTGGCTGCCTGCGCTGCGCATCCTGGGACTTGGGTAGCTGCGTTCTAGGCTGTTAGGGAGATGTCGTGACCCTCTACAAATGGCTGACCTCCGAGATGACTTCTCACCGGGACAAACAGTTCAGGTGGTGGCCTGAAGGTGTGCACGAGGCTGAGGAGTGCGACGACAAGTCCATGGGCGCACAGGGCAGGGGACTGCACCTGATGAAGCGTCCCGTGGACGCCCTCAGGTTTGGCCACTGGCCGGGGCACCTGTTCGAGGCGGAGGCCGTCGACCTGATAGCGGAGGACGATTTCAAGGTCCGCAGCTCCAAGGTCAGGTTGATAAGAGAGGTGGACCGGGCGCGGGTATTCGGGCCGCAGGGAGAGCGTTTCTCCATGTTCCTTTCCTGGCTAGCCGATATACCATGGCTGGAGGGGGAAGAGTCCATAGAAGCAGCTATAGAGGCCGCCGTGGAATACCAGTCGCGGTTGTCCACGTGGGGCTGGGAAATGCTCCCCGTGGAAACGGTGCGCTTCGAAGAATGGATTGCGGGTGCAGACTACTACGCCAATGCGGTCAATCCCAGCGCGCTTACCGGAGCTTGGACGGCATGGGCGGAGGCCGGAGTCGACTGGTATCACTGGGTAGCCCCCTGGGCCGCTTCGATCTCATGGGGCGGCGGATGGTCCAGCCTGGAGGCCGGCGCCGGAGCGGCGGCCTGGGCCGTGGCCAAGAAGGAGTGGAAGGGAGCATCGCCATGGCCCGCTCCCAACGACGATTTCTGGAAGGAGACGGCCAACAGAGTGCGGCGGGCAACAAGGATGATATCAGGCGCAGCCGCCAACGATACGGCAAGAGCGGCGGAGTATATAATATGCTCGGATAGCTTGCCGATTAATCCATACGAGCCGCTTATGCTCGTCTGGATGCTTGGATACTGGCCCATGGGTGTAGTCGACGGGAAGTTTATGATAGGAGACCTCTCCGCCGTCGTTGGCGGCGATAACGCCGTGCACAATCTACACAGGAACCCGGAGCTTCTGTTCCGGCAGTATGGGAACTGGACCGCCTGAATGAACATCTTCTTCGATACAGACTATACCTGGCTTGGGGTTGATGACTCGGTCAGGCCGGGCACCCACGAAATCATGCAGAAGCTCATAGATGACGGCCACACGATATACG
Organism: Dehalococcoidia bacterium; assembly: GCA_965220545.1. GTDB lineage: Bacteria > Chloroflexota > Dehalococcoidia > Lucifugimonadales > QGNO01 > DAOUJH01. The sequence continues at coordinate 63,810 of CBDCQF010000007.1, forward strand.
TTTGGTCGGGCATAGGCATCAGGTGGCCGGAAGTCCGCCGCCACAACCTCACTCCCTACGTAACCGACTGCTATATCAAGCCGCTGGACAACTTCATAGAAGCGCTCGACGAGTTGGGCCTCCCCGTAAGGCCGGACATTGTAGTTGACGATTACCCGGAGGTCCCCACGGCGCTGGGAGGGATCTGGGTAAGGCCGTACTTCTTCTACAACGCGGCGGACAACGAGATGCAACGGGTGTACCAGCTTATTTCGCAGTACGCCAAGAACGGAAGCCGCTAGCCCCTCTCGCGCCAGCCGGACTCTGGACCCGCCCCGTTTTCTCCATATCGTGCAATCCCTAGCTAGTGTCCCCTGAGTGCAAGGTGCTACCATGGAAGCATCCTCGATCCATCCCTGATGAAATGCCGATACGAGTTCTAGACAGTACCCTTGCCTCCAAGATAGCCGCGGGAGAGGTGGTGGAAAGACCGGCTTCCGTAGTCAAAGAGCTGGTGGAAAACGCCATAGACGCCGGGGCAACCAGAGTCACCATAGAGGTGCAGGGCGGCGGGATAGAATCGATCAGGGTCAGCGACGACGGCGCGGGAATCCCCGTGCTGGACTTGGAGCTGGCGCTGGAACGCCACGCCACAAGCAAAATCGGCGATGAGAACGACCTGGAAACCATATCCACCATGGGATTCCGCGGGGAAGCCCTTCCCAGCATAGCGTCCGTATCCAGGATGGTGCTCACCAGCCGCGCCAGGGGATCCGAGCAGGGGGCATACGTTCGCTCCAAGGGCGGAATACTAGAGAGAAAGGGCGCCGCCGGAACATCTGAAGGGACCTCCGTGACGGTCCAAGACCTGTTTGCCAATGTACCGGCTCGAAGGAAGTTTCTCAGGTCTGCGGCCGCGGAATCTTCCCGAATACACAACGCGGTAACGCAGATCGCCTTGGGTCACCCCCACGTACGGTTTAATCTAATCAGCAATGGCAAGGAAACGTTCTCCTCGCCCGGAAGCGGCGATCTCAGCGACGTCTTGACGGCAGTATACGGCCGGGAGACGGTGGAGGCGCTGCTGAAGGTGGAGGGAATCGACAAAGACGGACGGCGCGTGTCGGGCTTTGCCTCGTCGCCGTCGCTGACGCGCGCCAACAGAAGCGGAATCAACTTCTACGTCAACCGACGCTGGATACAGAACCGCATGCTCCTTCAGGCCGTCGAGGAAGCGTACAGAGGACTGCTTATGGAGGGCCGTCATCCACTCGTGGTCTTGCATTTAGAGATTCCCACGATTGAAGTGGACGTCAACGTGCACCCGGCAAAGCGCGAGGTGCGGTTTCATCACGATGGCGCGGTATTCTCAGCGGTGCAGCGCAGCGTAAGAGAGTGCCTGGTGGCTCACTCGCCGGTGCCATTGGTGACAACGCACGCCGTCCAACCCGGCGCGGCGCCGCCCGGCTGGCATTCGCCTCCTGCTCCGCTATGGGGTGGACAAGATTCGTTCAAGACGTGGCCGGTTCCCCACGCGAGCCAGGATTTCGGCCTAACAGACAGCACTGCCGTGGATACCGGGCATGAACCCCGGCTTCTCGCAGGAGAAACGCTTCCCGCCCTACGTGTGCTGGGCCAGGCAGGGCAAACCTACATAATCGCGGAAGGGCCGCAGGGGGTCTACCTTATCGACCAGCATGCGGCGCACGAAAGGGTGAACTTTGAAAAGGTTCTTCGCCAGGTGGAGGAGAAGAGTCCTGAGATTCAGGGCTTGCTGGAGCCGCTGGCGGTGGAACTGCTGCCTGAGCAGGTGCAAACGCTGGAAGAGTGGAAGGACACCCTGCATGATTTCGGCTTCCTTGGCGAGTCATTCGGAGAGAGGGCGTATTTGATCAGAGGTGTACCCGCCGAAATAAGAAACACCAGCCCTGATCAGCTGTTGGGAGAGGTCTTGGAGACCTTGCAGAAGGCCCAAGACACGTCGCAGGCCCTTGAATCGATGGCTGCTTCCATAGCCTGCCACAGCTCTGTGAGGGCAGGGGACACGCTGACGCACGAAGAGATGGCGGCCCTGCTCAGGCAACTGGAAAAGGCCGGTTCGCCGCACACCTGCCCACACGGTCGTCCCACGATGCTGCACCTGAGCACGAGCAACCTGGAACGCGAGTTCGGCCGGAGATAGTCTTTCCCTGGCGCTCAAGCCTCCCTGATTTAGCATTCAATGATTAATTGTCTGGTTGACAGGTGTTTATATATACATTAGAGTGCGTCGGAGACCAAAAGTTGAGAAATAGGTCTACTATTGCTACAATAAGGAGCTTTTATGCGACGCACACTGTGGAAAAGAACGTTTTCAATACTGCCGGTAGCCCTGCTAGCGGCGCTTCTCATTGGCTGCACCGGTACGGACCCCGCTACGCCAACGCCTACTGCTATGCCCAGAGCAACAGCTACGGCTACCCCTGCGCCGCCGGAGCCAGTTACGCTAACCGTTTATTCGGGCCGCAGTGAGGAGCTGGTTGGGCCAATCATAGAGCAGTTCCGACAGCTTACCGGAGTCAACGTGGAAGTACGCTGGGGCGGCACCTCTGAGATGGCGGCCACCATTATGGAAGAAGGAAACAATACCAGGGCGGACGTTTTCTATGCTCAAGACCCCGGCGCATTGGGGGCGCTTAGAGATAGATTCACCAAACTGCCGGATGAAATCCTTGCCCGAACCCAACCAGGTTTCCAAGCCGACGACGGCAAGTGGGTTGGCATATCTGGACGAGCCAGAGTGATGGTGTACAGTCCTGAACGCTTGACCGAGGATGAGCTGCCCGATAGCGTGTGGGGCCTCACAGATCCTAAGTGGCGGGGACGCATCGGCTGGGCGCCCACCAACGGATCGTTCCAGGTGATGGTTACAGGGATGCGCCAGTTATGGGGAGAGGAACGGACCAAAGAGTGGTTGGAGGGTATTCAAGCCAACGATGTCAAGGTATATCCCAAGAATACGCCCCAGGTAGCGGCGGTAGCAGCGGGAGAGATAGACGTGGGTTTGGTTAACCATTACTATCTATTCCGATTTCTAGCTGAGGAAGGGGAAAACTTCCCTGCGCGCAACCATCATCCAAAAGCGGGAGACGCAGGCGCACTCATAATGGTGTCAGGCATAGGGGTACTTGAGCAATCGGAACAAAAGGAGACGGCCTTCAAACTTGTGGAGTTCCTGCTCTCACAGGTGGGACAGCAGTATTTCTCATCCCAGACCTTTGAGTATCCGGTTGTAGAGGGAGTAAGGACGCAGCACGTGCTGACGCCCCTTTCGGAAATAGAAGCGCCCAACATGGAACTGCAAGACCTCTCTGATCTGGACGGCACTTTGCAACTGCTGCAAGAAGCAGGAGTTCTCTAGCCAAGGGGATCGATGGAAGCCACCCACGGCGAACGGTTCAACTTTACGCACAGACTAACGGCCGGAGGCGTGTCGAGGCCGCCTCCGGCCTTATTGATTCCGGCTTTGCTGGTGGCGGCCGTTATGCTTCTGCCGCTCGTTTACCTGCTCATTCGCACGGCGGGCGCCGGCGAAGAGGCGGTGGACGCGCTGCTCCGCCCGCGGACGTTGTGGGTGGCCCTGAAGACGCTGGGGCTTATATTCGTGGTAAGCGTCTCATCGGCGGCGGTGGCGCTGCCCCTGGCATGGCTTACAGTGCGCACCGACCTCCCTTTCAAGCGAACTTGGTCCATACTGACCGTTCTGCCGCTAGTCATTCCCAGCTACGTGGGCGCACTGGCCATGGTTTCTGCCCTGGGCCCAGGCGGCATATTGCAGCAGTGGCTGGAAAGGTTCGGGGTGGAGAGACTGCCAGACGTTTACGGGTTCACAGGAGCGGCGTTTGTCCTTACCATATTCACCTATCCATACATGCTTTTGATCTTACGCACAGCTCTATGGAGGCTGGACCCTGCCCTGGAAGAAACGTCCAGGAGCCTGGGGGCGGGCAAGTGGGAGACCTTCCGGAGGGTGGTAATGCCACAGTTGAGACCCGCTCTTGGAGCCGGAGGCCTGCTCGTGGCTTTGTACACGCTGAGCGACTTTGGAGCGGTATCGTTGCTGCGGTTTGAATCGCTGACACAGCAGATATACGTGCAGTACCAGGCGTCGTTTTCACGACACGCCGCCGCCGTGTTTTCGCTACTGCTTGGCGCGATAAGCGTGGGCCTATTGGTGATGGAAGCCAGGTCACACGGCAAGTCCAAGTACTATCGAAGCAACAGCAACACACAGCGACCGCCTTTTACAGTGCCGCTCAACAGATGGAAATGGCCGGCGCTTATCTTCTGTGGAGCCATAGTAACGGTGGGTCTGTTGCTGCCGGTTGGAGTCCTGGCGTACTGGCTGGCGCGAGGCGTGGCCGCCGGAGAACCTCTGCGGCTGGTCTGGAGCGCGGCCTGGAACTCGGCGATGGTGTCGGCGCTGGCCGCGGCCGCGGCCACGGCGGCCGCGGTTCCGGTCGCCCTGATGGTGGTGCGCTTTCCCGGAAGACTCTCTTTCATCATAGAGAGGGCTTCCTATACCGGGTTCGCTCTGCCCGGCATAGTAGTGGCGCTGGCCCTGGTCTTCTTCGGCGCCGCCTACGGAGGTTTCCTCTATCAGACGCTGGCCATGCTGGTGCTGGCTTACCTGGTCCTCTTCCTGCCGCAAGCCACCGGCGCGGTACGGAGCTCCTTGTTGCAAGTGAGCCCTCGTTTGGAGGAGATGGGGCGCAACCTGGGAAGAACTCCGGTGAGGGTTTGGCTCAGCGTAACGGTACCCCTGATGAGGCCGGGACTGCTGGCGGGGGCCGCCCTTGTATTCCTAACCGTGATGAAAGAGCTTCCAGCCACTTTGTTGCTCAGCCCCATAGGGTTCGAGACACTGGCGACCAAGATATGGAGCGCCAGCTCCGAGGGCTTCTTTGCCAGGGCGGCTGCCCCGTCGCTGTTGTTGGTGCTGGTAGCATCGCTTTCGCTGTTGCTCTTGCTGCGCCAAGAAGAGGTGACGTCTTGAGACCGCCTGCAATACGTTGCTTCGGTCTTTCCAAGCAGTTCGGCAATGTGTGTGCCGTGGAGCAGGTAGACCTTGCCGTCGACAACGGGGAGAAGATGGTGCTCATCGGCCCCAGCGGTTGCGGCAAGACGACGCTGCTCAGGCTCATCGCCGGGTTCGAGATGCCTACCGCGGGAACATTGGCGGTGGGAGGAGACCTTGTAGCGGGACCGGAGCAAGCCCTGCCACCAGAGAAAAGACGCGTTGGCATGGTGTTCCAGGATTACGCTCTGTTTCCCCACATGGACGTTTGGCACAACGTAGCCTATGGAGTCCGCGATAAGTCCGAGCGCGAAAGCAGGGTAGGAGACGTATTGGAACTCGTCGGCCTCTCCGGCATGCAGAGACGCCTACCGCACGAGCTGTCCGGCGGCGAGCAACAACGCGTGGCCCTGGCAAGGGCCTTGGCTCCCGGTCCCGCGGTGGTCCTGCTGGATGAACCGTTTTCCAACCTGGATGCCAGCCTCAGAGCCAGAGTCCGCACCGAAGTCCGACAAATACTGAGCGATGCCGGGACGTCGGCTATATTCGTGACCCACGACCAGGAAGAGGCTTTGTTCTTTGGCGATAGGATAGCGGTGATGCACTGGGGACGCATAGAGCAGGTGGATACTCCGGAGATGATCTTCCATCAACCAACTTCACCTTTCGTGGCTAAGTTCATGGGCATAGCCGACTTCCTCCCTGCCAAGGTGCAGGGCGACGTGCTGGTAACGGAGCTGGGGATAATCCCCAGACCGTTGGAGGCCAGGGATGGCTCTAGGGTGGAAGTGATGGTCCGCCCCGATGATATATCGATCCACCCCGAAGAGGCAGGGCAGGGCAGGGTTGTAGAACGGGTCTTCCAGGGAGCGCATAACCTGTACAAGGTGAAGCTGCCGTCCGGGGCTACGATTCACAGTCTACGGCTGCACTATCAAAGCTATCTGGAAGGTGAAGCGGTATCGGTCCGGATAGACCCGGGACACGGGCTCATGTGCGCCGTGGACGGTAAGTTGGTGAATATCCCACCGTCAATTTACGGTTGAGCGGGCCAATCGCCGCGCCAGTTCAGGGATAGGTCTGAAATACAAAATGAGCAGCGTTTTCACGCTGCCCATCTCCAAATCAGGTGGATTTGTCCTTACTTCAAGCGCAGCCTATCTAATCTATTGCTCCAGTAGCGCTTGAGGTCTGCTTGTCTGGGCTCGAATATGCCTGAACCCGGCAGTTCCTTAGATCTGTCGCCCTTCACCAGCAGACGGCTGGCGGCAAGAGAAGCGGCGGTAGCGGCGGCGGCTCCCAATAGAGCGCGCTTCAAGAAACTGCGTCGTGAAACCGTTGCTTCATTCAATCCTGGCATATCATTCTCCAGAAACTACCTAACGCTCAATAAGTCAATTCTTGCACCGTTCCTTTGGAAAAGCAAGCCGGCCTGCCGCCATATAAAGCAAATTTGTGAAAAATGGAACAGTAGGGGACTTCACAAGGAAAATATAAACTGATACAGTACGCTCGTTTGGTGGTCTGAGTGTGGTTGTGCGTGGGTAAGGGGACGGCCAAACTTTCCTGTAAGCGGAACATGGACCCAGCCTTTGTAGACAACGAGCTCTGGCACGGTATTTCCGTAATGCTCAGGTTCCTCTGGGCTTACGCGCTGTTTGCTCTTACTTTTGCCGCACTCTTTCTCACCGCGCACGCCATCATTCCCTCGCTGGTCACCACCGGGCACATTCCGGCGCAGGCAGCCAGACTGAGACCTTTCATATATGCCGCCGCCGGTGGAGCGCTGGTGATTGCCGTTATCCTACTGGCCTTAACGCTGGCCAACGCTAACGTGGTCGGCAAAATCTGGGACAGGTACCTGATCTAGCCGAGAGACACATTCCAAACCGTATGAGAAACACCAGTCCAATAGTCTTCATAGCAGCAGGCATCTTCGCTCTTGGCGGACTGGGTGTAACGGCGGTAGTCGCATTCTTCGTTCTCAACGCCTGGTTCGGAGTATCGGTTTTGGCGCAGGCCCCGGACCAGCCTATAGCCTTCCCGCACACGGTGCACTCCGGTACCGTAGAGGAAGGCGGCATAGGGTTGGACTGCACGTTCTGCCATCGCAACGTCACTGATGGAGCAGCGGCCACAGTTCCATCCGTGGAGCAGTGCATGTTCTGTCACAGCAAGATAACGGGCTCCACCGCCCAAGCGGAGCGGGAGATAGCCAAGCTGACCTCGGCGGCGGACGCCGGAGCCCCCATCAACTGGAAGCGAGTCCACAGGCTGCCTGACCACGTGGAGTTCGTGCATGACGCCCACATACGCTATTTCTCGGAACAGATGGGCGTGGAAGCCTCCGCCGTCTGTTCCACCTGCCACGGAGACGTGGCCTCAATGACCAAAGTAAAGCAGGTGAGGGCGCTGAAAATGGGTGACTGCGTGGACTGCCATAGGGAGTACAGCGCACCCACGGACTGCACTATTTGCCATCGTTAGGTATTAGGGTATGACAACTACAAGACGTGACTTTCTGAAATGGTCCGGAGTGGGCGCACTGGGAACGGTAGTGTTCGTGGGATGCGGCATTCCAGAGGAAGAGCTGCTGATACAGAGCCCGGCCACTATGCCGGAGAACATGGTGTCCGGCCTGGAGGCGTGGTACGCCACCTCCTGTGCACAGTGCGGAGCCGGGGAAGGCGTCATAGTCCGCATCATTGAAGGGCGCGCCATCAAGATAGAGGGGAATACGGACCATCCGGTAAGCCGCGGCAAAACATCGGTGAGATGCCAAGCCGGCCTGCAGGCGCTATACAGCCCGGATAGACTGAGCGGCCCAATGAAGCGCATCGGCGAGCGGGGTTCGGGCGAGTTCGCGCCAATCACCTGGGACCAGGCATTGGGCGAATTGACCGCCGGCTTGCAAAGCCAAGATCCAAGCTCCGCAACCCTCATCACCGACCCAATGCGGGGCACCCTGGGCAAGGTTGCCAAACGGTTCATGAACGGATACGGCGGCAATCACATGGCGTTGGAATCGATGGAGGATACGGTGCTGCGCAGGGTTGCCAGGGAGCTGTTCCAGCAAGACCAGCTACCCCTCTTCGAAATAGATAAGGCCGACTACGTTCTCAACTTTGGCGCCGACTTTCTATCCACGTGGTTGTCACCGGTGCAGTACAGCAGGGCCTACGGTCAGTTCAGGCAGGGGCGCGACCACCGCGGCACGCTGGTGCAGGTAGAGCCGCGCATGTCCATGACGGCGGCCAACGCCGACAAGTGGCATTACATCAATCCGGGAACGGAAGGAATAGCGGCGCTCAGTATCGCTTACGTGCTCATGACGGATTCCGCCGACAGGCTGGACGCTGCCGCAGTCGATGCTATGACCGGGGGCGCCGGAGCACAGGCTGTATCGGCTTTCGCGCCGGAGTCCGTGGCCGGGAACACCGGCCTTTCCGCTGATTACATCCGGAAAATAGCGCACGACCTGGCAGGAAACGAGCATAGCCTGGTCATAGGCGGCGGCTCCGCGGCTGCCCACACCAACGGCCTCGCCAACATGAAGGCCATCTACAGCTTGAACATCCTCCTTGACAGCATCAACAAGGACGGAGGCGTCAAGTTCAACCCCTCTTCTCCCCTGGAAGAAGAGAGTGCAGCGTCAGACGTAGCCACGTTTGCCGATTGGGAAGACCTCAGGAACAGGATGAGCGCAGGACAGGTAGGCACTCTTCTGGTGCATGGAGCCAACCCAGCGTACACGCTGCAGTCTATAGACTTTGTCGGCGCGGCTTCCGGGGTTGGCACAATCGTCAGCTTTGCCAGCTCCATGGATGAAACGGCTGCCCTCGCCGACCTGATACTGCCCGACCACACCTACCTGGAGTCCTGGGGAGACGACGTTCCCAATCCAGGGCCCGGATATCAGGTCGTGACCCTCCAGCAGCCGGTGGTGTTCCCATTCCACCAGGAGGGCGGGCGCGGAACCAGGGCATTCGGCGACGTGCTGCTGGACCTGACGCGCAGGTTCGGAAGTACCGGGTTCAATTTGCCCTGGCCGACAATGAGAGAGGCAGTGAGAGCCAGCGCTGAGGAACTGCAAGGGCTGAACAGGGGATCGGTACGCGCTGCCGACTTCGAGGCTTTCTGGATATCAGCGTTGCAAAGAGGCGGCTGGTGGGACGAGAACGCCAAAGGGGACCAGCAGACCGTTTCTCCACCGCCGCTGGCCGAACTGACGGGCGCTCCTGAGTTCTCCGGCGGCACGGGCGAGTACCCGTTCTATCTGATACCTTTCCAGTCGAACTCTATAACCGACGGCCGCGGCGCCAACCTGCCCTGGCTGCAAGCCGCACCAGATCCGATGACGACCGCGGTTTGGGAGACGTGGGTGGAGATCAACCAGCGTAGAGCCGATGAGCTGGACATAAAGGAAGGGGACATCCTTGACATACAATCGCCCAGCGGCACCATCAGAGCCCTGGCTTACCCAACCCCGGCGTCCCACCCGGACGTGCTGTCCATCCCCACCGGACTGGGCCACACTCACTATGGAAACTACGAAATAGGCCCCGACCTGTCCCGCACCTTGGTGGCCAAGGACCGGGGCTCCAACGTGATGTCCATTGTTTCGCCATTGAAGGATGGCCAGACCAATGCGCTGGCATGGTCAGCCACCAGAGTTCGCATAAACAAAACGGGCGAGTGGATACGCCTGCCCAAGTTTGAAGGGGCGGTGCCGCCTCAGTTCGAGGCTGGACTATTCCCGATATACGGCCGGGGTGACGGCGCGGCCCATTAGATGAGGAGTTTTAAATGGTAACGGCAAGGAAAGACAGAAAGTGGCAGATGGTGGTAGACGTGGACAGATGCACCGGTTGCCAGGCGTGTGTAATAGCATGCCAGGCGGAGAACAACGTGCCACTCAACTCGGACGAGATATTCAGGCAGCGCCGCGCCATGGAGTGGATCCGCATAGAGCGCTACTGGGAAGGCGAGTTCCCTGACGTGAAAGCTCGCTTCCTGCCGGTGCTCTGCCAGCAGTGCGGCAACGCTCCCTGTGAGCCGGTGTGTCCGGTATTCGCCACCTACCACAACAACGAGGGCTTGAACGTTCAGGTCTACAACCGTTGCGTAGGCACGCGCTACTGCCAGAACAACTGCCCCTACCACGTAAGGTTCTTCAACTTCTGGGAACCGGTTTGGCCGGAGTCTCTACGAAATCAGCTGAATCCGGACGTAACGGTGCGAAGCCGCGGCGTCATGGAGAAGTGCACCTTCTGCGTACAGAGGATTAGAAGAGGAGAGCTGGATGCCGATAGGGAAGGGCGCGAGGTACGTGACGGCGATATTCAGCCGGCATGTTCGCAGGCCTGCCCAACCAACGCCTTGATGTTTGGCGACGTGAAAGACCCCAACAGTAGAGTATCCGAGTTTGCCAACAACAAGCGAGCGTTCCATCTGCGGGAACAGCTGGGCACGGATACCAACGTACTATATCTCTCTAAAGTTGATGCGGAGGCCAAAGAGCTTACCCATGCATGACCACCATGACTTTGGGCCAGAGATAACTATAGACGGGTTCAACCGCGATATAGCTGAGCGGCACTCGACTATTGGCAAGGGTCACCGCAACCTGATCCTGATAAGCGGAGCCTTGCTGCTGGTGGGAATAGCCGCTTTTGCGGCCAGGGCTATGAGCGACGGCTTCGAGTACAGGATGCCCTGGGGATACTATGCCGCCGTGGTGGCTTTCCTCATGACTACGGCGGGAGCCGCGCCCCTGGTGATAGTGGCGCTGCGGCTTGTCAAAGCGCACTGGCGCAGACCCCTGGCCCGCGTCTCCGAGCTGTACGCCGCCGTGGGACTGCTCACATTCGTCATGTTCCTGCCGTTGCTTTTCCTGGTCCCCTCCGCCAACAACCGGTTCACCCTCTGGTTCCAGGCTGACGAGGGCGGCTCCGTTATGCGAATTCCGGGAGCGCCGCATTTTTGGATTGTGCTCATCATTGCGTTGCTCACAATATGCGGCCTAGCATTGCTGTGCATATCTGCCCGTCCCGATAGCGCAAGCCTGAGCGACTTCAGGTCCAAGCCAAAGGGTCTGTTGAGTCGTGGCTGGCTTGGCACACGGAAGCAGTGGTTGACAATGCGCGGGGGACTGGCTTTCCTCGGCGCGTTCTATTTCATACTCCTGGTAGGGACGCTTTCCCTGTTCAGCGTCGATTTCGGAATGGCGCTGGTGCCTGGCTGGAAGGACGCCATCTTCCCCGCTTTCCAATCCTTGACCGGCCTCCAGGCCGGACTGGCTACCGTGATAGTGACCGCGTGGCTGTTACGTCGATACGGCGGATTCCAGGACTACATTCGCATGGAGCACTTCTGGGGCGCCAGTAAAATACTGCTTGCCCTGTCACTCATGTGGTTCTACTTCTGGTGGTCCGGCTTCATCATCTTCTGGTACGGTCGCTTGCCAGTGGAACTGGACACACTCAATCTGCTCATGTTTGGGCCCTACAGGGTGCTGTTCTTTGGGGCGTTCATCCTCAACTTTGTGGCCCCTTTCCTCATACTGCTATGGAACGTAGTACGCAAGACAACGTGGGGCCCCACTCTCGCCGCTGCATCTATACTGGTTGGCACGCTGACCGACAAAGTACGCATCTACGTCGCCTCGTACTCGGTGGACTTCAAGGGTACGCCGGTGCACATAGCCGACCACGACCTGGCTCTCATCCCGGCCACGCACTATCCCGATGCACTGGACGTGCTCATAGTAGTAGGGGGCATCGCCGGTGGAATATTCGTGTTCTCACTGGCGGCAAGGTATGCGCCGGTATTCTCCTTGTGGGAGATGTCTGAGGGCCTGAGACTGCGGGCAGTGAGGCCTTTCTTGAGGACACGTATCTTGATACTGGGCAAACCGGAGTAGGTGTTAGGAGCGTCATAACAAATGCAACAACGGGTGACACTCCCACATAAGCAGATCAACGCGGACTTACTCAATGTCACGCTGAAAGCCCCCCTGTGGTGGTGGATTACAGTCGGCATTCTGGGGATTTTTGTACTGCTGGCGTTTCTTTCCGTCAGCTTCATGGTCAACAAGGGATTGGGAGTAACCGGGCTGAACCGTCCCATAATGTGGGGCTTCTTCATAGTTGACTTTGTGTTCTGGATAGGTATCAGCCACGCAGGAGTCATGCTCTCCGCAATCCTGAGACTGAGCAAGGCGGAATGGCGCCGGCCGGCAACACGCGCCGCTGAGGTGCTGACGGTTCTATCGTTGCTGTGGGCGGCCTTGCACCCCGTGGTACACGCCGGACGTCTCTGGCGTGTGCTCTACTGGGCCTTCCCTTACGACTTCTCCAGGGGGCTATGGATCAACGTGCGCTCGCCGTTGATCTGGGATCCCAGCGCCATCTTCACCTATCTCACGGGAAGCACACTCTTTGTAATCGTGGCCTTGATTCCCGACCTGGCCGTCCTGCGAGACAGGACCACCGGGCTGCGCCACCAGATATATAGCCTGTTGGCCATGGGCTGGCGAGGCACACCTCGCCAGTGGAAGCTACAGATAGTGGCCGGGTTCCTGCTTTCCGCATTGCTGCTGCCGGTCTTCGTTTCGGTGCATAGCATAGTGTCGTGGGACTTTGCCGTAGCCATATCGGTTGAGGCGTGGCACGTCACCATCTTCGCTCCTTACTTCGTCATCGGAGCGGTGCACTCCGGAGTGTCGGCGGTGGTCACCATGATGATACTGATGCGATGGCTGTTCGGCTGGCACGCCTACATACGTGAGGAGCACATGGACGCCCTGGGCAAGCTGCTCATTGTGATAGCCACAGCGTGGCTGTACTTCTTCTTCCTGGAGTTCTCCTTCGCGCTGTTCAGCCAGGAGTCCCAGGAAATAGCGCTCCGCGAGCTCCAGGTGTTCACCTGGCCGTGGTGGCCTCTGTTCGTCGTATTCATCATCGCCTCGTACCTCTTCCCGGTTCCCATGTGGCTGTCCAGAAGGGTACGCCGCAACTGGGTCCTGATGCTCATTACGTCGCTGACGGTCAACGTGGGTATGTGGCTGGAGCGACTGATAATCGTGATCCCCGGCCTGGCGCGGAAGACGCCGTTCAGCTTCGACTGGGGAGCATACAGCCCCAGCATTATCGAGATCACCATCATCGTAGGGGGATTTGCCTTCGTTTTCATGGCGCTCCTCCTATTCGCCAAGGTGTTCCCTCTGATTCCGTTGTTCGATATCAAGGAAGGCCAGACTTTGAGCGAAGACATTAAAATTGGACGGAGAAGCGTGCCGGCTCTCCGCGTAGAGGAGTAGAGGAGCAGGACAATGACTCAGATGCTTGCGCTATTCAAAGAAGAAGAGGAAGCTGCCAGCGCCACCGAGGCCCTTCAGCAGGCAGGCCACAGCAACGAATCTTTCGATATCCTGACGGGCTCGCCCTATCCGGAAGGCGCATTTGGAGAACCTGAGCCCAAGCACAGGCTGTACGTCTTCCCACTGATGGGAGCCATCACGGGATTCTCCGTGGGCCTTCTCCTGATGACCGCCACGCAGGCGGCCTTCCCCCTGGTGGTGGGCGGCAAGCCCATACTCTCCATACCGGCAATGCTCATACCCATGTACGAAGGCACTATGCTGGGCGCAATCCTGTTCACGGTAGCGGGCATAATCTTCGAGTCCAGGTTACCTAACTTGAAGGGCGGGCTTTACGACCCGCGCATTACGGAGGGGTACATAGGAATAACCATGCAGGTTCCGGCTGACACGGCGCCTTCCGTGGAGCAGATTCTAAAGCAAGCCGGCGCCGAGGACATCCTGCAGCGTGAAGGGTGAACACCGGCTTACTTAAGATAGAGATGGGTCTAGCACGAATGAAACTAGCCAAACAGAACAATAGAAGACTGGTCATCTTCGCGGCATTGAGCGTTCTTATCGTATCGATGCTGGGTTGCTCAACCGGGACATATCCGCTTGACATTTTCCCGGAGATGCACTACCAGCAGTCATACAAGATTCAAGAGCCGCCCAGCCTTTCCGCGCCGCCAGGCTCCGTGCCCATTTCAGGCGGGGAGGTGCTATTCGAATTTACCGATGCCGGAGACGTGACCAGCCCGTTCCCTTCCAGCCAGGCAACGGTTCAGCGAGGCGGGGACCTGTTCCGCGTCAACTGCGCGGTGTGTCATGGAGCCGGGGGGCAAGGAGACGGCCCGATGCAAGCAAAGCTGGATGAGGCTGGATACTCCGGGACAGTTGCCAACCTGACCACGGGCGCCACTCCCAACAGACCCGACGGCGAGGTGTTCTTCATAATCAGCGAAGGATGGGTGGCAACCTTGATGGACATGGGCATGTCGGAAGATGCTGCGTCTCAGTTCCTCATGCCGCCCTTTAGGAAGCTAATCAGCGAGGACGACCGCTGGATGATTGTCCACTACTTGAGGTCGATTGAGCAGTAGCTGATATCCACTCTCCACTCAACCGAAACCTAATTCTGCTTCACATCGAGGCACTGACCAGCCCCGTTCTCACTGCTATACTTAGCTCCAAATCTTACCAGGCTTGGAAATTTGGCAATTAGATTGCGGCAGCACAATCGGGCAGGGGCCCTTATGGCCTTAGTCGCCGTCCTCGCTTTGCTTGCCGTCGCCTGCCAGGGAAGGAGCGCGGAGCTTTCGCTGGAAGAGCGAGCGCAGGCCCTGGACAAGGAACTGATGTGCCCGGTGTGTCCCAGCGAGACCATAGACCAGTCTCAGGTAGAACTTGGGAAACAGATGAGAGCCATAGTGCGCGAAAAGCTAGCGGACGGCGAATCCGAGCAGGAAATAAAGGACTTCTTCGTCGATAGATACGGCGACAGCGTGCTGGCCGCGCCACCCGCAAGGGGCTTCAATATATTGGTCTGGGTAGTGGCGGGACTGGTCCTTCCCTTTGCCGCGGCCAGCCTGGTACTGGCTGTAAGGGTAATGCGAAGGCGTGGGGAAACCGTACCCGCACCGGCCCAGCCCAAAGTGAACGATGAAAAACTGGAGACTTATCTCTCCAAAGTGGATGAAGAGATGTCGGAGACCTTTGGTAGGTAGCAAGAGAGGTTAGATTGGCAGAGACAGGACTTGTTTCATTGCTAATTGCGCTTGCATTGTCCGTATACGGGATGGTTGGATCAGTGGTGGGGAAGGGGACCGGGGCATACCAGCTCCAGGAGAGCGCCAAGCGGACGGCTTATCTTGTACCGGTGGCGCTCCTCATATCCACGCTCTCATTGGTAATCGCCTTCTTGCGCCGCGACTTCAGCCTCGAGTACGTAGCCGGCAATAGCAACCTGGCCATGGATCCGATCTATACCTGGGTAGCTTTCTATGCCGGTAATGAAGGGTCCTTGCTCTACATAGCCTTTGTCCTTTCATTGATGACCGCCGCCGTAGCGGCCTTTGCCCCCAGGACTTTGAGGGGCAGCATGCCCTATACGCTGGCCATTCTTTTGGGGATACAGACGTTTTTCCTTGGGGTGATGAGCATCATGGCAAACCCCTTCGACGTTTTGCCCGCTACTCCTCCCGACGGCCAGGGCATAAATCCGCTGCTGACCCACCCCGGAATGTTCTTCCATCCGCCCATGCTCATGGCAGGGCTGATAGGCGTTTCCGTGCCCTTTGCCCTGGCTATGGGCATGCTCATCAACAACAGCACCTCCGATGATTGGGTGGATGCGGGACGCGTGTGGGGCCTGATCATCTGGGCAATCCTGGGAATAGGGTTGCTGCTGGGGTCGTGGTGGGCCTACACCATACTTGGCTGGGGAGGTTACTGGGCGTGGGATCCCATTGAAAACGTCGCCCTGATGCCCTGGTTGGTCCTGACCGGATTCCTGCACTCAATCATGGTGCAGAAGCGGAGAGGCCTGTTCAGGGTATGGAACGTTGTATTGATGAACGTGGCGTTTACACTGGCGCTGTTCGGCATTTTCATCAATCGCGGCGGGCCCGTTGTATCCGTGCACTCCTTTGCCTCCTCCACCCTGGGATGGGTTTTCCTGGGATTTATGGTGTTCAGCTTGCTCTTCTCCTTTGGCGTCTTCTTCATCAGGTACGGCAGTTTGCGCAGCAGGACTTCCCTGGACTCCACGCTGTCCCGGGAAGCCGCGTTTCTTGCCAACAATCTGCTCTTGCTGGCCATTGCCTTTGTGACCCTGTGGGGCGTTGTGTTCCCCCTCATATCGGAGGTGTTCCGAGGTGTCACTGTGACAGTCGGAGCGCCGTTCTACGACCGGGTCAACGGGCCGTTGTTCTTGGTGCTCATCTTCCTCATGGGAGTGGGGCCCCTGATGCCCTGGAGAACTGCGTCCTGGTCGACCTTGAGAAGAGCTGTCCAGACGCCGGGACTCGTGGCGCTGGGGACGGTGGCTCTGTTGCTGGCCTTCCGCATAACCCAACCCTTCGCTCTGATCAGCTACGGCCTCTGCGCTTTTGTGGCTGCGGGCATAGTCCGCGAATGGACAAGGGGGACGGTGTCGCGGCGCAGAAATGGCGAGAGCTATCTCCGGGCTTTCCTTGGCCTCATTGCATCCAACCGGCCGCGATACGGGGGATACATCGTGCACCTGGCAGTCGTTGCCCTTGCCCTGGGAATAGCAGGATCTTCCTTCTACGACGTGCAGCGAGACGTCATCCTGGCCCCGGGCGAATCCGTAGAGGTGGACGATTACAGGATCCAATACATCGGGACGCGGGTCCAGCTACGGTCCGACAGAACCGAGTTTCTCAACGACCTGCAAGTATCCCAGGGCAACGAGGAGCCCAGGCCGATGATGGCGTGGCGCGCCCTCTACCCGGCTCAGAACATAGCAGCTACCAGGGCAGCCATCAGATCGACGCCCATAGAAGACCTGTACATCGTCTCCAGCGAATCACTGGAAGACGGCAGGGTTGCTTTCAGAATACTGGTCAATCCCCTGGTTTGGTGGATGTGGCTGGCAGGGCCAATACTTGTCCTGGGAACGCTCGTTGCGTTGTGGCCGCAGCAGGTCTCCTCCACCGCCAGAACGCAGAGGCGATTTGAAAGCTCCGTGACGGCAGCATGAGGTAAGGCTAGTGGGACTGATCATAGGCATACTGTTAGGATTGTTCAGCCTTGTAATTCTGGCGCTCCCTTTCCTCAGAAGAGAGAGGGCAGGGGGGCTTCGTACCGGTAATGCCGGCAGTCTCAGGGAAAAGCGGGTTTCCATCTACCATGAAATCAGAACGCTGGAAAACGATCTCAACCTGGGCCAAGTATCGCCAGAAGACTACGAGAAACGTCTCCAAGATTACCGGTTGCGCGCTGCAGAGCTACTGATGGAAGAAGAGGAGTTGGAACAGATTGACCTTGACTTGGAAGAGGAGATAAACCTGCGCAGAAACAACGGCCGCAACCCCACGCAAGATGATGCCTAACGCGGTTAGCATTAAGCGGTCAGGGGCGGCCTTGCTGATCGCCTCGCTCGGCCTGCTTCTGCCCTTTGTCTCCACATCCAACGCGCAACAGGGGCCCACCTTGATCTCAGGCGAGGTGGTCAACGGCACGCCCGGAGGAGAGATACACGCCGGCAGGTTGGTGGTGCTGCATATACTCATGCAGGACGGAAACCAGGATTTCAGGTCTGCCACCACGGACGCAAACGGTGCGTTTAGCTTTGCAGACGTGCCTACGGCGGGGGTCTTGGGATATCTCCTTGTAGCCACGCACCAGGGCGTTGACTATACCCTGGAGATCCTGCCTGGAGAAGCGCTGACCGGCCTTGAACTTGAGATATTCGAAACAACTACCAGCATCGAGGCCGTTGGAATCGTTCTGGACAGCGTGATGATTGCCGACTGGGACGTGACCGGCAGGACGCTTTCCGTGCTTGAGCTTGTACAACTGGAGAACAACGACAGCCAGACCTTTGTTCCCGACCTGAGTCAGCCGGCCAACATGGCTTTCCTGAGGTTTGCCTTGCCCAGCGATTCCACAGACCTACAAGTACAAACACAGCTTCCGGAAGGCCAGGTGCTTCAGGTAGACCGTGGCTTTGCTATCACCACGGCGGTGCCTCCGGGTCAGCACGGTATGGCCTTCACCTATACGACGCCGTATCAAGGAGACCGTGTCGATCTTTCAAAGAGGTTCTCGCTAGGCGCCCAGGCTTTCCGCCTCCTCATACCCGTAGACCTTGGCTCAGCCATTAACTCCTCATTGAGCAGCGGCAGCGACGTCCAAATTGGCGACACGGATTTTCGAGTGCTGCAAGCCGAGGACGTCCCTCCCGGCGGATCCGTCAACGTTATACTGGAGAACCTTCCCCAGCCGTCCCTGCTCAGCACCGCAATAAGCAGCCTAAGCGAGTCCACCGCAGTTTGGGTGGTGCCCATTGCGCTGGTGCTAGGCTTGTCGGGACTTATTGTCATAGGCGTCGTCAGAAGAAGGGGGGCGCGTTCCGTAGCGGAAGATAGCGTCGCGCAAGAAGTTCCCGCCAGGGACGATCTCATACAGGCAATAGTCGACCTTGACGACCGTCTCGAACACAACGAAGTCACCGCGCAGGAGCACGAACATCAACGACAGATTCTCAAGGCGAAGCTGCTGGAACAGGAGATGAGCGAAAGGGAGACCTTTGGGAAGTAGAGCGCTGGTGCTCATTGGAATAGCCCTGCCCATAGCGGCGCTGATTGCGTTGATGGCATGGGCGCTGGCGCAGACGGGAGGCAATCCCGGAGGCCTGGGAATCAATAGCATGTCGGGAGAGGTGGACATCGAACCTGGCGCTGCTCCACCCCTTTCCATGACTCTGCTGGAGGGCGGCAACCTGGACTTGGAGGACTTGGAAGGGAAAATAGTGATGGTGGACTTCTGGAGCTCCTGGTGTCCGCCGTGTGTTGCTGAAGCATCTGACTTGGCCGACACGTACCGCCTCTATGAAGACAAAGACGTCGAATTCGTAGGCGTTGCCATATGGGACAAGGAATCCGATGTTAACGAACACGTAGACAGATTCAATGTCACCTATCTGAACGGTATAGACTCCCAGGGCAAGATAGCCATTGGCTACGGCGTGCGCGGCGTGCCGGAAAAGTTCTTCCTGGACAGGGAGGGGCGCCTGGTCAAGAAATATGTCGGCCCAATTTCCAGCGAGACTTTGCAGGCCATGTTGGACAGTCTGCTGGCGCAATCCGGCTGAGGCACAAATGCCATGCGTAGATATCCAAACCGCAGAAGGCGTCGAAAAGCACAGCAATCTTCCAAACTCACCAAGAGCAGCAGCGTTCCCTGGTGGGTAATCGCCGCACTTCTAGCCGTAGCGCTTGTAATCGCGGCGGCCAGGCTTCTCCGATGACTTGGTGGTGAGTACCCTTGATGCCAACTCTGAGCTATGATTCAAGTGATTTAGAGAAAACGGAGAGGGAAGCGCTTGTCTCAACAAGCAGTGCTGGTAATTGAAGACGAAGAGAACCTTCTGAAGGCGATAAAGTACAACCTTGAGCAGGACGGCTACAAGGTCCAATCGGCGATGGATGGAGAGCAAGGCTTGGAGATGGCCCGGCAGACGCAGCCCAGCATGATTATTCTTGATATCATGCTGCCCAAGCTGGACGGTATAGAGGTGTGCCGTATCCTGAGACGTGAAAGCAACGTCCCCATCTTGATGCTTACCGCCAAGTCGGAAGAGATCGATAGGGTGGTGGGTTTGGAGCTTGGCGCGGATGACTACGTAACCAAACCGTTCAGCATGCGGGAGCTGATGGCTAGAACAAAGGCCGTTCTGAGGCGTTACTCCTTATCAGCCAGTAATACGGCCAAGGAATCGGGCAAGATACTCAGAGCCGGTAAGTTAGAGGTGAACATATCGAAGCACGTGGTCACCCTAGACGGCGAGCCGTTGGAGTTGAAGCCACGCGAGTTCGACCTGCTGGCGCTTCTTGTGGAAAACGCGGGAAGAGCCCTCACCAGAGACCGGATACTGGAGAACATCTGGGGGCAGGACTACTATGGCGACACCAGGACGGTGGACGTACATATCAGATGGCTGCGAGAGAAGATAGAAGGCGATCCCGGCAGCCCCAAACAGATTATAACTATACGGGGGGTGGGTTACCGCTTCGACGCATGAAGCTCTTAAACCTTAGCCACTGGCAATTAGCATTCCTCTTTGCCGTTCTCATAGCCGTCTCAACCGGGGTGGTCTTCTACATATTCGGCCCTGAACAAATGCCTCTGAATCGCCTGGCGCTGACGGCGGGTCTGGTGGGAATAGTTGCTCTCCTCCTATCCATATGGCTGGCAAGGATCGTATCCCGCCGCGCTTTCGACTCACTACATCCCTTGACCCAGGCCATGCTCCGCCTTGCCCAAGGAAACCTGGACTACCGCCTGCAGACGGACAACGAACCCAAAGAGCTGATGGATGCGTTCAACCAGACAGCCGCTAGGCTGAGGAACATCATCGAAGAGCTGTCTGAAGAACGAAACAAGCTATCGGCGATTCTGGACACCATGGCGGACGGCGTCGTAGTTATTGACGGTGACGGCAGCATAGAGCTGATGAACCGCGCCGGGGAGGAGATCCTCAATGCAAACGCAAGAACCGCTGTCGGCTCGCGTTTCATGGAAGCCGTGCGCGACCATGAGATTCGTGATGTCATTTCAAAGGCGCTGCAAACCAAACAGCCGCAGCGGGGCGACATAGAACTCCTCCACCGGAGAAGGTACCTGGTTGCAATTGCCGCACCCTTGACGCAGGAAGAAACCACAGGCGTTCTGCTCACGTTGCATGACCTGACCCCGATACGCCAGGTAGAGACTACCCGGCGCGAATTCGTGAGCAATGTGTCGCACGAGCTGCGCACACCGATCGCATCCATCAGAGCCATGGTGGAGACGCTCCAGAGAGGCGCAATGGACGACAGACAAGTAGCCCTTGACTTCATGGAGCGCATCAACAGAGACATAGTGCGAATGAACGACATAGTCAGCGAACTGTTGGAGCTGTCGTTGCTGGAAAGCGGGCAGATGAAACTGGATATCACCGCCATAGACCTCATCCCTTTCCTGGAGGAGATCAGGCAGGAGTACCAAGTGGAGGCAGACACAAAGAAGATACGGCTCAGCGTGGAAGAGGACTCTCACCGGCTCAGGGTACTCGGAGACAGAGGCAAGGTGCGCCAGATTCTGGCCAACCTGTTGGACAACGCCCTGAAAGCTACCTCTGAGAGCGGTGAGATAGGGTTATCCGCGGAAGTGCAGAACCGCTCCACCAGAATCAACGTCAGGGACACCGGAGCCGGTATAGCCCAGGAGCACTTGCCCCATATTTTCGAACGGTTCTACAAGGTGGATAGATCGCGCAGAGACGGCGGCACCGGCTTGGGTCTCTCCATAGTGAAGCATCTGGTGCAAGCTCAAAACGGCGAGGTCTGGGTGGAAAGCAGGGAAGGGGAGGGCAGCGCCTTCAGCTTCACGCTGCCCACGGCATAATCAGAGGTCAGTCGTTTTCTGGCGTGGGAGGAGGCTTAGCAATGACTTTCACCGTGTACGAGAATAGAGTCCACAATTACGCATCCATTCACAGATCGACTTGCGGCTACATCAAGATGCACGGAGGAGTGAGCCGTGTTATACCCCCGACAGGCCGTTATTATGAAGAAATCGGCGCTTTCCTAGAAGCCTTGAAGGTGGCATTCATCACAGGGAGGCGAGACCTTGCTTTGTGCAGTAGGTGTTTTCCGGATGGAGTATGCCTAAGAAGCTGGCAGCGGATGAATCCCTAATTTCTCACACAGGCGAGCAGCCCCGATGATAACACTCCGTTAACATCCTGTTAAAAGTCCGTTCAACAACCGTGTCCCGTGTTGCTCTAGGATGGATTCAATGCGGCAAGCGCAAGGTAGAAGCATTTCCTCCACGGGCGTAACCAAAACAGGGGTCACCGGTCTTGCCAAGCGCCGTAGGCGGGGCGAGCTTGAGGGCCGCATAGCGCATCTCCTATTCTTCCTGGCGGCCTCCGTATCCGTGCTCACCACTGTAGGCATCCTGGCAACCCTTGCCTTTGAAGCGTTCAACTTCTTCACTGAGGTATCACCGTGGGAGTTCCTCACCGGCACCAAGTGGTCGCCTCTATTAAAGGACCAGTTCGGAAACACACACTTCGGCGTTCTACCGCTGGTTTCCGGCACTATTCTTGTTGCTGGAATCGCGGCGCTGGTAGCGGTCCCCACCGGCATCGGCATAGCCATCTTCCTCTCCGAATACGCCCCGGATAGAGTGCGGCGGGTCATCAAACCCGTCCTGGAGATACTGGCCGGCATACCCACGGTTGTTTACGGGTACTTTGCCCTCACCTTCGTCACCCCGGTGCTCCAGGACATCATCCCCGGTCTCCTCGTATTCAATGCGTTGAGCGCGGGCCTTGTCATGGGACTGATGATAATCCCCATGGTCTCCTCGATCAGTGAGGACGCCATGGTGGCGGTGCCAAGGTCGCTGCGCCACGCCGCCTATGCGCTCGGCGCCACGCGCATCGAGGTGTCGCTCAAGGTGGTGGTGCCCGCCGCTATTTCCGGAATCGTGGCTGCCTTCATACTCGGGTTCTCCAGGGCAATAGGCGAGACCATGTTGGTCACCATTGCCGCCGGGTCCACCCCCAAGATGGGGTTGAACCCCCTGGAGAGCATCCAGACAATGACGGCATATATTGTGCAGGTTGCTCTGGGAGAAGCCCCGCACGGCACCATAGAGTTCAGCACCATATTCGCGGTGGGGCTGCTCCTCTTCATGATGACGCTGGTCATGAACCTGGCCGGGCATTTCGTAGTTAGCAGATGGCGGGAGGTCTACTGATGGCGGCCGGCGTCTCGTCCTCCTTCAACCAGAGGCTCAAGCTCAGGAAAGCCGTTGGAGCCGTATTCTACGTCCTCTTCCTTGCCGCTATTCTCATTGGCATCATTGGCCTTATGACCCTCCTCATTCGGGTGCTGGTACAGGGCCTCCCCTGGCTGGACTGGCACTTTGTGAGCAGCTATCCCAGCCGGTTCCCGGAACAGGCAGGCATCCTGGCGGCAATAGCGGGCAGCGTCTGGGCAATGGGACTGGTGGGCTTATTCACCGTGCCGGTGGGGGTTGGAGCGGCCATCTATCTGGAAGAGTACGCTCCAAAGAACTGGTTCACCCGGTTTATTGAGGTGAACATTGCAAATCTGGCCGGGGTCCCTTCCATAGTGTACGGGCTGATGGGCTTTGCTCTGTTCGTTACTGCTCTATCGCTTGGCAGATCCGTGCTGGCGGGCGCGTTGACCCTTGCCCTTTTGGTCTTGCCAATCGTCATTCTCGCCTCCCGTGAAGCGATTAGGGCAGTGCCCAGCACCTACCGGGAGGCGGCCTACGGACTGGGGGCCACCAAGTTCCAGGTTGTCAAGGGAGTAGTGATACCCCAGGCCACGCCTGGCATAATGACCGGCACCATACTGGCCCTGTCCAGGGCCATTGGCGAGGCTGCGCCCGTTATTGCAATCAGTGCCCTGGTATTCCTCAGATTCGTTCCCACGGACCCCCTGGACCGGTTCTCCGTAATGCCCATCCAGATCTATAACTGGGTTACACGGCCTCAGGATGGTTTCAGGGAGATCGCGGCCGCAGGCATCATCGTGCTCTTGGTTGTTCTGCTGAGCATGAACGCCGTTGCCGTCTACATTCGCAACAGAACACAGGTCAAATCGGAGGAGTAGGGATGGAGCAACGCCAGAACGGGACCATTCTGCAAGTATCAGGCCTGGAGGTCTACTACGGCGCTTTCCGTGCTTTGCGGGACATCTCAATGAAGGTGCAGCGCAACCAGGTTACCGCGATAATCGGTCCTTCCGGATGCGGCAAAAGCACTCTGCTCAGGTGCTTCAACCGCATGAACGAGCTTGTCCCGGGGACGGTAATCAAAGGTGATATACTCTACAATGAAGAGAACTTGTATGATCCCAGCGTGGATCCCACGGAAGTCAGGTCGCGTATTGGAATGGTGTTTCAGAAGCCAAATCCCTTCCCCAAGTCCATCTATGAGAACGTTGCCTTCGGCCTCAAGATCAATGGATTCAGGGACAACATAGAGGAGGCGGTGGAGAGGTCTCTCCGCCGCGCTGCGCTATGGGATGAAGTCAAGGACCGTCTGAAGGAGCGTGCTTTGAATCTTTCAGGAGGGCAGCAGCAACGCCTCTGCATTGCCCGCGCCCTGGCCATAGAACCGGAAGTGGTGCTGATGGACGAGCCTGCATCCGCTCTTGATCCCGTGTCCACCCTCGCAATCGAAGACCTGATCAGAGAGTTGTCTTCGGAAGTCACCATCGTTATTGTTACGCACAACATGCAGCAGGCCGCCCGCGTATCGGATGAGACTGCTTTTCTTATGATGGGTGATGACAGGGCCGGTTACCTTGTGGAGTTCGGGGCAACGCACCAGATCTTTACCGACCCTAAGGACGAACGCACGGAAGCGTACATCACCGGACGCTTCAGCTAGCGGGAAGGAGACTGAATTGCCTAGAGGAGATTTCGATAGGTCGTTAGCGGCGCTTCAAGACGACTTGCTAACACTGGGCAGCATGGTGGAAAAGGCAATAGCCAGGTCTATAGATGCTCTGAAACACCGTGACCTTGAACTATCCCGACAAGTTGTCCTTGACGACGATCTGATAGACCAGAAGAGGTTTGCCATAGAAGAGGAGTGCGTGGAACTGATAGCCATGCAGCAGCCGATGGCCGGCGACCTACGCATACTGATCGCCGTGCTGCATATAGCCGTAGAGCTGGAGCGGATGGGCGACTACGCCGAAGGCATTGGCAAGATCAGCATGATGATGGGCAGCGAACCTCCCCTGAAGCCTTTGATAGATATCCCGCGCATGGCGGAGAAGTCCATGGATATGCTGCGGCGCAGCTTGGACTCCCTGGTACACCGGGATGCAGAGGCGGCGTTGCGGGTCTGCAACGACGACGACGAGGTGGACGCCCTGTACGAACAGGTATACCGGGAACTGCTGATGTTCATGCTCCAAGACCCCAAGACGGTGCAGAGAGCCACGCACCTCTTGTGGGTGGCCCACGACCTGGAGCGCATAGCCGATAGGGCTACCAACGTTGCCGAGAGGGTTATCTTCCTGGTAACCGGCAAGTTGACGGAGATAAACGTATCCAAGTACT
>CBDCQF010000008.1:0-88011 GCA_965220545.1 Dehalococcoidia bacterium
CCCGCGCACTACATCCAGGGCTTCCACAGCACGTCCACCATCGGGGTATTTGCCTCCGTTACCGGCGCAGCCAAGCTGTACGGTCTCTCAGCCGAGCAGACCAGGTTTGCCATCGGCATCGCGGCCTCAAAGAGCGCCGGTCTGCGCGTCAACTTCGGCACTATGACCAAGCCCTACCACGCCGGTGCAGCCGCGGAAAACGGCATCGTTGCGGCCAAGCTGGCCGGACTGGGTTATCAGGCGGACCCCAACGCCCTCGACGGACAGTGGGGCCACTTCCAGGTGACGAGCGGAGGTGTGGACGCGGAACGTCTGCTGGGTCGGATGGGGAACCCCTATACGCTGGAATGGCCCGGCGTATCGGTGAAACCGTATCCCTGCGGCTCTCTGTCGCACCCCTCCATGGACACCATGCTCGATCTAGTTGTGGAGAACGACGTCAAGCCGGACGACGTGGAGGAGGTACGGATGGGCGCCGGCTACAACATACTGAACCCGCTGCGCTACAGCGACCCCCAAAACGAGCTGGAGGCCAAGTTCAGCCTTCAGTTCTGCCTGGGCATACTGCTCCTCAAACGCCGCGCCGGCACACAGGAGTTCACCGATGAGGTGGTGCTGTCGCCGGAAGTGCGTGAGGTGATGAAGAAGGTCAAGGTCTATCACAACCCTGAGATCGAGGCAAAGGGCAGCGACCGCATCCGAAGCCTGCTGGAGATTCAACTGAAGGACGGGCGGACAATATCGCGCGAGGCTGAGACCTCGCGGGGCACTCCCGAGCGTCCCATGGGAGTAGAGGGCATGGCCGCCAAGTTCACCGATTGCGCCGGGGGCGTTCTATCCGAATCCGAGATCAAGGCCGCGCTGGACGTCATATACCAGGTGGAGGATATGGCCGACGTGTCCAAGCTGGTGGAGGCCGTGACGGTATAGCCAATGACCGCTATAGGAGACCTCTGCATAACCTCTTCCCCCTTGATGGGGGAAGATTGAGATGGGGGTGACCATTGAGTAGACAGGCAGTCATCTCCGTGATTGGCGCGGGCAACAACGCGCCCACAGAAGCGGTGGAGATGGCGGAAGCGGTGGGCCGCGAGCTGGCCAAACGGGGCGCTGTCGTCGTTTGCGGCGGGCTCAACGGAGTCATGGAGGCCGTATGCCGCGGCGCAAAGTCGGAAGGCGGCGTCACCATCGGCGTGCTGCCCGGCGACGACCCTGAATCCGCCAACAGCTACGTTGATTTCCCCGTCCCTACCGGCATGGGCCACGCCCGGAACGCCATTGTGGTCAAGGCGGGACTGGCCGTGATCGCCGTGGACGGGGCCTACGGCACCCTGTCCGAGATCGGGCACGCCCTAGCCGAGGGCAAAACGGTGATCGGCCTCAAGACCTGGCGTATCTCCCAGGAAGAGAAGGACGAACAAACTGCCATCATACGCGCCGGAACCCCACGGGAAGCGGTCGAGCTTGCCCTGCAAGCCGCCGCCAACCGGATCAGGGCGGTTGCTCCATGAGCGCCATCCAGCGCATACACGCCCGCCAGATTCTCGATTCCAGGGCAACACCCACCGTGGAGGTCACCGTCCTGCTCCTGGACGGCTCCACCGGCACTGCCGCCGTCCCCTCCGGAGCCAGCACCGGCGCTTACGAAGCTGTAGAGCTTCGTGACGGCGATAAGTCCAGGTTCGGGGGGAAAGGCGTGCTGGAAGCGGTATCCAACGTTAACAACCGCATCGCATCGGCGCTCGCCGGTCTGTCAGCCGCCGGTCAAGAGGATATAGACCGCCGCCTCATAGATTTGGACGGAACCCCCAACAAGGCCGATCTGGGCGCAAACGCCATCCTGGGCGTATCGCTGGCCGTGGCCAAGGCCGCCTCCGCCAGTCACGGCATCCCCCTGTACCGCCATCTCAACAACGGTCAAGACCCTCTGCTTCTACCCGTCCCCATGCTCAACATCCTCAACGGTGGCAGGCACGCCGCCAACTCCACCGACCTGCAGGAGTTCATGGTCGTCCCCACCGGTCTCCCCACCTTCAGCGAAGGGTTGCGCTGCGGCGCGGAGGTCTACCAGGCGTTGAAAGGCCTGCTGCACGACCGCGGGCTGTCCACCAACGTGGGTGATGAGGGCGGCTTCGCGCCGTCGCTGGCATCCAACAGGGACGCCGTTGAAGTAGTGCTCACCGCTATCGAACGGGCCGGGTACAAGCCCGGCGTCGATTGCCACCTCGCCCTGGATGCCGCGGCCACCGAGTTCTACCGGGACGGCGCATACGTACTGGAGCGGGAAGGCGTGCGTCTCTCCTCGCAAGGGATGGTGGACCTGCTCAGCGACTGGGTAAAGGCGTACCCCATCATCAGCATTGAAGACGGCCTGGCCGAAGACGACTGGGAGGGCTGGGCCATGCTCACTCAGCGGCTGGGAGACAGCGTGCAGATAGTGGGAGACGACCTATACACCACCAACCCGGAACGGATACGGAGAGGCGTCGATTCCGGTTCCAGCAACTCCGTCCTCGTCAAGCTGAACCAGATAGGGACGCTTACCGAGACTTTGCAGGCGATACGGATGACCAAAGACGCCGGCTGGCATGCCGTGATCAGCCACCGCTCCGGCGAAACGGAGGACACCACCATCGCCGACCTTGCCGTAGCCACCGGAGCAGGACAGATCAAGACGGGCGCTCCCGCTCGCAGCGAGCGCGTGGCCAAGTACAACCGCCTGCTCCGCATCGAGGATGAGCTGGGCAAGGACGCGCAATACGCAGGCCGGTCAGCGTTCTCCGTATGACCCCCTTCTGAACGCCCACACTGTCATTCTGAGCGCAGCGAAGAATCTGCGTCCTAGCATACAAGCAGACATATAGTCAGGACGCACACATTCCCGCGCCAGCCTGACCAGCTCATCTGCCCCTCACCGTCTTTCCAGTAGTCAAGGGGAAGAGGTTTTACAAAGCTCTCCCAGCGTAGGAACGGATTGCGAAATTGGTATAGAATGGAGAAACCAACGGCTCGATAAGCAACCCATAGCAGCTAGGAGGCTTCATGGCAACTCGTGTAGGCATCAACGGATTCGGACGGATCGGAAGGCATGTCCTGCGGGCTATACTGGAACGCCACCCGGACACCCTCTCCGTCGCCGCGGTCAACGACCTGACCGATGCTAAGACCAACGCGCACCTATTCAAGTACGACAGCACCTATGGCCGCTACCCGGGGAGTGTAGAGGCAGACGGCGACTCCATGTCCGTGGACGGCAACCAGATCGCCGTGGTCGCGGAGCGGGACCCGGCCAAGATCCCCTGGGGCGATTTCGGCGTGGACATCGTCGTAGAGTCCACCGGCGTGTTCACCGACGCCCCCAAGGCCGCCGGCCATCTCCAGGGCGGCGCAAAGAAAGTGGTCATATCGGCTCCGGCATCGGGTGAAGACATGACCATCGTGCTTGGTGTCAACGACGACCACTACGACCCGAAGAGCCATAACATCGTATCCAACGCATCCTGCACCACCAACTGCGTGGCGCCCATGGTCAAAGTGCTGCACGACAACTTCAAAGTGGAACGCGGCCTGATGACCACCATCCACTCCTATACCAACGACCAGAAAATCTTGGACCAGGCACACAAAGACCTGCGAAGGGCACGCTCCGCGGCCATGAACATCATCCCTACCAGCACCGGAGCGGCGCGCGCCTGCGGGCTGGTCATCCCTGAACTGCAGGGGAAGGTGCACGGCATGGCAATGCGCGTCCCTACGCCCACCGGTTCGGCGACGGACCTGGTCGCCGACCTGGGACGCAAGGTGTCGGCGGAAGAGGTAAACCAGGCGTTCAAGGAAGCAGCTTTGGAACCGCTTAAGGGCATTCTGGAGTACACGGAAGAGCCCATAGTGAGCAGCGACATCGTCTCCAATCCCCACAGCGTCATACTGGACGGACTATCCACCATGGCCATGGACGGCACCATGGTGAAGGTGCTGGGTTGGTATGACAACGAATGGGGCTACTCCTGTCGCACGGCAGACCTGATTGCATTCATGGCGGAACGGGGCTGGTAGGAGACGGCACGGCTTTGCCCGCATAGGGGACGCCCCGCACCGCCAGATTGCTTCGCTGCGTTCGCAATGGCGAGAAGTGTCCGTAATGGCTGGGGACGGGACAGGGCAACCACGAGGGTTGCCCCTACGGTTCGGGTGACTGTGGCTCTCCTCTGCTTCTGGATGCCCGCCTGCGCGGGCAAGACGAACGGGGCGTAGTTTTGCGGACAGGGGTTTTGGATTCTTCGTCACTGCGCTCCTCAGAATGACAGTATGGCGCTTCTGGCGGGATTTAGGTAAAGGTCAGGCTGGGGTACACCCCCATCTCAATCTTCCCCCATCAAGGGGGAAGAGGTCTGTGCGGGCCACACAGCCACCAGATGCCCGCCTGCGCGGGCATGACAGTGTGGGGAGGCATTGCCCGTTTGCCTGTATGCCCGTTTGTCCGCCCGCCTGCGTTGCGGTGCGGCGGCCTGATACAATATTCCCACTATGCAGCCAGCATCTTCCTCCACCTCCCTGCTCAGGCGAATCCAAGACGCTTGGCGCTGGGCGATCCGTCCTAACGCTGTCGGATGGTCCGTTCCCCCGCTCCTGGCCCTAATCCTCCTGCTGGCCTTCCTCGTCCGTGTCTATGGCGTAGAGTGGGACCAGAACGGGTTCTTCCATCCTGATGAGCGCTCTATATACCTGCGCACCGACTGCATGTACCGCCTACTGGTGGAGGCACCCGGCTGGGAATCGTGTACACAGCACGAGCCGTTTCAGCAGGCTGAACCCGGTTTCCCCAGCCCAACCGTCTTCTTGGATGCATACAAAAGCCCTCTGAATCCCCACTGGTTCCCACTGGGAAGCAT
This sequence comes from Dehalococcoidia bacterium, assembly GCA_965220545.1. Classification (GTDB taxonomy): domain Bacteria; phylum Chloroflexota; class Dehalococcoidia; order Lucifugimonadales; family QGNO01; genus DAOUJH01. Next base: position 4,893 of record CBDCQF010000008.1, read on the forward strand.
CGTTCTCTACGTGTTGGTCGGCATCAAGCTTCTGGCCTCTCCCTTCTTCACCATGGAGCTCCGCGACCTGGCCCTGGCGGGCAGGCTGCTCTCCACCCTGGCCGACGTAGGCACCGTCGCCATGGTCTACCTGCTGGGCAAGCGGCTCTACAGCAAGAACGCCGGATTGCTGGCGGCGGCCCTTGTGGCTTTTGCAGTGGTGCACATCCAGCACAGCCACTACTACAGGCCGGAGACTTTCTCCATCCTGTTTACCCTGGCCTCCTTCTGGTTCATGATGCAGGTGCTGGAAAAGAACCGCATCCGCGATTCGGCGTTCCTTGGCCTGTTCATCGGCCTTGCTTTTTCCACCAAGATAAGCACTGCCCCGATTCTGGCCTCGCTGGCGGCGTTGTACGGCTACCTATTCCTCGGCGCACTGCGCAAGCCGGAGCTGCTGGAGAACGCCGCTCTGCGCGCTTTGCTGGGCGGCTTCATAGCTATCGCCGTCTACCTGTTCTGGACGCCCTACTCTATCCTGGCTTTCCCCGAGTTTCTCTATTGGAACCTGCGTGAGTTGGACATCGTACGCAACGCCGGCTCGGTGCCCTATACGGTGCAGTACATGGGAACTCCCAAGCTGCTATACGAGCTACAGCAGACCGTCTCCTGGGGGCTGGGATATCCGCTTGGCATTTTAGCCTGGGGAGGACTCCTGGCCACCGTAGTCATCAACTTGCGCCGTCCCAGATGGGGCCAAGTCCTCATATTGCTCTGGGCGATCCCTCTGCTCATCATCGTAACCAGGGCAGAGGTAAAGTTCCTGCGCTATACGTTTCCCCTGATGCCGGTCATGATCATGATGGGCGCAGGCACAGCGCTGATGGGAATCGACTGGCTGAAACGGCACAAACCGGCGATGCTCAAGGCGGCGCAGATAGCGCTGGGAACGATAGTTGCGGCAACCGTCTTCTACGGCCTGGCATTCCAGAACGTCTATTCCAACCCGCACACCGCAGTACAGGCGTCGCGGTGGATAAACGCCAACATCCCTGAGGATACGTTCATTCTGACCGACAACCACTGGGATGAAGGCGTGCCAAACTTGGGCCGGTATCGCCTGGAACAGATCCCCATTTTCAATGGAGACACCACATCGAAAATAGACTCCATGGCGTCGAATCTATCGGAGGCCGACTATCTGCTGTTCTACAGCAATCGCACCTATGGCGCTGTCGCCCGCGCTCCGGAAAGATATCCGTACAGCAGCAACTACTACGCCCTTCTCTTTTCCGGCGCCTTGGGCTATCAGCTGGAAGAGAGCTTCAGCGCCTATCCGTCCCTTCTCGGCGTATCCTTGGTAGACGACCCGTTCCGCAGAGCGGGAGTCCCCATGCCCAGCGGGCTGGATAGAGGCCAATCGTCCCTCGTATCCATCAACTTGGGGTACGCCGATAACGACCACATCACCTACGACCATCCGCTAGTCATGCTCTTCAAGAACACGGGCCGCCTGGATAGCGATGTCCTAGCCAGTATGATTCTGAACGTCGAGCCGCAACCGGAACGTCCCCTGCAGCTCCTACTCACCCCGGACGAGCTTGCGGCCCAGCGCAGCGGCGGCGCCTGGTCGGAGATATTCAGCCCCTCCGGCCTGAGCAACCGGCTGCCCGTTCTAGTCTGGCTAGCGCTGGTGCAGTTGGCCTCCCTGGCCTTTCTTCCCGTTGGCTTCCTGCTCTTCAGAGGACTGCGCGACAGAGGTTACCTGCTTTCAAAAACCATGGCGGTACTGCTGCTGGCCTACCTGCCCTGGCTCCTAGCCGCGCTGAATATACTGGATTTCACCCGGCTCTCGATTTACCTGGGACTGGCGGTAATGGCCATAGCCGGCGCTTACATAGCAGTTACCCGCCGCGACGACATCCTTGCTTTCCTCAAAGCAAGGTGGCGCGTACTGGCGCTGGAAGAGGCGCTGTTCCTCGTGGCGTTCTTGGTATTCCTTGGCCTGCGCTGGGCCAATCCCGACCTCTGGCATCCCTTCAGAGGCGGCGAGAAGCCCATGGACTTTGCTTACCTGAACGCCGTAATACGCTCATCCTCCATACCTCCCTATGACCCCTGGTTCGCCGGCGGCTATCTCAACTACTACTACTTTGGCCAGTTCATACTGGCCGCCCTGATCAAGGCTACCGGCATACTGCCTGAAGTGGCCTTCAACCTGGCGGTGCCTTTGCTCTTTGCGCTTACCGCGGGCGGCGCTTTCTCCATAGCCTACAATCTGACTTCAGCAATGCGACAACGCAGCACCGCCCGACCACTGGGTGCCCATAGCCAGGAGCATGCAGGGGCGCTTTCTAGCTCCGGGCCAGGTCCTTCTTGGGGGCCTGTAGCGGCCGGAATCGCCGGGATTCTACTGGTCGCCATACTGGGCAACCTGGGAGCATTGACCCAGCTTGCCAGGGCCGGACTGGACTGGCTGAGGGACCGCGCCGGCTTCCCTATGTTCGACTACTGGGCGCCCAGCCGGATGATCCCCGATCAGATAGCAATAACCGAGTTCCCATTCTGGACGTTCCTCTTCGCAGATCCTCACGCCCACATGATAGTCATCCCCTTCACTATACTGGCGGCGGGACTCTCCCTGAGCCTGGTCCTTGATCCTAAGGCACTGTCTCTCGGCTGGAAACGCGCCGTGATGCCCCTGGCCGCCCTAGGCATAGCTACAGGATCTCTTGCCGCCATCAATACCTGGGACTACCCTACCTACATGGCCCTGGGCATATCCGGCATATTCATAGCCTGTTACACCCACTACAAGAGTCTGTCCCTTGCCTTTTTCAAATCGGCTTCTTTCAAGGCGTTGTTTGCCGTGGCGGTCAGCTATGTCGCTTTCCTTCCCTTCCATTCCAGGTTCGTCGCCTTTTCCGCCGGTGTCCACAATAGTAACTTTCAGACCCCCATCCAGTACTATCTGGGCATCCATGCCCTCTTCTTGTTCATCGTCGTCTCTTACCTGGCCTATGAAAGCTTCAGGTATATGAAGCTGCAAAGGGTGAATGAAGGCGGAGAGGGTCAGGCAAGCCCGCTGTCCAAGCTGATTTCTCCTCGCCGGATAGCTCTCATTGGGGGTACCGCCCTCTTCCTCTTAATACTTGCCGCATACCTCACGGCCGACGGTTACGGCACCGTAGCTTTTCTCTTTGCCCTAACGCTGACTGCGGCGCTGCTGGGAGTGCGGCGTCTCCTTGACCCGAGCGATTCATCCCTCCATCACCTCTTCATCCTTGTCATGGTCATAGGAGCGCTGGGGCTGGGCATCACCGTTGACCTGGTCACGGCCAACAACGACATAGACCGTATGAACACCATCTTCAAGCTGTATCTACAGGCCTGGGTGCTCTATGCACTGGCTTCGGCCGCCATTCTCTGGTATCTCATGACTTCGGCACGAATATCCTGGCGCAGCATGACCTGGGGCAAAGGCATCTGGACCGGCTTGCTCACGCTTCTTGTGCTGAGCGTTTCCATCTTCCCCGTGCTGGGCACCAGGTCTCGCCTTGCCGACAGGTTCGATACCAGTTTCACCGGTCTCAACGGGGCCGCATTCATGGAGAAGACCCAGTACAGCGACCCGGAAGGGCCGATAGAACTGAGACACGACTGGGACGCTATCCAGTGGCTGAGAAGCGAAGTCCAAGGCTCTCCGGTGATAGCCGAGGGGAGCACGGAGCCTCACCGGTATCGCTGGGGAGGGCGGTTCTCCATATATACGGGACTTCCTTCCATCATCGGCTGGAACTGGCACCAGATACAGCAGCGCCACGGGGAACAATTCGCCGTGGGCGAGCGCCTGTCCGACCTGAATACACTGTACACAACCACGAACGCAACTACCGCCTCCGCAGTCCTCAGGCACTACGACGTTGAGTACATCATCGTGGGTGAGCTGGAACGCCTGTATTATCCGGCAACCGGTCTGGCCAAGTTTGAGGCAATGGCCGACAAGGGCGTGGTCAAGGTCTATTCGAACGCCCAGGTTGACATATACCGGGTAGAGGGTGGTTCGGAGAGCTTTCCTTCCTTATGACCCACTCCACTCGCTGACGCTCAACATCAACAAGCGCCCAAAATCCATGCCTCTACCGTCCTCTACCACCCTCTTATCCAGCGCTGCCCAGGCCCTGTTGAGTCTTTGCCGTTACGCTCAGTTTACAGTACCCTATAGACCTATCGGATAATCTCAAGCGAGGACTGTGGCATGGTAAACCTGTTCATGGAACAGCCTACTCAGATCAGAGTGCTGGGCATATCCGGCAGTCTGCGCCAGGCATCGTTCAACTCTTCCCTGCTCCGCGTTGCCCAGGAGGAGACGCCGGCGGGCATGGAGATAGTTGCGTATGACCTGGCATCGTTGCCTTTCTACAACCGGGACGTGGAGGAGCAGGGCGATCCCGACCCGGTTACCGATTTCAAGACGGCAATATCTGAGGCGGACGGAGTGCTGTTCGTCACGCCTGAATACAATTTCAGCCCCAGCGGCGTTCTAAAGAACGCCATAGACTGGGCATCGCGTGATAGAGGCCCGCGCTCTCTGTTCGCCAAGCCTGTGACCACCATGGGAGCCGGGGGATTCGCCGGGACAGCGCGGGCGCAGATGCACCTGCACAACATATTCGCCGAGACTGGCTCCTACATGATGACCAAACCGGGCGTCTATGTTTCCTACGCGCGCCAGAAGTTCGACTCCAATGGCAATCTTACCGATGAGCCCACACGGGAGGCGGTGCGCAACCACCTCAAAGCCTTTGCCAACTGGATATTGCTGCTGGGCAGGCCCAGAGACTAACCAGTGGTCCAAGACTCCAAGTGTACATATCCCATCTGAGACTGACCAACTACCGCAACTTTACCGGCCTGAGCCTGGAGCTGCCGCCAGGTCTGGTAGTACTGAGCGGGGCAAACGCCCAGGGCAAGACCAACCTTCTAGAGTCGGCATACCTGCTGGCCATTGCCAAGTCCTATCGCACGAACGTGGAAAGGGAGCTAATCAGCTGGGCGTTGCAGAAGACTCCAGAAGCAGGCTCCGCCGGTATGGAGCAGACCATTGTCGACGGGGAGGTGGAGCGCCGTGACGATACGGTGAGGGTCATAGTAGGTCTGTATGCCGGATCCGGTGAAGGAGCGGGCGGCGTATTGGTGAACAAACGCATCAAGGTCAACGGAGTCTCTACGTCAGCTTCGGGATTGGTTGGCTGGGTCAACGCCGTGTTGTTCACAGCCTCCGACATAGAGCTGGTGCATGGCTCGCCTTCACAGCGCCGCCGCTTCCTGGACATCTTGCTTTCGCAGGTAGACCGGGGTTACCTGCGAACCCTGCAGAGGTATCAACGCGTTCTCACCCAGAGGAACCACCTGCTGCGCCTGATCAGAGATGGAAGAGCCTCCGGGGAAGAGCTGGGGTTTTGGAACAGCGAGCTAATCAGGGAAGGCGCTGCACTGATAAATCATCGAGGCGATGCCATAGATAGGCTTGCTCCACTGACAGCGCATGCTTACAGCGCTCTGTCCAAGGGTGAGGAGCTATCTCTGAAGTTCCGGCCCTCCCTGTCCTCCGAACAGTTCGAACAATCGCTCGCCGAACGAAAAAACGAAGAGATACGCGCCGGGATGACCCTGGCCGGTCCACACCGCGACGATCTGGAGATCAATCTTAACGGCATGCCCGCCGGTACGTACTCCTCCAGAGGCCAGGCAAGGTCTATAGCCCTGGGGCTCCGTTTGGCGGAGGCGGTGTTTCTCAAAGAACAACGCGGAGATGAGCCGGTGCTCCTCCTTGACGATGTCCTCTCTGAGTTGGATTCATACCGGAGACAAAGCGTCCTTGAAGAAGCCGCGGGATATCAGCAGGCGCTGGTCACCACCGCGGAACCCGCCCTAATCGGCGATTCGACGGCGCAAAATGCATCGCTCTTTTATGTAAATGCGGGGAACGTGACGCCAGGGTAGACGGGGGAACGTGCGGACAGGCTAGGGAAAGCTGGTGGTTTTGGCGCATAATATAGGGCAGTTGCCAGCCTGCTTCCTTGACAGCAAGCGAGTGTCACAATATCATCATCTCGCTCTTACCGCTGGGAACTCAACGAGTCGCCTGACTCAGAAGGAGGGGTCAATGACTAGCTCTACTCCTATGGACGTGAAGCAATGGGTCGCTCTTGCCGATGCTAAAGAGGATGCTCGCACCTCTGAGATGAAGAAGAAATACGCTGAGCTAGCAGGATTGTCTGAGGAAGAGAGGCTCAAACAAATCACGGAACTGGCTCGCGCCGAGCACGAGATGCCGGAGGATAAGCTCCATGATTTCACCAAGAGCCGCCTACTCACGTGGATAGACATGGAGCAAGGCCAGGCTCAAGTGCTAGCCCACTCTTATGATGAGGCCTTGAAGTCGCTGCCCGGCACACTGGCAATGCGACGGGTGGGCGCGGTACAAACCGTAGCCCGCGAAATGCATCCGGACGAGGTTGAGAAACTGTACAGCCTCATTCCATCCATTCTCAGAGAGATGCCCCGCCAGGTGGTTACCTCGCTTGCCACAGGCGCGGAGAAGAAGCCGAGGCCTCCAAAGCGCAAGAAGAGGACTTGGTGGAAGCTGTGGCTAGCTTCTTAACCAAGATCATCAGCTAGAAGCGACAACAACAATCAAACATCTCCCAACATCTTGACTCGATGTTGGGCTGTCCCGCTTTTCTCACTTGGAAGGTCATGGCATCCGGAACAACTCTTGGAATTGATATCGGCGGCACCAAGGTGGAGGTGGCGCTTGTCGACGTACACGGCAACGTCCTCTCCAGCGACCGCTTCCCCAGTGGTACAGAGCTCACACAGGACGATTTCATAGCGCAAACGGTGCTCCTCGCCCAGCGGCTGCAGAGCGCAACCAGCGGAGAAATCGATGCCGTAGGAGTGGGCGCCGCCGGACAGATAGAGCCAGCAACCGGCATAGTACTTGAGTCTCCCAACCTGGTGCAGCTAGGCAAATTCCCCCTGAAGACCAAGTTGGAGGAGGTGTTCAACGTCCCCGCCTTTGTCACTAACGACGTTCGAGCCGCCGCTTTTGGAGAGTGGCAGCGCGGGGCCGGACAGGGGGTATCGGACATGGTGGCGCTTTTCGTAGGCACCGGTGTCGGCGGTGGAATCATCCACTCGAACCGGGTCGTTGTAGGCGCAACCGGAACCGCCGGAGAGATCGGTCATATTACCATCGACATGAACGGCGCCCCCTGCCGCTGTCGCAATCGTGGGTGCCTGGAATCTCTGGCCGGGGGATGGGCCATCGCTTTGCGGGCACAGCAAGCCATCGCATCAAAGCCAAGCGAGGGAACCGCCCTTCTTGGCCTGGTCGACGGCAATGCGGAGGAGATAACTGCGTCGACCGTCTCTCAGGCGTTTCACAACGGCGACCCGCTGGCCGGGCGCATAATTGAGGAGACGGCGCGCGCCCTTGCCGCAGGTATCACCTCCATGGTGCACGCATTCAATCCTCGTATGGTTGTACTTGGCGGAGGGGTGATAGAGGGAACGCCTGAACTGATTGACATGGCAAGTGAGCAGGTGTTTCAGAACGCCCTCTCTGCGGCTACGGGCCCCCTTGAAATCGTCAAAGCTCACCTGGGCGGTGATGCCATTGTGACTGGCGCCGCCTTGATGGCGCGCCGCAGCTTGGAAGGCAGTGTCTAGCCGCTACTCCCCTTCCCGCGTCTCCTCCGCCTCACGGCGTCCCAGAAATAGGGCCACAAAGAGCGCCGCTATTACCAGCATCACAGGCTGAACGGCGAACACGGACCTCAATCCGGTTACGGAAGCAATGGTCCCTCCGATCAGAGGCCCGAAGCCAAACGCTCCCGCCGAAACGCTCTGCACAGCGCCGAAGCCGGTGCCGCGCATTTCCGGGGGGACGACAACCCCCATCAAGCCACTCACGGATCCGATGAGCACGCCCTGAAACGCCCCTGCCACGGCAAGCAGGACATATAGAACAAATACCGCGTCCACGAAGACAAACGGAGCCAGGGATAAGGCCAATCCCAGGCAGCCCACAACCATCATCTTGGTCAAAGAGACCCTGGCGCTGAGCCACCCCGCAATGTAAGAGGCTATGGCCCCGGTGAAGCCCAGTATGGCAAAGGAGATGCCGGTGCTCATTGCACCCCCTCCCGAAGTCAGTGAATCCAGCAACACAGGGAGCACGGGAAACATGAGCACGGGCGCCATCTGAACCATAAACATAACAATCAATATGGGCCCCACCGCACGAGACCCCACCAGCCTAAACAGCCCCTCCAGCGCTTCATGCCTGAACACGAAACCGCCGTCTGCTGGCTTTTCAAAGTTGTCGCGGGCAAGAAACACCACCATGAAGATGGATATGCCCAAAGTGGCTCCCGCCACGTAGTAGGCGCCGCGGAATCCGACCGTAGCGGCCAGAACGCTGCCAAGCAAAGGGCCAATGGTGTTGCCGAAGAGCATTGCCGCCTGGAGGCTGCCCATGGCAAAGGGAACGCGCTCCCTGGGAGTGGTGGAAGCAACCAGCGCCATGACCGTAGCGAACACGCCGGAGGCAACGCCGTTCAGTATTCGAAGTACGACAAGCTGACCGACGTTGGTGACGAGTCCGGTCAGCACCAGGGACAGCACTCCGCCCAGCATTGCCCGCAGCACGTTTTTCTTTCTGCCGTACCGGTCGCCGACCATGCCCCATAATGGCCCAAAGGTGAACATGGCAATGCCCATGAAGCCGCTGGATATGCCTGTCCAGAAAGCGGCTCCAGCAGGATCAGGGACGCCAAGGTCCTGCTGGATAAACAGGGGCACAAAGGGAAAGGTAAAGCCGAAGCCCATTACCGTAATGGACTGGGCAATCCACATCACGGTCAGATTGCGCTTCCAAGATATGGGATTGGAAGCGGCGTCCATTACCGTTTCAGCAGCCGTCCGGCGCATACTTACAGGCAAAGTCCTCTACGGAAAAGCTAGAAAAGAGGCGTCTCGGTCTCAGGGCGTGCGGTTGAACGCGATGGGGCCGTGGCACTCTTCCATTATACGCCTAACATGCAATAAGTAATTCCCTGACTTATCAAAGGTAGCTTCACCGCCAACCTGCCCCGTGCTACAATCGTTCGGACAGCATGGCCACCACTGAGAAGAAGAAGCAAGAGTTCCCCAAAGCATACGACCACCGTCCCGTGGAGGAGCGGTTGTACAAGTTCTGGATGGAGGGGGGTTACTTCACTCCCCAGATAGACCCCTCCAAAGAACCGTTTGTCATCATCATGCCGCCCCCCAACGTAACGGGCGAGCTTCACATGGGACATGCCCTCACCGACACACTGGAAGACATCATGGCGCGCTGGCATCGCATGCGCGGCGAGCCCACGCTCTGGCTGCCAGGAACCGACCACGCCGGCATTGCCACGCAAGTTGTCGTGGAACGCGCGCTCCAAGACCAGGACGACGTAAGCCGTCACCAGCTTGGGCGCGACCAGTTTGAAGAGCGCGTTTGGGAATGGGTGCGCAAGTACGGCGGCATCATCACCGAGCAGATCAAGCGCCTGGGCGCTTCCTGCGATTGGACGCGAGAACGGTTTACCCTGGACCCGGGGCCCAGCAGAGCGGTGCTTACCACCTTTGTCAATCTGTACAAGAAAGGCCTCATCTACCGCGGGGAGCGCATCATCAACTGGTGCACCCGCTGCATGACCGCGCTGTCCGACCTTGAAGTGAAACACGGCGACGCAGAGGGAGAGCTTTACTATATAAGGTACAAGCTTCAGGACAGCAACCGTCACCTCACCGTAGCCACCACGCGCCCCGAAACACTGCTGGGCGACACGGCGGTGGCGGTCAACCCCAATGACGAGCGTTACAGAGACGCCATAGGCAAGAACGCATTGCTGCCGGTGCTGGGTCGGCCTATCCCCGTCATCGCCGATGAAGCGGTGGAGATGGAGTTCGGCACGGGCGCTCTCAAAGTCACGCCGGGCCACGATGCCACCGACTTCGAGGTAGGTCAGCGCCATGATCTGCCCATCGTCAACGTAATGAACTTGGATGGCACCATGAACCAGGAGGCCGGGCCGTATGCGGGCCAGGACCGGTTCACCGTTCGCAAAGGGATACTGCAGCAGCTGGAGCAGGAAGGCCTCTTGGAGCGTACAGAGCCGTACACCGTAGCGCTGGGCAGATGCGACCGCTGCGATGTCACAGTGGAGCCTATAGTGAGCATGCAGTGGTTTGTCGATATAAAACCGCTGGCCAAACCTGCAATAGAGGCGGTAGAGGACGGGAGAATCCGCATTATCCCGGAGCGGTTCACCAAGGTCTACATGAACTGGATGGAAAACATCCGCGACTGGACCATCAGCCGCCAACTCTGGTGGGGCCATCGCATACCCGTGTGGTACTGTGAAGAGTGCACAGGGGAAACAGTAGTGGTGGAAGCGCCAACCCGGTGCGAGCGCTGCGGTTCCTCTAGAATCTGGCAAGACCCGGACGTTCTTGACACCTGGTTTAGCTCCGCGCTCTGGCCGCATTCGACTCTGGGCTGGCCGGATGACACCGATGACCTGCGCTACTTCTATCCCAGCTCCGTGATGGAGACGGGCTATGACATTCTGTTCTTCTGGGTAGCTCGCATGATCATGATGGGCCTGGAAAACACGGGAGAAATCCCGTTCAAGACCGTGTACCTCCACGGGCTGGTGCGCGACGCCGAAGGCGCCAAGATGAGCAAGAGCCGCGGCAACGTCATGGACCCGCTGCAAGTCATCGATACCTACGGGGCCGACGCTCTCCGATTCGCCCTCACCACAGGAACTTCTCCGGGCAATGACACGCGTCCCACAGCGGATAAGCTGGAGTCATCGCGTAACTTTGCCAACAAGCTGTGGAACATCAGCCGCTTTGTCGTGGGGCTGTTGGAAGATGCGGACGATCTCTCCGGATGGTCACGGGTCCCCACGCCGCAGCACCGTGAGGACAGGTGGATACTGAGCAGGCACAACCGCGTCACCGAGCAGGTGGGTAATCTGATGAAGGAGTTCCAGTTTGGAGAAGCGGAGCGTGAGCTTTACGACTTCGCCTGGAGCGAGTTCGCCGACTGGTACATAGAAATGAGCAAAGTGCGCCTGCGCCACGGCGACAGAGAGCCCTTGATAATACTGGCCCACGTTCTGGAGCGCACCCTTAGACTGCTGCATCCCTTCATGCCGTTCATTACTGAAGAGCTATGGCAACGGCTGATCCAGGCTCTACCCAGAGAGAGAGACCTGCCTCAATCCATCATGGTGGCGCCCTACCCTGAGGCCTGCCCCGAAACAATTGACCCATCGGCGGAAGAAGAGGTGGGCCTGGTCAGCGCGGTAGTGCGCGCAGTACGCAATATACGCGCCGAATTCAAGATTGAGCCTCAAACCCGGTTGGAGGTGTTGATAGCCTCTGACTCTGCATACAACGTGGTGTTAGAGGAATCGGAGTCCATCAAATCTCTGGCTCGCATAGAACCTCTCCATGTCATAAGGCCGGAGCAGCAGCCCCCGGCTAATCAAACCGTGTCGCTGGTGGTGGGCAGCACCACGGTTTACATACCAATGGGTGACGTTGTGGATCTGACCGCGGAGCAACGCCGCCTGGAGCAGGAGCTACTGGCATCCCAGGACTTAATCTACCGCTCAGAGCGCCGTCTCGGAGATGAAAGGTTCACCTCCAAGGCCCCCGAGGAAGTGGTAGAGAGAGAAAGGCAACGTTTGGAGGCGGCCAGAGAACGTCAAGCACGCATCCAGGAACTGGTAGAGCAGTTTGGGAGATAGCCGGGGCTCGTGGGGCTATTAAGCCCGGCCGTTCATACCGGAGAGTCTTACTAGACCTTTCTTGGTGTCGCTGGCCACCCGTGCACTGTCGGACGAATTCACGCGGCGCTTGAACAGCCAGTAGGTAAACTCCTTCAGTTCGGTGATGGTTATGGAATCGCTGTCCGGTCTCGCCATTTCCTGGCGGAATGCGCGCAGCAACGATTCCTGAGTTTCGCCGTAAACACGCCGAAACGCCACGTCGTAGAGGTCCTCCGAGTCGGGCAGGCCTTGCGAGCGGCGCTCCTTGCGCACCGTTTCCTCCACCGAGAGAAGGAGCGCTTCTTCCACAATTACGCCATAGTAGTAGTTAAGGTGCGCTCCGCGCTTCTCAGGGCCGATCAAGTCCTCAAACTGGTACCAGAGATCATCGCTGGGCAGGGATCCTTGAAACAGAAGAGCCATCCTCTCCTCAGCAGGGACCAAACCATCCACCTCACCAAGCAGACGTCCCGCCAGGGTCAGCCAGTCAAAGGCTTCCCCCAGCAGCAGGTACTGATAATCGACCCCGTCCAGCCGTTCTTCCGCAAGAGGCCAGGCGGCAACGGCCTCCAGCAAAGCCCTGGGCCATGGCGTGCCCTGCTGGATGGCCAGCTTCAAGGACGCTACAGCTTCCTGTGCCATACGCCTCTGAGCACTGTTGGTTTTGGATCTCTTCTCAGGCATATTTATTACGATTACGCAGACGGCGAAGCATGTTCCCGGCAGCCTTTGCCCCGAACCCGTGCAATTGTTCCACGCGACCGTCTTCCAGAGCTTCTTCCAACTCCTCCACAGATGTTACGCCCAACTCCATAGTGAACCTGAGGGCGCTCTTAGGCCCCACCCCAGGGACTTCCATGATGTCAGTAAGCCCGCTGGGGAACTCCGCCCTAAGCTCTTCGTAGAATCGCAAACGGCCGGTTTCAAGCAGTTCTTTGATCTTCTGGGAGATGGCGTCGCCAATGCCGCTTATCTCTTTGAGGTCGTTGCCTTCACGGACATATTGCTCGACTTCCACCGGAAAATACTGGATAGCCTGTGCAGCTCTCTGATAAGCCCTCACTACAAAGACGTTCTCGCCCTTCAGCTCAGAAAGAGCGGCGATTCTATTGAAGATGGAAGCCAGCTCCAGGTTGGTCATGGCACTGGGGATAGCTGAGAGTCAAGGCGAGGGACAAAGCGTATACCGTACTCTTCCTCAGAAAAGGTGAGCGTTTTGTTGTCCACTAAGCCGCTGGGCAAAACTAGGTTCAGGATGTCGTCAAAAAGGAGATCGCTGTCCCGCAACTCGGCCACGGGCTTCTTGGGAATCACTACCCAGAAACCTGTAATCGGAGTGGATTGGTCTTGAATTCGCCAGTTAACCGTCTCTTTGAGATCGTCCATATCCTCAGGCCAGTACACCGTCACGTTAGAATCAAACATGGATATCCTGCCTGTGTCTATGAAACGCGCCTCATCCGGCATCCCCTGGGTCAGAGCGGACTTGAAGGCTTCAGGAGCGTTGATGGTAGTCGCCGTGGTGCCTGCTCTTATCCCCAGTTGCTGGGCAAACAGATTAGGATTCTCTTCTATGCGGTACATGTTTTACATCCTCCGCAGAGAATTATAGCAACAAGAGAGGTCTCTGGGTTAGCCCCGTCCAAGGAGCCGACTTCAACCGGCTCTCAGGTTCAGCCAACTATTGGCGTCAGGCCGCCGCGCCGTGGCACCTCTTGTATTTCTTGCCACTGCCGCAGGGGCATGAGTCATTACGGCCCACTTTTCTCGCGCCATTAGCCCCTCCGGCGGCGGACTGTGGCATTCCCAGTACGCCGGCCATCACACTGGGTTTGGAGGCCACCGTCTTGGCCTGGGCTATCCTGCCTCGCTGACCGCTTCTGGATGCGCCGTTCTGGACCGGCACCATGTGGTAGATGGTATGCACAATATCGTGCTGAATGCGGCCCAGCAGGTCTTCAAACTGCTGGTGTGCTTCTTTCTTATACATCACAAGCGGATCACGCTGTCCGTAAGCCTGCAAACCTATGCCCTGGCGCAGATTCTGCATAGCGGTGAGATGCTCCACCCAGTGCGAATCGATTACGCGCAGCATCACCGCTCGCTCCAAGGCGCGCATTTGTTCAGGCCCAACCTGTGCTTCACGTTCCTCGTAGAGAGCATCGGCGTGCTCTTCCAAAGCGTCCAGCATCTCCACGGGCTCCATCTCCTCAAGGCCCTCCAACCTGAGATCGTTGGGCAACGGCATGATGGTGAGCAACTCCGCTTCCATTGCATCGAGCGACCAGTTATCACGGTCACGATCCGCCGTGTTAGTCGCCACCACCGAGTCCAACTCACGGTGTATCATCTCTTGGATGTTGTCCTTCAGGTCGGTTTCCGATAGCGCTTTATGGCGGTCACCGTAGATAACGTTGCGGTGAGCATTTGCCACGTCGTCGTACTGCACCAGGTGTTTTCTGATGTCAAAGTTGGTGGCTTCGACTTTGACTTGCGAGCTTTCTATGGCCTTGGAAACCATGCGGGACTGAATGGGCGCGTCCTCTTCCAGCCCGGCCCACTCCATGACCTTCTTGATCCTATCTCCGCCGAACTTGCGCATCAGTTCGTCTTCCAGCGATACGTAGAACCTGGTAATTCCGGGGTCTCCCTGACGGCCGGAGCGGCCTCTGAGCTGGTTGTCTATACGGCGGGCTTCGTGCCGCTCAGTGCCAAGTATGAACAGCCCACCCAGCTCAATCACCTTGTCATGCTCCTCCTGCCATTCACCAGGGTCGCGTCCTTCAGGCGATCCTCCCAGCACGATATCCGTGCCCCGGCCCGCCATGTTGGTGGCAACCGTGACAGCGCCCAAACGACCCGCCTGGGCCACTATGGACGCCTCCTTTTCATGTTGCTTGGCGTTCAATACCTGGTGGCTAATGCCCCTTCTCTTGAGTGTATCGCTCAGCTTTTCCGAGACCTCTATTGACGTTGTGCCCACAAGCACCGGGCGCTGCTCTTTATACAGCTCTTCTATAGCGTCTGTGGCGGCCTTGAATTTGCCCTTCTCACTCTTATAAACGAGGTCTGTAAGGTCTTCCCTGATCATGGGCCTGTGAGTGGGAATTGCTACCACGTCCAGCTTGTATATCTTCCAGAACTCCTCTCCCTCCGTGGCGGCCGTTCCGGTCATTCCGGCCAGCTTGGAGTACATTCGGAAGTAGTTTTGCAGAGTGACGGTAGCGTAGGTGAGGCTCTCCTGCCTGACCTGGATGTTCTCCTTGGCCTCTATGGCTTGATGAAGGCCTTCCGAATAACGCCGGCCGGGCATGAGGCGTCCAGTGAACTCATCGACGATGATCACCTCTCCGTTCTGCACCACGTAATCAGTATCACGCTGATAAGCTACCTGGGCTCTGAGAGCATTTTCTACATAGTGGGTCAGGGCGTAGTTTTCCGGGTCGTAGAGATTATTCAGGTTCAGAAGCTTTTCTACTTTGGATATACCATCTTCCGTGAGGACCACGGTGCGTTCCTTCTCTTCAAAGACGTAGTCCTCTTCTCGGATGAGACGCGGCACCATCTTGGCCATCGTGTTATACAGTTTGGTGGACTGGCGTGCAGGGCCGCTGATGATCAACGGCGTTCTGGCCTCATCGATGAGAATGTTGTCCACTTCGTCAACAATGGCGTAGTGCAATTCGCGCTGCACCATCATATCCGCGCCGACCACCATGTTGTCTCTCAAATAATCGAAGCCGAACTCGTTGTTGGTGCCGTAGGTGATGTCCGCCCGGTAGGCCTCACGCCTGCTGATAGGGCGCAAATGCTTCAGGGCCGGGCTGTCACCTTCGTAAGCCGGATCGAACAGATAGGATGCATCGTGCTGCAAAGAGGCCACACTCAGCCCCAGAGAGTGGAATATAGGCCCCATCCACTGGGCGTCGCGTTTTGCCAGGTAGTCGTTGACCGTGACCAGATGCGCACCCTTGCCTTCCAAAGCGTTAAGGTAGAGAGGCAACGTGGCCACCAGGGTCTTCCCCTCGCCCGTTTTCATCTCTGCTATCTTGCCTTGATGCAGCACGATGCCGCCCATGAGCTGCACGTCGTAGTGCCTCATGTCTATGGTCCGTTTAGAAGCTTCTCTAACGGCGGCAAAGGCATCGGGCAAGAGGTGGTCCAGAGGCTTGCCCTTTGAGATGAGGGCTTTGAGTTCAGGCGTGGTCTGCTCAAGCTCTCCGTCGGAAAGCTTCTCGAACTCAGGCTCCAAATCGTTTATGTCCTCAACAAGCGATCTGAACTTGTTGACCTCGCCCTCGTTAGAGCCTGTTATCTTCTTGAAAGCGCTGGTTAAGATGCTCATGATTATTGCAAACAGCCATGCAATGGACGGCTATATCCAATTGCCCTCCACACCTATCTACTGGAACATCGCTCCTACCGACAGCCCCCCATGGATCCGGTGTATAGCCTCACCTAGCAAAGGAGCCACCGACAAGACGGTTATCTTTTCGTGCCTTCTGCCGTCCGTCATCTGCATGGTGTCGGTGACAATGAGCTCCTTAAGGCGGCTGCCGCCTATCCTCTCAACAGCATTGCCGGACAGTACGGCATGGGTGCAGGAGGCGTAGACTTCTAGGACACCCCGCTGCTCCAGAGCTTCCACCGCAGACAGCAAGGAGCCGCCCGTATCTATTTCGTCATCCACTATTATGGCTATCTTGCCCTCCACCTCGCCTATGACGTTCAGAGTTTCCGCTCTGTCTTCGTTGCCGATTCGCCTCTTTTCAATTATGGCCAGCGGCGCGCCAACGCGTTGAGCCAAGTCTCTGGCTCGCTTGATGGCTCCCAGGTCTACTCCTATGACCACGGCGTCGGGCAGTTCCTTTCCTTGAATGTAGCGCGCCAGTATGGGCAGCGCCGTTAGCTCATCCACCGGTATGTTGAAGAAGCCCTGGATCTGTCCGGCATGCAGGTCCACGGTAAGTACCCTATCGGCTCCCGCCGTGGAGACCATGTCCGCTATCAACCGGGCAGAGATGGGCACCCTTGGCTGGTCCTTCTTGTCCGTTCTGCCGTATGCAAAGTATGGGATAACTGCGGTGACTCTACCCGCGGAAGCCCTCTTGGCGGCATCTATCATTATGAGCAGTTCCACGATCTTATCGTTCACCGGGTAGGAGAACGGCTGCACAAGGAATACGTCTCGCTGGCGTATGTTCTCCTTGAACTGCACAAACGTGTTGTCGTTGGTGAACTTGAATACGTCGGCTTGTCCTACAGAAATGTCCAAATACTGGCAGATCGCTTCTGTAAGATCGGGATGCGCCGTGCCGGAAAATACTCTTAACTCATCAAAGTTAGGCATTACTTTCCCTTATAGCGTATCAAGATTAACCGCCAATGCCTCTAACTAGGGACGATTATCCATATCATAACACAGCCAGCCCACCAAGTTGGTTCGCGGGAGTTTGACACTCCATCTCCAACGGCAGAAAATACGGTTTTACAAAGGAGCAAACCATGCAACAAGCGGTGATAGTCAGTGGAGCACGCACGCCCATAGGCAGGTTTGGCGGCGCATTCAAATCGTTCGGCGCCCCCGACCTGGGAGCAGCCGCTATCAAAGCGGCCTTGGAAAGAACGGGCATAGACCCCAGTGAGGTAGACGAGGTGATACTAGGCAACGTCCTTCAGGCAGCCGACGCCGGATATGCCCCCCGTTTGGCTTCGCTGAGGGCAGGCATTCCAGAAGAGGTTCCCGTCATAGCCATAAACCGGCAGTGCTCCTCAGGGCTGGAAGCGATAAATCTCGCCGCTCAGCTAATTCGCACGGGTGATGCAGACGTTGTCGTCGCGGGCGGCACGGAGAACATGAGCATGTCCCCCTACCTAATGCGCAACGTGCGCTGGGATGGACTGCGCATGGGCAAGGCCGGTATTGACGATTCTTTGATAGAGGGGCTTAGCTGCCCAGTCAATAACTACCACATGGGCGTCACTGCCGAGAACGTGGCGTCGCGTTTTGAAGTGACCAGAGAGGACCAAGACCAGCTGGCGCTCCTCAGCCATCAGCGTGCGTCACACGCCGTGGATACGGGCCTTTTCGAAGAACAGATTGTGCCGGTCAGCGTACCGCAACAACGCGGCGACCCCGTTTCCATCGATCGAGACGAAGGGCCCCGCGGCGATGCCACTCTTGAGAAGCTGGCCGAACTAAGGCCCATCTTTAAAGGCGACGGCACAGTCACCGCAGGCAATGCATCCCAGATCAACGACGGCGCGGCTGCCGTGGTGATGATGTCCATGGAAAAGGCCAAATCCCTGGGACTGACACCCAGGCTGGAATGGGTGTCCCGTGCCGTGGCGGGAGTTGACCCAGCTTACATGGGCACCGGCCCGGTCCCCGCAGTGCGCAAGGTATTGCAGAAAGCGGGGATGTCCCTGGGCGACATAGACCTCGTAGAACTGAACGAGGCCTTTGCGGCTCAGGCTCTCTACTGCATAAGGGAGCTTGACCTGGACATGGAGAAGACCAACGTGAACGGCAGCGGCATATCTCTGGGCCACCCCATAGGCGCCACCGGGGCCATTATGACTGTGAAATTGATGGAGGAGCTATCCTTGCGAGATGAGGAAACCGGCCTGGCCACCATGTGCGTCGGTGGAGGACAGGGCTGCGCCACAATTCTGAGACGGGTGAGCTAACAAGAGCAATGCGCCTGCAAAGTACGCCTATTCACGCTTTGCAACCCCCCTCTGCGCTGTTATAATTCCTCAGTTGCCCCGAGTTCGGGGCTATCTTTAGGTTAGGGGTACTTCATGCCGGCATACGCCGTCATCGGTGGCCAGTGGGGTGACGAAGGAAAAGGGAAAGTAGTCGATTTTCTGGCTGAACACAGCCAGTACGTAGTCCGCTACTCCGGCGGAAACAACGCTGGTCACACCGTAATCAACAGCAACGGGGAATTCGCCTTTCACCTGGTGCCTACAGGCATCTTCTGGCCCCAGGTCACTTGCGTCATAGGCAACGGGGTGGTGATTGACCCTGACGTCCTAATCCAGGAAATAAAGGGGCTGGAAGAGATAGGGGTAGACACCAGCCGCATCGCAATCAGTGACCGCGCACACATCATCATGCCCTACCACGTAACACTGGACAGGCTTGAAGAGGAAGAGCGGGGCTCCACAGCCATAGGCACTACGGGCAGGGGTGTAGGCCCCGCCTACGTCGACAAGGTCGCCCGTTCAGGCATCAGGATAGGCGACCTCTTGGAAGTGAACAATGAAGACGTGTTCTTGCCACGCTTGCACAGCGTTATCAGGCAAAAGAACGCCATCATTACCAAGGTGTACGGCGGCGAGCCCATAGATTGGGAAGAGATGTACCAGTATTGCCGCGGCTGGAGCGAACGACTCAAACCACACATACGCGCCACGGAACGCCTGCTCATAGAGGCGCTGGAAGACAACTCTTCCATCATACTGGAGGGCGCCCAGGGCACCATGCTGGACATAGACCACGGGACTTTCCCCTATGTAACTTCGTCGTCGCCCACCGTAGGCGGCGCTGTCGCCGGCCTAGGCATACCTCCTCAGTCGCTCGGAGGTGTGTTAGGCGTATTCAAAGCCTACTCTACGCGCGTGGGTTCCGGCCCACTGGTCACCGAGCTCACCGACGAAATAGGCGAAGCTATCCGCGAGCGCGCCCAGGAGTACGGGGCCACCACCGGACGCCCCCGGCGCTGCGGATGGTTCGACGGCGTAGCCGCCAGATACAGCGCACAGCTGAACGGCTATACGTCCATTGTGCTCACGCGCTTGGATATCCTGGACGGCTTCTCAACAATCAAGGTCTGCACGGGTTACCGCTTGAACGGAGAGATAATCCGTGAGTTCCCCACCAGCATCTCCGCGCTGGAGCGCTGCGAACCGGTCTATGAGGAGTTCGAAGGCTGGAGCGGCACCACCGCGTCCTCCACGGACATCAGAGACCTGCCCGAGGGCGCCAGAAACTACGTGAAGCGCCTGGAGGAGATCATAGGGGTGCCGGTGGACGTCATCTCCACCGGACCGCGGCGTGAAGAGACCATTACCATTAGACCAATCATAGGCAACGACTAGAGAGCGCTATCCCGATTCTCCATAGTCGCTAGGGAGGGAATATGAAGCTGGCCTACTTTGACGACTTTAGACTGGGCGTAGTCAGGGGCGAACACGTATTTGACGTAACTACCGTTGTGCGGGATATCCCGCACACGGGCCCTCATGATCTGATCAGCTACCTCATAGAAGCGTTCGATACATACAGAGAACGCTTGGAGGAGGCGGCCAGCGGTTCTGAAGGGATCCCCGTCAGCCAGGTTTCGCTCCGGCCGCCGTTGCCCAGGCCCGGCAAGATTATCTGCATGGCTATCAACTATCTGGAGCACGGACCGGAATCCAAAGTGCCTCCTATAAACGGCTTCCTCAAGTCTCCCAACTCGGTCGCCGGAGACGGCGTCACCGTGGAACTCCCCCCGGTCCAAGCTTCCATATTCGAACACGAGGCTGAACTGGGGGTTGTCATCGGTAAACGCGCCAGCAGAGTGAGTCAAGCCGACGCCTACGATTACGTATTCGGCTACGTCAATATAGTCGATGTATCGGCCCGCGACCTTGGCAACCCGCCGTACGACAGCTACTTTCCCATCAAGTCATGGCACAACTTCGCTCCCCTGGGCCCTTATCTGGTCTCTGCCGACGAAATCAGCCAGCCCCAGAATACCCACGTCCGGCTATGGGTCAACGGCAAGCTGAACCAGGACTTCTACACCAGTTCCATGGCTCACAAGATACCGGAGTGCATAGAATGGGCATCCACCATCACCACTCTTGACCCCGGCGATATCATTGCCACGGGTACTCACCATCTTGACCTGGGACCGCTGCAAGACGGCGATGAAGTAGAGATGGAAACGGAGGGCCTTGGCAGGCTCCATTTCAAGATAGCGGACGCTCTGAAACGTGAATGGCCCCGTGAAACACGCGCCGAAAAGGCCGCACGGGAAGCAGCAGGGAGATAGACAGTGAAACTCGTTCTTTTCAACAGCACAAGACTGGGCGTGGTCAGCAACGGAAACGTTGTGGATGTCACAGACGCCGTTCAGGATATCCCTCACGTCACAACACAAGACCTGGTCAACGGCGTGATAGCCGGGTTCGACTCCCTTAAAGGCAAGCTGGAGGATGCGGCATCGTCCTCACAGGGAGTGCCACTGGAAAGCGTAGAGGTGTCGCCTCCGCTGCCCAGGCCGGGCAAGATCATTGCTATGGCGGTGAACTACATGGAGAACGGCGCTCTCAAAGAGAAGCCGCGCATCCATGCTTTTCTCAAATCACGCAACGCAGTCATTGGCCCGGGAGACACCATCATCCTGCCGGAGGCTGAGGCGAACGTATTCCACCACGAGGCGGAGTTGGGCGTAGTCATCGGCAAAGAGGCCACTAATGTGAAGGCCGAAAACGCCTTTGACCACGTGTTCGGCTACGTCAACTTCATGGATGTCTCGGCAAGAGGGCTCGGGGGCGGCAACTTCTTCTGGGTGAAGAGTTGGGACACCTTTGCCCCTATAGGTCCGTACCTGGTCAGCAAAGACGAAATCGCGGACCCGCAAGACCTCCCCATAAAGTTGTGGGTGAACAATGACATCCGGCAAGACCTCTCCACCAGTGACATGGCCCATGGCGTGGCCCGGTGCGTGGAGTGGGTCTCGTCTATAACCACCCTTAACCCCGGCGACATCATTGCTACAGGCACCAACCACCAGGGTCTCGGCGCCATTCAGGACGGGGATGTCATCGATATGGAGATCCAGGGTCTGGGCAGGCTAACCGTCAACGTACGGGACGACCGGAAGCGCGAGTGGCCCCGCGAGGTAGACCAGCGTTTCGCGGACAGAATGGCGGGACGGGCCTAGTTGCAGCTCAGCACAGTCCTGTTTGACTTCGACGACACCATAGTGGACTCACTACAGGCGCGCGTGAATTCACTTGCCTTGGTTTTCAATCGTGCCGGCATAGATGCCGATGCCGAAGCGTTCATGCTCGGGCTGAAGGGCCGCCAGCTCAAAAATGTACTGGACGACCTAGAGGCGCGGGACGGGCGAAATCTGGAGCTTTTCGAAGCGTACAGAAGCGCCTACTGGAACAAACCGCCCGGCGTAATCAAGCTGCTGCCAGGCGTGGCGGAGATGCTTCAAGAACTGCACCACAGAGGCGTCAAACTGGGCATAGTGACCCAGAAGGGACGCGACGTTGAGATAGACGGCAGGCGGGTCGGCGCTTGGCACGAGCTAACGGAACTGGGCATGACGCATATGTTTCCCGTTATGGTGGGCTTTGAGGACGTGACCCGTTACAAACCCGACCCTGAAGGAGTACACATGGCTCTGGGCCGGCTCCAAGCGGATGCAGCAGCAACGATGTTCGTGGGTGACGGCGCAGCCGACATAGAAGCGGCGCAGGCCGCGGGATGCTGGAGCTGCCACGCTGTCTGGGGTATTCCGCAGGAACATCATGTTCTGGACGGCGTGAGCCCGCATGCGGTGGCGGAATCACCCCAGTCGCTGCTTGATATTGTTTTAACATTTAGTCAGGAGGCCGTGAGGCATGGCTGAAGAGTCCAAAGAACAGCCTTACAAGAGAGGCATGGTGGTCGTAGCCCACGCGGATGACGCCGAGTTCGGTTGCGCCGCTAGCGTGGCCAGGTGGGTCAGGGAAGGCATGGAGTTCGTCTACGTCCTTTGCACCGACGGCAGCAAAGGCACCTCCGACCGCAATATCACGTCGGAACAACTGGTTGAAATACGCAAGCAGGAGCAGATAAACGCGGGCCGTGTCTTGGGCCTCAAAGACGTGGTCTTTCTGGGCTATCCCGACGGTTATCTGCAACCCACTCTGGACCTGCGCCGCGACATCTCTCGCGAGATACGCCGGTTCCGTCCCGATATCCTCATCACAACCAGCCCCACGCGTACGCTGACCGGCACCGGCTATCTGGGCCATCCCGACCATTTCGCGGCGGGCGAAGCCGCGCTATCCGCAGTCTACCCGGCGGCACGCGACCACCTGACCTTTCCCGAACTGCTGGAAGAGGGTCTGGAGCCTCACAAAGTGCGAGAGGTCTTGATCATAGGGCACGATATATCCAACAAGTGGGTGGACGTGACTTCCGGCATCGATTTTGCAATTCAGGCGCTGCTGGAGCACAAGAGCCAGGTGGGCGCCACCGCCGGCGAACGCATGAGGGAGTGGAAGCGCCAGGCGGGCAAAGAGCACGGCATGGAGTACGCCGAGGGCTTCAAGAGCTTTACGCTGTCCTAGCCCAGCTGCCTAATCGACGGCATTGTTTCAGGCGCGCTCCGCCCGTATCCGCTTGTAGTCCTCACGCCTCCAGCGATAAGGCAGACTGACGACCGTCCCCGCTTCTGTGGCCGTCCTCAGAATGGTCAGCGCGTCTTCCAGTATCACGCGATGCTGGTCCGCGTTGTTTGGCTCACCCATGGGACGTCCAAATGGGAAGCGGACGTGGGCAACGCGGGGCGGATGGACTTTCTCCGCCATCTCCTTGTACATCATGACGAGCACCGTGGGGATACCCTCCGCTTCTATTGCCCTTGCTATCAGTCCACCGGACCGGTTGCATATCGGTCAGGTGGACGTGAGCACCACGGCCTGCACGCCATCGGCTTTGAGGCGTTTCGCCACTTGTGGGGCGGTCTCGGCGCTGAGCAGGTCGGGGCGTTGGATATACCCCATGAACGAGTAGTTGGTGCTGGCAAGGCTCCCTATAACCCCCTCCTGCTCCAGTTCCACCATTCTGTCCAGTGGGAAGACGCAGTTGATATCCTGACGAGGCCCGGAGAGATCGTAATGCAGGTGAGCCAAGCGCAGTTCATCTCGTGGGACGTCCTTGGGAATCGCCCGCCATGACCAGTCGCCCAGGCCTTCCGGTCCGTCCGTCTCGTAGGGTTCCTGACCCTCTACGTAAAAGCCGCCCGTGGTAATCAAGGCGAACTTGGCCTGATTCAGCGGCACGGCAACAGGCGACCATGGTATTCCTTCTACGTCGACTCCGCGAGCCCGTGCTCCGGCCAGTACCCTACCCTTTTCTTCCCACTCCTCCATGTAGTCCCATAGCGCCGCGGTATCTCCCGCCTCCCTGCTCTCAACGGTCTTTTGCAACAGCCCGTTGAGAAACGCCGCCTGCTCGTCCTCGCTCATGTGCGTGCCCACGTAGCGGATGAAGGAAAAAGCCGCCGTATTTGGGGGTGTCCTTAGTATATGCCCCAGAAGCGCTTTGACGTCTGTTGGTAGCTCTGTCATATCACCAGTCCAAGCCCAGGATGTCTCATCATTTTAGCAGAAGGTTTTATGGCGTTGAAATCTTGCTCCTTACCCAAGTAGAGTGTAGCGGTATCCCCCAACTGCATGTCCACTGCCATACTGGAGTTGACGTAAATGACTCCCGAGATGTCTCCTCAACTATCCAAATCCAGGTTCATAGCCGGGCTTCAGTGCCTGAAACGACTCTATCTGGACTGCTATCACCACGAGCTTGCCGACCCCGTGGAAGCAGGCCAGCAAGCTGTCTTTGATACCGGAACCACCGTCGGCGAGCTGGCAAGACAGCGATTCCCCAAAGGAATCCTCGTTGCGGAGCAGTACAATGAGCACTCCCAAGCAGTGCAATCAACCCAGGCTCTACTGTCGGACGTCTCTGTCCCTGTCCTGTACGAGCCGGCCTTCACCTTCCAGAGCATAAGGACGCGGATCGATGTCCTCGCCAGGGGCGAAGGACAGGAGTTCGATCTAATCGAGGTCAAGTCTACCGCTAGCGCCAAGGAGCAGCACACCCCTGACGTTGCAATTCAAATGTACGTGGTAGAGGGCTGTGGCGTCCCCATAAGAAGGGCTTACCTCATGCATATCAATACCGGATACGTGTACCAGGGCGGAGCCCACGACCTGGAACGGCTCTTCTCCCTAACGGACGTTACGGAAGGGGCCAGGGCATACATAGCGGAACATGTGCCCGGAGCTCTGTCGCAGATGTGGGAGTCGCTACAGCTTGCCGAAACCCTGGGCATCGAGACCGGCTCCCACTGCACAACCCCCTATCAGTGTCCCTTCTTTGGACACTGCCATGCGGGTGAACCGGAGCACCCCATAAGGGAGCTGCCGGCGCTGAGGAGCAAGGGACGTGAACGCTTGAAGGAGTCTGGAATCCGGGACATCGGCAGTGTTCCGCAAGACTTCAGCGGTCTTTCCTATATGCAGCGTCGGGTGCGAGACAGCGTGGCTATGGGTCAGCCTTTTATAAGTCCAAACCTGGCGTCCAAGCTGAGTGAGATAGGCTTTCCGGCCAGCTTCCTTGACTTTGAGACGCTGAACCTCGCCGTTCCCATGTACGCAGGCACAAGTCCCTATCAGACAATTCCGTTCCAGTGGTCGCTGCACGTCCGGGACTCTGACGGAGGTCTGAGGCACAGCGCCTTTTTGGACGACGGCCTCGACGATCCCAGGGAGCGTCTGATAGTCGCTCTGCTTGAGGCAATGCCCTCCGAAGGCTCGATAGTTGTGTATTCAGGCTACGAGACACGTGTTCTCAGGGAGCTAGCGCAAGCGTTCCCGCAGTACGAAGGCCGCCTGCTGGCCCTGTGCGACAGAGTGGTCGATCTCCTGCGGGTGGTTAGAGATGGCTACTACCACCCGGAGTTTCACGGCAGCTTCTCCATCAAGTCGGTTGCACCGGTCCTGGCTCCGGGGCTGGCTTACGACGACCTAGAGGTGCCGGAGGGCATGGCTGCCGCAGCGGCCTACGCCCGCCTGATTACCGGCGAGGCGCCGGAGTCGGAGAGAGCTGCCATCAAAGAGGCGCTACTGGCATACTGCGAACGGGACACTCTGGCTATGGTACGGGTATACGAGGCGCTGCTGGCGGCGACGCAATAACATTGAAAGGAGACCCTATGGGTATTCTGGATATAGAGAACAGAACGGAGAACTGGAAAACGGCGCGCTACTTCTCGCCTTTCTTCAAGGATGAAGCCGCTCGTCTGAGGCTGGTCAGGAAACTCGGTGAACCCAACGAGACTCAAGCGAGTGAAGTTTGTATTGAGTTGTTTTGGAAGGTAATGCGAGATCATTGGGAGAAGCATCATAGAAAAACCAAGGAAACAGTAGAGGACAGAAACTTAGATTTCTTGAAGCAACTATAACTCCATGTCAAAGGACTTGTGTAGCTTAATGAAGACTTCCTGCTTACACGCTGATACGGAGAATTATTGTGTGTCCTCAGAGAACCAGAGTGATATGAAGAGGCTGGGTAATAATCTCATCAATACAGAAATAGACATCATCCTCAAGACCCCCAAGCATCTTTTTATTGGTGAGGCCAAGCATGAGACAGGGTTTGATAATACTGACACAAGTGATGTCTTGGTGCATCAACTCATTCGTCAGTACGTGACGATAAAAGTTCTACTTAACCTTCTTGGAACCGAGAAGAAAGTAGTCCAGTTTGTAGTTGCGAATAACAGGGACCACACCATGAACTTTGGTCAGGTCAAATTCCTTCTCGACCAAGGCTGGATGAGAAAAGAAAACGTGCTCACTTGGGAGGACATCAAGAAATTGTGGCCACCATTGACCGCCTACGGGGCCCAGCCCATCGTCTAGATACTCATGACGCTAAATCAACGGCGCCACTCCGCGATGTTCCACAGCTCGCTGTCCCAGCCGTTGATTCGAACGCCCCTGAGGGTATCCAGGTGAGCGGAAACGATGCCCCGGTTTACCAGGGGAATTTCGTAGTAGCTCTGCACCAGTACGTCATTCATGCGTTTGACAAGGTCGGCGCGGTCTGGGCCTATGGGGGTATGAGAAAGCTCTTCGACCAGTCCATCGAACTCAGGATCACAGGACCGAGCGACGTTGCTTCCGCCCCAGTTGTTGTCACGGTCCGGGATCTCGTCGCAGGTGAGACCGACGAGGTACTGCTGGGGGTCAATATCGGGCCCCGTGGCGTACATCTGCACGTCCGCGAAGAACCGGGAGTATACCGCCTCCTTGTCTTCCACGGGATCACCTCCGAAGAAGACAGCGGCGTCGTGATGAACGATTTCCGCCTCGATGCCGATTTGGGCCCACCAGTCCTTGACAAGGGCCTGGGTCTGCTGGCGGACGTCGTTGGTGGAGGTCTGGTAGGTGATGCGCAGCGGAATACCGTTGTACTCGCGTATGCCGTCGCCGTCGGTGTCCAGCACGCCGTTGTCGTCAAGGAGCTTGTTTGCGCCGGCGATATCCTGGGCAAGACAGCCATCGTTGGCGGCGGAGACGTAGACCGGGGGGCCGGTGATGAGGTTGCAGGCGGGCTCACCGGCAGAGCCGTAGAGCCGTTCAGAAATTAGTGCGCGGTCTACAGCCATGGACATGGCCTGGGCGATTGGCGTAAAGGTCAGAATGGGGTGAGGGTTTGCGCTGTCCAGGTACTCGGAGCGGTCCTCGCCGAGCGACGGGTCGGCATTGGTCTGGTTCAAGACTATGCGCTCCACCAGGCTGGGGAATGCGGATACTAGCTCCCCTTTGCCCATGGCCTCCATGCCGGCGAGAGCCATGGGGTCTATCTGGAGATTCCAGGCGTAATCGGCTTCGCCGTGCTCCAAGACAGCCTGAGCCGCGGACATGGCATCGCCGCCGCCCTGTAGGACAACGCGGTCGAAATACGGCCTATCGCCGTAATAGTACCGGTTGCGCTTGTAGACGGCCTTCTCATCGGGTAGGAACTCGACTATGCGGTACGGCCCGGGGCCAGCGGGGGCGTAGTTCTCCTCGTCACATGTTGCTGCGGCAGCGCCAACGCAATCGGCGAACTGTGCCCTACTGATGACTGGTACTCCTGTCCCGACGAAGGCGGTGTAGGGATACGGGGTGGCATCGTGGAAGGTGAGCCTCACGGTCAGGTCATCCAGAGCATCTACGGATGTTACGTCGGCGAAGGCGCTGGTAGCGGTGCACCCCGTGGCTTCGTCGGTGCAGTAGCGCCAGGTGAAGACCACGTCATGGGCGGTAAGGCTGCTGCCGTCGGACCACTTGAGGTTGTCCCTGAGCTTCCAGGTGATGGTAGTAAGGTCAGAGGAGATTCCCCCGTTCCGTAAGGTGGGAATTTCGGCGGCAAGCGCGGGGACCAGAGCGCCGTCCGGATCGTACTTGGCCAGCGGTTCAAGGGTGATTGCTCCGGCATCTCTGTCCTTGAACCCACCGGAAAGATAGGGGTTGGGGATGGAAGGAGCTTGCCAGTAGACCATGGTTAGCGTCCTGTCGTCGGACGCGGGAGTGGAGAGAACAACAATTACGAAGACGGCTACGAAAGCGGCGATCAGGGAAAAGGCGATTACGCTAAAGAATAAGGGTCTGCGCTTGATTGTTTCCATAAGGTGTCCTTTTACAAAACTAGGGGCTTTCGCGTCTGCCCGACAAGGAGTACTCGCAGGCAGGGGCTACGTCGCATTCCTACGCATATCATTATACCTGCCTTGTACATTCCATAGGAGGGGCCACAGCACCGCAGAGTAAGCAACCCAGCCATTACCGAGCCCAGACTTTGTGATAAAATATACATTGTAGGCTCCCAGGTATAGGCCCGGGGCCGGAAATCGAATCTATAAAAGCATCTTCTTTCCTTCGGCTCAGGAGGGTACGACGCTTGCTCCGCAGTCTGGCGCGCCGGAAGTTACGAACCACACTGACCATCCTCGGCATTGCCGTAGGCATTTGGACGCTCATGGTCATGAGCGCCATGGCCAACAAACTCACTGCCATTGTAGACGTTGGCTCCACCTATTTCGACAACAAGATCATGGTCAGCGACGTGACGAATCCCGCATTTGGTTTCGGCCTTTCCCCTATGCCCGCCAGCGTGGCTGAGCAAATTGCTCAAATCGATGGAGTGGCAGTTGCAGCGCCACGGGTGGAGTTTCTCCTTGACCCTGACGACAGCGGTTCCGGCTTTGTCTCACCGGACTTCGTAGTCGCTTACAGAGCCGACTTCGATCAAGGGTACGAGACGTTCCGCATAGAGATTTCTCAGGGACGGGAGACCACGCCGGCGGATGAGGGGCAGCGAGTAGTCGTTCTGGGCGCAGATATGGCCCGGAAGTTTGACAGTCATCCCGGCGACACCTTTGAGATAAGAGGTGTCCCATTTGAAGTCATTGGCGTGAGGGAGCCGACGTTGACATTCTTTGACACGACCGCCGTGATCCCTTGGACCGCCGGTCAGGAGATGCTGGCCCGTGACAGAGCTATGCTATCGGACGCGGGCCTAGCCGACCAAGAGTTGACGTCTATGTTGATAGTGTACCCGGAAGCAGAAGCAGACATAGACTCCCTGATTCAGGCGATTGAAACGAGCTTCCCGGGATTACGGGCGTCTTCCGGTGAAGACTTTAACGAGCAGTTTGGGTCTACTATCGCCATCTTCAACGCGATCATCCTCAGCGTGGCGTTGATCAGCGTGGTGGTTGGGGGGCTTTCCGTGATCAACACAATGACGATAAGCGTGGCGGAGCGCACCCGGGAAATCGGCATCAAACGGGCCATCGGCGCGACGCGGGGTAGGATCATGCGAGAGCTGGTTTGGGAGGCCGGAGTCATGGGCTTTGTTGGCGGGTTGGCGGGACTGGGCCTTGCGTGGCTTGTCGTCTACTTCTCCAACGACGCCGGCCAAGTTTCCGGGA
This sequence comes from Dehalococcoidia bacterium, assembly GCA_965220545.1. Classification (GTDB taxonomy): domain Bacteria; phylum Chloroflexota; class Dehalococcoidia; order Lucifugimonadales; family QGNO01; genus DAOUJH01. The sequence continues at coordinate 34,519 of CBDCQF010000008.1, forward strand.
TCATCCTTTTCCGGTTGACTCCATGGATTGCGGCCCTTGGCGTAACTTTCTCTACAATCCTGGGAGCATTAGCCGGACTGTTTCCCGCCTGGAAGGCGGCCCGACTCGACCCCGTGGAAGCACTGAGGTACGTATAGGAACGCTACATGGTCTTTTTGGAAGCACGCAACCTTCACAAGACTTACCGGCTAAGCCGCAACAACGTCGTGCGCGCCCTTCGCGGTGTTGACATCTCGGTGGAGGCCGGCGAGATGGTGGGTATCATGGGACCGTCCGGCTGCGGCAAAAGCACGCTGATGCACATCCTGGGTCTGTTGCATTCGGCCGACCTGAGAACGAGTCCGCCGCCTAGCCTGGTGATCGACGGCAACGACGTCACAGGGCTGAGCGACAGGGAGCGCACACAAATGCGCGCGAAACAGATAGGTTTTGTGTTTCAAACGTTCAACCTGGTGCCAATCCTGACGGCACTGGAGAACGTCGCGCTTCCCGCCGAGTACGCGGGCTGGCACCGGCGTGAGGCAAGGGCGGCAGCGGCGGAAGCTCTCAAGCTAGTGGGGCTAGAGGAACGCTCAGAACACAAGGCCACAGAGTTGTCCGGGGGGCAACAGCAGCGCGTCGCCATAGCGCGGGCGCTGGTAACCAAGCCGGCCCTCCTGCTGGCGGACGAACCTACCGGTAACCTGGATTCGGAAAATATGAAAGAGGTTATAGACCTCCTCCACCGGTTCAACCGAGAACTGGGGCAGACTATTGTCTTAGTGACCCACGACATGAGAGTTAGCGAAGTGTGTAGTCGGGTCCTGACCATGACCGACGGCGTGATCACGAACGAAGAATCCTGCCGATAGCTCTACGACACTTCGAGGGCAGAGTTGAGAAAGTCGTCCCCTGAAGCTTCCTGAAGTCAGGACGTCGTGTACAGCTCAGTATCCGGATGGAACTGGAACCACGCGAACCAGAACGACATGTGCGTGGGTATCCGCGCAAGCTTCTCCGACCGGTCTGCTGCGTTGACCAGGAACTCCTCGGTCACTTCCCATGTCCCACCGCCGTCGTCCACTATCAGGGACGGTATGCCGGTTTGCCCGTCGTCGTTCGACACGAGCTTGAACGATCTGCCGTCGCGGTAGTATGCCCTCGCGCCCTCGCTTCCCGCCGAACCCAGCACCAGTATCTCCTCGCCTCCCAGCACGTCGTTGACTATGCGGCTCCCTTGGAGCGCGTCGGAGGAGTAGGCTTTGTAGCTATCGTTCAGCTGCACCCCCAGCACAATGTGCTTTGTTTCAAGCCGGTCATCCCGTTGTGGAACCGGGAACATGGTCTCAGGCGAGTTGAAGTACCTATAGTAGATGGCCTGCGGGTTCTCCTCCGGCACGTAGAATTCGGCGGGATAGATGCCGGTTTCCTGGGCCAGCACCGTAGTATCTGGATGAAGCTCCAGCCACTCCTGCCACGTTGTGAGCATAACCGGGAAGAAGTCCAGCTTTATCCCCGAGTCCCACAACGGTCCTATGACCGGCTCCATTGTGAGATGGTTCCACAGCGAGTTGGTCAGCCGGTCGTACATGACCTTGTTGCTGCGATAGAGCATCCCAGATGTGCCGAATGTGGTTGGCTCCCCGTTGATCCTAGCGGAATACACGATTCCGCTGCCGCAGAGCGTTCAGTAAGCCAGGGCTATGGGCTCGTCTCCCAGTACGTCATTCGCCATTTCGTGGGCGTTAACAATACGGAGCGGGTATGCCCTGTGCTCTCCGTTGATGGACACGCCGAACACCCGGTCGTTCGGCAGCAAATAGCCCTGCTCGCTTGCTGAAACGATCGGTGCGTTCTGAAGATCAGGAATTCCGTCCGGCCGGACTCCTCCCCACGCGATCTCGGATACGTTTATTCGCGAGCCCTGCTCTGCAGGCGCCAGAAACTCTGCGAACCGGGGATCAATCAGGCTCATGATCTCGCTCTTCCACCGCACGTACCCGTCTGGCGGATAGTACTCGTCGGCGTTGCTGCCCAACCACTCCATCCACTCATCCCAGGCGCGGTAGCCACCTCTCAACTCCTGGCCCGTTATCGCCGAGATGCCCCAGTTGAGCTCATCTATTATGTCATCGTCCCCAAAGAAGAATCGGAGCGTCTCTATCATCACTGGCACCATCGACTTGTCTTTATGGAAGATGGCGAGCGCGATGGCCTCTTGCGTGTCGAAGGAATTATGGTCCCAGCCGGAGAAGAGCCGGAACATGTTCTCGGTGGAGTCGTAGCCCGCGGCAGGGGTCGGCGCAGTCCTCGGAGTCTGGGTAGGTGAAGCGGTCGATGTCTCCTCAATCGGCACGGTGGGCTCCTCCGTACCGGAGCAGGCAACAGCAACAGCCGCCATAAACCCGGCCGCCAGCAGTCCGAAATAGCGTAAGAACCTACTCACAGTTTTCCTCTGGGACGTTCCGATCTAACTCCACGGTTGTAATATCAATTATATTGCATACAACCCCATTATCCACCTCCATCGGTTTCGTCTTCGTAGTACCATGGATTGGACATGCCTAAGAGTCCCCAGACGCTATTAGAGGAAGGCTACGACCAAGTAGCCGAGGCTTACTCACGTCTTGAGGGCGACGCTGAGTGGCCCAGGATGAAATGGCTGGAGAAGGTACTAGCCGGATTGGACCCAGGGAGCGCCGTTCTTGACCTGGGGTGTGGATCCGGCGACCCGGCGGACATTGAGATATCCAAGCTTCATCAGATTACCGGCGTGGACATATCAAGTGTTCAAGTAGATATGGCACGCCGGAACGTTCCACAAGGCAAGTTCATCCATGGAGACCTTGGGGCTCTGGACTTCCCCGATGGGTCTTTCGATGCCGTGGTTTCCTTCTATACGCTGGAGCACCTTCCTCGAAAGCAGCATAGCGAAATACTTAAACGCATCTACGGCTGGCTGCGGCCGGGGGGACTGCTATTGTTTAGTTGCGAAGCCGGCGACATGAACGATGTCACAGGTCAGTGGCTTGGTGTTCCAATGTTCATCAGCGTGTTTGATCCGGAGACGATGAGAAGAGTTGTCCAAAACGCCGGTTTTGAGCTTGTTGAGACGGATATCGAAGGCCAGTTGGAACAGGGCCGAGAAGTACCCTACCTCTGGGTACTAGCCAAGAGACGTTGACATAGACGCATCAGCCATGAATCTCACGTAGATGCGGTATGCCGTCTGCCGTTTGCGGGCGGCCTAGCCGCGTGCTATATTTCAGTTGATGGCTTGGGAATACCTAGACAAGAGCCGCCTGGATGGCTGAGATGGACACCGAAAGCCGGAAGCGTCTTGATGTTCTGCTGGAAGACATTGAAGCTCTGAGTGCTGAGCAGGTTGGCTACCCGTGCAACCACGACTTCGACTACTCGGAGTTGTGGCCCTTCCTCCAGTACAGCGCCAACAACGTCGGGGACCCCTTCCACGACAGCAACTTCCGCGTCAACACCCACGAGATTGAGCGCGATGTGATTAACACCTTCGCCGATATGATGCACCTGGACCAGAAGGAGTCCTGGGGCTACGTCACCTCCGGCGGCACTGAGGGCAACATGTACGGCCTGTACATGGGGCGGGAGATCTTCCCCGACGGCGTGGTGTACTTCTCCCAGGACACCCACTACAGCGTGGTAAAGATCCTGCGACTGCTGAAGGCACGCAACATCATGATCAGGAGCCAGGCCAACGGCGAGATAGACTACGACGACCTGTACGAGAGCATCCGCATCAACCGCGACGTGCCGGTCATCTTCATGGCGAACATAGGCACCACCATGAAGGGCGCCGTAGACGACGTGAGCCGGGTGCGCGCCATCCTAAGCGACCTTGCCGTGACCAACTCCTACATCCACGCCGACGCCGCATTGAGCGGCATGATACTGCCCTTTGTGGAGGAACCGCAGCCCTACGGTTTCGATGCAGGGTTTGACAGCGTGGCGATAAGCGGGCACAAGATGATAGGTTCGCCGCTACCCTGCGGCGTCGCTCTCACCAGGCGCGAGTATGTCGCGCGCATCTCCCGCTCCATAGAGTACGTGGGCGTTCTGGACACCACCCTGAGCGGCTCGCGCAATGCCATCACGCCGCTTATAATCTGGTACGCCCTTGAGAAGCACGGGCTGGACGGCTTCAAGCGGATTGTGAATGAGTGCCTGGACAAAGCTGAGTACGCGGTGACACGGTTCAGGGACAGCGGTATACCGGCCTGGCGAAATAAGAACTCGGTTACGGTGGTCTTTCCCAAGCCGTCAGCGCAGGTTATCCGCAAGTGGCAGCTGGCGCCGTACGAGGACATCGCCCACATGCTGACCATGCCCCATATAACGCGCGAGACCATAGACGCGGTCGTGGACGACTGCCTGAACCAGTAGAATCCAAATATCACTGAGGTTATAACCGTATGCCCAGAATCATAGTCATGGCAAAAAACGAGGTTGGCGTTATCGCCGACATCAGCCGGGTCCTGGCTGACAACGAGATCAACATAGAGACCATCAGCACAGAGGCCCTTGACGATAAAGGCTCCATCTCCCTGACCACCGACGACTACGACGGGGCTCTGCGCGCGTTGACCAACGCGGGGTTTAAGACCGTCACGGACGACTCGCTTTTGGTCAACCTTCGGGATGAGCCCGGCGCACTGGCAAAGGTGGCCGAGAAGCTGAAGCAGGGCGGCGTAAACATCCAGAGCCTGCAGATAGTCGACCGCCGCGGCGACTACACTACGGTCGCCATACTGACCGACGACCGGGCAAAGACGGAGGGCCTGCTGGACAAAGAGTCCATACTTTAGGCTATCCGCGAGCCCTAAGCGGGCGAGTTATGAATCCCCAGCACAACTGGTGGGCGTGGCTTAGTCGAATTGACCCCGGCCCCAACAACCGTCGCTCCCGCGCAGGCGGGAGCACATCCCCCGCCGCCCCTGGATTCCCGATCGGGGTCGGGAATGACGGTGCAGGTGGACGGGAATCGCCCCTTGACATGCAACTCTGTGGTTGCGTATGATATGCGTGCATGGACAAGGACCTGGTCTTCAAGGCGCTCGCGGACCCAATACGGAGGTTGATGCTGGACGAGTTCTCTGAGCGCAAGGAGCAGACGCTCTACGAACTCACGGCGCGCCTGATCATGCGACACAAAGTCGCCATCTCCCGACAGGCCTTAGCCAAGCACATTGATGTCTTAGAAAAAGCGGGGCTGGTAAGCTCAGAGAAGCGCGGCAAGTATCGGATGCTTGTCTTCAACGATGGACCCCTCAGGGCTGCCATGGACCGGTGGCTCAAGTGACACTATGAAAAGAAAAGGAGGACAGATATGCGCATTACACTCACCGGCGTCTTCGTAAGTGACCAGGACGAAGCTCTGAGGTTCTACACGGAGAGCCTCGGCTTTGTGAAGAAGCATGACGTGCCTGTAGGGGAATTCAAGTGGCTCACCGTCGTCTCGCCCGATGACCCAGATGGGACCGAGCTTCTGCTTGAACCGAATGAAAACCCGGTAGCACAGGCATATCAGAAAGGGTTATTTGACCAGGGCATCCCAGCGGCGTCCTTTAGCTCTACAGACATCCGTGCAGAGTATGAGAAACTGAAGTCGCTGGGCGTAGCTTTTGTGATGGAGCCAACAGAAATGGGCCCTGTTACTATTGCGGTCTTTGACGACACCTGCGGCAACCTGGTCCAGATAATGCAGACGTAACTACGATCGACCAGACCGCCCTGTTCGGAACGCGGGTGCAGTCTAGGCCGTTCAGGCACTTGGTGGGCCCGGCTGGATTCGAACCAACGACCAATCGGTTATGAGCCGACCGCTCTGCCACTGAGCTACGGGCCCGTGATAACACTGGTTTTATGATTGCTCAACCAGAGGGGGGTTGTCAACGCTGAATCGCAGCGCTTGCCAAACAGACCTTGCCCGCATATCCCATGCTTATCGATGAGACCTGAAGCAGACCAACGAGGCAAACGGGTCAGGAAGAGCTGAAATTCTTTATCGCTTCCAGCGACTCTTCGGCGTGCTGCTCCATGCTTTGAGCATCCTGCACGATGTGCCTGACCGCGCCCTCTTTGTCGATGACGAACGTGATCCGGCTAACGCCAATGGTCTCCTCATTGAAGACCCCAAAAGCCCTTGAGGCCTCAAACTTGGGAAAGTCGGACACCAAAGGATAATCAAGTCCGCATTGCTTGGCGAAGGCGCCCTGAGACGGCGCGGCGTCTGTGCTTGCACCCAGAACCTGGGTGTCCAGCCGCTGGAAGTCCGAGAGCAGGCTCTGGAACTTCCGCAGCTCGCGCTCTCACCCGCCGGTAAACGCCCTGGCGTAGAAGGCGATGACTACGTTCTGCTCACCTTTGAAATCCGCCAGCCTGATTTCCTGACGGTCTCCCGTAGTGAACCCGACGTCCGGGACATTGTCACCTATGTTCATGCTGCACCTCGTGAGCTTGCTGGTAACGCTCTGGCTATATGCCTAGCTTTTCCTTGTATTCCGGATCCCAGTAGCCGTATACACCCTTGGACACCATATCGTCGAGACTGCTTGTTGGGATCGGGCGCTTGTCAACCGGGCTATCGGCGGTCACGCCCTCTTCAATGAGCTTCTGATACTCCTCCTCGGAATGTCCAAGCTCTTCCACTATGTAGCGGTGGTTGCCCTCGCCGAGCTTGGGGCCGGGACCCTTTATGGAGACCGGCGTGTTGCTCAGTTTCCAGGGCCGGCCCATGAGCACTCGCGTACCCAGGGTGGGATCGTCCGAGGGCACTTTCTCCAGGAAGCCGCGGTCCCAGTAATGTACATTGGTGTTCATATCGCGTGAGTCCATAACGGGCCCTGCGGGTACACCGGCGTCCTGCAGCTTTTCCATCACATCCCACTTGCTATGCTTACTAGTCCACTCTTTGATGATGCCGTCAAGCTCATCGTGGTGCTTCCAGCGGTTCAAGTGGCCAATGTACTTGGGATCGTCCACTAGGTCTTCCCTGCCTATGGTGCGGCAAAGCGCCTCCCACTCGTGGTCGTCGCGCACACTGAGCACGGCCCAACCGTCTTTATCGGCGCAGGGGTAGCAACCCTGCGGAGCGAACCAAGGGTGGCGATTCCCTATGCGCTTGGAGCTGTCCTTGCCGTTGCCTATCCATTCCATGAGGAACTCGCTGATGTGGAACACCCCCAACTGATACATGCCAATGTCCACCCACATACCCTTCCCCGTCTTCTTGCGGTGCCTCAGCGCCATGGAGAGGGAGAACAGACACGTCCATGAGGCCACAAAGTCCACGTAGGACTGGCCCACCTTGGAGGGAATATCGCCGTTGTATCCGGTGAGGTGGGTCAGGCCGTGTGTAGCCTCCTGGGATGTGGCCACCGCGGGATAGTCCGAGTACGGGCCTGTACCGTGGCCGTACCCGGTGTTGGACATCATGATGATGTCGGGCTTCATCTCCTTGAGCTTGGGCCAGTCCATGCCCCAGTTGCGGGTAACCCTGGGCGTGAAATTCTCCATGAACACGTCCGCCGTGAGCACAAGCTCCTTGAGGACCTTAAGCCCTTCAGGGTTGCGCAGATCGAGCACCAGGGACTTCTTGCCCCGGTTCACCACGTGGAAAGTAGGCGTGCGGTTCCAGGGGTCGGCGCCGGGGTCGTTCTCGGGATAGGCGCCGGAAAGCATACCGGTGCGTATAGGCTCAACGCGAGAGGGGCCCTCTATCTTGATGACCTCAGCGCCGAGATCGGCCATTACCCCTGCCGCGTAGGGGAACGCGAAGATGGCGGAGGTGTCTACTATTCTGATTCCTTCTAATGGCAGTCTACCCATTCTTAGCTCCTTGGTCTAAGCGTGTGAATGCGTCTTAGATGATGTTCAATTCACGGAGTCTTATCAGGTCCTCCTTGGAGTAACCCATTGTCTCCGTATAGACCTCTTCATTGTGCTGGCCCAGTAGAGGCGCGGGCATCCTCTGCTGGAACGGGCTCTCCGTTATATGGAAAAGCCTGAACGGAATCTTGGTCTTGCCTATGACGGGGTGGTCTATATCCTGGTAGAAATCCCTGGCGGCAAGCTGCGGGCAGTCCATAAGGTCTTCCGGAGTCTGCGATATACCGAACAGCATGCCGAATTCCTCTGATGCCGTCTTGAACATCTCTTTCATGGTGCGGTCTTTGACGGCATCCACAAGGATGGAGTCGAACTCTTCACCGTGGTCCAAGCGCTGTACCGGGTTGGCAAACCGATCTTCAGCCAGCTCAGGCTTGCCATAGAATCGCACCTGATCGTCCCAGGTGGCCCGCGCGCCGGTCTGGCTTACGAAGTAGCCGTCTTTACAGGGCATAATCTGGGTGTACATGGTGCCCTTGGGATTGCGACGCCCCTGGACCGCCCCGCTGAAGGAGAACAGGGGCTGGTTCATCACCAGGGACGCGTTCACAGCCTCTTGCGCGGAAACGTCTACGTGCTGGCTTTCGCCATCAAAGTCCCTGGCAAAGAGGGCGAACCCTGTGGCTATTGCCCCGTTGAGCCCGGCTTCGTACTGCGACTGGAAGCCGCCGTGTTTCAGCGGCTCCTTATCCTTGGTGCCGCTGAAGGCCATGATACCGCCCATGGCGTACGCCACTATATCCTCGCTCTTGTAGTCACGGTATGGACCGGACTGCCCAAACCCGGTTATGGAAGTCAGGATGACCTTGGGGTTCACCTTCTCCAAATCCTGGAAACCCAGCCCCAGAGACTCCAAATAGCCGGGTTGATAGTTTTCGATTACTACGTCCACCCCTTGCACCAGTCTCTTGAGCAACCTGGCTCCGGACGATGTTTCTAAATTAAGGGTTACCCCCCTCTTATTGTTGTTGAGCACAATGTGTATGAGGCTCTTTTCCGGGTTGGGGTCGTCGTTGAAAAAAGGGCCGATTGACCTCAGCAACTCACCTCCCGGTGGCTCGACCTTTATCACGTCGGCGCCAAAATCGGCCAGCAGTTTGGCGCAGTACGACCCTGAGATTCCCTGGCTGATGTCCAGAACCTTGATGTCGTCCAGAGCGGCAGGCAACATAACAGACACCCCCTGTCATGGATTGATGCGTAGCCGGCGCCACCAAGCGCACTGGTTGAAGATACTGCCATCTAATGCAACCAGCCTTGCCACGCTGGGCTACTATATCCAACGGCCAGTGAATTGACAAGCATGGTCATTGACCGCACTGGCCGATAGTCGTATGGTGCAGCTAACTACGACTTCCCTACCAAGGAGCAGTCCAACTTGCCCGACGACTCCACCGACAGGCCGCAGATCCCCAAACGTCCTCCGTCAACACAGGGCACAGATAAGACCGTTTCGCAAAGCTACCAGCGCCGGCCGGCGCGCTACGGGAAAGACCTGACGAAGGGAAGCATACCCCGCAACCTGTGGTGGCTGGCCTGGCCCCAGATGGTGGAAAACGTCCTCAATGTTGTAGACCAACTGGCGGACCTGGTGTGGGCGGGATTCATCAGCGCCAGCGCCATTGCCGGGGTGGGCATAGGGCAAAGCTACAAGATGCTTGTAATGACCGGGCGGCTGGGGCTGGACACCGCCCTGCGAGCCACGGTGTCCAGGGCCATAGGCGCAGTGAACCCGGCGCTGGCCAACCACTACGCTCTACAGGGATTCACTCTCAGCGCGGGCTACTCTCTAATCATGGTGGTGATTGGGGTATTCCTCACCGTCCCCCTGATGCGCGTGCTGGGTCTCAGCGAGGACATCATCGATTCCGGGTCGCTGTATCTCAGGATCCAGTTCATCGGCACCGGCGCGATGGCGTTCCGACAGACCAGCGGTTCCGCGCTGGTGGCCTCCGGCGATGCCATTACGCCAATGAAGGCGACTATGCTGACCAGGGCCACGCACATTGGCCTGACCCCCTTCCTCATCTTCGGGTGGCTGGGCCTTCCCGAAATGGGAATCGCCGGCGCGGCCATGGCCGACGTGCTGGCACAAAGCCTGGGCACAACCTGGAACCTCCGCGTACTGTTCCGCGGCTCGTCCCGCCTCCACCTTTCGCTGAGGGGCTACCGGGTCGACTTTCCCGTCTTGGGACGGCTGATCAAAATAGGAGCGCCAGCGTCCGTAACGGGAATGGAACGTTCAATAGCTCAGTTGGTGGTGGTAGGCCTGGCTGCTCAGTTCGGCACATTTGCCGTAGCCGCATTTGCACTGGGACGGCGCACCGAGAACCTGGCGCACCTGGGCAGCGGAGGCCTGGGACGGGCTTCCGGCGTCCTCGTGGGCCAGAACCTGGGAGCGGGCAGGCCGGAAAGGGCCAGAATGACCGTGAAGTGGGCGTTGATCTTTGTCTTCGCCATTGGTCTGGTCTTGACAGTCCTGCTTTTTGCCCTGGCGCCGCTCTTGGTCAAGCTTTTTACACGCGATGCTGAGCTGGTGGCTCTGGCAACCACTTGGTTGCGCATCCAGGCTATAAGCCTGGTATTCCTTGGTGCCGGACAGGTGCTGGGGCAGTCGTTCAACACGGCCGGGGATACTATAACGCCAATGCTGGTCACTCTGCTCAGCATGTGGGTGCTGGAGATCCCGCTGGCCCTGATGCTGACCGGCGCGACTCACACCTTTGGCCTGTTCGGAATGTCCTTTACCCTGCCGGTGCTGGCCCATCTCAACGAGTTCGGCATAGCGTGGGCTATTGTAATAGCCATGGTGGCCCGGTTTGGCTTGTACATGCCGTACTACATGGCAAACCGCTGGCTTCGGGTCAAGGTAACGTAGCGTCCTAGCCAACCGCGAGACAAATGCTATAAACTAGGGTGTACCCAGCGGGGGTAGCTCAGTGGTAGAGCCCCTGCCTTCCAAGCAGGCTGTCGCGGGTTCGAGTCCCGTCCCCCGCTCCCATAACCCCGTGCGTTAGCCTTGTGCTGCCTAGAGATGCCCGTTGGTTACCACTTCTGTTACCTCCGGCTCCCGAGTCTCGGTCCTGGGAATCCGTAGCAAACACGTAACGCGTGAATACGTCCTTCTGGCATCCACCAGCGCCGACCCTCCTCGTCCCATGCAAATCATTCCGGAGTTCCCTTCTTGTGAGATGCTTCCATCCATTCGCGCACAACTGCCCCATTGCAACGACAAGGCCAAACAGGAACAGTACGGCGAACGAGGTCGCAAATATTGTATAAAGGGTGAAAGGAACCCTTGGGAGGAAAGGTATGACTGGCGTGATCAAATATTCGTAGACTGCGTTCCCTGCCACTGTACCAGCAACAGGCAGTCCAAAGAGCAACAGCACTCGCCTAGTCTTTGGTCTAGTACTACTCGCCTCCATCTCTGGCACCGTCACACCTAGGTCACATCTATTGTGATAGAGTCGTGGCAAGTAAGCTCGGAAAATGCGAGGTGAGTGCTTGCTCCATCTTGTCTCCGGAACCAGTTGCTCTTCCTGGCGTACGGCCGCAATCGCGGCCATCACCCTTCTTGCCCTCGCCGTCATGGCGGCGTGCTCGGAGCCTACGCCGACACCCACCGCCACCCCTGCGCCGACTGCGACCTCAACGCCGCCTGCACCCACGCCCACCTTTACACCTACTCCCGCTCCCACGCCTACGGCTACCCCGACACCCGTGCCGCCAACACCCACGCCGCCAGCTGAGGTAACGGCCGACCGTGCCGCGCTGGTGGCCTTGTACCACGCCACCGACGGCCCAAACTGGGCCAACAACGGGAACTGGCTCAGCGATAGACCCCTCGGCGAATGGCACGGAGTCACCACCGACGGCGACGGACGCGTGACCGGGCTAGATCTCAGATACAACCGGTTGAGCGGGCCGATACCCGCGGAACTGAGAAGCCTCACAAACCTGCAATTCCTGCATCTCATAGGCAACCAGTTGAGTGGGGCAATACCTGCGGAACTGGCCAGCCTTGACAACCTGCAGAGTCTGGAGCTTGGCACCAACCAGTTGAGCGGACGGATACCCGCGGAACTGGCCGGCCTTCACAACCTTGAGATACTGCGTCTCTACCGAAACCGGTTGAGTGGGCCGATACCTGCCGAACTGGGCAGCCTGTCAAGTCTTCAATCTCTGGACCTGGGCGCCAACGAGTTGAGTGGGTCGATACCCGCAGAACTGGGGGGCCTCTCAAGCCTGCAATCTCTGTACCTCGGTCGCAACCAGTTAAGCGGGGCAATACCTATGGAACTGGCCAACCTATCCAGCCTGGAAGGACTGCACCTTCCCGGCAATGAGTTAAGCGGGCCTATCCCAGCGGAACTGGGCAGCCTCGTTAACCTGCAAACTCTTGATCTTGGTGGCAACCGATTGAACGGGTCGATACCAGTGGAACTGGGCAGCCTTGCCAACCTGGAGACACTGTACCTCGGTGACAACCAGCTGAGCGGGTCGATACCGCCAGAACTGGGCAACCTCGCTAACCTGGAAAGGCTATGGCTCTATGACAACTCAGCCCTTTACGGGCCATTGCCCGGGTCGCTCGCTAGCCTGACCTCTCTCACAGACTTCAGGATGGACGGTACCGGACTATGCACGCCCGCGGAGACTGCCTTCCAAACGTGGCTGCAGGGCGTAGAGGACAAGTCTGGCGTTATCAACTGCGACCGTGTTGTGCTGGTGGCCTTGTACCACGCCACCGACGGCCCAAACTGGGCCAATAGCAGCAACTGGCTGAGCGATAGGCCCCTCGGTGAATGGCACGGCGTCACCACCGACGGCAGAGGGCACGTCACCGGGCTGGACCTCAACGAAAACCGGTTGAGCGGGCCGATACCAGCGGAACTGAGCAACCTCTCCAACCTGCAAAGTCTGGAGCTTGGCGCCAACCAGTTGAGCGGACGGATACCCGCGGAACTGGCCGGCCTTCACAACCTTGAGATACTGCGTCTCTACCGAAACCGGTTGAGTGGGCCGATACCTGCCGAACTGGGCAGCCTCTCAAGTCTTCAATCTCTGGACCTGGGCGCCAACGAGTTGAGTGGGTCGATACCCGCAGAACTAGGGGGCCTCTCAAGCCTGCAATCTCTGTACCTCGGTCGCAACGAGTTGAGCGGGGCAATACCTATGGAACTGGCCAGCCTATCCAGCCTGGAAGGACTGCACCTTCCCGGCAATGAATTAAGCGGGCCTATCCCAGCGGAACTGGGCAACCTTTCCAACCTGCAAATTCTTGATCTTGGTGGCAACCGATTGAACGGGTCGATACCAGCGGAATTGGGCAACCTCTCCAACCTGCACCATCTGTACCTCTACAGCAACCAGTTGAGCGGGCTGATACCCGCGGAACTGGGCAGCCTTACAAACCTGCAATTCCTGCATCTCTACGGCAACCCTACTCTCAACGGTCCCTTGCCAGGGTCGCTCATTGGCCTGACATCTCTCATAACGCTGTTGCTAGACGGTACTGAGCTGTGCGCCCCCACAGACGACGAGTTCCAGGCGTGGCTGCAGGGCGTAGAGGACAAATTTAGCGTCGTCAACTGCGACCGTGCCGCGCTGGTGGCATTATACGAAGCCACGGACGGCCCGAACTGGGCCAACAACAGCAACTGGCTGAGCGATGGGCCCTTGGGCGAATGGCACGGTGTCACTACCGACGGCGACGGGCGTGTGACCGAGCTGGACCTCCATGACAACCAGTTGAGCGGGTCGATACCACCAGAACTGGGCAGCCTCGCTAACCTGCAAACTCTTGATCTTGATGGCAACCGATTGAACGTGTCGATACCAGTGGAACTGGGCAGCCTCGCTAACCTGGAAGGCCTGGCCCTCGGTGACAACCAGCTGAGTGGGTCGATACCGGCAGAACTGGGCAGCCTCGCTAACCTGGAAGGCCTGGCCCTTGGTGACAACCAGCTGAGCGGGTCGATACCGCCAGAACTGGGCAACCTCGCTAACCTGGAAGGGCTATGGCTCTATGACAACTCAGCCCTTTCCGGGCCATTGCCCGGGTCGCTCGCTAGCCTGACCTCTCTCACAGACTTCAGAATGGATGGCACCGGACTATGCGTGCCCACGGAGACTGCCTTCCAAACGTGGCTGCAGCACATCGAGAGAAAGTCAGGTGTTGTCAACTGCGACCGTGTTGCGCTGGTGGCATTATACGAAGCCACGGACGGCCCAAACTGGGCCAATAGCAGCAACTGGCTGAGCGATAGGCCCCTCGGTGAATGGTACGGTGTCACCACCGACGCCAGTGAGCACGTCACCGGGCTGCACCTCAAGGACAATCGATTGAGGGGGTCGATACCTACGGATCTGGGCAGCCTCTCCAACCTGCAAGATCTGTACTTAGGCGTCAACCAGTTGAGCGGGATGGTACCTGTGGAACTGGCTAACCTATCCAACCTTAAAACTCTGTACCTCTACGAGAACCGATTGAGCGGATCAATACCGACGGCATTTGCCAGCCTCTCCAACCTGCAGAAACTGCGTCTCGACAACAACCGGCTGAGTGGGCCGATACCGACGGAACTTGCCAACCTTTCCAACCTAGAGGAACTGTGGCTTGACAACAACCAGTTAAGCGGGCCGATACCTGTGGAATTGACTAGCCTCACCAACCTGCAGCAACTGTGGCTCGACCACAACCGGTTGAACGGGCCGATACCGGCTGAGCTGGGCAACCTCCACAACCTGCATTGGCTGGGTCTCGCTGACAACGAGTTGAACGGGGTGATACCGACGGAACTGCGCAACCTTGCCAACCTGGAAGGACTGTGGCTTTTCCAGAACCAGTTGAGTGGACCGATACCTGTGGAACTGGGCAACCTTGCCAACCTGCAATGGCTGAACCTCACCCACAACCGATTGAACGGGCCAATACCAGCCGAACTGGGCAGCCTTGCTAACCTGGAAAACTTAAGCCTCGGCGGCAACCTACTGAGCGGTCCTATACCAGCCGAGCTGGGCAGCCTTGCTAACCTGCAATGGCTGGGTCTCGGCGGCAACCTGCTGAGCGGACCAATACCTGCGGAATTGGGCGGCCTCTCCAATCTGCAAATGCTGTACGTCAACGGCAACGCTAGCCTTTCTGGACCCTTGCCAGGGTCGCTCACCGGCCTGACCTCTCTCACAACCTTGAGTCTGGGTGGCACTGGACTGTGTGCCCCTACGGACGCCACGTTCCAAATGTGGCTGCAGCGCATCGAGAGAAAATCAGGTGTTGTCAACTGCGACCGTGTTGCGCTGGCGGCATTATACGAAGCCACGGACGGCCCAAACTGGGCCAATAGCAGCAACTGGCTGAGCGATAGGCCCCTCGGTGAATGGTACGGCGTCACCACCGATGGCAGTGGGCACGTCACCGGGCTGGACCTCAATAAAAACCGGTTGAGGGGGCCGATACCGGCGGAACTAGGCAATCTCTCCAACCTGCAATGGCTGGGTCTCGCGGACAACGAGTTGAGTGGGTCGATACCTGCGGAATTGGGCAACCTATCCAACCTGCACCGTCTGGAGCTCTACAACAACCGGTTGAGCGGGCCGATACCTGCCGATCTGGGCAACCTCCACAACCTGCAAGGGCTGATCCTCGACCGCAATAGGTTGAACGGGCCGATACCTACGGAGCTGGGCAGCCTCTCCAACCTGCAAAGGCTGAATCTCGCCAACAACCGGTTGAGCGGGCCTATACCTGCCGAGCTGGGCAGCCTAACCAACCTGGAGGTACTGTGGCTCAAACGCAACCAGTTGAGCGGGCCGATACCTATGGAACTAGGCAACCTATCCAACCTGCACCGTCTGGAGCTCTACAGTAACCAGTTGAGCGGGTCGATACCTGTGGAACTGGGCAACCTATCAAACCTGCAATATCTGTACCTCTACAGCAACCAGTTGAGCGGGCCTATACCTATGGAACTGGGCAACCTATCAAACCTGCACAGTCTGAAACTCTTCCGCAACGAGTTGAGTGGGTCGATACCTGCGGAATTGGGCAACCTATCAAACCTGCACCGTCTGGAGCTCGGCGTCAACCAGTTGAGCGGGCCTATACCTCCGGAACTGGGAGACCTTGCAAGCCTGCAAATTCTGTGGCTCCAACTCAACCAGTTGAGCGGGTCGATACCAGCGGAACTGGGCAGCCTCGCTAATCTGCAAGGGCTGATTCTCCGCGATAACCGGTTGAACGGGCCGATACCTGCGGAACTGGGCAGACTTGCCAACCTGCAAGATCTGCAACTCAACGAAAACCAGTTGAG
Organism: Dehalococcoidia bacterium; assembly: GCA_965220545.1. Lineage (GTDB taxonomy): Bacteria > Chloroflexota > Dehalococcoidia > Lucifugimonadales > QGNO01 > DAOUJH01. Next base: position 50,736 of record CBDCQF010000008.1, read on the forward strand.
CGGGGCGATACCCGTAGAACTGGGCAACCTATCAAACCTGCGACAGCTGTACCTGTACAGCAACCAGCTGAGCGGGCCTATACCTATGGAACTGGGCAACCTCTCCAACTTGGAAGATCTGAGCTTGGGCTTCAACCAGTTGAGCGGGATGATACTTGTGGAACTGGGCAGCCTTGCCAACCTACAAAGGCTGAATCTCGCCAACAACCAGTTGAGCGGGCCTATACCTCCGGAACTGGGCAGCCTCGCAAACCTGGAGGAACTGTACCTCTACGACAACCAGTTGAGCGGGCCTATACCTCCGGAACTGGGCAGCCTCGCAAACCTGGAGGAACTGTACCTCTACGACAACCAGTTGAGCGGGCCTATACCTCCGGAACTGGGTAACCTAGCCAGCCTGCAAAGGCTGCACCTTACCGACAACCAGTTGAGCGGGCCATTGCCCGGGTCGCTCACTGGCATGACATCTCTCACAACGCTGGGGCTAAATGGTACTGAGCTGTGTGCGCCCACGGACGACGAGTTCCAGGCGTGGCTACAGGGCGTAGCGAACAAGTTTGGCGCTGGCAACTGCGCGGGGTAAGAACGGCGCGGCTGGCTCACGGCGCCTGACTATGTCAAGCTGGTGGTTCTATACAAAGCCACGGACGGCTCCAACAGGGACTACGACATGAACCGGATATTATGGTCAGGTCATGGCATGCCTACACAACTAGACTCGAACGGGTCGGCGAGGACTAGGGCAGCAGTTGGCACACCCTTTGGCGACCCGCTTTAGCTGTCGGCTCCACCCAGATCAACTGCCCATGAGTACCGCACTTTTTCGTTGCTATTGCGTCCCCGCCATGAAGACAAGGGCGGCGCAATTGTATCCTAGAATCGATTAGTGACCCCTTAAGATAGGCTCATTGACAGAGCAGACTACAGCAATATAATGGGAACCCGCACACTGCAGAGCACCATTACGCTGAGTCTGTTTTCCCCTCCGCAGTACTTCTGTCCCGCAGTGGTAGCGCTGTCTGTTGGGGCGCGCAACTCGGCCAGATGAATGACATAGGCCAGACCGGATTCGGTCAATCGGTGCCGCCTGCCGGAGAGGTGTTCACCACCATCAGCTGCGGCGAAGTCCACACATGCGCCCTACGCCCCGACGGGACTCCCGTTTGCTGGGGCAAGGGATACCCGCCGGTGGAATAGCCTCTGCCATCGCTAGCGATTGAGCGATGTAACGACACTAGCAGTCTGCGAGCCCTCCTGGATCTCGGAGATCCTTACCCAACAGTGAGGATATCTGGGATGCAGTCATGGCGGCGGCCCTGGTTATCCTTAATCAGTGCGCCTAGCTACAGTAGTGGTAGGTACGCAGTCGTAAGCCTTTGGTAGCTGGAGGGCCAGTTAGGCGTTAACTACCTCAGAGGACCCGTGTACTAGACCGGCTTAGCAATAAGAGGCAGGCGGTTTACAGGTAGTGGTACCCTTAATAGATAACGTTTTGAGGGCAAGGCATACTTGGACCAATCAGCCAGTTCAGTCACTACCGTCGATAGAAAAACATCCTCAGGCATAGGCCGGGTTGTGAAGCCTCTTAGGGTAGGCGCAATGTCCTTGAGGCTGTTGAACTCTTTCATCCATGGTTTGTATACCAACAGGCTCCTGGCTCAGATCAAGCAGCACTCGCTACCCCAACACGTAGCCATGATCCTGGATGGCAACAGACGTTTTGCCAAGCTGCAGGGGTTGAGCGACGTTGCCGAAGGTCACCGCATTGGCGCCGATAAGGCCAGCGAGGTGATTCAGTGGTGCGACGAACTGCATATACCCGTGGTCACCCTGTGGGGGCTGTCCACTGACAACCTGAAACGTACCCCGGAGGAGCTTGAGAAGGTGTTCGCCCTGGTTGGAGCCAAGCTGGACCAGTGGCTGATAGACCCTGAGAGCAGACCTACCAAGCGGCAAGTCAACGTGATTGGACGCCCGGACAGTCTGAATGAAGAGCTGCGCGACAAGATCAAGCGGGTGGAGGAGATGACGGCATCCGCGGGGCCATGGCAGTTGAACATAGCCATTGGATACGGGGGACGTGACGAGATACTGGACGCATTGAGGAGACTGCTGCTGACCCGAAGTGAGAACGGAGCCTCTCTATCGGAAGTAGCGGACAGTCTCTCGGTTGATGAAGTGCGGCAGCACCTTTACGCGCCGCACGTGCCTGAACCCGACCTTATCATTCGGACAAGCGGAGAGACCCGTTTGAGCGGCTTCTTGCTCTGGCAGAGCGTATACAGCGAGCTATACTTCTGCGACGCCTTCTGGCCCGCCTTCAGAAAGCTGGATTTCCTGCGAGCTCTGAGGAGCTACCAGGGAAGACAGCGCCGCTACGGGTCTTGACATTCAAGCGGGCCCTAACCTCCCGTGTACTTGGGCACCCCCAGGCCAAAATCGTTGGTGCTGTCCAGTACCGCCATTGTCTGATGCACGTCCTGCACCACGTCTACAATGAACCCTTCCTGGCGTATGCCATCCTCCAGTCCAAAGTTGGTCATCACCGCTATGGCGTAAGGCCTGTCTCCCAGGTAAACGATCCCCGCATCGCAGCGCACCCGTTCCATGCCGCCCGGCTTGTTGGCGACCACCAGGCCTGAGGGCACCGCCCGGTTCAACGGCGCGGACTTAGGCTTGCTGATGATGCGCAGCACTTCCTCCGCCACTTTGGGTGAGGGCTTGCCCTGATACAGCATCTCCAGCATGGCAACGAGCTCGTTCGGGGTTGATACGTTCTCATCGCCCCTGTGTATGGCTTCGCTGTCCATCATCTTGCGTCTCAACTTCGTCGCGGTAAGCCCCATATCGCGGAGGAGCCCATTGGTCTCCTCCATACCCGCCCAATCGATGCAGAGGTTGGTTGCCGTATTGTCGGAGACGATGATCATCAAGATAGCTATGTCCAGTATGGAAACATCAGGCTCGTCTTCCATGTACTGGAGCACCCCACTACCCGCCCCTAGCTTGTCAGGGGTTATTCTGACACGTTCGCTGAGGTCTATCTCGCCGGCTTCGGCGCGGGTCAACAGGCGGGTCAGGATATGTATCTTGATGGTGGATGCAGTGGGAAACTCATCGCCGCCATACACCGAGACGCCGTCTCCGCGGGTCAGGTCCTTTACCGAAACTCCGGCCACTCCGGCAAAGCCGTCTATCTTGCGGGTCAGTCGATCTTCCAAACGTTTCCATAGTCGCTTATTGCTCATGGTCTCCTCCTAGCGTCGACCTCCGGGGTGGTCCGAGTGATGATTGACTACTTGACATAAGTCGATTTTGGGGTGTCGTGAAAATGCATGTTAGGCATGAGAAAACGGTCAGATGGCGGTTAGCGGTGGAGTGGTGTTGTGCCTGAGAATGGAATCGTTTTAACATTATGTAAAGTGCTGCAAGGCTAAACGAGGCCCAAAATATTAAAAATATGGGAAACAAATCCGAATCTCGTAGAGGGGTGGTAGGTTTTCGTAATGAGCAACGAGACAGGGACTGCATGCGAGATGCAATTATGTGCAATGTCATCATGAGCGCATGTTAGCAGTACGGCGGCTTATGGGGAAGTGGGAAATGGCACAACCATGAACTGAGGGGAGGCGCCAGTCCACAAGATAGCTCAAGGAATATACGGCAGACGCTTTCGACCAGGGTAGGAAAGGATGGTAATATGCTGGGGCCTGTCTAAAGCATGGCGAGTTCCGATTCCGTTGGGAGGTGTAATGAAATGGCGGTTTATTCAGTGGATGCCTACCCGGTAGCGTTCAACGTAGACTATCCCGAAGGCCCCAGGAACAGGTTGACCGCTCTGTTCAGGCTGATCCTGGCCATTCCCATAATAGTAGTTATCTCTCTGGTAAGCGGGTACTCCGCAAGCGGCGACCCGGATACAGATAGGGCGCTCGCTCCTCTGTTCGCGGGCGGCGTACTATGGCTTGCCGTGATTCTGATGCTCTTGTTCAGGAGGAAGTATCCTCGCTGGTGGTTCGACTGGAATCTGGAGCTGCAGAGATTCGGCGCAAGAGTAGGCGCGTACTTGTTACTCTTGCGTGACGAGTACCCCTCCACGGACGAGGAGCAATCCGTTCACCTGGACATACCGTACCCCACTGCGGAGGAGCAATTGAACAGGTTCATGCCCCTGATCAAGTGGCTGCTGGCCATCCCTCACTACATAGTTCTGGCCATCTTAGGCGTGGTTGCGTTCATCGTCACAGTCATTGCCTGGCTATCGATACTGATAACCGGAAGGTATCCCCAAGGTATGTTTGCCTTTGTTGTGGGAGTATCGCGGTGGAGTTACAGAGTCGCGGCCTATGCCTTCCTTCTGACCACGGACAGGTATCCCCCGTTCAGACTGAGTGAGTAGCCCGTTGCATTGGACTAAGCAAGGCCACGGCCGGGCCGGGAACAGCTAGGGGCTGTACTCTCCTATCCAGCGCACTTTGTCGATGCTAGCACCCATCCCTTGATTTCGGCATCCCTGATTTCCCGGGCCTCCCAGATCAGGTCCGCAGAATTCCCCGGGAGAGGTTTGCCCGCAAATATCTCCTTTCGAAGCTCGGCAAATAGCTCATCGTCCGTCTTGTCAAACAAGAGTATCTTCTTCTTAGGTTCCATTGCTTACGCCTCGTGAGTTAGCTCTCGGTGTTAAGTATATTAAACACAGAACGATATACAATGCACTGCTCGAAATTACAAGGGGAGCCTACGCCCTTCTTCTCGGAGGGTTTTTCGCAACTGATGAGCATCCGGCATCACCGCTGAGACCAAGCCCCAGAAGTCCTTCGAGTGGTTGCGGTGGGTCAGATGAGCCAGTTCGTGTACGACCAGGTACTCGATGAGGGCAGGCTTCAGCATTACGGCACGCCAGTTGAAGCGCAGCGTGCCGTCCGGCGCGCAACTCCCCCAGCGACGGCGCTGGTCACGAATCAGCACCCGCGACATTTCTCCACGGCCCAACCGGGGCCACCAGCATTCCACGGTCTCCGTCAGCCGCTGGGCGGCGCGTTCCTGATACCACTGAACGGCGGCACTACGGATTGATTGGCAGCGGTCCTCATCATTCAGGGAATCCGGCACGGCAACCCTGAAGCGCCAGTGGTCAAGACGGACGGTTGGGACAAGCACGCCGGCGGTCTCGACGTGTAGGTGGAGGTTGCGGCCCAGGTAAGGCAACGTCTCGCCGCTGACGAATCGCATAGGTTCGGCGTCCAACTTCGATTGGGAAACGTGCTTCAGTATCCAGGGGGCACGCTTCCGCACGATGGCCTGCAGCTCACTATCGGAGGTTTTCATTGGCGCCAAAACACGTACGCCGTCACCACTGAGGACTATCTGGACTGTCTTCCTACGCCGTCTGCTACGCCGGACCTGGTAGTAGATAGTCGTGTTGCCGAAACGGATGTTGTTGTGTGAGGTCATTGTCGGAAGCTACGCTGAGGCAACTCTATGAATCAGGGGGTGAACAGCCATCACTCCCTGGCATCCAGCCGGTTGAGATCCCCGCTCCATCCCAGGATGCGTTCGTCGGCGGTAATGAGCCTGTGGCCTTCCAGCGCCGTCGCCACGATGATACGGTCAGCGGGGTCGCCGTGCATTTCAGTCAACAAGCCTGCCCGAGTTGCAATGACGCCATTCACCGGTATCTCAACTATGCCGGCCTCGATCAGTTCCTGACGCCATGTCTCCAGGTGCTGGCCAAGACTAAGCATGCCCTTCTGGGCGCGCATTTCAGCTTCCCAAAAGGTTATGGCAGAAACGGCGGCATTACCCTCTCGCAAGGCAGTTTCAAGCCGGCCACGCGCCCGAGGGCCCAGCCTATGGTCCCCAGTCCGCACCCATATCAATACATGAGTGTCGAGGAGAATCAAAACAGGGCCTCATCGCCATTGTCCGGGTCTTCGAACCACTGCGCGGGCATAGGAGAGACAATATCGCCAAGTATCCGGATCTTACCCTTGTCGACGCCAAAGAATGACTTAGGGCGTTCCCGGTATGGCACCAGGCGGGAGACCGGCTTCCCGTTCTTGGTGATGATGATCTCGCTTCCGTCGTAGGCTACTTCATCCATGAGTTGAAGGCATTTGGCCTTGAACTCGGATGCCTTCATGGTCCGCTTCCCGCTTGATATGTCGTTGTTTGCATCCACTACGCCGTTCCTCCGAACCTGACCTGCTTATATATTACCATAGTCACGACCATGGTCATATACCGTTACCTTACAAGGGCGTAGCAATAAAAGTCTCCTGACCAGCGTACCTCTCTCCGAAGCCGGGCCACAGCTTCCAGTCTTCGTTGTTTCGGTAGTCCACCTCTTCCAGTTAGGCGAGCACCGAGGTAGCCGTAGTCTTCAGCACAGATCCGGGGGTCTCGCTTGTCCCACCGAACGGGTGCTCGTTAGAATAGGTTTAGTGCGAACACTAATCTTCACTGATGCAAGCTCGTGAAGATTAGGTGATGTAGTAAGATAAGCAAGGCTTGAACAGGAGAAGCGGATGGCCCTGATTCCACCTAGTTTTTTGAATACAGTTGTTGCGTTAGGAGGCCCGTCTCAAGATGGAAATATTCAATACACAGCCACTGGCTTCTTGTACGGTTATCCTATCGCACACACCGAAGCGCACGAGGTAAAACAATACCGGATTTTTCTAGTTACAAATCGGCATGTCTTCAATAAGGCGTTTGAACGTAAGACGGCACTCCAAGCTCGCTTCAACAGACCGATGGGAGCTGGTGCAAATGTCTATCCCCTTCGATTAAACGAGCCTGATGGTTCAGCCTCTTGGATCGTACACCCTGACCCTGATGTAGATGTGGCAGTCATCAATGTGAATCCTCAAAGACTGCAACAAGACGGTATCGAATTCTCATGGTTTCCATCCGACACACAAACATTCAGTCTAGAACAAGCTAGGGCAACTGAAGTCAGTGAGGGGGATGGTGTCTTTGTTCTCGGGTTCCCATTGGGAATAGCTGGTGATGTGAGAAACTATGCAATTGTAAGGCAAGGAATCATTGCCCGATCTCAAGATTGGTTAAAGGGAGATGCCCAAACTTTCTTGATTGACTCCCTTGTTTTCCCTGGCAACAGTGGAGGCCCAGTTCTCTTAAAGCCAGAGATAACAAGCATTCAAGGTACTAAGTCAAACACTAGATGCGGACTTATCGGCATGGTATCTAGTTACCTACCCTACCGAGAAATAGCAGTGAGTACGCAGACCGAGAGACCAAGAATGATTTTTGAAGAGAATTCGGGTCTTAGCATAGTAGTACCTCATGATCAAATACAAGAGACTGTCAAGATCGCAGCCGATAAGTTAGACGCTAGGAGGGCACCACTTCAAGATACTAAGGAGAAGCCCCAAGATGGCTCTTGACATCATGCCTCTCAGTTAGTCGACATTAAACTGGTGGCTGACGGGTCGGCACCGTGCCGGCCACCAAGCTCCGCCTCGGAGCCGCCTTTCTCTGGCCAGTAAAAACCGGCTGCCCCTACCCCATCCCATCCGGCGTCCCACGTCCCCACATGGGATGGCGGAAGGACGGATTCGCACCTGTGTGCCATGAACGCTGGGTGGGCGCGACGGCCATGGCCTCCGTGGTCTCCACGGGCGGTGGAACGGACTGCCTGCGCACCGGCCAGCTTGTGGTCAGGCCGTTCAGGTAGGTTGCCAGGTCCAGCAGGGCGGCCAGGTTGTGCACGGGCAGCAGGTCGTCGACGTAGGGGGCGGCGGCGCGCATCCCCTGGGTGAGCGGCTCGTAGTCCTCGGCTCCGGCGAGGGGATTCAGCCATATGAGGCGCAGGCAGCTTCTTTGCAGACGCGCCATCTCCTCGCTGAGCGCCTCCGGCTCGCCCCTGTCCCATCCGTCGGACACGATGAGCACGATAGACCCCCAACCCAGCGTCCGGCGCGCCCATCTGAAGTTGAACTCTCTGAGCGCCGCTCCGATGCGCGTGCCGCCAGACCAGTCCGGAACGGCCTTGGAGACATCGCTGACGGCCTGGTCTATGTCACGCCGTTCCAGCTGCTTGGTGATGCGGGTCAACCGCGTAGCGAAGAGGAAAGCCTCCACCTGACTATCCAGGCCCGCATAGAGGCTGTGGATGAAGTGGAGCAGCATGCGGGTGTAGCGCTCCATGGAGCCGCTGACGTCGCAGATGACCACCAGCCTGCGGGGCTTCTCCTTGCGCCGTCGTGTCCTCAGATGCACCAGTTCGCCGCCGTACTGCGCGCTGTCACGCAACGTCCGCCGTACGTCGAGAGCAGACCCCCTACCCCGCTCCTTACGACGAGTGAGCCTCAGGCCGGGACTCCACTGGAGCAAGGCCATCAGTTGCCTGGCCTGTAGGGTCTCCTCCGGCGTGAACTCAGCGAAGTCCTTCTCGCGCAGCACCTCCCGCGTGCTGAAGGTACGCGTCAGGTCGATACGGTCGTACTGCTCATCGGGGTCCTGAGGCTGCAAGTCGGAGCCGTCGGTGGACTGTCCCGGCGGAGGCGGGCCTGCCTCCACTCTGCGATAACGGCGCTGCTCACCCATGGAGCGGAGGTCAAGCGACGACATGCGGTCTTTGCGCTGTCGCCAGAACACGTCGAACGCTTCGTCGAATAGCGGGAGGTCGTCCTTGCGATGCACGAGGAGGGTGCGCAGAGCCGACCGCACGTCGACGCGGCGGGTCATGCCGATGTCCTGCAGCACGTGGACTGCATCGACCATGCGCCCCTGGTGAACGTTGAGGCCGAGACGCCTGAGCAGGCGACCGAATAGCAGGAGATTGTGGAGGATGTGGCCGGTTTCGCCGCTAGCCACGCCTGCCACCGCGCCGCGTCCCGCGATGCAAAGCCCGGTTGAGCAGAGCGCGGGTCTGCTCCCCCCTCACCATCTGCACGTCCTCGCGGTACTTGAGCATGACGCCCAGCGTATCGTCGATGACCGAAGGGCTAAGCTTATTTTCGTTCAGGCTGACCAGCGCCGCCGTCCAGTCGAGGGTCTCCGCGACACCTGGGACCTTGTAAAGCTCGGTTGCACGCAACTCCTGCACGAAGGAGGTTACCTGCGTAGCCAGAGCCTGGCTGGCCGCCGGGACTTTGCTGCGCACGATCTGCATCTCTTTGTCGAGGTCCGGGTAGTCGATCCAGTAGTAGAGACAGCGGCGTTTCAGAGCGTCGTGGATCTCACGCGTGCGGTTCGAGGTGATGACCACCACCGGACGCTCATCCGCCGTGTACGTGCCAACCTCCGGGATGGTGATCTGGAAATCGGACAGCATCTCCAGAAGATAGCCCTCGAACTCTTCGTCGGCGCGGTCAAGCTCGTCTATGAGCAGCACCGTTGGGCCCGCGCCCTCGAGCGCCTGGAGGAGGGGGCGCTTGATGAGGAACTCCTCGCCGAACAGCTCCCGTTCCGCGTCCTTGCGGTCGACGCCACCGGACGCCTCCAAGAGCCTGATGTGCAGCAACTGGCGACCATAGTTCCACTCGTAGACCGCCTGGCTCACGTCCAGCCCTTCGTAGCACTGCAGCCGTATCAGACGCGCGCCAAGCGCGGAGGAGAGCGCTTTTGCCACCTCCGTCTTGCCAACGCCAGCCTCTCCTTCCAGGAACAAGGGACGCCGGAGCTGCAAGGCGAGGTAGATGGACATAGCCAGGGCCCGGTCGGCCACGTACAGCTCGTTGCGAAGCGCGGCCTGCAGTTCGTCGACCGAGGCCGGCAGGGAAGCGACGGGAGCTTGCTCCAAGTTCTGCGTCCTCCTAAGTGCTGGCCTAGCCCGCCCGCGACACGGCGATACCAAGGGCGCGGCGCAGGTAAACCTCTGCCATCGCCTTCCTGTATTCGTCCGAGGCGAAGATGTCGCTCATGGGGTCGCCGGTGAGGTCGCCCGCCAACGCAGCCGCGGCTGCGTCCAGCGCGCCATCGCTCAGGTCAGAGCCAACCAGCGCCGCCTCAACGGACGATGCCCTAGCCGGTGTAGTCTCGACGCCGCCCACGACCACACTGGCCGAGGTGCAGGTTCCACCCTGCGCTGCGACGATGACCGCCGCGCCAACGACGGCGTAGCGAGAGGCGGGATGAGGGAATTTGAGATAAGCCGAGCCCGCGCCGGAAGGAACGGAGGGTACCGACACGCCGGTCAGTATCTCGTTCTCCTCCAGGACGTTTTCGAGCAGACCCGTAGGGAAGTCCGAAGCCGTTATGCTGCGCTGGCCGTTGGGGCCGGCCACATTGTAGGTCGCGCCCAACGCGGCGAGGGCAGTTGGCGGGTCGGAAGCCGGGTCGCCGTGGGATACGTTTCCGCCGATGGTGCCGCGGTTGCGCACCGCGGGGTCTCCCACCAGCCCGGTAGCCTCAGCAAGCAACGGAGCGCGCTTCTTTACCAGGTCGCTTGACGCGATCTCAGCGAAGGTGGTCAGCGCCCCGATGGACAGGCCGTCGCCGCTGGCTGCGACGCCCTTGAGCGTCGTTATGTGTCCGATGTCCACCAGCGCGGAGGGCGCAGCCAGGCGCAGCTTCATCATTGGAATCAGGCTGTGGCCGCCGGCGAGCACCTTTGCGCCTTCGTTGGCGGCGAGCAACTGCACCGCCTCAGATACCGATCCGGCTCGATGGTAAGTCGTATTAGCTGGATACATGACTGACCTCCGTTCTAGGCGTCCTGGATAGCCCGCCACACCTTTTCAGGCGTGAGCGGCATGTCTATACGGTTAATTCCCAAGGGCCGCAGGGCGTCCATTACGGCGTTGTAGACCGTAGGCGTGGACGCGATGGTCCCGGCCTCTCCCACGCCCTTCACTCCCAACGGGTGGTGCGGCGACGGCGTGGTGTTGGACTGCACCTCGATGTCCGGCAGACCGTCGGCGCGGGGCAGCGCGTAGTCCAGCATGGTGCCCGTGAGGAGCTGGCCGTCTTCATCGTAGACGGCACCCTCCCAGAGCACCGGCCCGACTCCCTGAGCGACACCGCCGTGCACCTGTCCCTCGACGATCATGGGGTTTATCTGCACACCGCAATCGTCAACGGCGTAGTACTTCTGCAGGTCGATCTGGCCCGTGGCCGGGTCGACCTCGACGACCGCCAAGTGAGCGCCGAAGGGGTAGGTGAAGTTCGGCGGGTCGTAGAACGCGCTGGCCTCCAGGCCCGGCTCCATGCCCTCCGGCATGTCCCAGGCCACGTTGGCCATGAGCGCGATGTCCTGTATCGTCTTGTGCTGGTCGGGCGACCCTTTGACGAAGAAGCGACCGTCCTCGTACTCAATGTCCTCCGCGGCGGCTTCCAGCAGGTGGGCCGCCAGCGCCTTGGACTTCTCCTTGATCTTACGGGTGGCCAGCGTGACAGCCGCGCCGGACACAGCCGTGGTGCGGCTTCCGTAGGTGCCCCAGCCCATCGGGGTCAGGTCAGTATCGCCGTGGATGACCTCAACATCGTCCACGTCAACGCCGACCTCCTCAGCGACAATCTGGGCGAAGGTGGTCTCCTCTCCCTGACCGTGCGGCGAGGAGCCGATCATGACGTTCACCTTGCCGGTGGGGTGGAAGCGAACGATAGCGCTCTCCCAGAGGCCTCCCTGGAATCCGACCGCGCCCGCCACCTGGGAAGGCCCAAGGCCGCATATCTCCACGTAGGTGCAGACGCCGATGCCGATGTAGCGGCCCTCCTGGCGAGCCTTTTCCTGCTCCGCTCGCAGCGCCGCGTAGCCAGCAGCGTCCAAGCAGGTGTCCAGAGTCGCCTCATAGTCACCGCTGTCGTAGGTTATGCCGGTGGCAACGTCGTGGCCGTTTTCGAACTTGGGTATGAGGTTCTTGCGGCGAACCTCCGCCGCGTCCATGCCCAGCTCCGCCGCGAGGAGGTCGACGAGGCGCTCAATGAGCATAGTCGCCTCCGGCCTGCCCGCGCCGCGGTAGGCGTCAACCGGCGTGCCGTTGTTGAACACGCCGTAGACGGTGCCGCTGATGTTCGGGATGTCGTAAGCGCCGGAGTACATCAGGCCGTGCAAGATGGTGGGGACGCCGGGGCTGGCCGTGGAGAGGTAGCCCCCAAGTCCAGCGTAGACCGTGGTGCGGAGGCCGGTGATCTTGCCGTCCGCGGTAGAGGCCATCTCCACCTCTTCGATGTGGTCGCGACCCTGGGTGGTGATGAGATAGTTCTCGCTGCGCGTCTCGGTCCACTTAACCGGCACGCCAAGCTGCATGGAGCAGAAGGACGCTATCGCCTCGTCGGGATAGTAGGGAATCTTGCTGCCGAATCCGCCGCCGACCTCCGGCGCGATGACCCGTATCTTGTGCTCCGGCACGCCCGTAACCACACAGGTGAGGAACCGCGCGATGTGCGGGTTCTGGGAAGTGTTCCACAGTGTCAACTCACCCGTTGCGCCGACCCACTGAGCTATGGCTGAACGCGGCTCCATGGGGTTGGCGATGAGCCTGGGCAGCGTAATGACGTCGCTGACGGTGACCTCCGCATCCGCGAAGGCGGCGTCGGTGTCGCCACCGGCCACAGCCCAGGTGAATGCGAGGTTATTGGGAGCATCGTCGTGAAGCTGAGGCGCGCCGTCCTGCGCCGCCTCCTTAGGGTTGAGCACGGCGTCCAGAGGCTCGTAGTCGACGACAATGTGCTCAAGCGCGTCCTCGGCCTGGTAGCGGGTCTCGGCAACAACCACGGCGACCGCGTCGCCAACGTAGCGAACCTTGTCCTTGGCGATGGCAGGATGCGCCGGGGTCTTCAGGTCGGAGTTGGGTATGAGCCAGGCGCAGGGAATGCCGTTGAGCACTCCATCCGTATCGGCTCCGGTGTAGACCGCGATGACGCCGGGCTGGTTAACCGCGCCGCTGGTGTCTACTGACTTGATGTTGGCGTGGGCGTAGGGGCTGCGAAGGATCGCCGCGTGCACCATGCCGGGGAGCTTGATGTCGTCCGTGTAGGAGGCCCGGCCCGTGATGAGCCTGGGGTCCTCACGGCGACGAATGCCTGAACTGAATACTCGTGTAGTCATAGCTCAACCCCCTCCCATAGAACCGGCGGCCTCTTCGACGGCTCGCACGATGTTCTGGTATCCGGTGCAGCGGCAGATGTTGCCCTCAAGACCGTGGCGAATCTCCTCACGCGTTGGCGAGGGGTTGTTGCGGAGCAGCTCCTCCGCCGCCAATATCATTCCTGGGGTGCAGAACCCACATTGCAGGCCGTGCTTGTTCCAGAACGCTTCCTGAAGCGGGTGCAACTCAGCGCCGTCGGAAAGACCTTCGATTGTCTTGATGGAGCTGCCCGAGGCCTGAACGGTGAGCACCGTGCACGCCTTTGCCGTGGCCCCGTCCAACTGAACGGTGCAGGAGCCACACTGGCTTGTGTCGCATCCCACCTTGGTGCCGGTCAGTCCTGCGTTTTCGCGGATGAAGTGGACAAGCAACTGGCGCGGTTCCACCTCCCCGCTGTAAGCCTTTCCGTTGATGGTAATCTCAACTGGGACATTCACAACGCATCACCCCCCTTGATTTGCATCCGGGCATTTGCGGAACCGTGCCCTGGTCATGGGGAGTGTAACAAATGACGCCTTTGGTTGACAAGGTAAGATGGTGATGTCGCGACGGGCGCGGGACCCTCACCCTAACCCTCTCCCAGAGGGAGAGGGGACCGCGGGCATGACCCTTCGGCAGGCTGAGGGTAAACTCCCATCCGCCACCTCTGGATGCCCGCCTGCGCGGGCAAGACGGTGTGGGGTGTGCTATATTTCGTGCATGAAGGTGAACGGGACATACAAGTTCGACGCGCCGCGGGAGCGTGTCTGGGACGCTCTCCTGGACCCAGCCGTGGTGAGCGGCTGCATACAGGGCGTTCAGAAGTTCACCACCGTATCGCCGGACAACTATGAGATAGAGGTAGGCGTGAGGGTGGGCATGTTCTCGGGTTTATTCACGGGTACCATGGCGATATCGGAAAAGGACGCTCCGGCATCGTACAAGATGGTGGTGCAAGGCGCGGGGCCGATGACGAGCGTGACGGGCGAGGCCGTGATATCACTTACGCAGGAAGGCGAGGCGACAACGCTGGCCTTTGACGGAGACGTGAGAGTGACCGGCGCACTAGCCAGGGTCGGCCAGCGCTTTATGAGCAGCGCGGCCAAGTCGCAGTTCGACCGCTTCTTTGGATGCCTGAGGGAGAAGGTGGGGTAAGTTTAGGCAGGCTCTTGCCACCAACTACGTCGCATCGTCTATATCTCGCCGCTGCGTTCAGGAACCGGAGGGTTGCCGCCAGAGACGGCAACCCGTAACACCCAGGACCAGGGGCAGAAGCGTGTCTACCGCAGCCCATATTACCCAGGCTTGGTGATTGCCATCCAGGCTGTCTCCGCCTTCTGCAAGCAGCGAAAACCAGTTGTGCAGGAACAGTATCGTCACTGCCGCGGTGAGGAAGAACACGGCGTTGGCTTCCAGGTACCCGCGGGTGACCGGCTGACCTGAGTCCCCCGACCCTATTTCCCGTTTGTGAAGGTAGTTAAACACCAAGGCCAAGGCAAGCCCTATAAGCATCAGCACGTCGAGGACGTACCAGACATCAAGCACGTCAATGGAGTCCACCAAGAACGAGTTGATTATGAAAAAAACCGCCACGACAACCGCTACAGCCACCATGTAAGCCCCAGCGACTTTCTTAAGCCCTTCCATGATCCCTCCTATGTCGGTTTCCGTACAGTCTGCGAAATCATAGCACACGAACCTCGGCCTTGCCGCAGTTCAGGCGTAGCCGTGGTCGCGGAACCAGCGCACCGATTTCTCCAGAGCTTCCGCTATGGAACTCTGGGGAAGCCCCAGCTCCGAGACCGCCTTTGTGCAGTCAACGGCCATCCTGTGCCGCGCGAGCAGCGCGGCCTCCAACGGAATGTACGGTTCCCGGCGCAAGATCACGCCCTCCAGCAGGGTGTCCAGGTAGGCCGCGGCAAGCACGAGCGGCAACGGCGCCCTTAATCGCGGCGGGCGCCGGCCAGTGATCTCGCCCAGTAAGGACAACACCTCCGGCAGCGTAGTGTTCCAGTTGCCCAGCAGATAGCGCTCTCCCGTGCGTCCGTGCCTCCATGCCGCGATATGCCCTTGGACCACGTCCTCCACGTCGACCAGGTTGAGGTGCACGCCAATTGCAACCGGCATCCTGCCTCTAATGAAGTCCAATACAATGCGTCCTGTAGGCGTCGGCTTTACGTCCCAGGGCCCGATGGGAACCGTGGGACTGGCTATGACCACGTCCTGACCGCGTGCCACGGCAGCGAGCACCTCTTGCTCCGCCAACCACTTTGTGCGGCGGTATGACCCGCGAAGGTCTTCCGGCAACAGCGGTGTATCCTCTGTCGCCAGCGCGCCAGGGGCCGGCCTTCCGACTGCTATCCAGGTGCTGGTGTGCACTACCCGCTCAACTCCCGCTGACTCCGCAGCGGTCAAGACATTCCGAGTTCCCATCACGTTGACCTGGAAGTGCTTCTTGGGGTCTCTGTCCCAAAGCTTGGTCAGCGCCGCTACGTGGAAGACGACATCGCAGCCAGTTGCGGCGGCGCGGAGGCTTTCGGGATCATCCAAGTCGCCCAGTACATGGTCTACGGCAAGTCCATCCAATGCAAGGTGGGGGCCCTCGCTTCGAACCAGCGCCCGTACTTCGACATCTTCACGAACCAGCGCCCGGACAAGGTTACCTCCCACGAACCCCGTCGCGCCTGTGACCAGCGCTCTCATAAGTTAGGGGCCTCGCCCGGCGTGGCGTGGCGAAGGGCAACGACGGGAATTTGACGGTCGGTGGCGGCGCGGTAGTTTGCGAAGCGCGAATTGGCCGCTATCACTTTGTCGAACAGCGCGGCGCGTTCCTCGCCATGGGTTATTCGGGCCTCGGCGGCGAAGCGTTCGCCTTTAATTTCGACGGAAACGTTTGGGTCGGCTTCCACATTCAAGTACCACGCCGGATGGCGGTCCTGGCCGTAGTTGGAAGCAACGACAACGAGGTCACCCGGCCGTTCAAACTGGAAATACATCAGGGGCGACGACCGCGGCTTGCCGCTCTTACGCCCACTGGTGACGAGGATAAGGACTCCCTGGCCCTCCAAGCGACCGAGAAGGCGTCCGCTGGTGAGGCGGAACAAGAGCCTGTGCAGCGGGACGAACAGCCATGCGATGATGAGGCGTCTATAGGTAGGTATGACGGACTCCCTTTGCTCAGGCGAGGGCAGCGTGGAGGCCGGAGCGGCCAAGGCGGAGGAACGAGATGTCGTGATCCGTCTCTCCCCGCGTGGCCAAGTCAGCCATGATCTCGCCCATAACGCTGCAGAACTTGAATCCGTGGCCGGAGAACCCGGCGGCAACGAAGACGTTGGGGGATCCAGGCAACGCATCGATGATGAAGTGTCCATCAGGGGTGTTGGTAAACATGCAGGGCATGAGAGACAGAACCGGCCCGTTGGCATCAGGAAAGTATGGCGCCAAACCGTTCCGCAACGCAGCCTCATCCTCATCCCGGAAGTCCCTCTCCAGGCTATCGGCGGTCGTAGCCTCATACAGGTGGTGGTACTTGCCGAACTTAAACCCCGGGATACCGAATATAGGGAGGGAGTAGTAATGCCCCTCGTCAAACTCACCGATCACGACCGGGCAGTTGCCATACGAAAAGAGATCCGGGCGCAGCGGCTGGAACCAGCCGAGAACCTGTCGCTCCGGCACCAGCAGGTGGTCCAGAGACAGCACAAGCGGCCCAGCCCAAGCGCCGGCGGTGATGACCAACGCCCCTGCTTCGTACGTTCCGCGGTCGGTCTCGACTCGCACCGTGCCCCCATCGCTGCTCCACTCCCGCACCGCCTCGTGGGCCCTCACTTCAGCGCCGCGCTCCAGCGCGGCGAAGACGTAGTTGACTATGCACCTCTCCGATAGCACAAACCCACCATCGGGCTGGTATACCCCCATCCAATCATCCGGGAAGCGGAATCCAGGGAAGCGTTGAGTCACCTCGGCGCTGGTGAGCACCTCGTGGGCCAGGTCATGCTCGCGACATGAGAGCAGGGAGCCGGTAAAAATCCTGCCGTTCTCATGGCTGGTGTCCAAGGAGCCGGTGGTGTACAACAGCTTCTCGCCGCTTATCTCCTCCAGCTCGTGCCAGCGCTCATATGAGCGCCGCAGGAGCGGCACGTAGGACGGTTCCTCGTAGTAGGCCATGCGGATAATCCGGTTTACGCCGTGCGACGACCCTAAATCGTGCGGTATGCTGAAACGCTCAAGGCCCAGAACTCGCAAGCCGCGGCTTGCGAGTTCATACACCGTGGCGGAACCCATTCCGCCGACACCAATGACGATTACATCGTATGTGCCGTTAGTTTTCATGACTCTGGAAGGCTAGGGCTGTCATCTGCCAAAGCGTTCAGCTTCCTCGGAACCTCCCGTTGTATCGCCCTCACTGTACGAGTGGGCCCCTGTACCAGCGAGATGGCCGCCTTGCACGATAAGGTATTCGTCCCTGATGGGCCTGCCATCAAACCAGCACTCCAAGATCTCCCTTACGCCGGAGGCGTAACGAGCTTGAGCGGACAAAGAAGTGCCCGACGTATGCGGGGTCAGCGCATGGTTGGGCATGGCGCGCCAGGGATGGTCCTTGGGCGGCGGCTGCGGGAACCAGACGTCGCCCGCGTAACCGGCCAGCTGGCCGCTGTCGAGCGCCCTCACGATTGCGTCTCTATCGCAGATCTTGCCACGCGCCGTATTGACCACGTAGGAACCTCGCTTCATCTTGGAGATCAGCTCATCATTGAAGAGATGCTCCGTTTCCGGATGCAGCGGGACATGAATGCTGACGACATCGCAGACTTTGACCAGAGACTCCACGTCGGAATGGAAGGTAAGCCCCAACTCTTCCTCCATCTCAGCGGGAAGCCGGTGACGGTCGGTGTAGTGGAGCGCTACGTCAAAGGGCTTCATACGCTTCAACACCGCGAGTCCAATGCGACCGCTGCCCACCACGCCTACGCTCATTCCCTCGATATCGTAGGAGCGGGATATGGCGTCCGCTATGTCCCAACCGCCCTGCACAACCAGGTGGTACTGGCGAATGTAGTCTCTGACGAGGGCAAGTATCTGCATAACGGCGTGCTCCGCAACGCTGATGCTATTGCAATAGGTGACTTCGCAGACGGTTATGTTCCGATCAATGGCCGCCCTCAAGTCAACGTGGTCGGAACCGATTCCGGCGGTGATAGCCAACCGCAAGTTGGGGGCTTTGGCAATCCGCTCCGCGGTAAGGTAGGCGGGCCAGAAAGGCTGCGATATCACTATGTCGGCATCTACGACCTCCTTTTCGAAGGCCGAATCGGAACCGTCTTTGTCGGACGTAACGACCAGGCTGTGGCCGCGGCTCTCGACGAACTTTCGCAGTCCCAAGCCGCCTGAAATCGATCCGAGGAGCTCTCCGGGGACAAAGTCGACCGCGCTTGGCGACGGCAGAGTTTGTCCACCCGGGTATTCCGCCAGCACAGGTATATCCTCTCTGGCGTATTGTGGCGGATAACCGCCAACAGGGTCGTCATAAAGTACACAGACTATCTTCTGTTGAGACGCCATTCTCTGCACCTCCACTAGCCGCGAAATGGTCAAACTGCCGCCTTCAATCCAAGTGCAGTGTATCCTGATTAGGCACAACTATCAATTCGCTTCAAGTGACCAGATAAGCGCGGCAAGCCAGAGGCTCAGCGGGAGGATTCGTCGGCTTGCTGCTCGCAGAAAAGCCGCCGCTCGCTGGGGTAAACGCCGTCAATCAACACCCTGTGTACGTGACCGTTAACGCAGTCATTCCGCGGATAGACAACGTGTGAGGAGTGAGAGGTCTCCAGCAGGTAACCGTTGCTGAGCGTGTCGGATACCAGCTCTTCAGATTCGCTGAAGGGAGTAAACGGATCGGAGTGGTTGCCGATCACCAGTATCGGCGCTCCTCCGCCGTCAAGAGGCGCCTGCAGAGGGTCGGGAGCAAACTGGTCGTAGAAGGAGCATGCGCTGGGGAAGTCGGGGTCTATTAACGCCAGCAAGGGGAACATTTCGTCCAAGATGGCGTCAATGACAATAGAGTCGTCCAGCCGGGTGGCGCGGTCCAATTCCGGGTACAAGACCCAGCCATCCAGACAATTGACGTGGGAGGTGATTCTAGCAGCCGTGGGGTCCGAGTCGAACTGTATGCCGGCGAAATCCATCAGAGTGGAAGGGTCGTCTGTTTCATAGAGTTCAAACAGACCCTGCCACAGGCTAGGCCAGGTGTCTTCACTGTACAGGGTCGAAACCACCCCGAAGTAGCCTGCCAGTGGATGGCCCACGGCGGCATCGACGATATCCAGTTTCGCGACGGCCTGCCTGAAGTAGCCGACCGGGTCTCCGTCGTTGTATATGGGGCATTGCGGATCAGCGCAGGCGGTGAGCACTTGTTCAAGAAAGCTCTCAATAGGCGCAACCTCCTCGATTGTCTCGTCAATTCGTTCCTGCTGGGTGGCGGCGGGATCAACCGAGTTGTCGGCGCCGTCAACGACCATTGCCCTGACCGACCCGGGAAAGAGGGTTGCGTACCAGACACCCAACGTCGAGCCATATGAGAAGCCCAGGTAGGAGATTTGATCCGCGCCCAAAGCCTTGCGTATTTCATCCATGTCGCTGGCGACGTACTGGCTGTGCAGCAGACCGCCGACCGGCCCCATCGATTGAATGCAGAGGTTGGCCGCCGCTTCACCGGCCGCTATCTCTTCGGGAGTGTCTATTTCCCAGTCAATCTGGGCAAGCAGCGCGATCTGCTCACCGGGCTCGCCGCAGGCGAATTCGGGCTCGGACCCTGCTACGCCGCGCGGGTCGAAGCCGATGATGTCGAAGCGGGCGAGGAGTTCATCCGGGAACACTCCGAATGGAAGGTAGTGGACCAACCTTACACCGCTTTCGCCCGGTCCTCCGGGGTTCACCAACAGATAGCCTATCCGTTCATCCGGAGACGTGGCCCTGTGTACATTGACCGCGATCCTGATGCTGCCCGCCTCCGGGTCGCGGTAGTCCGCGGGAACTTCCACAAACCCGCACTCAAGATCGAACCGTCCGCAGCGGAACCAGTCTATCCGCTCCCCTGGCCGGCCAAGCTCAGGCTCGACTGTTGGAGTAGGAGTGGCCGTGGGAAGGGGCAGTCGAGTTGGCGTTGGAATCGAAGTAGGCGTTGCCGTTGGCGCTGCCGTAACCGCAGGCGCCGGTGTGGGCGTCTGAGTCGGCGTCGGAGCAATGGGTGGTACGGGCGAGGGTGTTGGGATCGGAGGAAGTGTCGCAGGCTGCTCAGTGGGTAACTCCGGTATCGGTGTTTGAGACGGCGTGGGTGCGGGGTCGCTACAGGCCAGACTAGCGGCAATAGCGAAAGCCACGACACCAACGACGAAACGGTTCTTCAATTCATTGTCCACATATCCAGTGTAAGGTCTCAGGAGGCAGGTTGCCAGAGCACCATTGCCGGGTGATGGAGCTATAGCCGGGGAACGAACGGACTGCCTTGTAGCGCCCAGCGTTGGGACTATACAATGCCGAGGCACAAGCTGAAGAGCATGCGAGGAAAGATGGAGCTAGGCGAGATACTGGTCTCCGAGATGGAGATAGCGCGTGCGGTCGAGGAGATCGCAGGCAAGATACGCAAGGACTACGATCCGTCCAAACTGGTCCTGGTGGGCGCTATGGACGGCGCGGTCTGTTTTCTAGCAGACCTGATGCGGTCGTTAGCAATGCCGGTGGCGGTGACGACGGTGCGGATGAGGAGATACGAGGGTACGGAGGGAGGAGAGCTGACGGTAAGCTGGCTGCCACTACGTGAACGGATAGAAGGGCAGGACGTCCTCATCGTGGAAGGCGTGGTCGACACAGGGGCTACCTGCGCCCTGCTGGTGCAGAAGCTGCGGGAATTGGGTTCGGCGTCCGTCAACATTTGCGCCCTGCTGGACAAGCCCGCCCGCCGCGAGCATGACGTAGAACCCGCCTACTACGGGTTCGAGGTACCGGACGTGTTTGTAGTGGGCTACGGCCTGGACTACAGGGGGGTGTATCGGAACCTGCGAGACGTTCACGTGCTGAACGGAGGGGCGGCGGAGTAGGCCACGCGGCTCAATAGAGCTTTCCGCTCTGCAAACGCCGGAACCACAGCGTCATGATGGCGAAGACGCCCAGGATGATGGCCGCTCCTACCAAGTCCTCGGCGAATGCCGCGTTCCTGGCATTGCCAAGAAGAGGCCTGATTGCCAGGGATGCGGTCACGCCCACCAAAATCAGGAACGGGGCAGTCAGACCGAGCGGGACGTACTTGACGCGCCAGACCCTCGCCGCCCTGAAGAAGGTGGCGTCCAAAATCGCCAGCAGCAATGCGAACAGGTAGGATGCTCCACCCACCGCGCCCAACTGGCCAAAGGCAGCCGGTATCAGCGCGTTGGCGATTAAGAGCCCTAGGATGAGGTAGAGGAATCTGAGGGGCCGCGCCGGTTGACGCCACGCTGACCGCCATGCCGAGCGAGTCTTCCTCCAACGCCAAGCCAGGAGCTTGCCGAGCAGCCTGAGTGGGAATGTAACAAGTTTGGCAAGAAAGGAGAGCATCTACTGTCATTATACCTGCCACCGGCTCTCAACACCTTAGAACTTGATTGCTAGAGGAAGCCCAGTCAGAAGACCGTCCGTTTAGCTTTGACGTGCGCCTTGCCCGTGCGTTATCTCATCCTATATGCTTCCCTGGCCTTGGCAAGGAGGCAGCCATGTCGAATTCCAAACTACAGACGAGGTGACAATGGTGAATATGCTTTACGTCAGACTCATAGCAGCGTTTCTAGTGTATGCAGTAATCGACATAGTGTGGAACGTATCGCCCATCGCGCTGGGCATGTACGAAAGGCTCTACGAAGCGAGCGGCAACGATGAGATGTTCGACAGCTTCGGAAAGCAGCCCGACACCTGGGGCGGCCCCGAGGTCATCGCCCTGCTTGCGTTCTTCGCTCTGATTGCACTCGCCAACAGCCACCTTGCCATTGAACCGGCGGTCAAGGAGAAGAGCGTTCGCAAGGCGGCACAGAACAGTTTTATTCTGGGCTGCGCCGCTTACGCCACCTACATCGCACCGATCTTCCTGGCGATATCCACGTGGCCGTTCGCGTTGGTGCCCATAGACATCCTCATCGGAGGAGTTCTAAGCCTGGCAACGTCCACGTCCATCACCTACGTAACTCTCCGCCGCAGCAGATCCTAGAGCCGCGGGTATCTCTGCATCGTGCGGAAGAACGGTCGGTGAGGCAAGGAGGGAGCCATGTCTACAATCGATGATCTGCTGGCCCAGGTAGAGGCCAGTCGTGACGAGATAATCAAGCTGGAGCAGGAGCTGGTGCGCATCCCTTCCGTCAACACCGGCTTCATGCCGACCGGCAACGAGACGCCCGTCTGCGAGTTTGCACAAGGCTGGCTGGCCAAGGATGGCATTGCATCGGAGATCCTGGAGTCCGCCCCGGGCAGGGGCAACCTCATCGCCAGGATGGAGGGTCGCTCCGGGAAAGCCGGTCTCCTATTCATGTCTCACACGGACGTGGTCCCGGTGGAGGAAGAGAACAAGTGGCGCTTCGATCCGTTCAGCGCCACCATAGCGGAGGGCCGCATCTTCGGACGGGGCGCGTCCGACTGCAAAGGTCTGCTCACGGCGCAGCTCTTTGCCATGCACCTGCTAAGGAGCAACGGCATAGAGCTTCAAGATTCGCTGGCGCTGGCCTCGGGCGCGGACGAGGAGCACGGCGGGCGTTACGGATTTGGCTGGCTGGCCGACAACCACGCGGAGAAGCTGGCGGCTCCATTCGCAGTCAACGAAGGAGGGGGCAACGCGGTAGACACGGGAAGCGGCGGGTTCGCCTACGTCCTTGGCGTCGGTGAAAAGGGGCGGCTGCAAGTGGAGATCGACGTCAAAGGCTCCAGCTCCCACGCCTCCGTTCCCTGGCAGGGCACCAACGCTCTCTACCGCCTGGGACAGGTCCTCAAGAGCATAGAGTCATACGAAGCGGAGCGAGACACGTCGACCAGCTTGTTCCAGCATCTCTCGGCCTTTGCCATAGAGCACAAACCGTCCCCGCAGAACGTGGACGAGATAATCTCAGAGGTGGAACTGAGCAACCCGCGCCTGGCCTCGATCCTGCGCGCGCTGTCGCGCATGACGCTGACGCCCACCATAGTCCACGGCGGGATCAAGTCGAACAGCGTGCCGGAAGCCATCCGCCTCACCTGCGACGTGCGCACCCTGCCACACCAGGATGACGGCTACCTGAGGCAGCAGTTGGATCAAGTCCTGCAAGGCATACCCGGGACTTCCTACGAGATAGACTACATGGCGGTGCCCAACGCATCGGACTTCGATACCGTGTTCGCAGAGCAGATACGCGCCGCATCGGCGAGGGCGCTGGGACTGGACGACGTGCAGATGGTGCCGGGCATCAGCACCGGCTTCACCGATTCGCGGTTCACCAGACCGCTGGGCACAGTCACCTACGGATTCTCCGCCATGCACCCCGACGACGATCCCATGATCAGCTTTGTCCACGGCACCAACGAATCCATTGGCATAGACTCGCTGATCAACGCCAGCAAGGTGATGGTAGCTCTTGCCTACAATATGCTGGCGGTGAAGGAGTAGCGGGGGAAGCACGGCTCGGAAGCTGAGGCGGGTGCTATACTATGAGTTGGATGCTCCGGTAGGCGGCATAACCAATGTGCATCCATTTCAGGCACATATGGTTAATTTGCAGAGATACGTTAGGGCCGCGGGTGTTGGGATTCTGTGCCTGATGGCCGCCACCGTGCTGGCCGCGTGTGACGAAGACCAACAACCCACACCCACGCTGACGCCGACTCTCATAGCTACTCCTACACCAACGCTCACCCCTACCCCCACACCTACGCCCGTTGTACTGGACATACATCGCGCCATAATACCCACGCCTCTGCCTACCTCTACGCCCATCCCGACACCAACCCCTATACCGATCCCGGAGGGCTGGGAGATATGCGCCTACTACGAGGTTGGTCCAGGCCGAATCAACCTACGGTGGACCGATCCAGAGGACAGCTACTACTCTCTCAGTCTAAAAACAGAAGGCTCAGACGATTGGAACATCTATTATGGCGGCCATCCCTTGGAGTCAGCGGAGGTGGTGTTCAGTTCATTCAACCTGACGGGAAGCGAGACCTTGGTGGGCAAGTTCGGGGAGTACATTAGGAATTCGTGGCACACCCCTTACGCCTTCACCATTGATCTGTCCGCCGTGGGGTTTCCCGACTCGGCCGGCGGCGGCTCTTTGGGACGTTTCCCTATCCTTTGCGAGTTACCCCTACAGCCTGAGTTACCCCTGCAGCCTAGAGAGAGCTTGAACCCCACGGCGCCCAACGACCTGACTGCACATCTATCCGGGGACTTCACCGACACAGACGGCGACGGGATGACAGATGCGGCGGAGCGAAAGTATGGATTCGATCCTCAGGATGCTCTCAGCTTTCCCACAGAACCAGAGTTGACATCCGGGACATACCCCCACCCGATTGACGATTCGGACATAGGCGCCTACTACCATGTTGATTCAGGTCGGATCGATATTAAGTGGACCGACCCGGAGGATGGCGACTACTCTCTTAGCCTCAAAACGGAAGGCGCGGACTATTGGAACATCTACTACGGCGGCCACGGCAGGGAGTCGGCGGAGGTAGAGCTCAGCGCATTCAACTTGAGGGGAGACGAGACACTGGTAGGTGTGTTCTCGAAATACGCGCCGGACGGAAGTTTCGTGGCAGACTTTCCCAGCTTCGTCATTGATCTGTCTGCGGTGGAGTTTCCCGAGCCCTCCGTGCCAGGGGACCCATCCAACAAGGTCAGCTACACGTTTTCGAGTGACTTTCCGCCGGAGGCCGAGAGCCAATACCGGGAGTTCCTGAAACGAGTCTTTCCCCTCCTCTACAAGCACCTTGGGCCTCCCGCCGAGACGCTGAACGTCTTCATCGACAACGTGGGGGAGTACAGTGACAGCTTTGTAGTGCTAGATGGTGGACGGGTCTTTCTGACCGACGCGAGCTTCATACCCAGGCTGATAGTGCACGAGCTTGTACACGCGTGGAAAGGTCGATACGCCATTACCAGCGACGAGAACTGGGAGTACGACGACTCCCTGACCGGGTTCGAGGAGGCGACGGCTGAAGGCATGGCCTTCGAGATCATCCACGAGTACGTGCGCAGCTATCCTGAAGACCCAGCGACTATTCAACTGCTGGAAGAGAGGTCGTCTCAGTACTGGAGCTCAGGAACGACAAGCTACGACGCCATCAAGAATCCCCGGTGGACTGGAGCAGGGGATTTTTGGACGCACACCGGCGGACAACAGAACAGATATTCCATTGCCGCCACAACCTTCCAGATGATGGTCAGGGAGAACCCTAGTTTCATGAAGGAGTTTATGTCCCAGTATTACGCGACGATTCGGGATGATCAGGACTGGCGCCCCAACCGCGCAGACGTGATCGACATGTGGGAGACCGTCGTGCCGGAACTGAACGGCTACCCCCTTGGGGAGTACCTGGACACATTGCCGGTGTTCAATGGACGCAAGCTGGACGAGGGCGTCTACATACTTGAGACTATTCGATCTTATGGAGAGAGCGGCGATCAGCAGTTTGCCCTGACCTATGCAATCCCGGACGGCAGGCTATGGTGGGGTATACGTGAAGGGGGTCTTCAGGACGTCCCTGAATATATCAGCACAAGACTCAGCGATGGATACTATTATATCGATACGCAGAGAGCCAGCTTCGTCGTAGAAGTCACCGACGCTTACGGCGAGGAGCACGCCACGTACACTTTCGAGACCGGGTGGGACAGGCACCCCGACGGCGCTCCAGCGGGATTCGGATGGTACTATGCCGAGGAGCTGGAAATGGAGAATTTCCCTATCGGGCTGTACAAGGAAACGGTGACCTTCACCGACTATGTCGAGCACGATGAGGGCGCAAGGGACTCCTTCTACTTCTTCGGTCTCAAGGAGTTCGAGCAGGCGAAGGAGAGAGACTACGTCATCATGATAGGAGTGGATGGAGCGCCCGAAGGCACGGCTCGAATCGAGATACTTGGCGAAGAGCACACCGCCCCTATTAACAACGGGGCAGCCATCTTCAGCTCTACGAAGTGGCCCTTCGACATTCAGGGCCGTTTCCCCATCACCATCACCAACGCTGAAGGGGAGTCCAGGAACTACTACAGGACGCTCATAGAAGCCGGCACGATCCATAACTTCTTCCAGCACCAGTTCATCATAGTGGACACTGACTTCAACGGCGTGGAGGACCAGTTCGAATAGACCGTCGCCACAACATGGTTATACGGGATACACAGGCCGGAACGGTTCTCCGCTAATGGTCGTCGTGGTCGTCGTGGTCATCGTCACGCTCTCCGGAGGCGTACTCCTCCATCCGGACGTCCACCTCTTCCAGCGTGACGAATCCCCGCTGTATTGCCAGCTTTTCCAGCGAGGCCAGCCACTGCTCATAGTAGGTGGCGCCAGTGGCGTCCTCCCCGGCTGCCGCAATCTCCTCGACGAGCTTGTCTCTGAACTCGCGCCAGCCATACAAGCCGTCCTCGTTCATGGCTACGGCTATGCCAAAAGCGCGACCCTCCCATGGAGCTTGGAATACCAGCTCGCCGTTGCTCCTGGGAAGCGCCGCCTCACCTTCCATGTTGGCTATCTGCCTGTCGGCGTCCGTGCTCATCATGCCACCTCTGCAGGAGACTTGGCTATGGCGACACCTATCATGGAGTCGCGGGAGACGAGGTTAACCAGTTCCGCTTCGCTCATCTCATCGGCACCCGCCGGACGCACGGGAAGGACCATGTACCTGACCTCGGAGGTGCTGTCCCACACCCTGACCTCCACGGAATCGTCCAACTCCAGTCCGAACTCTTCCAGCACAGCCCTCGGCTCTATAACAGCCCGAGAGCGGTACGGCGCGGACTTATACCATGTCGGCGGGAGTCCCAGTATCGGCCAGGGATAGCAGGAGCACAGCGTACAGACCACCATGTTGTGGAGTTGCGGCGTGTTCTCCAGCACCACGATTTCGGCTCCCTGAGCGCCCTGGAATCCCATCTCGGCTATGGCTTCCGTACCGTTCGCCAGCAGCCGCTTCTTATATTCGGGGTCGCTCCATGCCTTTGCCACCACTTTCGCCCCGTTCAAGGGGCCTATGTCCTGTTCATAGGTGCGCACTATCTCATCGATGGCGCCGCTGTCTATGAGGCCTTTTTCGACCAGCAGGGACTCCAGCGCCTTGGTGCGCAGCGCCGGATACGGCTCCGGCTCAGGATTGTGCTTGCCATGGTCTCCGCTCATGTTCCCTCCTTAGACCGGTTCCAAATGGCTTTCCCACATGTCGATGTAAATGCAACTGTTGGCTTCCGCGGAATCTCCCCATACCTCGGCAGCATCGAAGCTAACGGCGTAGACCGGCTGAGGCTTTGCTTCAGTCCCAGCCGCTACCGTATCCTCAAAATCGTGCACGCCGTGGTAGAGGGCTATCTCACCCGTTTTGCCGCGTATATACCTGGGCAGGCGCGTATGGCCGGGCGGATTGAAGCTGCGCGCCCGCACCGCATCTCCCACCTTGAACCTTGGCTTGACCCCTATCTCCCTGTGCAACGGAGCACGGGTAAAGATGCGGCGCATGACCTCGGCGGTTCGCTGAGGGTCGACGTGCCGCGGCACCTCTGCCTGCGGGCTCTCCTTATAGAAGGCCGTCCTGCGGTCCAGCTCTTCGGCTGTGATTACGCCGTTTTCCATGAGCAGGCTCTCCACTGCCCGCAGCCACTTTTCGTAGTAGCTGGAGGCGAGGTACGTGGCCGGGGGTATCCGCTCAATGGCGTATCGGAAGCCTCCCGCGTCCGTGACCAAGAACTGCCTCAGCTGCCTGGTCATGGCATAAACGCGACCTTCCCACTCTCCATGGAAGACAGGCTCGTTCTCCTCGCGCTCCACAGGGCCAAAGCCGTGCATTCCGCCCATGTCATGGATTCCGTTCATCCGTTACCTGCCTATACAGTTTGAAGGGATTCTATTACCAGCGTTTCAGTTGTCAACCTAGCCCGCCGGCTGGGAACTTTCCGCGGCTGCCGGGGTTTTCTTTCTGGGCGGGACGGTGAACAGCATGAGCACACCGCCTACGACAAGGGTGATGAAGAATATCTGGTACGGCAGCACGTAACCACCGGTGACGTCGTAGAGGACGCCGGCCATGACCGGGCCGCCCGCCACGCTGACCAGCTGCGCCGGCATGGTGATGCCGCGTATGGTTCCGATGAAGCCGCGTCCAAAGTAGTTCGCCCACATGGTGGGTTGGACGACCCCGGTGCCGCCCACGGACAGGCCGTACACCGCGGCAAACATAAAGGCAAACGGCGCGCTCTGCGACACCAGCAGGATGCTCAGGCCAAGCGCGGAGAAGAAGAATATCGCCGCCATCACGTACCTGATGGGGAACCTATCCGCCAGAACGCCCCAGAGCAGCCTGGCCAGCGCCGCGCCTAGGGCATGCGTCGCAAGCACGGCGGACGCCACCGGGTCTGACAGACCACTTTCTGTGAGAAAGGCAAATTCGTGGAGGACGACTCCTCCCACCGCAGTCAGGCCAATGGTGAAGCCCGCCAGCAACAGCCAGAAGGAGAGCGTCCTCACCGACTCTCCAGGCCTCCACTGCACCTCCGCGGCGTGGCTGGGTATACGAGCGGGCTGGCCAGGGAGTTCCGGCTCCTCATCCGTATCGCCGTCGGGTAGCAGGCCCATGTCTTCAGGCTGACGCCGCATCAGCGCCGACGCCGGTATGCCTATGAAGAGGATCATCAGACCGAGAAACCACCATCCTGCCTGCCAGCCGTACGTCAGCACGATGAAAGCCAGTATAGGAGCCACCACCATGCCCGCCGCCGGGTTGCCCATGGTGGCCAGACCCAGCGCCCTGCCCCTGCGTCTTATAAACCACTTGGGTATCACCGCGGTAGCTATGAGGTCTCCCACGCCGGTGAAGGTGAGCGCCCCCGCTATGCCGTAGACAACGTAGAACTGCCAGATCTCCGTGACCTCGGCGACGGCTATGGTAGCTATGCCGCCGATGAGCGCCGAGAAGAACATGAGCCAGCGCGCTCCGAAGCGGTCGATCAACGGCCCGAAGATAGGCCCCATGAATGCAGCGCCCAGGGGACGGAGCGCCAGCCCCACGGAGACGGCGCCGCGACCCCAGCCCAGGGCATCGCTCATTGCGGGGTATATCACGCCGAATGTGAAGCTCTGGATGCCGCCGGCTGCCACGTTGCCGAAAAAGCCGGCGAGGACTATATACCAACCATAGAAGAACCTGGGTTTCTTCACTGGGAACACCTGGTGTCACAGAAATGGAGAGGCTTACCCTACTCCATCCGTAGGCACAACGCAAACAACGATGCATTTGCCACCCTGCCCAATCTGCACGTATATTGTGAGCGTGAGCACCGGTCAGCCCGCAACCCCGCCTCCACAGCAAGCCGTGACGGAGGCGAACCCCTATCGCTGGGTCATGCTCTTTTTGATCTGGCTCCTCTACGCCTCATTTGGGGTGACCGTAGCAACCATCCCACCCCTCGTCGATCCAATCCTCAAAGACCTGAACATGTCGTTCAGCCAGATGGGGCTTGTGCTTGGCGCGTGGCAGTTCGTCTACATCTTCACCGCCTCGCCGCTGGGCGCTATCGTAGACCGCCTGGGCGTGCGGAGGTCGCTGGGCATCGGCGTAGTCATGATCTGGGTGTCGCTGGTGCTGCGCGGCCTTGCCGTGGACTTCTATACACTGCTATTCGCGGTGGCGCTGTTCGGGGTGGGAGGCCCCATAATCTCCATAGGCGCTCCCAAAGTGGTCTCGCTGTGGTTCCAGGGGAACCAGCGCAACCTGGCCGCCGGCATCTATACCACCGGGCCGATCGGCGGTATGGCCATAGCCCTGGCCCACCGCCGCCGGAGTAGTGGTGCCCATTACGGGAAGCTGGCGGGGCATATCTCTAGTATATGGGGCGATCGTGCTGGTCATCATAGCGGCATGGTGGCTCTTCTCCCGCGACGCTCCCCTGCCCGCTTCGGAAAGCAGCCAAGCGTCCTCCGAGAAGGAGTCCAGCCTGACCGTGATCCACGAGCTGCTCCGTCTGCGAAACGTCCAGGTCATACTGGTTATGGCCTGTGCCACCTTCCTTCTCAATCACGGCCTGAGCAACTGGCTGCCCACTCTTCTGCAAGAAGGGGGCATGACCATTACCCAAGCCGGTATCTGGACCGCTTTGGGCACTGCACTTGGCATCTCCGGGCTGCTTGTGATACCGCCGCTGGCCAGGCACGGTTACCGCGCCCTTACCATGGCGTTGCTGCTTGGAGTGGCCGTGGTGGCCACCCTGGGACTGGCCTACACCACGGGCCTGGCGCTCATCATTGCGCTGATAGCGTCCAACGTGGTGAGGGGCCCCATGATGCCCATACAGACCCTGATATTGATGGAAACGCCTCGTATAGGGGCGAAGCGTATAGGCGCGGCGGCGGGGCTGTTCTTCGCCGCCGCCGAGATCGGAGGGTTCGGAGGGCCGTTCCTGCTCGGCTTCCTCCGCGACCTCACGGATTCGCTCACCTCTGGCGTGGTAATCCTGGCAGTGGTATCCGGGGCGTTGATATTGATTTTGCCGCTGCTGAGGGAAAGCAGGTCCGGGGAAGGCTAGAGCCTGCAAGCTGGGCGGTTCACGAACCGCCCCTACGATGCGGGGGGGCACCCCCATCTCAATCTTCCCCCATCGAGGGGGAAGAGGACTTGTAGAGGTCTGCTATCGCTTCAGGTCTTCGGCAAAGCTGAACAGCTCAGGCAGTCCTCCGGTGTGCATGAAGAGCACGGTGTCCTTGGAAGTGAGCACTCCCTTGCGCACGTGGTCTATGACCGCCGCCAGCGCCTTGCCCGTATACACGGGTTCAAGGATGATCCCTTCCAGCTCCGCCATCAAGCGTATCGCTTCGGCGCACTCCGGGCTGGGGTCGGGGTAGCCGGGCCCTATGTAGTCGGAGGTATCGGTAATGTCATCCCAATCCAAGCGCAGGGGCAGCTCCAGCGCCTGCGCAGCGGTGTTGGCCCAGGCTACGGTGTCGGCACAGTAAATCTCCGGCGGAGCAACCTGCACCCCGGTGATGCTCCAAGGCAGACCCAGGGCCTTTGCGCCCAGCGCCAGCCCTCCATGCGATGCCCCGGTCACAATGTAGACCTTGGCATCGTCCACGCCCATCTCATCCAACTGCTCCGCGATCTCAAGGGTAGCGTTGAGATAGCCCATAGAGCCCGATCCGCGCGACATTGGCTCCGCGGTATGCAGATAGGGCTTGCCGCCATCGCGCTTCACCTGGTCCGCCAGCTCTTCGGCCAGCCGCTTACCTTCCTCCATGTCTCTATCCTGGGTAAGGTGCATCTCCGTGCCCATCAAATCGAGCAGAAGCATGTTCCCCTGCACCGGTCTGTCCTTGCCTCCAACAACCACGCAGATGTAGCGCATGCCCACTTTCTTGGACGCCGCGCCAATGATCCTAGAGTTGTTCGACACCCAGAGATTGGCGTTTACGGACGTATCGCATCCTTTGGCCAGGGCGTCTCCCATGCAGAACTCCATGTGGCGCACCTTGTTGCCTCCGAAGCCCAGCCCCGTAAGGTCGTCCCTCTTGACCAGGATACGCGGGCCGCCCAGCGCATTGCTGAGCCTGGAGAGCTCCTCTATTGGGGTTGGAATGTTGGCCAAGCGCACCCTTGGCGCTTGCTCTATTGCCGACTTGAGGTCTTCACGCGTCAACACGGATGTAGTACTCACTAGGGTCACCCCCATCTCAATCTTCCCCCATCAAGGGGGAAGAGGTCTTGTAAAGCTCTACCTTTTCCTGGCAACAACAGTATCTTCCCACCGCAATCCACTGTCAACGAGAACGCACGGCGTCCATCTGCTATAATCGGCGCGTAGCAAGGAGCCGCCATGGACACCGTTCTCAAGAAGCACATAGAAGACCACCTGCCGGAGTACCTGGAGGACCTGAAGCGCCTCTGCGCCCAACCCAGCGTGGCCGCCCAGAACGATGGCGTGCAGGAGTGCGCCGAGCTGGTGAACGGTATGCTCCAAGAAGCGGGCTTCCAGGCCAGCATCATGCCCACGGAAGACCCGCGCTTCCCCGTGGTCTACGCCGAACACAACGGGCGCTCCTCCAAGCAGTTGCTGTTCTACAACCACTACGACGTCCAGCCAGCCGAGCCGTTGGAGCTATGGGACTCGCCGCCATTTGAGCCCACGGAGCGCGACGGCCGTATCTTCGCCCGCGGCGTATCCGACGACAAAGGACACCTGGCGGCGCGCATCGCCGCCGTCAAGGCGATAAAGGCGGTGCGCGGCGAGCTGCCCTGCCACGTCAAGTTCTGCATAGAGGGCGCGGAGGAGATAGGCAGCCCCGGCTTCGGTTCCTTCGTGGAGAAGCACCGCGACCTTCTGAAGGCGGACGCCTGCATTTGGGAAGGCGGCGGCGTCAACTGGGAGGGCAACCCCCAGATATACCTGGGACTCAAGGGCATCCTCTACACAGAGCTTGAAGTTCGTTCCTCCTCCCGGGACTCCCACTCATCCTGGGCCACCGTGGTGCCCAACCCGGCGTGGCGCTTGGTCTGGGCTCTGTCGACACTGAAGGACGAGGAGGAGCGCATCCTCATCCCCGGCTTCTACGACCAGGTGCGCCAGCCTACCGAGAGGGAACTGGCCGCCGTAGCCGGAATGCCCCCGGAAGAAGACAGTCTGCGCGAGGAGCTCCAGGTTTCCCGCTTCCTCTGCGATGCGGAAGGCATCGATTTCCGTAAACGCCATATGTTCGAGCCAACGTGCACGATCTGCGGCATAGAGTCCGGCTACACCGGCGAGGGCACCAAGACGGTGCTGCCGGCCACCGCTAAAGTCAAGTTGGACTTCAGGCTTGTACCAGACCAGCGGCCCAAAGACATCCTGGACAAGCTGCGAAAGCACCTGGACGCCCACGGCTTTTTAGACATCGGCATCAACTACTGGGACGGGGTAAATCCATCCCGCACCGACATGGACTCTCCGTTTGTGCGGCTGGTTTCGGAGACGGCCAGGGACGTGTACGGCAAAGAGCCGCTGTTCACGCCCGGTCTTGCGGGAAGCGGCCCCATGTACTACATGGCGGAGGGCCTGGGGCTGCCGGTAGCGTCGTCCGGTGTTTCCTTCCCCGACGACAAGATACACGCCCCCAACGAAAACGTACGCATCGACTACTTTCTGAAAGGCATTCTCCACGCCGCCGCTATTCTGGACGAATACGGGAAAGATGGCTGAAACCGGCCGCTCGCAGCCGGCCTCCTCCGTAGACCTACCCTCTGTCCTCTCGGAATACCGCGACCTTGTGGAGAGCGCTCTCCAGCAAGAGATCCCTCAGCAGAACGTCGCTCCGTACACCTCTTTGCGCTACCACATGGGCTGGTGCGACAAAGACGGCAATCCCAGGGATGACGCCGAAGGAAAACGGCTGCGCCCTGCGCTGCTCCTCCTGGCCTGTCAGGCCGCCGGCGGCGCCTTGGAATCCGCCATGGCCGCCGCATCCGCCATAGAGATGGTCCACAACTTCTCGCTAATCCACGACGACATAGAGGACAGGGACTTGCAGCGGCACCATCGTCCTACGGTGTGGGCTGTCTGGGGTGAGCCCAAAGGGCTCAATGCAGGCAGCGTGATGTTCAACCTCGCTTTCCTGGCTCTATCCCAATCGCAGAAGGTCCCCGGAGAACGCCTCCTCTACGCTTCATCTCGCCTCACCCAAAGCAGCCTGGAAATGATCGAAGGCCAGTACCTTGACATATCATTCGAGCAACGGCTGGACGTAACCACCGACGAATACATGGACATGATTTCACGCAAGACGGGCGCGCTTATCTCGTGCGCCCTGGATGTGGGCGCTTTCTTAGGCTCGGGCGACCGCGAAATGGCGTCGTTGATGGCCAAAGCGGGGCGTTGCCTGGGCAACCTGTTCCAGATACGGGACGACATCCTGGGAGTCTGGGGCGACCCCTCCGTCACAGGCAAAGCCGTGGGAAGCGACATCCAGCGCAAGAAGAAGTCGTTCCCCGTTGTCCACGCGCTTGAACACGGTGACGACTCGACGATCAGGGGCGTCAAGGACGTTCTGGGCAAGGAGTCCATCGATGAGGCCGACGTTCAACAGGTGCTGGACATGCTTGAAAAGACAGGCTCCAAGGAACGCGCCGAATCGCTCACGGAGGAGCTGGGACGCCAAGCCATGGAGACCATAGGCGCGGCGGAGCTGTCTCCCGACCACCATCGCCACCTCAGTGAACTGGTGGCCTTCCTCTTGACCAGGGCCAGGTAAGGATGCAAATTCATCAATAGTGGGAGGATACCCCCATGCCGGCCGTAACCAACCGGTTGCTTCTGCAAACCACCAAGCCTCGCGAGTTTATAGACATCACTCCCCCAAGTCGTCGCCTTCGTCGCCTCTTCTGCTATAAAGAACGGCTGTGTGGTGGTGTATTCCAGACACACCACCGCTGCTATCAAGGTAACCGAGAATGAGCCGCTCCTCATACAGGACATGGAGGAGTTATTGGAGAGGGTCGCTCCCCGGGACAACGAATACCGTCACAACGACTTCAAAACACGCACCGTCAATATGACCGAGAACGAACGCGCCAACGGCCACGCCCATTGCCAGCACCTCCTGATGAACACCAGCGAGACCGTTCCAATCGTAGACGGCGAGTTGCAGTTTGGCCGCTGGCAAAGCGTGTTCTTTGTAGAGCTTGACGGACCAAGTCCGCGAGAGGTCATACTGCAGATACTGGGAGAGTAGATGATTTTGGGCGACGGGGCATGTGATATAGTTTGCCCAATTAAAGCTCAGGTGCTAGTATAGTTTGTTGACCTTATAGGTCAACAATTCGAGTTTAGATTAGCAGCTCGGAGCCGGATGAAACGGCCGAGGTAAATCAATGACCACAACAGACAATGCCGCCGTAGAGACGAACAAAGTCGTCAAGGACGTTGCGGCGCAGGACTACAAGTACGGCTGGGTCACCGAAGTCGAACAGGAGTCGGCGCCTCCCGGCCTGACCGAAGATACGATACGCTGGATATCCGCCAAGAAGAACGAACCGGAGTTCATGCTGGAATGGCGCATGAAGGCCTTCCACCACTTCATGACGCTGTTGGAAAGGGAGCAGATACCGACGTGGGCCAACGTTCACTACCCGCCCATAGATTTCCAGGCCATCTCCTACTATTCGGCGCCCAAAGAGACACCGGCCTACGAAAGCCTGGACGAGGTGGACCCGGAGATCCTCAAGACCTATGAGAAGCTGGGCATACCCCTGGAGGAGCAGAAGCGGCTTGCCGGCGTCGCCGTGGACGCCATCTTCGACAGCGTTTCCATTGCCACCACCTTCAAAGAGACGCTTGCCAAGCAGGGGATCATCTTCTGCTCAATGTCGGAAGCGATACGGGACTACCCGGAGCTGGTGCGAAAGTACTTGGGCTCGGTGGTGCCGTACACCGACAACTTCTACGCGACGCTGAACTCCGCGGTCTTCTCGGACGGTTCTTTCTGCTACATACCCAAGGGCGTGCGCTGCCCCATGGAGCTGACCACCTATTTCCGCATCAACGCGGAGAACACCGGGCAGTTCGAGCGCACCCTGATCATTGCGGATGAAGGCAGCTACGTCAGTTATCTGGAGGGTTGCAGCGCCCCCATGCGCGACGAGAACCAGCTTCACGCCGCCGTGGTAGAGCTGGTCACCCTGGATAACGCCGAGATCAAGTATTCGACCATCCAGAACTGGTACCCCGGGGACGAAAACGGGGTGGGCGGCATCTACAATTTCGTTACCAAGCGGGGCAAGTGCCTGGGCAAGAACTCCAAGATATCGTGGACGCAGGTGGAAACCGGCTCGGCGATCACCTGGAAGTATCCCGGCGTGCTCCTACAGGGCGACAACTCCATCGGCGAGTTCTTCTCGGTGGCGCTGGCCAAGGGTCGCCAGCAGGCCGACACGGGCACAAAGATGATCCACATGGGCAAGAACACTCGCAGCACCGTCATTGCAAAGGGCATCTCCGCCGGCGAGGGACAGAACACCTACCGCGGCCTGGTGCGGGTCATGCCCTCCGCCGACAATTCCTGGAACTTCACCCAGTGCGATTCGCTGCTCATTGGCGACCAGTGCGGCGCCCACACCACTCCCTACGTGGAGGTGCGGAACAACTCGTCGCACCTGGAGCACGAAGCCTTCACGTCGCGGGTCAGTGAAGAGCAGCTTTTCTACTGCAACCAGCGCGGCATCTCGATAGAAGACGCCCACGGCATGATCATCAACGGATTCTGCAAAGAGGTGTTCAAGCAGCTTCCCTTTGAGTTCGCCGTAGAAGCAACCAGGCTGCTAGAGGCGAACCTAGAAGGAACCGTGGGATAGATGTCACTACTTGAAATCAAAGACCTCCACGCCGGCGTGGGAGACGTGGAGATCCTGAAAGGGATCAGCCTCACCGTCAAAGAAGGTGAAGTACACGCCATAATGGGGCCCAACGGCTCCGGAAAGAGCACCCTGGCCAACGTGCTCGCAGGTCATACCGGGTATAAGGTTTTTTCCGGTGAGGCGGCCCTGGACGGGGAGCCGCTCCTGGAGATGCTGCCCGAGTTCCGCGCCAGAGCCGGTATCTTCCTGTCTTTTCAGCACCCCGTGGAGATTCCGGGCGTCCGCTTTGACCAGTTTCTCCGGTCCGCCTACAACTCATTGCGCAAGAGCCGGGGCGAAGAGGAACTTGACCCCATCAAGTTCAACCGCCTACTCAGGGAAAAGCTGACCAGCTTGGAGATGGACGCGGCGTTTGTGCAGCGCAACGTCAACCAGGGGTTCTCCGGCGGCGAAAAGAAGCGCATGGAGATATTCCAAATGGCGGTGCTAGAACCACGGCTTGCCATCCTGGACGAGACGGATTCCGGCCTGGACATCGACGCGCTGCGAGAGGTGGCGGCCGGGATCAACGGCTTCCGCCGCTCCGACCACGCCATACTGCTGGTTACCCATTACCAGCGCATTCTGAACTATCTGACGCCAGACTTTGTGCACGTGCTCATAGACGG
>CBDCQF010000009.1:0-289337 GCA_965220545.1 Dehalococcoidia bacterium
CTAGCGGAAGGAGACTGAATTGCCTAGAGGAGATTTCGATAGGTCGTTAGCGGCGCTTCAAGACGACTTGCTAACACTGGGCAGCATGGTGGAAAAGGCAATAGCCAGGTCTATAGATGCTCTGAAACACCGTGACCTTGAACTATCCCGACAAGTTGTCCTTGACGACGATCTGATAGACCAGAAGAGGTTTGCCATAGAAGAGGAGTGCGTGGAACTGATAGCCATGCAGCAGCCGATGGCCGGCGACCTACGCATACTGATCGCCGTGCTGCATATAGCCGTAGAGCTGGAGCGGATGGGCGACTACGCCGAAGGCATTGGCAAGATCAGCATGATGATGGGCAGCGAACCTCCCCTGAAGCCTTTGATAGATATCCCGCGCATGGCGGAGAAGTCCATGGATATGCTGCGGCGCAGCTTGGACTCCCTGGTACACCGGGATGCAGAGGCGGCGTTGCGGGTCTGCAACGACGACGACGAGGTGGACGCCCTGTACGAAAGGTATACCGGGAACTGCTGATGTTCATGCTCCAAGACCCCAAGACGGTGCAGAGAGCCACGCACCTCTTGTGGGTGGCCCACGACCTGGAGCGCATAGCCGATAGGGCTACCAACGTTGCCGAAGGGTTATCTTCCTGGTAACCGGCAAGTTGACGGAGATAAACGTATCCAAGTACTGAGCACCGGCAGAAATCATTGCTGATCCGACTCAAGCAGCCTCCTCAGGTCGTGCTTGGCCTGAAGGATATCCGCCCAAAGGTCGCCCATCTTCTCTATCCTCTCCGGCACCGTGTCTATGGTGAAGTCAGTCGGGTAAATCTCGCTCAGCTCTTCCCAGCGCACCGGCGTGGATACGGGAGCGCCGGGGGCAGGGCGCACCGAGTAGATTGATGCCATGTTCTTGCCGCGCGTGTTCTGGTTGTGGTCCAAGAATATCTTCCCCGTCCTCTTGTCTACCGACCACTCCATAGTGACGTCCCTGGGCAATTGCCGCAGGAGAAACCGTCCTATCAGTTCACAGGTCTTGCGGGGTTGTTCTGTAGTTGTATTGCCGCAGCACAGGCACATATATGTGAAGCCCGGTCTTAACGGATGTCTTCACATATGACGAGAGCGAGAGCTGGTCCAAGATCTCCTTCAGCGACAGCGCCACCTCCACCACTTTCTTGAAAGCGCGTCTGTTCAGCTGCGGCTCGTCTCCTGTCTGCTCTCCACCAGAGTAGATATAGGGGTCGAGATCAAAGGCTACAAAGTCCGGATAGTTCAGGACGGCTCTCTTCAAGCGCTTCTCGGCTGCCGGTAAAGGACGTCCCCAGGTTGGCGGCGTCCGGTTCCAAGACCACGCGAGACAGCCAGGGATGGAACTCTATGTTGGCCAGTTGCGCCAGCCAGACCAGGGTAGGGAGGTTGTCCACCATCAGGTATTCGCCGTCTCCCTCGTTGTGGGACGAGAAGATGGGCAGCTTCTCCACGAAATCAGGGGCATGCTCCGCATGCTTCTGATAGAAGCTCCCCCCGTCTATGCCATTGGGATACCTGGTCAGCGTCATGGGCCGGTCTTTCAAGTGGGGCAGAAGAACGTGGCCCACGCTCAGGTAGTAGCGGATCATATCCCTCTTAGTCTTGGCCGGTGTCCCTTTGCCCTCCGGCCAGAGCACCTTGTTCAGGTTGGTCAAGCTTATGCGATAACCCTCCACGTCCAGCCTGATGGCGTCCTCGTTGCCCGACAAGCGCTCCAACAGTTGCGAGGCGTCGGTTGCTTCTGGTCTCTGTGGCTGGACCGGCCGCGCCGCCTCCGGCACAACGACTACGGCCTCCTCGGCTTCACGGGTAACGCTCTTGGGGTCAACGTCAAGACGCAGGCCGTGAAATACCGGCGCTCTGAGGCGGCCATCGTCTGTCCAGTTGGCGAACTTTACCTGGGCCACCAGCTCAGGTCGCACCCAGCAGTTCTCCGCGCCGCTCAACTCCTCCGCCCAGGCAAAGGGCGACTGCTCCGCTTCCAACTCCACCAGTTGAGAGTGGAGCCTTTCCAGCATGGCGTTGTCGTAGCCTGTGCCCACCCGGCCTGCATAGCGTAGTTCCTTGCCTTCATAATAGCCCACGAGCAAAGCGCCAAAGGTCGTGGATCGGGCCCCGGCGCCCCGCGTGTATCCTCCAACGACCAGCTCTTGCGATTTTACGTGCTTGATCTTGAGCCAGGCGTTGCTCCGTTTTCCCGGCTCGTAGGTGCTGGAGCGTCGTTTGGCGATGATTCCCTCCAGCCCAAGCCCGACGGCGGCGCGATAGAAGGATGCTCCGTCACCCTCAACGTATTCCACCAAGCTGGTGTGCTCAGAGGGCACTATAGCGTGGCTGATCAGCTTCTTTCTGTCTATCAACGGCACTTTCCTAAGGTCAACGCCGTCCAGGTAAAGCAAGTCGAAGGGATAATAGACCATGTTGGCGCTGCCTATGGGACGGTCTACAGCGCCTTTATCGAACCCCATCACATGCTGTATGAGGCCAAAGTCGGGCAGTCCATCTTCATTGAGCGCGGCCACTTCGCCGTCCAGCACCATCTCATCGTATTCTTGCGCCTTGAGGTCGGATACTACTTCAGGCAGACGGCTGGTGAGGTCCAAGCCGTTCCGGCTGAGCAAAGTAACCTCTCCCCCTTGGAGAAAGGCCATCACGCGGTATCCATCCAGCTTGGGTTCAAACAGCCAGTCCGGATGTGAAAAGGCGCTGTCTCCGATGCCGGCCATCATAGGCTTCAGACGTTTTGGATAGGCAGCCTCCGTGCCTGTGGACGCTATGCGCTCCATCTCTGAAAGCCAATCGGTCTCCAGTTTGGACGGGTCGGGCAGACGACCGCTCTTCAGGTCTTCCAAGGTGAGACCTGACTGAACCGACCTGTCCTCCTCCAGGACGTCCCGTTCGGTGTCCACGTAGCGGTCTTTGTGCTTGATGAGGAGCCAGTCTTTGGGGCTGCGGGTAGTCCTTACCAGCGTCCACGAACCCTTGAGCTTCTTGCCGCGCAGAGTGAAGGAGAGCTTCCCCTTTTCCAGGTCGCGCCGCATCCGCTCTTCGGCCTCCTCCCGGTTGCCGAAAGAGAGGCCTCCCTCGTCCGGCGAGTAGTAGCCTGCGTCCCAGACGATGACCTGTCCCGCGCCGTAGTTGCCATGGCCTATCACGCCCTCGAACGTCCCGTAGTCCAAGGGGTGGTCCTCCACAAAAGCGGCAAGCCTCTTGTCCTGCGGGTTCAACGAAGGGCCCTTGGGAACAGCCCACGATTTCAGGACGCCGTCCAGCTCCAATCGGAAGTCGTAGTGAAGGCGGCTGGCGGCATGCTTCTGAATCACGAACCGCAAGCTGCCCTTGCCGCGCTTGGCCGTTCCGGGCCCCGGCTCGCGGGTGCGCGTGAAGTCTCGCTTCTTTTCGTATTCTCTGAGCATCGGCGGCTAACCGGCTATACCCAGGGTGTCCATGAGCACCTTGGCAAACTCCGGCCCCTTACCCTCTTCCTCATGCTTGAAGTAAACGAAGACATCGCCCCATACGCCATCGTGCTCCTTGATCTTGTCCGACCAAGCGCGTATGTCTTCCGGCCCGTACCCCTCGTCGCGGAGGCGGAAGTAGCCGTAGCCGGCGGTAGCGACAACGGGCGTTGTTGACTTCTCGCTGTCGGCGATGCACAGCGCAATATCCTTCTCCTCAAGGCGGGCGTACACCTCGTCGGTGAGCCAGGAGGCGTTGCGAAACTCAAACGCCGCTCTTGTGCCGCGGGGTATCCATTTCAAGAAGCCGTCCAACAAGTCCAGGTTCAGCTTGAACGACGGCGGGAGTTGAAAAAGCAGAACGCCCAGCTTGGAACCAAGAGCCTGCGCCCGGCTGCAGAAACCCTCCACAAGCTCCCGGCAGTTGCTCAGTCTCGCTTCATGCGTGATGCGGCGGGGCGCTTTCAGAGTGAACCTGAAGTTGGGAGGCGTGTTTTCCGCCCAGCCGGTAAGCGTTTTTTCATTGGGAAACCTGTAGAACGTGTAGTTGATCTCCACGGTAGGGAAGTGCCCGGCATAGAAAGAGAGCATCTTTGAGACGGGCAGGTCAGAAGGGTAGAAGCTGCCCTTCCATTCCGGGTAGTTGTAGCCTGACGTGCCGACTAAGACCTTGTTCGATGTCATAGCTGAGACTCAGTGATTGGCCCTCAAATACGCCACGATCTCCATCATCACCCTGCAATCCACCTCATTATAACGCTCGATTCCGCGCATGAGGTCCACCTGCGCCATATCCACGCTCAGGCGTCGGGCTTCGCCAGCCGACCACCAAGCCCCAACCATTGCGCCTAAGCCGTCCGTTGGACCGTCTTGCCAAATCGTTTTGATGTAGCCGTGCGATTTCATGGCTCGCGCCACGCTCTTCAGTCCGAAGTTCATAGCGCCGCGGACTACTACGGGTTCAACCCTCATCACGTTAGACAGAAAATCGAACCAGCGGAGCTTTGGCCAGGAGTTACCGGGATGTCGCTTCACAGCAGAGTTGTACGATGTCTCCATGGTGCTGGTCTCGGCATGAGACCAGTGGATGACCAGAGGCTCCTTGTCAGGATCTCCCAACCTCCGGCTGACCTCAGCCATGTGAGCGTGCCAGGCGTCTATAATCTCCGCCTCCGACGGCTCGGTCAGCTCTTTGACGGTGAAGCACTTGTATTCCCAGCTTCCGTTTTCCAAGTGCCCGCAGCCGATCATGAAAATCAACGGCTGGCCCCCCTTCGATGGAAGCTTGGAGAAGTCGTCATCCAAGTCGCTCACCGTCTCAAAGTCCACGTAGAACTCAAGCGCGGAGTCCCGCCACACGGGGTCGCCGTTCTGCAAGCGGAACGGCCGGACGTTGGGACCGTCGGTTGACCTATTGATCTCCAAGATGGCTTGAAGCACAGGCTGCCGTGTGCCTGTGGAGAACTCCAGCGAATCTGTAGTGCATGAGGCATCTCGCCAGTCGTAGACTCCGGCCTCGTGACCCGCTTGCCGATTCTTCAAGCCCACTTGCCAGAGCGACGTCAGCTCGCCAAGCTCCTCCGCGATGCGTCCCTTGGCGCTATGCCAGGGAGCATCCCGGGTGCTTCCCATATTGGGCCAGAGTTCAGGCACATCGGGGAAAGGCAGGACTTTCCAGCCGGAACC
Organism: Dehalococcoidia bacterium; assembly: GCA_965220545.1. Taxonomy (GTDB): domain Bacteria; phylum Chloroflexota; class Dehalococcoidia; order Lucifugimonadales; family QGNO01; genus DAOUJH01. The sequence goes on from CBDCQF010000009.1 coordinate 5,169, forward strand.
CTGGCTCCTGACGCGGCGCAGCCATTCGCAGGCTTCACTGGTCAGCTCCTCCGTGGAGCCGGAACGAGTTCGGCCGTAGTGCGCCACGGGGCCAAGCCGCTCCATGAAGCTCTCCCCGCGCTCTTTTCTCTGCTTCCATCCCCGGCCCAAGAGATACGAATGCGACGGTGTATACCCCTGCAGACGGCCCAGGGCGCGGTTGTATATGAACAGCTGGGCTCTGTATGCCAGCTTGGAGCCGCTGCCGGAAACCTCGCCGCCGGCTAATAGATCAATGGTGGTGAATTTTATATCCACGACTCGATAATGCCACGGCCAGAAACCCAGGCCCGGCGCAGAATCTGAGGCCTCTTCCTCGCTCAGCACACTGGGAAATAGCCGCTGAAGCTCGTCGCTCCGCACTAGCAGATCCGGCGCTCCGTAGGTGCGCGACTCAGCGTCTCGCAGGACGCCTTGGTAGATAGCGGGCGCCCCGTTCTGCATGGCGTAAAACGTCTCTTCCGCCTTTGACAGATCGCGGACTTCGGCAGGCCCGTCGCTGATGGTCACTATGGGCAGCAGCCCGCTCAGATATTCAACGACCGCATCCTCAAACCGCCTGCCTTTTTCCATGATGAACGTGGAGAAATCGGTTCTGGGGTCATAGGAGGGTAGGGCATCGTCACGCTGGAACCCGTTCGCCTCGCCGTAGAGGGCAAGCCAGTCCAGCAGCGGGTCTTTCATCATGTACTCCCAAGTAGCCGACGCGCTGACCCAGTCCCGCCACTCCTCCTCAGTGGAAGGAATGACGGTGCGTCCGTCGCTGGTGATGGTGAGAGCCTCTATTCCCATTGAACAACCTGTCCGTGCATATTCGCCAAGCTAGAGTTTACTACGTTCACCTCTCCATCTGGGAGAGGGTGGGGTAGGGGTGGTACGGGTGATGGTTGGCTACTTGACAAAAGTGGACAAAAGTGGCGTTTTTTGCGTCGAAAAGGGGTTTTTGGCGTGAAATGGCGTTTGATGGTGGAGTTTCGTTGTGCCTGAGAAGGGGATTCGTTTCCAACGTTATGTTAAGTACAAGGCTAAATGCGAACCAAATTTTGGCGGAGGTGAGAAACGAATCAGATTCCGGGGCAAAGTTGAGGGTATGGAGGCGGTCGTTTTGGCTGCCATAGGGGGCACCACGCCGACGGTGCAGGGGTTGTTGGGCGCTTTTCTGCGAGTCCATGGGTTGAGGGTAGCAGGCACCAGGGGGTGTGGGGAAGGAGGAGGTGGCAGGAGGGCGGGGGTAGGGCGGGCGACCTCCCCCGCCACGCCTGGATGCCCGCCTACGCGGGCAAGACGGGAGGGGGGTTGGATGAGGGGGATTGGGCGGTTCGCGAACCGCCTCTACATGGTGGGGAGTGAGTGGGCGCACCACCTGTGTCCGAGACGTACGGCCTTGGATTCTTCGTCGCTGCGCTTCTCAGAATGACAGCTCCCAGCCACCCTGGGTTCCCGACTACTCGGGAATGACGGTTGGGGGTTGGATGGGGGGATTGGGGCGGTTCGCGAACCGCCCCTACACGATGGGGTCGCAATGACGAGTGCGGGGGTGATTGCTCAGTATGTACGTCCCTCCTGTGCAGAGGAAGCCACGGCCCATTTGACTCACCGAACCCGACACGGCTATCATTCAACAAGTACGGTATGCCCGGGGAGATTGGAGGCATAGATGGCAAGACGAGCGATTTGGAAGGGTGCGGTAGGCTTTGGGATGGTGGCTATTCCCATCAAGCTTTACACCGCCACGGAAAGCAAGGACATCTCCTTTGTCACCATGCACGGCGAATGCCACACCAGGCTGCGCAACAAGCGGTACTGCCCCCATCACGAGACCGAGGTAGAGCAGTCCGAGATTGTGCGCGCCTACGAGTACGCCAAGGATGAGTACGTTGTCATGGAAGAGAAGGACTTTGAGAATCTGCCTGTCGCTTCCATACGAAGCATAGATATCGTCAAGTTCGTTGACCTATCCAAGGTCGACCCAATCAACTTCGACCGTACGTACATGCTGGAGCCTGAAGGCGTAGGCATAAAGCCGTTCTATCTGCTGAAGCAAGCCTTGGAAACCTCCAAGCGCGCCGCCATTGCCAAGGTGTCGCTTCGCAACAAAGAGCACATCTGCACGCTGCGGCCATACGAACACGCCATAGCCATGCACACCATGCACTATCCCGATGAGATACGCGGCACCAAAGAGCTGGACCTGCCGGAAGAGCAAACCGCCATCACTGAACAGGAAATGGCCATGGCCATGATGCTCATAGACCAGTTGTCCGCCGACTACGAACCTTCCGAGCACGAGGACCAGTACCGCCTGGCGCTGGAAAAGGTCATAGAAGGCAAGCTGACCTCTCAGGAAGTGGTTACGGCGGCTCCTTCCGTTTCCAAGGGCAAGGTCACCGACCTGATGGAAGCGTTGAGGGCAAGCATAGCCTCGGCGAAAGCGGAGATCCCTGCCGCAACGGAGACCAACGGCAAGACAAAGGCCTCATCCAAGAAGTCAAGAGCGGCAAAAGCGAAAGCATAGGCCGCGCCTGTCATTGAGTGGGGAAGGGTAGGGGGCCTTGTTCATTGAAAGGGCCTCCCCGGCAGTAGGGGAGGCCCTTCTCTATTCCTGGTGGAGACGAGGGGGAGTCGAACCCCCTGTCCAGAAGACGCTCTACTGGAACGTACTACAGGCTTATTCGGTGTTAGATGTCTCACTCACTTGATTCAGACACCGACAACAAAGCAAGTGAGCCAGCCGATTGTCTTGGGCCAGTCCTATCGGTGTCGGAGTGACTGCGTCCCCAATAATGTGTCGCCTATCCGTAACCCTTGGGGAGCAGGTTATGGTAGACGTAGCCGCCTTAGGCAGCCAGTGCTAACTGTTTCTTGCCAGTTACTTTTTTTGCCGCCTTTTAACGAGGTGTGACGGCGCCTCGGCCTGCAGTCCCGCAGAACCACCCCCTGTCGAAACCACGCGTCCCCATTTCTGTAGCTTCATTATATCAAGAACCGACAAGCTACGACGAACCCAGGCCGGTCTTGGCATAGCGCTCCATCTCTCGTTCCGCGTCACGGCGGGCTATGGCCTTGCGCTTATCGTATTGACGCCGCCCCCGCGCCAGTCCAAGCTCCATCTTGGCCTTGTGGTCTTTGATATAAAGACGCAAGGGGACAATGGTGAGTCTCTTCTGGCCAAGCTCCAACGCAAGGTGATCGATCTGATTGCGATGGAGCAGCAGTTTGCGAGGCCGTGAAGGCTCGTGGTTGTAGATGCCGCCCTTTACGTAGTGAGCGATATGCGAGTTGAACAGCCACATCTCGCCTTTCTCCTGGCGGGCATAGGCGTCTCGCAGGTTGACGCGTCCGGCGCGAACCGACTTGATCTCAGTGCCGGTGAGTACCAGGCCCGCTTCAACCGTCTCCAAGACATCGTAGTCATGAAAGGCCTTGCGGTTCACGGTGATGACTCTGTATCCGTTCTTTCCCATCGTCAGAATCAACCTATGGTCAATGGCGGGGTAGATGAGGGCTGAAGCTGCTCCAAGGCTGCCAGGATGGGCCTGTCCACCAGCACCTCGAACAGTCCGTTGCCACGCTGTGTAACGGTTACTATCTCACTGGACGACCCCAACTGTTCGGCAATGGCCGAATCAAAAGTGACCCAGCGTTCCGCGCTAGACGTGATGTCGGGTTGCAGCCCCTCTCCCTCAATCAAGCGTCCGTTAGGCGTGTACCACAGCGCCGCCGTAACGTACAGGGCCGAACCGCTGCCCAACTCCTTGAGTTCGTTCACGCTTCCCTTGCCGAAGGTCTGCGTGCCGATTACCACGGCCCGTCCGTGGTCTTGAAGCGCGCCGGCCAGCACTTCGCTGGAGCTGGCGCTTACCCCGTCGACCAACACGACGAGCGGCATCTCTGTAGCTATACCACCTCCGCTGACCTCCATATCGGTCCGCACCCCTTGCGCGTCCACCTGGTAGAGCACCAGGCCCTCTTCCAGAAACAGGCTGGCAATTGAGACGGTGGTGGAAAGTATGCCGCCCAGGTTGCCTCTAACGTCCAGGACCAGCCCGGAGTACCCCTCACGCACTATTTCCACAACCGCTTCCTCCACCTCTTGGTCCGTTTCGTCACGGAACCTATCTATCCACAGGTAAGCTATCTCCTCGTTCAACGGCCGCCAGCCGGCGGAAGGCGTTCTGATTGAGGCGCGGGTGATGGTTATCCTCTCCGGGGTCTCTTCTTCAGGGTGGAGCACCAGCAGATCAACAGCCGAACCTCTGGGCCCTCTGATTAAAGCCACCGCCTCGTCTACGCTGAATCCGTCTATAGGTGTGCCATCCACCTCCACCAGCACGGCGCCGGAAAGGAGGCCGGCGTCCTCCGCCGGAGTGCCTTCCATCACCGCCTGCACCGTGATGCGGCCATCCTGTTCCCTTACCCAGGCGCCTATGCCTTCAAAGTCCGACTCATAGCTCTCCACCACCTGCTTGTACCCCTCAGGCGACAGATAGGAGGTGTTGGGATCGCCCAGGGCATTCAGCATGCCCCTTATGGCCGCTTCTTCCAGTATCTCAATAGTGAGTTCATCATCGCCGTCCAAGTTATCCGAAATATCCTGCCAGGCCTGCTGAACAGCTTCGAAACCGCTTTGACCCAGCGACGTTTGGGAGTGCTGGCTGATTGCCCCGCCGGCGGAGAGAATATCCAACATTCCTTCGATAGCGCCGTTGGTCAGCATGTTCTGATCAAGCTCCGCAACACCCACGTAATCTTCGTCCAGTATCCGGTATACCTCCCAAACCCCGGCAAGCTCGGCAGGGACGCCGAACGGCAGGCGGTTGGACCACAACCTATCGGCCACGTCAAAGGTGGCAAGCGTCAAGATGATGACAAACAGACCGCCGTAAACGGCTATGCGATGATGAAGTCTCATAGTGGAGCCTTTGTGCTGGGAACACCTTCATTCTAGCACAGGCAAAAGCAGGGACAGACATGCAGAGGGCGTAGCCGTCGTTTCCCGCCATAGGGCTCTAGTCAACGCCACAATGGGCAACATTGACAGCCCTATAGGTCGTTGATAGCATGATTGTGCATGGAACACCGCAATGTTCGCTTTGGAATTTGGTCTGCAATACAGAGAGGGAAACCCGACGGTGGGCTATCACCACAACCAATCTAAGTTCATAAGCGCCGCTCTTCTCAGTTGCTTAGGAGTTCTGAAGGGCGGCAAAATAGGGTAATCATAAGGCTCGGTAGGCAGTTTGCCTCACCGAGTTTCTTTGTGGCTGTAACAACCAGACAGGAGGCAGAATGACGAGTTCAGGAATTGAAATACACAGAGGCCTTTCAGGAGTCTATCTTGATAGGACGGAGTCCTGTTTCATAGACGGGCAAGTAGGCAAGCTCCTGTACAGGGGCTACAACATCCACGACCTTGCGGAAAAGTCCACCTTTGAAGAGGTGATATACCTTCTTCTGTACGGGAAACTCCCCACGCAGGCAGAGCTGGACGGCTTCGACCAAGGGCTTCGAGCCGAAAGAGAGATCCCCAGCGAAGTCGTAGAGATCATAGACAAGGTCAAGGCGGCACACCCCATGGACGTGCTGAGAACGGCAGTATCCGCCCTGGCTGCATTCGACGACGAAGTAGAGGACCTTTCCGCCGAAGCCACCATTCGCAAAGGTCTGCGCCTTACGGCAAAGGCCACGACCATAGTGGCCGCCCACGACAGGATTAGAAACGGGAAGCCGCTTGTGGCGCCAAATCCCGATCTGAACCACGCAGGCAACTTCCTCTACATGCTGTTTGACAAGGTGCCGACCGAAGATGAGGCCAGGATCCTGGACGTGGACTTCATCCTGCACGCGGAACACGGCGCGAACGCATCGGCGTTTGCCGCCCGCGTCACGGCTTCCACGGTGAGCGACCTTCACTCAGCGGTGGTAACCGGCATAGGCACCCTCAAGGGGCCGCTGCACGGCGGAGCCGCCGAAGCGGTGCAGAAGATGGCCGAGGAAGTGGGTTCTCCGGAGAACGCCGCGGCCTACGTGCGAAACATTCTCGATAACCGCGGCCGCATCATGGGCTTCGGCCACAGGGTCTACAAGGCAGAGGACCCAAGGGCAAGGCATCTGGCGGCGCGTTCTCAGACCCTTGGCGTGGACAGGGGCGAACCTCACTGGTTCCAGATACTCCAGAACATCCAGGAAGCGATGAAGCCGTATCAGTCCAGGGGCATCTACGTAAACGTCGACTTCTTTGCCGGTTCGATATACTACTTGCTGGGCATCCCTGAGGACATCTTCGTTCCCATCTTTACCCTGGGGCGGATCCCCGGTTGGACGTTGAACGTGGTGGAGCAGTCCGCCAACAACATGCTGATACGCCCGCTGATGGAGTACACCGGCCCGATGGACGTAGAGTACGTGCCGATAGACCAGCGCAGCTAGTAGGGTACCTTTCAGGTACAGAACGTCTCGCAAGCCACACAGAGCCCTCTACATTAAGTGTAGGGGGCTCTTTTGTGCAATTCTTACCGCCTAGAGACCGCAAGACTTGGTGTCTAGGGGTCTCCCTGGTGGTAGACCACTCCTAGCCTTCTTTGATAGGCTTTTTCCATGAAAGACGGAGACGCTAAGGCTCGACTTTACAGAGCCCAGCAAGGCAGATGCGCCTATTGCGGCCATTCCCGACCCCTCGATTTCTTGGTAATAGACTCCAAGTGGCGAGCACCCTATGCTATTGAGGGTGAGATAGCCCACCTGCAGCTACTATGCCACTCCTGCCGCGCACGTAAGGGTACTCAGTCAGACGGCCAGTTTCGGACTCGGTACCAGCACCTTATCCCGAAAGATGAGAGCATTCCTGATCCACCTGTTCCCAACGATAGCTGGGAACCCGCAAAGGATCAGCCGCTTTTAGTGAAGTACTTGAGACTATCTGACCCGCTTTTCAACTGGCTGGCTCTGATCCTGTTCCTAGTAGGCGCAGCTCTGATCGCAATAGGTGTGGGCGAGTTGATTGCCCACTACAGGAGTTAGAGAAGGAAAGCCGCCTGAACGTGTAGGTCGGGCCAAACAGCCTCGCAAGCCATCCAGAGCCCTCTACACAGTAGGTGTAGGGGGCTTGTGTTATCCAAGGCCTCTTTTTGCGCAATTCTTGCCGCCTAGAGACCGCAAAACTCGGTGTCTAAGGGTCTTTTGGGTAGTAGGGAGCCCAATCAGTAGGAAAGGGGCGTAATTTCGCTTTATTTTGCAGTATCCTCTACCAAAGCGAGGCAGCAGTTCTAGTCGGAGAAAAGACTTGCCAAGAATGGAGCGGACAGCGTTGCTATCGCGGTAACTATGACCGAAGCGATGATGCCCCAAATCATCATTTTGCGCTGTATGCGCCCCTGCCATTCTTGCTGCTCTTTGGCCATACGCAGCTGCCACTCTTGGTCTCGTTGGATCGATAGGTGCTCCTTCGGTGAGTGCCCCTGAGAAAAGGAATAAAAACCATCACAGTTTCTCTCTTTGTCTATGACCCTGCTCACTGCATCTCTAAAAAGGGATTCGGCGAGTTCTGAATCATCTATGTCTAATGCTCCATTAGCTTCTTCGTAGCCCTCTGCAAGAAGATCAGCCATTCCTCTGAAGCAACCAACCCTTCCTACGTTCAGCATTAGACGGCTGGATTCTCTATACCAGGCTGCTATCTCACTAAACTCGCCTTTAAGTGGCGAGTGCCAGGCCAGATATCCACAATCCGTACACTTAACCAATGGCAATTACTCCAAGAATCTTCCTTCTCTTTAATTGCACAAAGAAACTGAATTACACAAGAACTGAATTACACAAAAAATGTACCACTTCCTTCTATGTGGCTGGCGGTTGTCATGGTAGCGTATCTAGGAGGCGGCGTAGCAGAACAGGAACATGCACCCTGGCCGGCCAAGTCGGGAGATGCGGGTTCGAGTCCCGTCGCCGCCTCCTAGTGCCTATAGGCGGGCACATCATACGGTATTGCTTGTTGCAAAAACAATGTTTACCAGATAGAGAGGATGCCAAAGTGAGTAAGCAGATTAAGTGGACGTTAGTGATAGAGTCTCAATGGGACAAGGAAGGCGTTACATGGGTTAACGCTGAAGCATACAGCTTCCCGGAGAGTTGAACCGTTGAGCAGGTTCAAGAGTTGCTACATAAAAAGGGTTTTCAGCGAGAGGACAAAGAGGAAACGTAAATGGGAGATTTAGCGCAGGCGGTACGAGAGGCATTTGAGCAGTTCATGCAGGAGATGGACGAATCTGATAAGGCCGATTCGACTAAGCGTAACCACAGAGCGCATATAGGCCGGTTCGTAAGGTGGTTAGAAGGCAGTTACAAGCCTTGAAAGTAGTCGATGCTTTGGCCCAGATAATGCTCAGAAGTTTCCTCGGCAGAATCAGCGAAGCTAGGGCACCTTTAAGGGGCTTGTAAGAGGTCGGGGGGTCTTACAACACATGGAAGTTCCTTTCAAACGCTGTCAGGGCGTTGTGTTACAGGGGAATAAGTTCTCGCGAGCCATCCAGAGCCCTCTATAGCAAAATGTAGTGGGCTCTACATTATGTAAAGTAAGTAAATGCCCCTTTCTCTACTTTACATAACTAGTATAGGGCGAACGTTTTGCAACCTAGAGCCAAGCCCTTCTCCCCCCAACCCCTATCCCACAGGCATTACCATTACCTGAGTCAAAAGATGATCGACGCGCGCCAGCAATTCGTCCAGCCCCTGCCGGGTTACCGCGGAAACCATTGTCCCTTCCCCGTCGTCGCCTTCATTGTTCAGCAACTCCGAATCGTCCGGCAAAAGGTCCAACTTGTTGAACACCAGCAACCCTGGCTTTTCTCCCAAGCCAAGGTCTTTCAGGATCTCCTCCACTACCCCTATGTGCTGGCTCCTGTTCTTATGCGTCATATCAACAACGTGCAGCAGGATATCCGCATCGTGCAGCTCCTCCAGCGTTGCATGGAACGCGGCGACCACCGTGGGCGGCAGCTTGTGTATGAAGCCCACGGTATCGGACATGAGGACGTTCTGACCGCTGGGAAGGCGGACTCGCCTCGTTACCGGGTCCAGAGTGGCAAAGAGCGCGCTGGACTCCATGACCCCTGCCGTGGTTAAGGCGTTGAACAGCGTGCTCTTGCCGGCGTTCGTGTAGCCCACCAGCGCCGCCACCGGAATATCCTGCGACCTGCGCCGCTCCCTGTGAAGAGCTCGCTGGCTGCGCACCTTCTCCAAGTCGGCCTTCAAGTGCTGGATTCTGCGGTTGATGAGCCGCCTGTCGGTCTCTATCTGCGTTTCGCCGGGGCCCCTGGTGCCTATTCCGCCGCCCAGCCGCTCCAAGTGAGACCACTGCCCCGCCAAACGCGGCAACAGATATTCGTGCTGCGCAAGCTCAACCTGAAGACGCCCCTCTTTGGTCCTGGCGCGGCTGGCGAATATGTCCAGAATCAGCGCGGTACGGTCTATGACCTTGACGTCCTCGCCAAAGGCGTTCTCCAGGTTGCGCTGCTGCGTCGGGGTAAGCTCATCGTCCAGGATTAAGGTGTCGAAAGCCCCGCGAATAACCCGCAGCTCCTCTATCTTGCCCTTCCCCAGATAGGTGTGCCCGGGCTTGTCCAGGTTCTGCGCAACCGTGCCCACCACTTCCGCTCCGGCGGAACGAGCCAGCTGCGCCAGCTCAGACAGGGAATCCTGCAACGACCATGAGAAATGAGCCCGCTTGATCTGGATACCGGCCAGATAGGCTCTTTCTCGTTGTTTGGCAGTTGAAAAAGTGGCTCTGGGTATGCTCAGCTACCTCTCAGGCTTTTTTGTTGGGATTGTCCAGCCTTCCAAGCGCTGGACTGCTTTGGCCAAATGCTCGTCCGATAGAGTGAGCGAAAGACGAATGTACCCTTCTCCGTACTCACCGTACCCCGACCCCGGCGTGACCACTATGTCCTTCTCTTCCAGAAGCATGCCCGCAAATTCAGCGGAGGTGTAGCCTTCGGGAACCCTAGCCCAGACGTACAGGCTGGCCCTAGGCGGCGTGATCTCCATGCCTACGCCCCGCAAAGCGTCCACCAACTTATCGCGGCGGCGCTGGTAGATGGCGTTGTTCTCCCCAATGCACTCCTGGGACTCCTGGAGCGCCTCTATACCCGCTATCTGGATGGCCTGCGGAATCCCCGAGTCAAGGTTGGACTTGACGCGCATGAGCGCATTGATCATCTCAGCGTTGCCCGCCGCCATCCCTATCCTCCAACCGGTCATGTTGTAGCTCTTGGAAAGCGAGTGGAACTCCACGGCAACGTCCATGGCGCCTTTCGCCTGCAGGAAACTGGGTGGAACGTAGCCGTCGTAGGCCACCTCCGTGTACGGGCCGTCGTGGCAGACCGCGATATCGTATGTCTTCGCAAAGTCCACAACCCTTTCGAAGTATTCGATGTCAGCCGTCGCCGATGTGGGATTGTTGGGATAGTTCAGCCACATAACCTTGGCTTTTTGGGCAACCTGCTCAGGAATGGCATCCAGATCAGGCAGCCACCCGTTCTCTTCCAACAGAGGCATGAAATACGATTCGCCGCCGGCAAACATGGTGCCCACGGCATAGACCGGGTAGCCCGGATCCGGCACCAAAGCCACGTCGCCTGGGTCTATGAAGCAGAGAGCCATGTGGCCGATACCCTCTTTGGCTCCGATGAGGGGCAGCACCTCTTTGTCGGAGTCCAGAGCTATGCCGAACCGCTGGCCGTACCAATCAGCGACGGCCCGGCGGAACTGGGGCAGCCCGTCCGACTCAGGATATCGATGGTTTGGCGGGTCCTGCGAGGCCTCTATGAGCTTGTCCAGGATATGCGGAGGCGTGGGAATGTCCGGATCCCCTATGGCAAAGGTGATGACGTCGATTCCTGCCGCCCTCTTCTGGTTTATCTTCCTGCTGATCTCCACAAAAAGGTACGGCTGCAGTTTGTCTATGCGTTCGGCGAACTTCATTTGCACTCCTTCTTGCGTTTCGGCTAGAGCTCAATCCTATAAGGGCCAATCGCCCTCGAAGACCTGTACCGTGGGGCCCTCCATGTATACAGGGCCCCGTCCCGGCCACGTGATAATCAACTCGCCGCCGGGCATCTCCAAGCTGACCTGATCGTCGGTGAGGCGGAGCAGGCGTGCCGCCGCCTGAATGGCGCAGGCGCCCGTGCCGCACGCCAACGTAAGGCCGGCGCCCCGCTCCCAGGTCCTTGCCTTGAGACGGCCCCTATCCTCCACGTTGACCACGTGGAAGTTGACTCGCCTGGGAAAGATGGGGTGATACTCCATAAGGGGGCCCAACCTGTCCAACTCGACCTCATCCACGGGCCGGTCAATGAAGGCGACGGCGTGGGGGTTACCCATGGAAACACACGTGATTTCGAAGGTCTCGCCTGCCAGCTCTACGGCGTACTCTACAACGAGCTGCTCAGGCACGATTCCATTAGTTATGTCAAGTAACTCTACGTCGATTTGCCGCCCGTTCTCCCCTGCCGGTAGCTGCACCGGTATGTCCGGCGCATTGAATCGCGGCTCACCCATAGCGACCCGCGCCCTGCCTATCCGTCCGTTCCCGTCCGCCAGGGGCACTATGTCCAGCAGGCCGATATCCGTTTCCACGTGAAGAGGGCCTCCGTTGAGCGAAACAAGGTCGCGTTCCAGCACGTATTTGGCAAAGCACCTGATGCCGTTGCCGCACATTTCAGCCTGGGAACCGTCCGGGTTGAACATGCGCATCCTGACGTCCCCTACCGCCGAAGGTTCCAGCAGCAGTAGGCCGTCCGCGCCAACGCCATAGTGACGGTCGCACATCTCTACCGCCAGGGTGGACCAGTCCTTATCTTCATTACGTGCGTCCAGGACAACGTAGTCGTTGCCCGCGCCGTGCATCTTAGTGAATCTCATAGCACTGGCATTCTATCATAAGAACCCGGCCGTCAAGTCATAGGCTTCTCTTACGGCGTTCTCGTTTGATTGCTGCCAGCGGATTCTCTGGTCCGAAAGGCGGAACCAGGCATACTGGCGCCGGGCAAACTGGCGCGTGTGGCTCTTTGCGTTTCGGACAGCGTCTTCCAGGCACGTTTCTCCTTGCAAACAGGCCGCCAGATCCCTGTAACCCACGCTGCTCATAGACGGCTGCTCCGCCGTCACGCCGCGCTCCAGCAAGCAGCGAACCTCATCCAGCCATCCCGCCTCCATCATTCTGTCCACGCGCTGATCGATGCGCCGGTACAGCTCTTCCCTGGGCAGCGTAAGCCCGATTACAAGCGACCTGTATCGGCCTTCGCCGCGGCTGCGCATCTTGGAGAACGGGATCCCCGTCTGATGGTGCACCTCCAGGGCGCGGATGACTCTGCGCAGGTTGCGCGGGTCTATAGCGGCCGCCGACTCAGGGTCCAGCTCCCTGAGCCTGTCGTGGACGGTTTCGTTCCCCTGCTCAGTAGCCAGCGCCTCCATATCCTCTCTGAATCTCCTATCCGGGGCCACGGACGGCACTCGCCAATCTTCAAGCAGCGCCCACAGATACTGGCCCGTACCGCCGACCAGAAGGGGCAAGCGTCCCCTACTCCGGATGCCCTCTATGGCGCAATGCGCGCGCTCCAGGTAAGCCGCTAAGCTGAAGTCATCGGTAGGTTCGGCAATGTCGAGCAGGTGGTGCGGCGCCTGGGACTGCTCCTCCAAGGTCGGTTTGGCGGTGCCTATGTCCATGTGCCTGTAGACCTGGCGGCTGTCCACGCTGACTATCTCAGCGGGCAAGAGCTTGGCCAGTTCAAGGCTAAGGGCGGTCTTGCCAACGGCGGTGGGGCCAACTATGGCGACTACGGAGGGTCTGCGCATCTTAGGCAGTGCCGCGCTTCAATGAGCCAAACGCTCGTGCGCGGTGGCACGCGCGATCTCAACGAACTGATCGGAGCTCATGCTGGCGCCGCCCACAAGTGCGCCATCTATATCAAGCTGAGACACGAATTCCTCGATATTGTCCGGACTCACGCTGCCTCCGTACAGGACGGATATCCTCTCCGCGGTGCCCTCTCCGAACAAATCCGCAAGCCGCCGGCGGATCAACCGGCACATCTCTTGCGCCTGCTCTCCCGTAGCGGCTTCGCCGGTGCCTATGGCCCAGATCGGTTCGTAGGCTACTACAATCCTGTTAGGGGACTCTATGCCGGCCAGCGATCCGGCAAGGCTGCGCGACACCACTTCCTGCGCCCTACCCTCTTTTCGCTCTTCTGAACCCTCTCCCACACAGATGATGGGTCTGAGGTCATATGAAAGCGCTTTATTGGCCTTGCGGCTCACCAAATCGTCCGTTTCTCCAAAGTCGCGTCTCCGTTCCGAGTGTCCCAGAATAACGTATCTACAAAGGCCCTGGAGCATGAGCGGCGAGATCTCTCCCGTGAAAGCGCCCTTGTCTTCATGATGCATGTTCTGAGCGCCAACCCTGATGTTGGATCCCTTTACCACGCTTGCGACCTCCGCCAGAGAAACAAAGGGGGGGCAGAGCACAACTTCCAAGCCGGTGAGGTCTTCCAAATTGTTCCTGATGGCCGCGGCAAGAAAGCCCGCCTGGTGGATGGTTGTGTTCATCTTCCAGTTGCCTGCTAAGAACGGTCTGCCCAAGAGATCCCTCCTTGGCTGAAATGGGTCGGCTATGGCCCGTATTTGGCTAGTTTTCCAGCGTGGGACAGCGCCTGAAGCATCAGATATTCAGCCTGGAACGTGCCCAGGGAGCCTCTAGTACAGGCGCGCTCGTTGAATGCTTCTACTCCGTCGCCCAGCGTATACCTGGAGCGAACCAATACCGGCACGGGGTGCCAGCTATGGGCCGCCAGAACAGCCGGTGTCGAATGGTCTCCGGCTACCACCAGTACGTCAGGGTTCAAATCAAGGACACGCGGGATGCACGCATCCAACTCCTCCAGCGTCCTCACCTTGGCCTCGAAGTCGCCGTCTTCTCCGGCGGCATCGGCCGGCTTGTAGTGCAGGTAGAAGAAGTCATGGTCTTCGTAGCGCTCGCTCAATGCGTCCAGCTCGTCTTCAAAGGACTGGCCTGTCTGAATTACCTTCATCCCAACCACCCGCGCCAGTCCGCGGTACATGGGATACGCGGCCACTGCCGCGGGGTTGAGCTTGTACGACTCGCCCATGGCAGGAAACGACGGCAACTGTGAGAAGCCGCGCAACAGCACCATGTTTGCCCGTGGCTGTTCAGCCAGCTTCTCCCTCACCTGGCTTATGAAAGCGTTGGCAGCGGACGCCGTCTTCTCTCCACTGGCGGTCAGCGCCCCCACTTCAAGGGGTTCAACGCCTATGCGCTGAGGATCCGTCTCACCGACACTATCACTGAGACCGGCACCCTTCATTAGCAGGACAAACCTGTAATCCTTCACAGGCAGCACCGACAACTGCACCCCCGGCACTTCAATCGTGTCCAAGATTTCGACCAGCGGAAAGCTCTCCTCGGACGGAATGCGCCCTGCCCTGCGGTCGGTAAGTAATCCGCCACCATCGATAGTGCAAAAGTTGCCTCTGGCGGCGACGTCACCATCGCTCAAGGGAGCGTCTATGCCTAGAGCTTCAAGCACGCCGCGGCCAATGAAGTAATTGAGCGGGTTGTATCCGAACAGAGCCAGATGGCCGGGACCGCTGCCCGGAGTCACGCCGGGCAGCACCGGAATGGTCATACCACCAGATGACTCCTTGGCCAACCTGTCCAGATTGGGCAGAGCGGCTGTCTCAAGCTCTGAAAGGCCCGTGTCGGGATGCGGCGTCCCGCCAAGACCGTCTACGACAAGCATGATTATCTTGGAAGGAGTCGAATCAACCATGTCGGCTAGTGCCGGAAAGTCAATCATCTAATCATCCTCATCCGGCAGGACAGCCACTCCGGGCAGCTCCTTGCCTTCCATCAGCTCCAGTGACGCGCCGCCACCTGTGGAAACGTGGCTAACCTGCGAAGCAAGGCCAAGCGCCGAAACAGCCCCGGCGGTCGAACCTCCTCCCAGAACGGTGGTTGCATTTTCCAGGTTTGCAATAGCCTCGGCTAATGCTCTGGTGCCATTGCTGAATGCTTCCCATTCGAAGACGCCCAGGGGGCCGTTCCAGATGACGGTCAAACAGCCGTTCAAGCCCTGCCTGAACGATTCAACGGTGTCGGGGCCTATGTCCATGATGTAGCTATCGGTAGGAACCTGGTTGAACGGCACGATTCTGGTGGAAGCGTGCTCATCGAAGGCGTCGGCAATTACAAAATCCAACGGTAGGAATACCTGGGCCTTCTGCTTTTCCGCGTTGCTCAGAATGTCCAAGGTGGTCTGGAAGCTGTCCGTCTCCACCGGAGAGCAGCCGGTTTCGTAACCCTGAGCGCCAAGGAACGTAGCGGCCATACCGCCGCCAATGAACAACCGGTCAACGCGGTTCACCAGATTGTCCAATACGGCTATTTTGTCGCTTACTTTAGCACCTCCCATAACCGCGGCAAGAGGCCGCAACGGGCGGTCAAGGGCTTCACCGAGCATTTCCAGCTCGCGGCTCATCTGGAGACCCGCCGCAGCGGGCAGGAACTGCGTAACGGCGTGAATGGAGGCGTGGGCACGGTGGGCAGCGCCGAACGCGTCATCCACGTAAACGTCAGCCAGGGAAGCCAGTGACCTGGCGAATTCAGGGTCGTTCTTCTCCTCACCTGCATGGAAGCGCAGGTTTTCCAGCAAGAGAACGTCGCCCGGTTTCAACTCACGGACAGCCTCTTCCACTTCAGGGCCTATGCAGTCCTTAACGTACTTCATAGACCCGCCCAGAAACTCCACCAAGCGATCCGCCACCGGAGCCAGGCGCATCTCTTCCACCACCCGTCCTTTGGGCCGTCCCAGATGTGAGCAGAGAATGATGCCAGCGCCCTGCTTCTTCAGATAATCGATGGTGGGAAGCGTAGCCTTGATTCTGCCGTCGTCCGCAATCTGTGTTGTGCCTGGGACAAAGGTAACGTTGAGGTCGGCGCGCAGTAGAACGCGCTTACCGGATACATCCAGTTGTCGCACCGTCTTTTTAGGCACGGCTTATCTCCATAATCCGCCTCATTATTCCCTGAGAGCCAGCCAGGCCGCAATAGACCTCAGGTTCGCCACGCTGCCTGCCCCAGATTCCTCCAAGCCGTCAACCGCCTGGTTGTACAGCTCATGGATCTTGGCCAGGGCAGCGTCGCGGGCTTTCAGTCCGTCTAACACACCTACCAAATGCTCCAGGTCAGGCGGTTCCAGCACGCGCTTTAAGAACAACGTGCCAAGGTCTCGCTTCATGCTTATTTCCGCTTGGTCCAGGGCATAAAGAACGGGGTAACCCTTCTTCTTGTTCAGCAGATCAGCGCCCTTTGGCCTGCCGGAAATAGGCTCGCCCCAGAGCATCTGCACATCCTCCTGAACTTGAAAGGCCACGCCTATTTCTTCACCGAACTCTCGGAATGCCCTGCCCTGTTCCTTGGAGGCTCCTCCGCACAGTGCGCCCAGCTCCAGGGCAGCCCCCATGAGCGCGCCGACCTTTTCCCGCGCCGTTTCAAGGTAGGCCTCCGGCAGGATGTCCACCCTTTCCTGGTACACCATATCTTGGTGTAATCCCTCCAGCATGCGCAATGAGGCTTTGTCCAAAATGTTGACGATGCCCAGGATTTCTTGCGGTGGCATACGTCCTTCCAGAAGCTGCATTAGCTGCAGCCTCGCCAGGGCGTGGAAGCCGTCCCCGGTATTTATGGCCTGCGCCGGCCCCCAAACCCACCATAGGGTGTCGCGGCCATACCGTTCCGGGATCCCGTCCTGTATGTCGGAGTGGACTTGCACGAACTGGTGGAGCATCTCCACGGCCACGCCTGCCGGGTTCGCCTGGTCTGGGGAGCCGCCAACTGCCTCGCAGGCGGCCAGAGCCAGGCTGGCGTGTAGCCTTGTCTGGGCAACCGGCGAAGGCAGCTCCAAGCCGGACTCGTCAAGCCAGCCCATTTGATATCCCATTAGCCGGTACAGCGGAAAGCTGTTCTCCGAGAACAGATCGCGCAGTGCCCGGTCTGCTTGGGACGAGTAACGCTCGAGCACCATCATTGCGCGCCCGGGCAAACGGCTTGGATTTCCTCAAGCGAGACCGCGCCCGACCTGAGGACTCTAGGTTCAGGGCCGGTTAAATCGAGGATCGTAGACTGGACGCCCAGTGAGGGCAAGCCGTCTATCACCAAATCGACAGCGCCGTTTAACTGTTCCCTCACCTGTACGGCGGAGGAAGCCGGCGCCGTACCGCTGCGGTTGGCGCTCGTCCCAATGATAGGCCCTCCCACTCCCTCGGAAAGGGCGCGCGGCACCGGATGATTGGGGACTCGCACCGCCACCGAGGAACGGCCGCCGGACACCAGGTCGGACACCGCGGCTGATTTGGTCATCACCAGGGTCAAAGCGCCCGGCCAGAAACGCTCTATCAACGCCGCAGCCGTTGCATCCACCTCTTTCACTATCGGAGCCAGCATATCCGCCCGGGACAACAGCAGCGGCAAGCCCATGGACTCGGCTCTGCCCTTAGCGTCGATCACTCGCTGAACGGACGCATCGTCCAACAGACTGGCGCCCAAGCCGTAGACCGTATCGGTGGGATAGGCGACAACGCCGCCTTTGCGTAGGACCTCTATCCCCTGCTCTACTTCACAAACGACTGTAGAAGCAAGCGATTCAAGAAATCTGTTTGTAGAATGGCCCAGAAGAAACCCCGTCATTACTGTTCCTGAACTGCCTTGACCGAGTATAGCACAGGTGTTACGCTCAAATTAGTCTGTATTGGTCCTAACAACGGAGGGTTGGACCTGGACATGGAACAAGAAATTCCGCCTTCTCGACGGGTATCCACCAGTGACGACGTAGAGGTCTCCACCTATCTGGAGATTGCTGAAGAGAAGCGAGGGCAACAGCCTCTTCCTGGAGAAGCGCCGCAAATACAGGAGGAGGCTGTTGTCATTATAGACTTCGGCTCACAATACAGCAGGCTGATTGCGCGTAGAGTGCGGGAGTGCCGCGTCTACTGCGAGATAGTGTCGCACAACGCTGAGTGGGACGACGTCCGCAAGATCAACCCAAAGGGAGTCATCCTTTCCGGGGGCCCCGCCAGCGTTTACGAAGAAGGCGCGCCGCTTGCCCCGCTGTGGGTGTACGACAGCGGCCTGCCCGTCCTGGGCATCTGCTACGGGATGCAGGTGCTCACTCACCAGCTGGGCGGCAAGGTGGTCCAGGCAACGGAGCGCGAGTACGGCCACGCTGTCCTGCACCAGAACGTTCCCAACTCGCTCTTCGCCAACATGCCTCCAAGCATGCCTGTATGGATGAGCCACGGAGACCAGATAGCGGAACTGCCGCCCGGGTTCAAGTCCCTGGCATATACCGACAACTCCCCCGTGGCCGTCATGGGCAGCGACAGCATAATTGGCCTGCAGTTCCATCCCGAAGTGGTGCACACGCCGCAAGGAAAAGACCTGCTGGCCAACTTCCTGCATGAAATCTGCGGCTGCCAGGGTCTGTGGACGCCTGAGAACTTCGTAACCCGCTCCATAGAACGCATCAAAGAGCAGGTGGGCGACGGCAAGGTCATCTGCGCCCTCTCCGGAGGAGTGGACTCGGCTGTGGCCGCGGTGCTGCTCCATAGAGCCGTGGGCAACCAGCTCACCTGCATCTTCGTCAACAACGGACTCATGCGCCGTGAAGAGCCCGAACGCGTCCTTAAGGTGTTCGAAAGGAACCTGGGCCTTAACCTGATTTTCGTGGACGCGGAAGACCGCTTCCTCGACAAGCTGGCCGGAGTAACCGACCCTGAGAGAAAGCGCCACGTCATAGGCGAAGAGTTCATACACGTCTTTGAAGACGTTGCCGCTGAACGACTGGGCGAGGTGCAGTATCTTGCCCAGGGAACCCTCTATCCGGACGTCATAGAAAGCCAGACGGACGAAAACGCAGCCTCGGCAAAGATAAAGACGCACCACAACGTGGGCGGGCTGCCTTCCACCATGGCCCTTGAGCTTGTAGAGCCCTTGAGATACCTGTTCAAAGACGAGGTCAGGGAGGCCGGGCTGAGCTTGGAACTGCCCGAAGAGATGGTGCATCGCCAGCCCTTCCCAGGCCCCGGCCTCGCCATACGCATACTGGGCGAGGTAACCAAGGAGAAACTGGAGGTGCTGCGGGCCTGCGATTGGATAGTGATGGACGAGATCAAGGGAGCCAATCTATACAGGGAGCTCTGGCAGAGCTTTGCCGTGCTCACCGACGCGCGCAGCGTCGGCGTCATGGGCGATTTCAGGACGTACGGATACGCCGTAGCCGTACGCGCCGTGACCAGCCAGGACGCCATGACCGCCGACTGGGCCAGGCTTCCCTATGAAGTCCTTGCCAAGATATCCAACCGCATAGTGAACGAAGTGCCTCAGGTGAACCGCGTGGTGTACGACATAACCAGCAAGCCGCCGGGAACGATCGAGTGGGAGTAATGAAGCTACTCGTCATTGGAAACGGCGCTCGCGAGCACGCCATCGCCTGGAAGCTAAGGCAGAGTCCGCAGGTTGATGAGCTCCTCATTGCCCCGGGCAACGCCGGTACGGCGCGGCTGGGCGGCAACCTACCCGTGCAGGCAACGGACGCGGCGGGTCTGGTGGAAGCCGCCAAGCTGCACGGCGTAGACCTCACCGTCGTCGGGCCGGAAGCGCCGCTCCAAGTGGGGGTCGTAGACCTGTTCCAGAAGAGCGGCTTGGCCATTGCGGGACCTACGCAGGCGGCGGCTCAACTGGAAACCAGCAAGGCATTCGCCAAGGAGTTCATGAAGCGGCACAACATCCCCTGCGCTCAAAGCGTCACCTTCGACTCCTACCCTGAAGCGCAGCGATTCCTGGATAGCCGCGGCGCGCCAATAGTAATAAAGGCCGATGGGCTTGCCGCGGGCAAGGGCGTGGTGGTGGCTGCAAGCAAGGATGCGGCTTCGTCCGCGCTGGATGATTTCATGAACCGGCGCACACTGGGAGACTCCGGGGGCACCGTGGTCATAGAAGAGTTCCTGGAAGGTCAAGAGGTCAGCGTCTTTGCCTTCAGCGACGGAGAGCGCATATCGCCATTGGTGTCGGCCTGTGACTACAAGAGAGCGTACGACGGCGATGCGGGGCCCAACACCGGCGGCATGGGCAGCTACAGCCCCGCCGAGTTCTGGACGGCGGAGCTTGCCGAGGATATAGAAAAACGGGTGTTTCGGCCTGCCATAGAGGGAATGGCAACCGAAGGCCACCCCTACCGGGGTGCTCTGTACGGAGGGCTGGCCATGACCGAAGAAGGGCCGAAGGTCATAGAGTTCAACGCCAGGCTGGGAGACCCAGAAGCACAGGTGATCCTGCCCAAGCTGAATACGGACCTGGTCGATATAATGCAGGCCATAGCTGAAGGTAGCCTATCTGAAACGCAAATTAGCTGGAATGACCGCTCTTACGTTGCGGTAGCCGTGGCATCCGGGGGATATCCGGTAAGCTATGAAACCGGATACCAAATCGAAGGTATCGCAAGCTCTGAGGAAACCGCGCTGGTCTTCCATGCCGGAACCAGGCTGGACAACGGCAACGTGCTCACCGACGGCGGCCGTGTGCTGACGGTGGTGGGTCAAGGCGGCGACTTGGCGGAAGCGCGCCAAAGAGCTTACGACGCCGTGAAGCACATACGGTTCCAGGGCAGCTTCTATCGCAGCGACATAGCCGCCCGGCCCGCCGGGATAGCGGCTGCATCGGGCACTTAACAACCAAATGATCTTAAATTGGAGGTGACTATGCCTCTTGTAGGCGTAATTGTAGGCAGCAGAACGGACGAACCCCTGGTTCAAGACACCCTGGGTGTCTTAGACGACCTTGGCATAAGCCATGAGTTCAACGCTATATCGGCGCACCGCGCGCCTCAGAAAGTCGCCGATTATGCAAGGTCGGCAGTGGAGCGCGGCGTAGAGGTGATCATCGCCGGCGCAGGAGGCGCGGCTGCCCTGCCCGGCACGGTGGCGGCCTGGACAGACCTGCCGGTCATCGGCATACCGCTGCCCACCAGCGAGCTGAACGGCGTGGATGCCCTGCACTCCATTGTCCAGATGCCGCCCGGTGTGCCCGTGGCGTGCGTGTCCGTTGGAAGCTGGGGAGCGCGCAATGCCGCCTATTTGGCCGCCGGTATCCTTAGCCTCAAGTATGATAATATACGCCAGGCTTACGCTGCTTATCGTGAACGACTTCGGGAGGGATAATCGCGGTTGGCAATTCAAAGTCTCCCCAAGGCCCTGCTAGTGGACTTGGACGACACCATCCTTGCTTTTGATAGTGTGGCCGACGAGTGCTGGCAGAGTATCTGCAATCGATTCATCTCTCAGTTGGAGATAGATTCCACGCAGAAGCTTTTTTCGGCGATTATGAGCGAACGCTCCTGGTTTTGGAACGACCCTGAACGGCATCGCTGGGGCAGATTCAACCAGCTTCTTGCAGACCGAAAAATCGTACAAATGGCGCTGCTCCGGTTTGGTATCGACGATACCGATGTGGCCCAGCGAATAGCGGACGCCTATCGAGTGGAACGAGAAGAAGCCGTTGCCCCCTTCCCCGGAGCCGTGGAAACGCTGACCGAGCTGCGCGCTAGGGGTGTAAGGCTGGGACTGATTACCAACGGCGCCGCTTCAACCCAGCAGGCCAAGATACAGAGGTTCAACTTGGCGCCGCTTTTCGGCTCTATTGTAATCGAAGGAGAGTTCGGCGTAGGAAAACCGGATGAGCGCGTTTACAGGCACTCGCTGGATGTTCTTGGCGTGCCTGTAGAGCAGTCGTGGATGGTGGGAGACAACCTCGAGTGGGACGTGCAGGGAGCCCAGAGGGTCGGCATCATCGGCATATGGAACGACTGGAAAGGCTGCGGTCTGCCGGAAGGCTCCTCTGCCCTACCCGACCGCACAATCCGCTCCCTCCGTGAGCTGCTGTAACCATGAAACTAGCCATCCTCAGCGATTTCGACGATACCGCCGCTCAACAGAACGTAGCCCACCTGGTGCTGGACAGGTTCAGTGAAACGGACTGGCGCCCGCTCCTGGAGATGTTCCACCGGGGAAGCATCAAGCCCAAGGACTATTTTGAGATGCCGTTCAGGCCCATTACGGCCTCCAAGCATGATATGCAGGCCTATGTCAGGGAAACAGCCCGGCTCCAGAAGGGTTTCCCGGAGTTGGCGGATTTCTGCAAGGGTGGCGGCATTGAGCTTGCTGTGGTGACCTACGGGCTGGACTTCTACGTAGAGGCGCTGTTGGAGAGCGCAAACCTTCAATGGTTGCCTACCTATGCCGTGGGCGCCAAGTTCTCAGACCAGGGCATGGATTTCGAATACAGGTACACGCGGGAGGACTGTACGGAATGGGGCAACTGCAAGTGCTCCGTTGTCGACAGCTACCGTGACCGTGGCTATCAGGTGTACTACGCGGGCGACGGCATATCCGATTATTGCCCGGCAAGGCGAGCCGACTTCGTATTCGCCAGGTCGCGGCTTCTGGACATGCGCCGCAAGGAGAGCCTGCCCACTAGAGAGCTGCGGGACTTCTTTGACGTGCTCGACTATCTGAAGCAACACGCCAACGGGAGAAGTGCATGATCGACCGCTACTCCAGGCCAAAGATGAAGAAGGTATGGTCTGATGAGAATAAATACGATAAGTGGCTTGCCATAGAGCTGGCGGTGTGTGAAGCCTGGACGGAAGCCGGTGTCATCCCGCGGGATGACATGGCCAAGCTGAGGCACGCCACCTATGATCCCGTTCGTTTGGACGAGATATTCCAGCGCACCCGCCATGATATGACCGCCTTCACCCGCTCCATCACGGAGAACCTGGGCGAAGAGGGCCGCTGGATCCACCTGGGGCTCACCTCCAGCGACATACTGGACACCTCCCAGAGCCTTCAGCTGCTGGAGGCGGCGGACCTCCTGCTGGAAGAGGTGGAAGCCCTCCGTGGGACTCTGAAAGCCCGCGCCAAAGAGCACAAGGACACCCTTATGATGGGTCGGACTCATGGCATCCATGCGGAGCCCATCACCTTCGGCCTGAAGCTCGCCCTGTGGTGGGACGAAATGAACCGGCACCATGAGCGCCTGCGGACGGCCAGGAAACAGATGGCAGTGGGCAAGATATCGGGAGCCGTGGGCACCCATGCCACCGTGCCGCCCTCCGTGGAAGAGAGCGTGTGCCATCGCCTTGGCCTTGAGGTGGCACCCATATCCAGCCAGATTATCCAACGCGACAGATACGCTCATTTTGTGTCCGCTCTGGCTTTGATAGCGGCTTCCCTGGAGAAATTCGCCACCGAGATAAGGTCCCTGCAGCGTACGGAGGTGCGGGAAGTTGAGGAGCCTTTTGGCGAAGGGCAGACCGGCTCATCCGCCATGCCCCACAAGCGCAATCCGGAGCTCTCGGAAAGGGTCTGCGGGTTGGCCCGTCTCATAAGAGGACACTCCGTGACCGCGTTGGAAAACGTCGCGCTCTGGCATGAGCGTGACATCAGCCATTCATCCGCGGAGCGCATCATACTGCCCGACGCGTCTCTGGCCCTGGACTACATATTGAGCCTGTTCAATCACGTCATGCAGGGGCTGCGAGTCTACCCTGAACGGATGATGGAGAACATTGAATCCACAAGGGGTGTTATATTCTCTCAACGCGTCATGCTGGGCCTGGTGGAACAGGGCGGCCTCAGCCGGGAGAAGGCGTACGAAATCGTGCAGAGAAACGCCATGCGTTCCTGGGACGAAGAGCTGGACTTCCGTAAACTGGTCAGAGAGGAGCAAGAGGTTGTCTCCGCCGTGCCGGCGGAGGCGCTTGACGAATTCTTCGACTATGGCTACTACATACGCTACGTTGATGAGACGTTCCAGCGGGCAGGCCTGTGAAGACGCATTGAACAATACACCTTATAAAACGGGACAAAGATACATGGAAGCCTACGCTATCTGCCCTCCGGTCAGTCTAGCGCAGGTGTAAGGAGAGACGCTTGGCAAAGGAACGAGAAAGACGCCGCACAGCCGTGCGGCGCGGAGAAATACGTACCGCCCGCAGAGAGCGGCAGGAAAGCAAGAAGAAGCGGCGCAGGATCCTATACTTCTTGGGCTCCGGGATATTCGCCGTTGCCATTATAGTGGGGCTATTCATCCCCTCTTTTCCCGGCGCCGAACGTGGCACGGGCAGCGGGGCTACTAGCTACGCTGACGGCATCGGTGTGCCTCAAGCCTTGATGCCAACCGTCTTTCACGTAACTGAGGCCGTTGCTTACAGCACCGTGCCACCCACGTCCGGTGACCACTCGCCTATTACAACACAGTGCGGGTTCTACGAGAATGGAATCGTGGACGAGATAGTGGTGCACAACATGGAGCACGGCAACATAGTAATGAGCTACAATCTCACCAACAACACTGACATAGAACGGCTGCGAGAGGTCCACGACAACTTGAACGGGAATGACGAATGGCTGATCACCAGATTCTATCCCGAAATAGCTGAAGGAACCGTTGCCCTCACCGCCTGGGGCGTACTGGACGAGTTCACGGGAATAGACGAAGACCGCATAGAGCGCTTCTACGAGGCATACAAGGGCAACCTGTTCACTGAAGAGACGAGAGGCCTGGGGCGCGGCATCCCCTGCACCAGCGCAGCGCGGATGGACCGATAACTTGTACGTCGCGAAGGTCTACGTCACCCTCAAGCCAACTGTCAACGATCCCCAGGGCCGCACAATCATGGGCGGCCTTAAAAGCCTGGGCTTTGAATCGGTAGCCGACGTTCGCGCTGGCAAATACCTGGAGATAAAGGTCCAGGAAACGGACAAGGCGGCAGCGGAGCGCCAGGTAAGCGAGATGTGCGACAAGCTCCTGGCCAATCCGGTTATAGAAGAGTACCGGTTTGAGCTGTCTGAAGGTTAGCTGACCGGCCTCAGCCCGATATAGTCCCCTTGGTGCTGGGTATCGACCCGGCAACCCTGGAGTCCGGTTCCAGAGCGGCTCGCAGAGAACGGCCCAACGCCTTAAACAACGCCTCGGCCTTGTGGTGCGGGTCCACACCCGCCAGGACGCTGGCATGGATGTTGATGCCGCCCTCTATGGCAAAGCTTTGGAAGAAGTGGCCGATGAGCTCGCCGGGTATATTGCCGAACCGGGCCCCCTCAAGCTGGGTCTCCACCACGGCGTATCCCCTACCACCCACGTCAACCGCCACTCGAGCAAGCGCCTCATCCAGCGGCACCATAGCGAACCCCATACGGCGTATGCCCTTGCCTTCGCCAATGGCCTGTAGCAGGGCGCGTCCCGCCGCTATGGCAACGTCCTCTATCAGGTGATGGGCGTCCGGAAGGTCGTCGCCTTTCGCCGATATCACGGCGTCTATCAAACCGTGCTTGGAAAGCTGCGCCAGCATGTGATCGAACATCGGCTGGCCGGTATCTATGGAATACTGCCCCGTCCCATCTATGCCCAGCTCTATGCTGATCTTGGTCTCCCCCGTTTCCCTGTTTACGGCGCCGCGCCGAGAGGCGACTGTGAGGTCGTCCTTGTCTTTTCCCATGTCACGTTCTCCTGAGGCCATTGTTGCCTTTGCTCTTCACGAAAGTATATCCTGCAGCGCTTCCACCAGCGCCTGATTGTGTTCCGGCAGACCCACGCTGATCCGTACGTAGTCCTGCAACTGCGGATTATTGTAGTAGCGAACGAAGACGCCGCGCTTGGCAAGCTCTTCATAAACGTACATCCCGTTGCCGCCCTGAATGCGACAAAGAATGAAGTTGGCGTGCGACGGCACCGGCGCCAGCCCCGTCATGCCCTGCAGCCTGCTGAACAGCGCGTCTCTCTGCCGCACTATCTCGTCCACGCGTGACAGCAGCAGCTCCTTGTCTTCCAGCGAGGCGTACAGCCCTATCTCCGCGGCTATGGAGACATTGTACGGAGGCTTGATCACAAGCATACGCTCGGCTACCTCAGGGCTCATTATGCCGTAGCCTATTCTGAGGCCCGCCAGTCCCGCCCATTTGCTGAATGTCCTCAGCACGACCAGGTTGGGATACTCCGGCAGAAGGTGGGCCATGGTTGCCTTGGAGAACTCGTGGTACGCCTCATCCACTACCACCAGGATGCCCAACTCAAGGAGGCTTCTCACCGTGTCCTCACTGAACAGGTTGCCCGTGGGATTATTGGGCACGGTGAGGAAGAGGATTTTGGCATTCTCGTTGCCAGCGGCTTGGCGCGCTTCCTCTAAATCCACGTCGAACGTCTCGTCCAGCGGAATGGACACCGTCCGGCCCCCCACCAAGTGAGTGAACGTGCCGTACATCTCAAAGCCCGGCGAAAAGCGGATGACATGATCCCCGGGGCCCACAAAGAGGCGCAGCAGCAGGTCAATTACCTCGTCGCTGCCCGCACCGGCAACAATCCGCTCAGGTTCGCTCCCAGCGTACTCGGCAAGCGCCTTTCTCAACCGGCCCTGTCTGGGGTCCGGGTAGATGTTATAGGCGTTGTAGTCGGCAAGCGCCCTGGCCACATTGGGCGAGGCGCCGTACAGGTTCTCGTTCCCGTTGAGCTTAACGACTTTGTCTGCCGGGATGCCTATGCGTTGAGCCAGCACTTCCGGCGGGTCTACCCCGGCGTACGGCAGCGCCTCCCTCACCTGGGGAAGCATCAGTTTGGTTACGTCTGTAGAATCGTTCATCTGCCTATGAAGGTCTCCTTTGTTCTCTTCTCAGCTCTACTGCCCGTGCGTGAGCCGTTAGGCCTTCCGCGCGGGCCAGAACCGCCGCCAGTTTTGTGAGGGCTTCCACGTCCGATTCGTTCAGCGACACCACGGGGAACCGCTTCACGAATTGATCGGAGCCCAGGTAAGAAGCAAACCTGGCCGTGCCGTGCGTCGGAATGGTGTGGCTGGGCCCGGCTATGTAGTCGCCCAGCACCTCGCCTGAATGGCGCCCCATAAAGAGTGCGCCGGCATGGCGCACCTTGGGCTTCAAAGCCCAGGGGTCGTCGACCAGCAGGGTGAGATGCTCCGGGGCAAACAGGTTGGCAACTTCCACGGCCTGATCAAGGTCGTCTACAATGAAGATGACCCCCTGGCCTTCCACAGCCCCACGGACTATCTCTCTGCGTTCAAGCGCTTCCATCTGCCGCTCCATCTCAGCCGTCACCTGGGCAGCCATCGCCTCGGAATCGGTGGCCATGGCCGGGGAAGCCATAACGTCGTGCTCCGCCTGCCCAAGGAGGTCCGCCGCACAGATCCCGGGGTCTGCATGCTCGTCCGCTATTATCATAGTCTCGGTTGGACCGAAGATGCCGTCGATGCCCACGGCTCCAAACACCATCTTCTTGGCCAGTGTAACGAATATGTTGCCCGGGCCGCATATCTTGTGCACGGCGGGCACCGACTCCGTGCCGTAGGCCATGGCCGCGATGGCCTGCGCGCCGCCTATGCGAAACACGCGGTCTACTCCCGCAGCGTAAGCCGCAGCCAGCACAACGTTCGACTGTGCGCCCCTCACCGGAGTGCACATCACTATCTCGTCCACGCCGGCGGAGCGGGCTGTAACCACCGTCATAAGCACCGTGGACGGATAGGCGGCGGTGCCTCCCGGAGCATATACGCCGACCCGCTCCAACGGGGCCACGGTTTCACCCAGGCCGGTGGTCTCGTCGAACCACGACTTGGGAAGGGACGCCTTGGCAAAGCTGCCTATGCGCGCGGCGGCCGTCTGCATGGCGTCGCGTAGCTCCTCAGGCAGCGAATTGTACGCACGCTCCATGTCCTCCCTATCGACTTCCAGGTCATCGTAGTCAACGCCGTCTATGCGCCGGGAGAACTCTTTGACCGCTGCGTCGCCCCGGAGCCGCACCTCATCGAGTATGTAGGTAACCACTTCCGACGGAGACATAGCCCTGCCGAAGATATCCTCTATGCCCTTTGCCACCGCTTCCGGAACGGCATCGGACTCTATGTTGCCACGACCGGCAATATGAAGTTTGGCCTCTTCCAGGCCACGGAGAATCCTCATGCAAACACCAACTTAGCTAATTGAAAGAACAGGCTATCAGCCTTCGCCCAGCGCTCTGAGGAGCCCCTGGAACGCCACGGACTCTTCATGATACACGTATCTGGGCTGCACCGCCGAAATGCCGGTTGCGCCAATGGACCTGAAGTGATCGAGCGACTCCTGCAGGCTCGCTTGGGGCACCACCACGGTCACGGCGTACCAACCCTCTGCATCCGGGGTATAGACGCGGGCTACCGTGGGCCCCTTCAGTCCCGCCAGATTAGCGCGCGACATCACCGCGAGAGCCACCCGGTCGGCGGACTCCCCCTGCACGTTGGCGGTGACCCTGAAGTAGTTTCGTGCCTCCAGGTAACCCTCTATCCGCTCGATGAAGCGGCGCGTCAGCTCCTTCTTCACCCCGTTGTCTCCCAGAGACGTTCTGTTTCCTATGAGACACGCTTGAGATTCCATGACCGTCCCGTCCGCCAGGGTCTTGAGCTGATTTTCCCTCAGCGTGGTGCCGGTAGCCGATATATCCACAATGACGTCGGCAAAGCCCATGAGAGGAGCCGCCTCCAGGCTGCCGCTTGACTGGACAAGCGTGAAATAGTAGATGCCGCGGCTGAAGAAGAACCTCTGAGTGGATCTGGGATACTTCGTGGCGACGCGCAGATCGCGGCCCCGCTCCCTGAACTCCGCGGCCAGGTCCGCCAGGTCTGCCATCTCCGAGACGTCCAGCCATCCTTGGGGGACGGCGGTCACCAGTTTGCACCGGCTGTAGGACAGGTCATCCATTATGGTGAAGCTCTCGCCGTCGTCCAGCTTGTACTCGTCGAATCTATCCAACCCCACGATTCCTATGTCTGCGCTGCCTTCCTCCACCTTGCTGGTGATGTCGGCGGCGCGTTGGAACAGCACCACCACGTCGCTCAACGAGCTGAGCTGCCCCATGTAGTGCCGGAAATTACCCCTGGACACACTCATGCCGCACTCCGCAAGGAACCCCAGCGTCGACTCGTACATTTCGCCGTCGCTGGGTATGGCCAGCCTCAGCGTTTCTTCAGGACTTTTTTGTGAAGAGCTATCAAACATCTTGGTAAGAGACCTCTCCGTTCGCATCAACCGTTATCACCCGGCTTATCCCCGTTTCCCTGGCATAGGACAGGCTATCCTCCAGGGAACGATCCGTCACATCCGAATGCACCCTGCCTCCCAGACTACGAAGTCTATCAGCCTCGCGCAAAGCCGCCTGAAATGCCTGTTCTCCGGCAGGCCTGACCAGCACCGACTCCCCCTGCTCTTCCCAGGGACTGCCGCCGCCGTCCTGGATCATAGCTTCCACCACGCGCTCCAATGACCAGGCGAATCCCATAGTTGGCACAAGCTCCGTCCCTCCCATGGCTCTGGCAAGGCCGTCGTAGCGGCCTCCTCCTCCCAGGGAAGCCCCGTTCGAGCCAGGCTGTTTCAGGTCGAAAACAAGGTCACTGTAGTAAGCAATCCCCCTTGCCAGACCGAAGTCCAGCACAACGTCAGCTTCTACCTCGTGGCTGGCGAAGGCCTTCAGCGACTCCTCCAATCGGTCCAGCTCCGCCAAAGCACTGGCAGGGAGCTCCATCTCTCTCACGCTGCCCAGCGCCTCCGTGATACTGCCCTTCTTCTGGGCAACCTTGCTCAAGAGAACGGCGGTGTCATCGAATCCATCAAAGTCGCCTCTTGATCTGTGTTTGCGGATGAACCGCTCGTGAATCTCCGCTGGCGTGCGCACACCCCTGGCGAGTAGATTCGTTCTGCCAAGGTACTGTTCCAGCGCGCTCATGGTATCTTCCGGATTGCTATCCTGAACGGCGGTCTCGTTATCGCCCTGGGACAGCCCCAAGACACCGGCTCGCCGGATCACCTCCTCGACACCCTCATCGCCTCGGCGCAGGTCCGATATGCTATTGAGCAGGAACAGTCCCGCCCTGTCGGATATCCCCTGCTCTTCCAGCAGCGCCCCGATGAATCCCATGTGGCCTATCACTATTTGACACCTGATCCCCAGCCTTGCCAGGCCCTGGCAAGCTATAGCCATGACCTCCGCATCCGACCAGGGGCCGGCGGCGCCTATCAGCTCAGCGCCGGCTTGGGTGAACTGGCGGTATTCGGCCTCGTCCATCTCGTATCTGAACACGGGGCCGCGATACTGCCAGCGCAGAGGGAATTGACCGTTCCCCAGGCCTTGCAGATGGGCTCTCACCACTGAAGAGGTGAATTCAGGCCTCAGGCTTACCCGCCTTCCGCCGGGGTCGGTAAAGGTGTACATCTTGCTGGCAAGCTCCCCGCCCGATTTGCGCAGGAAAAGCTCCGTCTCTTCCAGCAAGGGCGTGTCTATACGGCGATAACCGTAGCCCGCAAGAAAATCGCCCAAAGTGAGGCCAACCCAACTGAGAACGCGGGTCTGGTCCGGCTGCTGGTCTTGCATGCCTCTAAGGCGCTTTGGTGCTTCCATGACTCTTTACACAGGCTTGATTACGAACTCTATTTTAGCTTAGGCACGGTTCAGCTTCAATAAACCGTACTCCGGCGGCTCTCTACTGCAACGGCAAAGGAGGCTGCAGCCACTTGCTGGTGTCGTTAACTTCCACCCACACAACCCACTTCACCCAGTCGTAACCACGCTTGCCTGGCGCCACCAGCCGCACTGGAAATCCGTGCCCGTGCGAAAGCCTTTCGTCCCCAACCCGCGTCCCAAGTATGTACTCCGCGATTTCCGACAGTGAGAACCGCCGGTAGTAGCCGGTCACCGAGCGCACCGTGACGCTGGCCGCCCCTTCTTTGACTCCTGCCCTGTCCAGCAGCTCCTTCAGCGACATTCCGGTCCACTCCTGGGTGGAGTACCAACCGCCCGTGCAATCGATTGTTTCCGTTATGGTCTTGGTGTGTGCGCTGATCTCCTGGAAATCGATATGCAGCGGCGTATCGACCAGGCCAACCACGCTTAGACGCCAGGACTCGCTGTCTATTGGAGCGGGCCGGTCATTTAGCCATGAAACGGCGGGGAAGGCGTTGCCTGAGAAGCTGGCGGCGTGGTACGAGCCGGTGAACCTGCGACCCGCCCCGGGCAATGACCAAGCCGACAAGGCCGTTTCGCTGAGGCGCCAGAGAACGAGCCCTCCCACGGCTACCCCGCCGTACTTGATGAAGACCCGCCTATCCGCCCAAAAGCGCGGCTTCAGGCTCCACTTGTGGAACACCACGTGCCAGACCACGAGTGGAACAAGGGCAACCGACACATAGATATGCCAGCTTACTCCGCTGAACCCAAGGAAATAGAACGAGCCTACGTTGCTCCAGATCAGTCCCAGCAGAAGCGACGTCAGCAGCAAGCACAGCGCTACGGTGAAAGCAGTGAACTTGACGGGTTGTCGCTTCCACCGACTCCGCCTGCGCAGCGGTGGAATAATGTTCCTTGACTTCCACAGCAAAACAAAGGCTATGCTGAAACCGGCCACACGGTGTATCTGTAGGGCAATGGCCCTATCCGGCGCGCCCCATATCAGACCCAAGAGTCCCGTCGCCAGCTCTACGGTCCCCATTATCAGCAGCAGGATGTTTGCCCAAGGATATCTCATGAAGGCTTTTTCCTATTGAGGCATCCGCATACGGTTCTCATTCCGAATGCATACATCAAGGGTACCCTTAATTCCCTTCATTTCCAATGCTAGAATGTGTCTGAGATGTCCATGACTACGCTTGCCATATCCGACCGCTTGAAAGCGACCCCTACCCTGCCCGGCGTATACATGATGCGCAACGCGGAAGGGGACGTTATCTACGTCGGCAAAGCCGCCAACCTGCGCAGCCGCTTGCGCAGCTATTTCGGCTCGCTCAGTAACATGGAGCCACGAGTACGCAACCTGGTGGCCAGCATCGCCGATTTTGAGTACACGGTCGCCGAGACCGGGGCGGAAGCGCTCCTCCTGGAAAACACGCTGATCAAGCGGTACAAGCCCAGATACAACGCCAGACTCAAAGACGACAAGACCTATCCCTTCATCAAGATAGACCTCAACGAGGATTTCCCGCAGCTCTACTTCACCCGGCGCATTCAGAACGACAAAGCCCGTTACTTCGGTCCGTTCGCCAGCGCAGGCTCGGTGCGCACCACCATGGCGCTGCTCAAGAAGCTGTTCCCCTACCGGTCCTGCACCAAGGTCATCACCGGCAACGACCCCAGGCCCTGCTTGGAATACTACATAAACCGCTGTGCCGCCCCGTGCATAGGCATTGTCAACAAAGACGAATACCGGGAGATCATCGACCAGGTCATCATGTTCATGGAGGGCAAGACCGACCAGGTGCTCCGCGACCTCACCAGGAAGATGCGCTCCGCCTCGGAACAGCTGCAGTTTGAGAGGGCGGCCGCCCTCAGGGACCAGATACGGGCCATAGAACGGGTAAACGAGAACCAGAAGGTGGTTTCGCAAGACCGCTCCGACCAGGACGCCATCGCCTTCGCCGTTAGCGGCAACGAAGCCTGGGTCGAAGTCTTCTTTGTGCGCCAGGGCAAGCTGACCGGAAGAGATCACTTCATCATGGAAGGCGTACGGGAAGACGCGCCCCCTCAAATCATGGAGACCTTCATCAAACAGTACTACGATACCGCGCCCCACGTGCCCAGAGAGGTGCTCCTGCGGCACGACGCAGGCAGCGACAAGCCCCTCATCGAGGAGTGGCTCACCAAGAAGCGAGGCGCCAAGGTGAAGCTGCTGGCGCCACAACGCGGGGCAAAGCGCCGATTGGTGCAAATGGTGGCCGACAATGCGGCTCAAGGCCTGCAACAGCGGGCAGTCAAATGGCTTTCCGATACAAACAACCTGCAGCAAGCCATGAACGAGGTGGGAGAAGCCCTGAGCCTGCCCAGGCTGCCCAGCCGCATGGAGTGCTACGACATCTCCAATATCCAGGGCAGCAATCCCGTTGGCTCAATGGTGGTTTTCGAAGAAGGCAGGCCCAAGAACGGTCACTACCGCCGTTTCCGCATCAAGTCCGTGGAAGGCGTAGACGACTACTCGATGATGCAGGAGATGCTGCGCCGCAGGTTCCGCAAGCTGGGGGAACAGCTGCAAAGCCTCGACGACCACTCAGACCCGGATGCGCAGAACGGCTCCACGCCCTCGAATGGTCAACGCGTTGACGGAGAGACCTGGGGCATCGTACCCGACTTGGTCCTGATAGACGGTGGCAAGGGTCATTTGTCGGCCGCCCTTCAGGTGTTCCTTGAGCTGGGTCTGGTGGACAGAATCCCCATAGCCAGCCTGGCCAAGGAGCGGGAAGAGCTTTTCCTCCCACACGACCCGGATCCGATACTCCTTCCCAGGGGGTCTCAGGGGCTGTTCTTGGTGCAGCGCATCCGCGACGAAGCCCACAGATTCGCTGTCACCTACCACCGTCAGAGACGCAGTAAAGGCGCGGTGAGGTCATTGCTGGACTCCGTGCCGGGCGTGGGCCCAAAGAAGCGCAGGATGCTGATTCAGAAGTTCGGCTCGGTGGCCGGAGTAAAGGCGGCGTCCTTGCCTGAGCTTGCCGAAGTGCCCGGCGTCAACGAGGCGCTAGCGGAAAGGATCAAAGAGCACCTGGGCTAGTGGCCTGCCGACTCTACAAAGCTGCCCAGCCCTCTGGACATGGCGGCTTCGTCTTGATAACGCTCCAGCAGCACCTCTATACCGGGGATGCGAAGATCCAATGCTGATATGGCTATGGCCCGGAAGAATGTCCCGTTCGGCACCGTAACGTCCACGTGTTCGCCAATTCCCGGGACCTGTACACCCAACGCCTTAGCCACTTCACTGGCCTGTGCCTGTCCAAGGCTATTGGCGTAGCACCGGGTGACGGCCTTTCCATCGTGCAGGAGCGTTGTGCCGCTTTTGCCGCGCCGCAACCGCAGCCTGATGGCGCCGCGAGGGCGCTCCATTAGCTTTTCAGCGTAATCGAGCGCCCTCTTTCTGCTGACTCCCACCCGTGCTCGCCTGGGCTACGTTTGCCTCGTTACAGCCGCCTCGTGTTGCTCTTCCTCCAAGGTTACCTTGAGCGCCTTGAGCAAGTTGATAGCAACATCCAGGTATTCGGCTGTTAGAGGCGATGTAAGGCGCGCACTACCAGCAGCAAGGTAAAGTCCTGATGCGTCCCCCATGGCTTCCGCAAACGGACCTGTGTCCGTGCCTGACGATGGGGATGGCGCCGGCTGCGCGTTGGCGACCGGCGCGGTCTCGGAAGCGTCAGAAGCGCTCTTCATGATCCGGGCGGCATCTATGAGATGCTTCTGAATTAGCGTGAACCGGCGTATTATCTCTTCCCGCGGAGCCTTGGTTATCTCCTCCAGCGCGATGAGAAGCGTGGAGTCGTCCGGCGATTCGCCGTTGAACTTGTCGTAGAGGGCTCTCAGCAGGTCTATCCTCTGGAACGACTGCACCCGTGCCCAGCGGCCCTCGCTGGGATTCGCCGGATGGAGGATCTTACGGCAGAGGTCGGTTACTCTCAGCTCACCCCTGCCCTCCACCAGGCCAAAATCGCGCAACGCGGCCACCTTGGCGAAAAGCGTGCCGCTGTTCTCCGCCATTCCCAGTTCCCAGGCCAGACCCTTCACTCCAACGCCGCCCTTGAACTTAGCCAGGATTCTGGCTGCGATTTCCACGGCATCGCCAAACCTAATATCCGGATATGAGTATGTTCCCAGCTTTGCCATTAGCAAATCCTCTGTATATTCCTGAACATTCTGCTGAATAATCTACCATCCCTCTCCCTGCTTGTCAATAGGGCCCAGAGAATCTGCTGCAGATATAGTTATATTTCTCCTGATTTACCTTCCCATGCGGCAGATACTTTACTGACTTCTTGCTGTTTTTCCTAAAGAGCGGATGGATTCTCTGCTCTTCCAGCGTTGTGCATGAGGCCTCAAAAAGATGTAAACTACCGGTAGAACACGAGGCTCATAAGGAGGGA
The DNA here is from genome assembly GCA_965220545.1 of Dehalococcoidia bacterium. Classification (GTDB taxonomy): domain Bacteria; phylum Chloroflexota; class Dehalococcoidia; order Lucifugimonadales; family QGNO01; genus DAOUJH01. Next base: position 40,254 of record CBDCQF010000009.1, read on the forward strand.
CCATGAGTGAGCAGACCAGCGTAGTAACGCCTGAGAGGTTTTCAAGCGGATTTACCTACAACGACTACATTGCCCAGATAAAGGTGAACAGGGACAGGTTTGAGCAGTATTATCAGTCCGTGGAAGTCTCCCAAGACGACGCTGACTTCTTCAAGAAGGCTGTGGAGGCAGGGGTCACCAAGATGCTGGTGCTGGGCGAGGACTGGTGCCCGGACGTTTTTAGGGGCATGCCGGTCGCGGCGCGCATATCTGAAGCCTCCGGCATGGAGCTACGAGTCTTCCCCAGAGATGAGAACCTGGACATCATGAACGAATTCCTCAAAGACGGCGAGTTCCAGTCCATCCCCACCGTGGTCCTCTATACCAACGACCACGACTACGTGGGCCACTGGATAGAGCGTCCCGCAAAGGCAAATGAAGAGCGTGTGCAGATAGAGGCCGAGGTCAAACAAGAGATGTCCGGCGCCTCTGACGAAGATGTCCGCAACGCGATCCGTGAGCGTACCGCAGCCCGCTTCCCGGCCTGGCAGCAGGAAAGCGTCAAGGAGATCCGCCAGCTCATCTCAGATAAAGTTGGCGTCTAGTACACGAACCTGGCTCCCATCATCACTCCGCGGCCCCAGCGGCTGCGGATGCCGCGTGCCCTCAAATAGAGCCGAACGCGCGCTGCACCACCTCGGGCAACGCGGGGTGAACGTAGATCGATTGGGTAATGGCATCCGTGGGTAGGCGCAGCCTCATCGCATTTGCCGCCTCTTGAATGAGCGCTGAGGCATCGGTGCCAATGATGTGGCACCCCAGTATCTGCCTCGTCTCGGGGTTGGCGATTACCTTCACGAAGCCGTCCTTGTCTTCAATGGATGCGCCGTAAGCCGTGTCATAGTAGCTGTAGCTCGCCGCGGCGTGCGGAACGCCGCTTTCCCTTGCCGCCTGCTCGGTGAGGCCGACACCCGCAACCTGCGGCGAGGCGAAGATAGCATGCGGCATGCCGTAGTAGTCCACGGGGACCTTGTTGTCCGGGTTGAACATATTGTTGGCGGCATAAGCCGACTCCAGATTGGCCGAGTGCTTCAGCAGGTAGCGGCCCACTATATCGCCCAGGGCCCATATCCCCGGTACATTTGTCTCCATGTACTCGTCCGTCCTCACGTAGCCCCGCTCGTCCACCTCCACGCCGGTACTGGCGACCTCCAAGACGTCCGAGTTTGGAACGCGGCCGGCGGCCAGCAGCAATACGTCGCATTCCACCTCGTCCCATTTATCCGTCTCGATCCGGATAGCCTCGCCGGACTTGGACACTCCGGCTATTCTCGTATTGAGGAGAACGTTGAACCTCTCCTGGTATATCTCGGTAAAGCGCCTCGATATCTCGGCGTCCTCTTCCCTGGCCATGGCGCCGGAACGCACCAGGAAGGTTACCTCCGTGCCCAGCGAGCCAAAGAAGTGCCCCATCTCCGCCGCTATGTATCCTCCGCCGACTATTGCCATGCGCCGCGGCTGGACCGGCAGCCGCATAACGTCGTCGGATGTGTAGTAAGGCACGCCCTCCAGACCGGGGATATCGGGTACAAGCGGCCGTGTCCCCGCCGCTATCAACACCGTTTCTCCCGTTATCCGCTCCCCGTTTACCTCTACCGTCTTATGCCCCACAAACCGGCCTGCTCCCTTGTATACCGTAGTGTTTGGCTGGCTTCTATTCGCCTCCTCTATCTGTCTTGCCTCTTCGTCTATGACTTCAAAGGTGCGCTTAATTATGAACGGCCAATCCACCGACTCCACGCTGGCCTTGATGCCGAACTGGCCGGCGGTCATGATGGTCTCCATCACGTCGGCCACGTGAATGAGCATCTTGGACGGAATGCACCCCCGGTTATGGCACGTCCCGCCAAACGGTCCTTCTTCCACTATCGCCACGGAAAGACCGTTCTGCGCGGCTTCAACAGCCACGTCTAATCCGGAACCCGTCCCAATGACAACCAGATCAAAAGCCTTCATTAGAATGTCTCCTCCATTCCTGTATTCCCAGCTTCACCTCTGTGCCCTACTCCTATAGACTACCTTTGGCAAGTCGATTCTCCAAGCATGCCGTTTGAGCCATGCGTTCGTTTAAGGAGGCTCTAAGATGAGAATAGCCACACTGACCGGAGGCGGCGACGCACCCGGGCTCAACGCCGCCGTCAGAGCCGTTGCCAGGGCAGCTCTCAATAGAGGTTGGGAAGTCGTGGGCAGCAGGCAAGGATGGCTTGGGCTCCTCAACATGGACACCGTACCGGTCACACGGGACACCGTTAAGGGCATCCTGCCCCAGGGCGGCACAATACTCGGCACGTCTCGCACTAACCCCTTTAGCCGTGAAGATGGATCGTCTCCAGTAATGGAAAACATGAAACGCCTTGGCATAGACGCGCTGATCCCCATCGGAGGCAACGGCACCCTGGGCGCGGCCAACCGGCTCTCACAAGAAGGAGTCCCCCTGGTTGGCGTTCCCAAGACCATAGACAACGACATCTCCGGCACGGACTACTGCATCGGCTTTGATACCGCGGTAACGGAAGTGGCAAGGTCGCTGGACAGGTTGCACTCTACGGCGGAGGCACACAATAGAGTGATGATTGTAGAGGTAATGGGCCGTCATGAGGGCTGGGTGGCCGTGTTGGGAGGGATGGCCGGTGGAGCGGATGTCATCCTTGCTCCTGAGATTCCTTTCACCCTGGAAGACGTCTGCAACCGGCTGCGCCGCAGGCACGAAGAGTTTGGCAGAGACTTCAGCATTGTGGTTGTGGCCGAAAGCGCCATTCCCACGGAACTAATCGGCGAGGTCACCCCTGACCTGCTTGAGCACTCTGGCCTGGGCGGAATAGGTCACCGGCTGGCCCCTGAAATAGAGAAGCGCACCGGCTACGATACACGTGTCACCGTGCTGGGCCATCTGCAGCGAGGCGGCCCCCCCACAGCCTTCGACCGCATCCTGGCCACGCGGTTGGGAGTCGCCGCGGTGGAAGAGGTAGCGGAGGGCAACTTTGGCAAGATGGTAGCCATGAAGGGAAACCGGATAGTGACCGTACCCTTGGAAGAAGCCGTTGCCGCCACGCACTCCTTGGACACGTCGCTATATGACATGAGCCTTCTGTTCTTCTAGGCCGCCCTTGACTATCCACAATGAGACGACTATCTTCCTACCTCAGATGCGATTTATCAGATATGCCATGAAAGGAGTAGCTGCATGGTAGAAACGCAAACCAATTCCGCAGATTTGCAACAGTTCATTGAAGACAGCAAGCAGTTCGTTGGACAGGAAGCGCCCGACGTCCCTCAAGGCGTCAGGCAAGCCGACTGGTCCTCCATCCAACGGTACTGCGCCGCCATGGGCGACAGGAACCCCATCTACAACGACACCGCCGGCGGCGTGGGCACCGCCTACAACACTCTGATAGCGCCGCCCGCCTTCATCCTATCCGTCCGCACGCCCGACTCCGGCGCGGCATACGAGCGGAAGGCCTATGGTCTGCGACGGTTCAGCATCCGCGCCTCCGCCGAGTGGAACGACGTGATCCGCATGGCGGAGCGCATGGTCAGCGACATCGAAGTTACCGCCGTGCGCGAGGGCGGCAATTGGGGTAACCGTCCCACTGCCGAGGTGGACTCCACGGCCACCTACCGCACCTTGAACGGCGCCGTCTTCGCCAAGGCCACCGGTACGGTGGCGCTGGTGCCCTACCAGCTGGGCGACCCCCTCATACAGGACAGGGATATCCATAGGTTCACGGAGGATGAGATCCGCCAACTCGAGGACGATTTGGACGCCGTACCGCCGCACCGCGGCGACGTGCCCCTCTACTGGAGCGAGATAAACGAGGGCGATAAGGTGCCCACGTTGGTCAAGGGGCCCCTCTACTACAACGAACTGGCGGCCTGGCGTCTCCTGGAGCACAAGCCCGCCTCCATAGACCTGGGCATCGTCGCCCATCAAACCGCGGTCGATCGGCCCGGCAGGATCACCGTCAACCCCAGTACCCAGTGGCCCTACTTTGACGTGGAGCAGTCCTACGGAGACATCCTGTCCGTCCAAGCGCTCGGCTTCAAAATGCCCGTATCCAGGGGCCTGATGAGGTTCGCCTGCGCCGCCCAGCTCCTCACCAACTGGATGGGCGATCTGGGCTTCCTCCGCAGACTGACCGTTGACCTTCCCAACCACTTTTGCTATCAGGACACAATGAGGCTCTCCGGAGAAGTGGTCAAGAAATACAAGGAGACCGTGGGCTCAGAGGAGTACCACGCCCTGGACATACGCGTCTTGGGCCACAACCAGCTGGGCGAGACGCTGGTGGACGGTACAGCCGTTGTCTATCTGCCGGAGCGAGGGTTCCTGGTTGGCCTTCCCGTGGGAGAACCCTGGTGGTAGAGAGGCAGCTAGAACTGAGTAATTCGACAAGGAGAACAGCGCCATGACCGTACATCAGCAAGAAGAACGGACATTTGAAAGTCTAGTCAACGAATTCCGGGAAAGGTCCAGGGCACAGATTGGCCATGAGCTGCACGCGGATGAGATCGGCTCTCCCAGGCTCACCCAGGCCTTCGACGAGTCCGGCCCGCCATACAAGAGCTTCGGCATCCTCACCGAGACCGATATCAAGGCTTACGCCAAGAGGATCAGCGACGACAACCCCCTGTATACGGATAGAGAGTACGCCAAGAACGGCCCCTACGGCTGCATCATCGCCCCTGGGACCGTGCTCCTCACGGCTCGCGCCGGCCTATGGCACGGAGCGCGCCGCGAGGGCGGAGGCGGATACCCCGTCCTCAACTTCCACGCCGGCTCGGCGCTGGAGTTCTTCGACGTGATCCGCGTTGGCACCGGCTTCAAAGGTATGGCCAAGGCCCACGAGATGATCGAAAAGCCGGGCGCCAGGGGCGGTCAGATGTTCGTCCTCACCACCGACGCCTATTTCTGGGACAGGCGCGGCGACCTCCTGGGCAAGAACTACGGCACCGTCATCATGATCCCGCGTGAAGAGCTGGGCGCGGGTAGAGTCATGCCCGTGGAACGTCTCGGCGAGAAGATGATGTACGACCGCGGCGTGTCCAAGTACAGCAAGGAGCAGGTCGACGAAGCCATGGACCTCATGAGCAAAGGCGCCGTCCGCAGAGGCAAAGAGGTCCTCTACTGGGAAGACGTAAAGGAAGGCGACAAGCTGCCCCCATGGGTGTTGCCTCCCTGGACGGACCAGGACTACGGCGGACCCGGGGGAGGCAGCATCCGGCGCGGTCCCGTCAGGTGGTATCACTTCGAGGAAGGGCACTGGATTGTTCGGCATGGCAAGATAGGAAGCGGCGCGGAGGAAGGCTGGGCCTTCACCCACCCGGTGTCCCGCTGGCCTTGGAGCGCCGCGGACGAACATGGCGACGCCCTCATGGCCGCCTACCGCGGCCAGTCCCTACCCTTCGACAACGGCGTACAGCGCGGGCAGATCCCCCAGGGACTGATCAGCAACTGGATGGGTGACCACGGTTTCATACGCAAGCTCCAGGTCGCTGTGCGACGGCCCATGTACTACGGCGACCTTGGCGTCTACTCCGCAGAGGTGGTCAAGAAGTTCAAGGACATCCAAACGGGCGAAGATGGCCCCGGCGCAGTTCCCGGCGAACGCACCTACCACGCCGTGGGCATCAAGGTGGAAGGACGCAACCAGGTGGACGAGATACACCTTCAGGGGTCGGCCGTGGTCTATCTTCCCTCCAGAGAGAGCGGAATGGTCCAGCTGCCCGTTCCGCACTTGGCGATGCCTCCCGCCGTCCCCTACGAGACCTTCTATCGCGGCTGGTTCTAAGCCTTATTAAAACAAAAAGAGGCGCAGCCATAGCGGGCTGCGCCTCTTTCTATTCCGAACGGCTATCACCACCCCGCCAGATTGCTTCGTCCCTCGCAACGACGAAATGGGTCTTCACGCTTGCCTTATTGTCCGTTTGCCCGCATGCCCGTTTGTCCGGGGGCGGAGCGGAAGTGGCGGGGACCCCCTACCACTGCACGAACATGGGCATGACCACGTGTACGTAGCTCTGCTCATCGGTCGAGCCGTTGCTGGACACGGGCTTGATGACTCCGGGGCTCGAAGGCGTGGTGGTTTCCAGCGCGACCTGGCCTGAGCCCAGCACGCCAAGGACGTCGGTAAGATACTTGCTGCTGAACGCGATCTTGGCCTCTTCACCGTCTATAGTAGCGTCTATGACGCCCGTATTGTCGCCAAGCTCTTCGGCCCGCGCCGATATGATCACCCTACCCGGGCTGCCCTCCGCACCCGGCAACGCCTGGATCCGCACGATGCCGCTTCCGTCTCTGGCGAAGATCGAGGCTGTCCTTATAGCGCGGCTGAAGTCGCTGAGCGACATAACGCTGCGCGTGCTGAATGTCTCCGGGATCAACTGGTTGTAGTTGGGGAACTTGCCCTGCACAAGCTGCGATACCAGCTCGGCGTTCTTGAGCTTGAACAGTATCTGGCTCTTTTGGGGAGTTACCGTGAACTCCACGGGGTCTTCCTGGTCGGCAAGGAGGCGCTGCAGCTCGCTTAGAGTGCGCCCCGGAATGATGCAGCCCACCGGTTCCACAACCGGCGACGCCAGGTTTGCCGTCTGTACGGCCAGGCGGAACCCGTCGGCTGCGGCAAAGGTAACGCTGTCGCCTTCTATCTCCAGCTTCACGCCGGTGAGGACAGGCCGCGAATCTTCCGTAGCCGCGGCGAACACTATCTTATCGATAGCGTCTCGCAGCACCTTGGCCTCCATGGCAACCCCTACCCCGTCGTCTACTGTGGGAATGGGAGGGAACTCCTCGGCGTCGGTGCCAAGGACCCTACCCTCAAAGCGGCCGGAGGTGAGCTCTATCCCCAGGGGTTTCGGCGTTTGCCTCACCTCTATCTGGTCCTCCGGAAGAGACGACACAAAATCGGTAAGGAGGCGTGCCGGCACCGTCACCGACCCTTCTTCATCAACCTTGCCCCCTATCCAGGTTGTTATGGCAATCTCCAGGTTGGTAGCTGTGAGCTTGATGCGGCCTTCCTCCGTGGTCATGAGGACGTTTTGCGTGACGGGAAGCGTACTGCGCGTAGCCACAGCACGACCTACGGTGTTGAGAGCTTTACTGAGATTTTCTTGCAAACAAGTGAAACGCATGTGTGAATACCTTTGGGAAGAGTTGTCAGTATTTTAGAGTCGAGGGTTACCAGCGTCAATGTAGTTTTTGACACTTTTTAGGCTATGAGACATGGGCCACACTCTCGAATAGTATGCTCTAGTCAAAAGAACAGGCCCATGAGAGAAGACAACCACCTGCCGGGATATCCGTCATGCCCGTGTAGGCTTGTCCTCGTGCCCGACACGGGGACTGACATCCAGGGGAGGATGCGACCCTACACACCCTACAGTGAAAACGACTCTAGCTAACTGACCGTTACGGTGCCAACCATACCCAGCGTTAAATGGGGGGTACAGATCAATTCAAACTCTCCGGCCTGGTTAATCGTTATGTCCTCAGTTACCTTCTCACCGGCGTTGATGAAGATGTCAATTCCAAGTTCCGGCACCGTAAACGTATGCAGCTCGGTGGGCACGTTGAAATCCAACGTGTAGGTCTTGCCCAGCTCCAGATCAAGCGTGTCCGGAATAAAAACATACGGGCTCTCACCGTGGATGACTTCCAAGCGCTCGCCGGTTCCACTAGGCTGAGTAGGTTCGGTAGAGGATGGTGTTGGAGTAGGTGTGGCAGGAGCTGGTGTCGGAGTGGCGGTCGGTGCAGGGCTGCCACCATTGCAGCCAGCGGCTATCAAAGTTACCGCAATGATGAGCAGAGCAAATATGGATGCAGTCTTAGTACGCACGAACCCTCCCGAATTTGTAGATACAAGTCTAACTAGATTGCTCTAATTATCACAATCTTTGACTGAGGCTGTCAAGCCATATATCGCAAAAGAAAACTTAGCTGGTACGCTTGATTTCCAAAGCCTCGCCCGGCGCCAAAGCAACACGGCGAACGTTGATGCCCAGCTTCAGCAGCCAGTACCCCAGGGTAGCCTTGCTAACGCCAAGTTGAGCTGCTGTAGCAGTCAGCCCGTGCTCGTTTATCATCTCCGGAAGCAGCCGCTCCAGGGGTTGATTGTTATGAGATGCCTCTACTTGCGCCATCAATTTAGTCTTTCTAGCCATCTACTCCCCCTTAAGAGGTTGAAATGATAGCCATTACCTTAAAATTAGTCAAGAAAGATTATAACTTTCGTATTGGACACTTCTTATACTTTGTTCAAACAAGTATAAGACAATGCATGGAACCACGCCTGTTTATGTTTGACTGCCCTAGCGGAAGCTTGGTAAATTATCTGGACAATTTCCCATGGAAACCCTTGAACACCAGATCCTTGAGCTGATTGCCCGCTCCTACGACGCCATTGGGTGGCCGGGCGTCGTAGTCCTGATGACAATCGAGAGCGTGTTCTTCCCTATTCCAAGCGAGGCTGTGATGCCGCTGGCCGGGTGGATGCTGATAGAGGCCCAGGGTCACAGCGTTTGGTTCGTACTGCTCGCCGGTCTGTTTGGCGCTCTGGGAAGCCTGATAGGCGCAATCGCCATCTATGCCATAGGTCTTTTCGGAGGCAGACCCCTACTGGAGAAGTACGGTCGCTATGTATTGATCTCCCACAACGATCTGAAAGTGGCGGACAGATGGTTTGAAAGATACGGCGTCTGGGCGGTGTTCATTTCCAGACTTATCCCCGTAGCCCGCAGTCTGATCAGTCTTCCCGCCGGGATCGCCAGGATGCACCTGCTCCCGTTCCTACTCCTCACCTTCCTGGGGTCGTTCATCTGGTCAACCGGCCTCGCCCTTGGCGGTTACTTACTGGGATCAAACTGGGAAACGCTGCGGGAATACATGCGCCCCTTTGATATTCCCATCATTGCGCTCCTGGCTACTCTTGTATTGGTTTATGTTTACCGGAGGCTGAGAAGACGGCGCACGGAGGCGGAATGGACTCCCTGAAACGAGAACTGCACGAAATGCCTGAATTCGTGGCCAATGCTCTGATCGGAAACCGGTTGATGGATGCTTACTTGACCCGCCCTCCCTATCAGCAGAACGACTACATAGGTTGGATTAACAGAGCCAAACGACCCGAAACTCAGCAGAAGCGGCTGGCCCAGATGTTGGAAGAGCTTGAAAGCGGCGACCGCTACATGAAGATGGTCTGGCGGCCAAAGCGCAGGTGACCGCTGTAGGTTGCCTCAGCTTGACCCCCTGCTAGCTGGGTGGTTAGACTTAATTCGGATGCCCCAGTAGCTCAGGGGATAGAGCGGCTGCCTTCTAAGCAGCGGGTCGCGGGTTCGAATCCTGCCTGGGGCGCTCCCCTACCCCGTTTTAGCCTTGCACTGCCCCGATACGCTATCTGGCTAGAGCTGCTCAAGGATCACGCCCTCCAATCGAGCTTCGCTGCTTGTCATTGTTCCTAGAGGATAACGCCATTTTGGGCAGTTCCGTCGGAGCACGCCAGGCAAGGGCCGTGAGCTGCCGAGGCGATTTGGGTCAGCCTTATAATTGAACAATGGAAAGCAATGTACAATCTTCGCGCAAGGAGTTTTCTAATGGCAACACTACTGAGGTTACTCGCTTCGCTAGAGAAGAGAGACTTGATGATACGTCGTTGGCTAGAGAAGCAGCCACTCCGCAATCAGGAATCGTTGACGAAACTGGCAGGCAGAGGTTGGTTTCTTGGCCCACGCTTCCCCGTAGGTAATATTTCTCAACTTGGTAGAGCGGCAGAGACTACGCCGGGAGATGTCGATGAAATTGTCGCGCGACACGTTCGGTGGTATCTCGACGACATTGAAGCAGCGCTGATCGGATTCTATCCACACCGGTCTTGCTTGTTTCAGGAGGCGTTCTGGGCACACCGAGAAGGTAGGTACTCGCTTTCTATCCTAGCATTCCTTGCGCAGGCTGATGGTATCTTTGGCGAGAGATTCGAAAGGGACTTGTTTCGTAAAGGGAGTAAGGAAGCAGTCAGCAGCTTCATTTCTGAGGTTAGAGGCAGATTCTTCAAAGCACATCTGTACCCACTCACACAGTCCATTCCGCTATGGGAGAACACCCGTTATCTAGGCGACAACTTTGAGGGCCTAAATCGGCATCAGGTTCTTCATGGAATGAAAGTCGACTACAACACGGAACTGAACAGTTTGAAGACAGTTTCGCTTCTCGATTACCTATCTTGGGTCTTGAATAGGCGAGACGACGGTAACCCATCTACCGCTCCTGACTGAGAGTCGTTCTGAAAAGCAAGCCCAAGTCTGACCACCCGGAGGCGGGTATCGTTCTAGTTTAGCCCGGCCCGCATGCCCGCTCCTCATGATCGGTGAGTCTCGCTACACCCTCGTGCTCGTTGGCAACATGTTCGCCGCCCTCGTCGACGTCGTAAAACTCCTCGCGGCATACCCACCTTTGAAACTGGCCGTGCCTTTGATATCGTATATCCATTGTGATAAGACCCTCTCCACAAGCAAGGAGTTCCCCACAGGTATACACTCCACGGTCGCTTGCCCTCCTGACGGCTGTAGCAATGCTTTTGCTCCTTGCGGTCGCTTGCAGCCCCAGCAGCGGCCCAGACCAAGACCCACCCGGCCCCATCGCCTCCCCTACCCCATCTCCTGACGGTGTGCCTCCTCAGCTTGAACCCACGTACGGGGGAGTAATGCAGCTTGCCAATAGAGGCGACCCCCCTGCCGCCTTCGATACGCTGCGCACCAGCAGCATAGCTCTGCATCACGTGGGCGGAGCGCTGTTCGGCCCCGGCAGCTTGGTCGCCAGGTGTCGCCAGAACATGTACATCGTCTGTCCCTACTTGGCTAGGACTTGGGTCACCAACAATGAGTTCACCGAGTGGACCTTTACCATCAACGACGACGCTGTCTGGCACGATGGCACTCCGTTCACCGCCGAGGACGCCAAGTTCTGGCTGGAGCTGGCCGCATTCGATACCGCGGCCGGCGACAAGACGCGCGCCCCCGCCTACTTCAAGTCCGATCTTGGACAAATAGAGGAAATCGAGGTGCTGGAAGGTGACAGATTGCACGTCAGCCTTAAGGAGCGGTTCCCCTTCTACCTGGAATCCCTGATGAACCCCAGGATAAAGATCGCACACCCTGCCCACCTGATGAAAGAGCGCATAGAAGCGGGCGAAGTTAGCCTGGCGCCGCTGGACGTCGAATTGGTGGGCACGGGCCCGTTTCGACTGGAGAACTACGAAAAGGGGAGCTTGCTCCGGGTGCAACGGTTCGATGATTACTGGGAGAAGGACGAAAGAGGCCAGCCGTTGCCGTACCTCGATGGCATTGAGTTCATTGTCATGCCCGACCCGTCCACTATGGACGCAGCCATAAGAGCCGGTCGGTTGGACGGCGGCGCACGCGGCGAGGGCCACTACCTTTCCATTGAGAGAAAGCAGGGCTACGACAACAGTCTGGGAGACGGTGTCCTATACGCCGAGATGCAAGGCGGGCTGTTCCGCCTTGCATTCAACGTGCTGAAACCCGGCCCCTGGCAGGACGCAAGGGTCCGCCAAGCCATATCGTTATGGATAGACAACCAGTCCGCCGTCCCGTCCGCTCTGGGCGGCTTCGGCTACCTATCGCCCGTACTGAGTCCCAGCAACCCATTTACCAGCCCCGACTTCGCCACCTGGCCAAGGTTCAATTCCGAGCAGTTGGAGAAGAACCGCGCCGAAGCCCAGCGCCTTATGGAAGAAGCGGACCATGCCGAAGGCTTCACCATGGGGTACTTGTGCCGCGCTCGTTTGATAGCGCGCTGCGAGTTCATACACTCACAGCTCTCCGGCTTGAACATCGATCTGCATATTCAGGTTGTGGACGAAGGGGAATGGAATCGGGGCAGAGTTTCTCTCGATTACGACAGCCAGCCGGGCGCTCACTTCACGCCTCCACTGCCGGAAGCCACCGAGTCCGTCTTCGGCGTGTACAGCGATAACCCGGATGCCTACGCCAAACATGAGGATGAAACCGTCACCGAAATGTACAACAGGCTGCGGCTGGCCACCACCAGGGCCCAGCGCGTCGCCATTTGGCGTGAGCTGGAGCGGTATATCGTGGAGGAACAGGCCTACGTGGTGCCCATAGCGGGCACCCTTCAAGTAGTCCCCTATCGCAGCTACGTCAAGGGACTGGTCATTCCCCCAGAGGATGGTCATACCCACACCGACTTTGCTACCGTATGGCTGGACAGGCCTTGACTCTAACCGTTTGCCCCAGGGCAATGCCATTTAGCTCATACTCAGATGCCACTTAACCAATCCCATAAGAGCCCACTCACACTAGAAGTCCCTCACCACCGTCATTCCCGCGCAGGCGGGAATCCAGAGCCGCAAAGGAGTTCCCGTTGCAGAGATATCTCCTGCTGCGTCTAGCCCTCTTCATACCAACTCTGGTAATAGCGTCGCTGCTCATATTCGTCGTGATGCGCGCCCTACCGGGCGACGTGGTTGGCGTTGTCCTCGGCGGAGCCGGCCAATCCGGCTACGATCCGGCGCAGCTGGAAAGCGTGCGAGAAGAGCTCGGCCTTAGAGACCCTCTCGTCGTTCAATACGGCAACTGGGTATGGGACATGGTGAACGGCAACTTTGGCGGAAGGTCGTTGGAGGACAAGGAGGAGATCCGCAGCCTTGTGGCAAGACAGCTCCCGGTGACTCTCCTGCTCACCGCCTATGCCCTGATGCTCTCCTTCTTGGTCTCCGTGCCGCTTGGGGTGGTCGCGGCATTGTGGCAAGATAGATGGCCCGACTATCTAGTGCGGTTCGTTACCATAGCCGGCCAGGCAATCCCAAGCCTCTGGGCAGCCCTACTGGTTGTTCTGGGCCTGCTCCTCTTTTTCAACTGGTCGCCGCCCGTCATATACACCAACCCCTGGAGCAACCCGTGGAACCATGCCCAGATAATGATCTGGCCTACCCTGGTGTTGGGCTGGGGATACAGCTCCTACCTGACCCGCATAACCCGCTCCAGCATGCTTGAGGTGCTGCGACAGGACTACATCAGGACGGCGTATAGCAAGGGGCTGGACCAGCCTACCATTGTCCTGAGGCACACCCTGCGCAACTCTCTGATCCCGGTGGTAAGCGTGGCCGGGCTTCAGGTCGGCGCGGTAGTCAGCGGCGCCATAATCCTGGAGTCCATCTTCCTGATCCCCGGCATAGGCAGGGGTATAGTCCAAGCGGTCACAGTGCGTGACTACCCGGTCATTCAGAGCCTGGCTATCCTATTGGTGTTCCTCATGTTGACCGTGAACCTGGTAATCGACTTGATATACGTTCTGCTTGACCCCCGCATCTCCTACACAACGTAGCTTGATAACGCAATGAAGACAGCATCAGACATACCTCAAATCCACGGGAGCCCTCAAAACCCCGTTTTAAACTGGGTTCACAAAGCCTGGCTGTTCGTAAAGGCCAAGCCCCTGGGCGCTCTGGGAGGCGTCATCCTATTGCTGATGATCGCCAGCGCCGTTTTCGCCGACCAGATCGCCGCCCGCGACCCGCTGCTGCAGGACATACCCAACCGGCTGAGGTCGCCGGGCAGTGAATTCCTCTTTGGCACCGACAGGTTCGGCCGCGATATGTTCAGCAGGGTGATTTACGGGACGCGGGTCTCGCTGTACGTGGGACTGATCTCCGTCGCAGTTAGCACGGCGGCGGGCGGCATGATCGGAATAGCCTCCGGTTACTTGGGCGGAAAACCCGACCTGCTGATGCAGCGAGTGGTGGACGCCTTGATGGCCTTCCCTACCCTGGTCATGGCGCTCATCATAGTCGCTGCCTTCGGCTCATCCATCTCCAACGTGATCATCGCCATAGTCGTCGCACTGACTCCTCGCATGGTACGCATTTCTCGGGCGCAAGCGCTATCCGTGCGCGAAGAGCTGTACATAGTGGCGTCGCAGTCCATTGGAGTTAAGCCGTTCCGCGTCATGATCAGGCATATACTGCCCAACAGCCTTGCGCCCATCATAGTGCTGTCCACAGGCTACCTGGCCGAGGCCGTGATAGCGGAAGCGGCGCTCAGCTTCCTGGGACTGGGCGTGCCTCCACCCGACCCATCCTGGGGGCGCATGCTCCAAGAGGGCGCCCGCGAGTATCTGGAGATAGCGCCCTGGCTCACCGTCTTCCCCGGCATAGCCTTGAGTTTGGCCGTATTCGGTTTCACCCTCTTCGGCGACGCCTTGCGAGACGTCCTCGACCCCCGGCTGTCTACGTTCAGCGGCAAGTAGGCGATTGCCGCCGCGCCACGCCCTGTCCCCGGACATACGGACATACGGGCACTCACCCATCTGCCCCGCCTCCCCTGGGTTCCCGATCGGGGTCGGGAACGACAGTGTGGGGCCGGAAGGACGAATTCGGGCCTTGTCGGCCTGCGACGGTTTGGGTTCTTCAACTCCGCTGCGCTGCGCTCAGAACGACAGTGCACGAGGAGAGCCTAGCAAGGCGGCCATAGTAGAGGCACACCGCTTTTCGTCTTTGCGAGGAACCCCGCATCACCGTGCTGTCAGTTCAGCCGCTCAGTCGGAGGGCAAGAGCATCAACGCATGGCTGGTGGACACTATCGAACGGGCCGTGCACTAGCAGCTCTCCACCTTTAGCGGTAAGTAGTTGTTTGCCGCTACTCTACGAACACTGAGAGCCTTATGAGCACTTCCTCAAACCGAACTCCCCCTGTATCACGCCAGACCGTGACAGTGTACACGCCAGGCAGCCGCATCAAGCCTCTAACGTTGACTTCAAACCTGAAGTTGTCGTCCGTATCAACCCAGGTGTTGGCGACGATTTCATTGGGGTCAAGGTCTGTATAATGGTAGCCAGCCCCGGGCGGCTCTAGGATGCGAGCCACGGGGCCGCCGCAGGATGTCGTGAAGCCGCCGCCTGTGCAGTAGCTCTCCAGCCTGTCGATTTGCTCGGGCGTCTTGGGCGTTGGCAGCGGGTCGTAGTAGATAGCCACCACACCTCCAACCAGGACACCCCCTTCCACCTTGTCCATTGAAAAGCTGAGCACGTTGTTGTCGGAGATTTCAGGCGGCCCGTGAGCCAGCACGGCGCCACCCTCGAAGTGCTGCACAAATGTCATCCGGCGGCCATTCGATGCGATGCCGATGCTCACGGCACGATGGCCCTCCCGCAGGATGTTGTCACGATGTCCCCAGTCCGCATGGGCATCGTCGTACATCATTGCCCACTGATGGTTCCTGATGGACTCTCGCACGTTCGGCCTCACGCAGTTCACAAGAAGGCTGTCGCATCCTCTCTCTTCCCACCGGCGGTCGGTCCATCCGGACGTAGACGCGTTTTCGGAGTTGTAGCTCGTACCACCTGTCTGTGAGTAGACCATGTATGGCTTACGCCCGTCTGCCCACCAGTGGCCAAAGTAGTCGTGATCAAGCATGTCCTCGGCGTGCATTTGGGCAGCTACGTTGGAACCCAATTGAACCGGAGACAATCCATGGTCAGCCCTGTCCTGGTTGATAAGGCCAAGAGCGTACTGCCGCAGATCCCTCATCTCAGCAGCCGTTAGAATGTTGGAAGTTGACGGCTGGTAAATGACCGGTGTCGAACCTGGTGCCGTAGTTGGCGTCGGCGGTGGCCTAGGCGTTGGCGTAGCAGTCGGCACCGGCCTTGGTGTAGACGTTGCCGTCGGTCCGGGCTTTGGCGTGGGTGTAAGAGTTGGAACCGACGCCGGCAATGGTTCGTCTCTGCCTATCTTCACCGTCGTGTTCCGCAGGAAGCCTATCGGGCTATCCGGCTTCAACACCCACGCGTCATATACTACTCCATCTAACGTGACAAAGGCCGGGGAGTATTGCCACGAGACGATGTTGATGAAGCCACGTCGCGCGTCAATGAGCGTGAGCTTTGGAAATGCGCTAGGCTGAAGAATTGCGGCGAACCCGGTGTCACTCCGGACATCGCCGATGGGTAGCTCAGCAGCATCCCTCTCGAAGCGCAGAGCGTGGTCGTAGATGTACTGAGCGTCGACCTCGTCCGGTTCACTTGCGAGAACCACGTACAGCGGAAGCGGCTTTGGCGTGGACGTGGCGGTCGGCGCGGGCTTGGGAGTGGGTGTAGGTGTGGGAGTAGGCACGGCGGTAGCGGTTGGCGTTGGAGAAGGTGGCACTATAGCTGGAGCATTAGGAGGCGCTTCTTCTGGCGAGGAAAAGTAACCGACTACACCGATGCCAACCACAATGAGAACAACCACCCACAACCAAACTCGTCCACCCCCACCGCTAGGATTCCTATAGCCCGATGCGGAGCTATCGCTTGGCGGACTGCCTACAGCTCCTCCCGAGCGACGTCGGGTCTCTTCACGAAACCAATCGCGCTCCTGAAGTCCCAAACTACCTGCCTCCAGCAAGCAAGTAATTTTTAGGCCAACGAACTATAGCTCTACACACCGCCCACCCTAAAGCGTCAGTTCAAACGTAATCCCGAAGTCGCCCTCTAGCTCTACCTTCTTGGGGTTCGTGTCCGTACCCAGGTCCGTATAGACAAGCCCGGTGCCCTCGTTGTAGTCAACCAGCTGCGAGGGGTTGGGGTTTGAATTCAAGATCACGAACGTTGCGCCCGGAGGAGCCAGTAAGTAGCGATTCAGCGAATGCCAGGTGCCCCTGCCAAAGGCGAACCCCTTCTCCGGGTTTATCAAGAACGCGTGTATGTCCTCCGGCTTGGGAACGGCGTACGGATCGTCCGGGTCGGTGGGAGCGGCGGCGCAGACCACGGCGGGTGAACCCGACAGCTGTATGAAGCTCTGCGTCACCCCAAAATGGCGCTCCATCAGAGAGAACTGCAGTCCCTCGTACGGCTGCCAGATGACGTTCACCGTGGTGCTTACGTCGGCCTCGAATGCAATGGGGAAGAACAGCCGGGCATCCGCCGGATGCTCTTTAGCGTCCATCAGCTCCCCAAACGGGGCAAAGGTCTCTTCAACCATCGGTTCTACCTTCAGCTTTACGATTCTTCCCATAACAATCCCTCCTATTTGAACTATTGATTCAGCTAAACGGGGACGGCATCATCCCCACCGGCACTTCGATCAGCGTGGGCGCTTGCACAGCGAACGAGTCTACCAGCGCCCGCTCCAGTTCATCCGCGCCCCCTACCCTGACGCCGCGCGCGCCGTACGCCTCGGCCAGCTTGACGAAGTCCGGGTTGTGCAGCTCCGCGCCAACGGTGCGGCCATCGAAACGGTTCATCTGGTCGCGCAAAACGTTGCCGTAAGCGTTGTCGTTGAAGACAACCGTTACCACGTTGATGCCGTACTTGACCGCGGTCGACAGCTCCTGCGAGTTGTACATAAAGCCGCCGTCACCGGAGACGGCCACCACCACTCTGTCCGGCTGGGCCACCTTTGCCCCAAGCGCCACGGGGAAGGCAAACCCCAGATTGCCAAAGTACGACGAATTGAGATACGTGCCCGGCTCATAGACCGGATAGTACGGCCGCGAGTAGTAACCCAGCTGCGTCATACCGGCCACCATTATGCCGTCGTCCGGTATGGCGGCGCGAATCGCCGAGTTGAACGAGTCCTGAGGCTCAATCCTGCGCGACTCCGCGGCTATTCTTGCCTTGATCTCTTCCACCTCCGACTGCCGGCTGGGGCGCGGCGGGGCTGCCGCAGAGACAGTCTTGTACAGCGCCTCCAGGGTGAGCCTGGCGTCCCCTACCACGCCCACGGTGTTCTCGTAGTTGCGGCCTATCTCCTCGGCGTCTATGTCCACTTGAACGACCTGTCCGCTCAACAGACTGGGAACGGCCAGCCTTGTGCCCACGGCCAGCACAAGGTCATGTTTCGCCATCTCATTAGCCAGCGGATCGCCCGCCGCCCTTGGCACACCAAGCGACAGATAGTGCCTGTCCGATATTGCGCCTTTGCCCTCGCCGGTAGTAACCACCGGAGCCTGCAGATGCTCCGCCAGCCTGGTCAGTATCTCCGACGCGCCGGAAGATATGGCTCCTCCGCCCGCCCATATCAGCGGCCTCTCGGCTCCAACCAGCAACCTTGCCGCGTTCTGCACGCTCTCATCGCTGGCCGCGCCGCGCCGGTAGTCGCCCGGTTCGCGAAGCTCTATATCCGCCTCCTCCGCCAGCGTTTCCGGCGGTATCTCTATCTCCACCGGCCTGGGACGGCCTGTCTTCAGCTGGTAGAAAGCCTCATGCACGGCCTGAGGAATCTCCGCGGGGTCCAGGACCCTGTGCGCCCACTTGGTGATGGGCCTTACGGTGTCGAGCTGTTCGTGCACCTCGTGAAGGATCCCCCTGTTGACCCCGATAAGCTCCCTCTGCACCTGCCCCGACACAACCAGTATCGGCGACGATGCGGCATAAGCCGTGCCGATGCCGGCGGTGGCGTTGAGCAGGCCCGGGCCCGGAACCACCATCGCCGTCCCTATTCCGCCGCCTGCGCGGGAAAAACCGTCGGCCATGTAGGCGGTGGCCTGTTCGTGCCTGGTCGTTATCCAACGAATGTCGGGCTCGTCGTAAAGCGGGTCCAAGGCGTGGTAAAGCTGCACCCCCGGCAGGCCGAATATAACCCGCACACCCTCGCGGTGCAGCGATTTCGCCAGCGCTTGTCCACCGGTCATTCTAGGCATGTGCTCTACTCCTTTGCATTCGCAGTGCTGGCGGCTTTCCTTGCTTCCAAGGGGTCCTCCACCAGCCGGGGTTTTCCTGCCAGCAAGATGGTGGGCGCGCCCAGGGCTACCAGCGGGCCCATGATGAGGAAGGCCAGCTGGTAGGAACCCTGGGCATCGAACATCATTCCGGCAAATATCGGGCCCAGGACCCCGCCGCCCACGGTGATCGGGTTCATTATTCCGCGCAACGTAGCATATCTCCTCGGCCCAAAGAAGTCGGCCACTATGGTCTGCTGCGTCACGGTGTGAGCCGCTTGCCCCAGGCCGTAAGACAGATAGTACAACACAACCGCCCACACGGTGTCCGGCGTGATCAGAGAAATAGCGACCCAGCCTATGCCCATCAGGACAAAGCTGAACATGAGCAGCCTGTGTCTCCCTACCTTATCACCAATCCAGCCGCTGGCCAGGCGGCCAAACACCTGCACCGCGCCGTAGATGGTGACTATCACCGCCGCGGAAGGAGCCGTGAATCCCGTGAAGCGCAGATGTGTAATTAAATGCACGTGGTTGGTGGAGGTGCCGAAGCTGTAGATGGCGTTGGCCAGCAGCACCAGCCAGAACGCCCCCATCTTCAAGGCGTCTTTCACGGAGTAGCTCTCGCCTTCTTGCCCTTGCGCCCTTGATCCCGAACTACCCGGCGCCTGGACCGGCGCGTCCGCTCCGTCCGGCAGCCAGCCGTACGGTTCCGGCCTGGCCCTGAGCAGCAACGCCGTGGGGAAGTTTATGGCCAGGAACGCTGTGGCGGCAATGATGGCCGCTTGGCGCCAGCCGAACGCCACCAGCAGGATGGTGATGGGCAGCGAGCCCACGTAGCCCCATCCGCGGCCCATGGCAATGAAAGAGGAGGCTACTCCACGCTTGCGGTGGAACCAGTGCATTACGGGCGTTATGTACGCCATGTGCGCGCCCATGCCCTGGCCAACCGCTATTATGAACGAGGCAACGTAGAACTCCCATATCGAGTCCATGATGGCGAAGAGCAGCAGCCCTATCGTCATAACCACGTTCCCGAATGCCGCCATGATTCTGGGGCCCACGCGATCTATCAGATAGCCTGAAACGGGAGCCAGTATGCCCGTTTCCAACTGCTTTAGTGAGAATCCCAGGGAGATGGCGGTAAGCGACCAGCCCATCTCATCGCGCATGTCTTTGATGAAAATGGAAAGGCCAACCATGAACACGGCCATGTTGACAAAGCTGGTGATGGTGCCAGCCGCAACAATGTACCAACCGTAGAAGATTCTGCCCGGCCTAACCTGGGGGGCAGGTTCTGTGGAGTCCTGCTCTATTGCCACTTGCTGTAGTATAGGCATGTTGCAAAGATACGCAAGATACAACTATCTAACCAAACCGCTAACTCAGGAGCTTTCATGTGCCGTAGCATCAAGAAGCTGCGCAGCCCGGATGCCGTAGTCAATGACGAAGACGTGCGTGCCGCCGCGCTGCAGTTCGTGCGCAAGATCAGCGGCTATGCCAAGCCCTCGCGAGCCAATGAGGCCGCTTTCAACCAAGCTATCGATGAGATAAGCCTGGCATCCCGCGCCCTGCTTGCTTCACTGAATACCGTACATACCAAGACAGCCTAGGAGGTAGCTATGCTTGACCTAACGATAAAAGGCGGACAGGTTGTGACCCCGGCCGGCGTCGGCCAGTGGGACATCGGCATCATTGGCGAAAAGATTGCCGCCGTAGCCACGCCGGGCACCCTACCCGAAACAAAAAAAGCCATCGACGCTACTGGCAAGATCGTTGTGCCCGGCGGTGTGGAAGCGCATACCCACGTGGGATTCCCCCACTTGGCCCCCGGCTGGGGCAATAACACCGCTGGCCCGGAAGACCTCTCCCTCGGCGCGCTCTGGGGCGGCACCACCACTATGATGGACTTCGCCAGCGTGACCGACGCGGTGCACGGGGACATGGTGCGAGCGGTCAATGACCACATGGCCATGTTCAAAGACCGCACGCACATAGACTACTCGGCCCACTGCACCTACCGCGGCCCAAACGCCAATCCAAAGACCATCACGCAGATAAAGGACCTGATCGCGGCGGGATTCCCCAGCATCAAGATATTCACCACCAACCATGCCCCTCGGCCAAACCGTCCGGTCACCATGATAGACATGGGGCAACTGGTGGATATCATGCGGGAAACCGCGGAGCACGGCGGCATCGTTGCCATACACGCTGAGGACGATGAGATCGTGCAGTACAACTACGCCAGGGCCGCCGAGAACCAGACCTGGGACTGGTACTACCTTCCCACGATCCGCACCAACCTGTCGGAGGACATATCGGTGCGACGGGTGATACGCGTCGCCGAGCACACCGGCTCCGCCATGTACATAGTGCATACCAGCGCCAAGGAGGGCGTGAACGCCATAGCCGAATCCAGGAGTCGCGGATACCCCGTGTACGGCGAAACCATCCTCCTCTACGCCTCTTTCAACTCCGAAAACTACAAAGAACACGACGGCATGAAATACCACACCTACCCTGCCACGAAGTCGGAAGAGGACAGGCTGCGGCTTTGGGATGGTCTAATCAGGGGAGACCTCAGCATTCTGGCCACCGACGCCATAGCCACCGACTATGCCGGAAAGACACGGGGCAGAACGGTGGTGGACGTTCAGGGCGGCAACATAGGCATAGAGATCCGCATGGGGGTGGCTTACTCGGACGGCGTGGTGAAGCAAGGAATGTCCTTGGAGCGCTACGTAGATATCATGTCGACCAATCCCGCCAAGATACTTGGCTTCTACCCTCAAAAGGGCGCCATAGCCACGGGCAGCGACGCGGACATCACCATAATAGACCCCAACTTCAAGAAGACCCTCTCCATGGAGGACCTACACCTCTACGATTACAACCCGTGGGAGGGCTGGCAGATAGAGGGTTGGCCTGTAACGGTGACTTTGCGCGGCAAGGTGATGATAGAGGACCGCAAATTGGTGGGAAAGCTTGGCGAGGGTAAGCTCATTCACCGCAAGATAGCTAAAGACATCCTGACAAGCCCAGCCGTCTAGCGCCTCCCCCTCCCCCTCCGTCATTCCCGTGCTTGACACGGGAATCCAGGCGCGCGCCTGCAACGTGAGCCACACCCTGCTATGACCACCCTTCAACAACTGAACCGGCAAATAGTCTCATGTACCCAGTGTCCCCGATTGGTGGAGCACCGGCAGGCCGTAGCCCGGAAGAAGCGTCCTATGTACAGCGACTTCGATTACTGGGGCCGACCTGTGCCGGGCTTAGGTGATGAATCGGCCCAGATATTGATTCTTGGTCTGGCTCCTGGCGCCCATGGATCAAATCGGACGGGACGCATGTTCACGGGAGATGGCAGCGGTGAATGGCTGTTCCGCTCCCTGCATACGAACGGTCTCGCCAACCAGCCGTTATCGACCCATAGAGGCGATGGCTTGGTGGTGAGGAACGTATACATCACGGCCGCTTTGAGATGTGCTCCACCGGCCAATAAGCCCCAATTGGAGGAGCTAGAGCGATGCCAGCCTTACCTTTTGGCCGAGCTAGAGGTCTTGAGGAACGTCGAAGTGGTCATAGCGTTGGGCAAGATCGCCTTCGATAGCTTTCTCAAGGCTTGGAAGGTGCTCAACCGCCCTCTCCCCTCCCCTAAGCCAAAGTTCGGTCACGGACTGGAATATAAGCTGCCTCCCAACATAACCCTAATTGCCTCTTATCATCCCAGCCGCCAGAACACCCAGACGGGTAAACTCACCCAGGCTATGCTGGACAACATCTTCGAAAGGGCGACGCAGGCGCTATCCTCCCATCAGGGGTGATAGGCCACCATCTTGACCTCGGTCATCTCTTCCACGGCGTACTTGGGCCCTTCCTTGCCCAGGCCGCTCTCCTTCAGTCCGCCAAACGGCATCAAATCGGCACGGTAGCCAGGGCCTTGATTGATCATCAGGTTCCCAAATTCAACCTCTTTGGCGAACTTCATCGCCCAGTCTACGTTCTGGGTGAATATCCCCGCACTGAGGCCATAGTTGGTATCGTTGGCCATGCCAATGGCCTCGTCGATGTCCGTGAACGGTGTCACCGCCACCGCAGGCCCAAACAGCTCGTCACACGAGATTCGCATCTCAGGCCTGGCGTCCGCTACAACCGTCGGCTGGTGCACGGCCTGGGAGTAGTCGCCGCCGGCTATGATGCGGCCTCCTCCTGCTTGAGCCTCTCTAACCCACTGGTTGACCCGCGCCGCATCCTGCTCGCGCACCATAGGCCCCATCGCGATGCCTTCCTCCAATTGGTCGCCTACCTTTATCGCCTCTACGGCTTCCTTTAGTGCATCCAGATAGTCCGCATAGAGAGACCTGCTGGTTATTACGCGCTGCGCCGAAGTGCATGCCTGTCCCGCATTGGCGTATCCGCTCGATATTGTGGCTGCCACCACTTTCTTCATATCGGCGTCGGGCATCACAATAAGCGGGCAGATGGAACCCAGCTCCATGGTGATCTTCTTCAGACCTGCCACCCGTGCAATATGCTCGCCTATGTCCCGGCTTCCCGTGAAAGACACCTTGCGCACTCGCTGGTCGGCTACCAGGGCGTCTCCCAAAGTGCCACCCGAGCCAGTCAAGCACTGCACCGCTTCCGCCGGCACGCCCGCATCGAGCAGAATCTCGACCAGCTTCAATGCCGACAAAGGAGTATCGCTTGCCGGCTTGACGATTACGGAGTTGCCCGCGGCCAGCGCCGGAGCCACCTTGTGAGCCACCAGGTTCAGCGGGAAATTGAACGGGCTGATGGCCACCACCACGCCAACGGGGACGCGCAAGGTGAACCCTATCTGGCCCGTCCAGTTGGGGTTGGCGTCCAGGGGTATGGTCTCGCCGTAGATGCGTTTCGCTTCCTCTCCGGAGAGGCTGATTGTCTGCACGGCGCGGGCAACCTCCGCCCGGCCTTCGGCCAGGATCTTGCCCTCCTCCATGGAAATGGTCCGCGCCATCTCCTCCGACCGCTCTTCCAGGAGGTCTGCAGTCTTTCGCAGCCAGAGAAACCGCTGGTAGCTCGGCGTTTTTGCCATGATTTTGGAGCCTCGCACCGCGCTGGATATGGCCGTCTCCACATCCTCCAGGTCCGCTCTTGGCACGGAATCGATCACTGAATTGTTGAATGGATTGATCACTTCCGCCTTCTCAGGCTTGTCTACCCATTCGCCGCCTATGAACATCTTCATTTAGTCAACCCTCCTAATCAAGGTATACGGCCTGCCTCCTTGAGATGCCAAGCCATTCCGTACAAAAGAAGCTATACTTTGATTCCTTTCCATAACAGGGGTAACATCATACAGCAAGTTATTGTACAAGGAGCTATATGCCTTCACTGAGCGCCAGAACGAAATTGGTCTTCCAATCAGAGATCAGGTCTATGAGCATCGAGTGCAACAAGGTTGGTGGAATCAACCTTGCTCAAGGCGTCTGCGATATGGAAGTCCCCCTGCCTGTGAGACAGGGCGCGCAGCAGGCCGTGGAAGATGGATTCAACATATACACCCGCTATGACGGGCTTCCCCGGCTCAGATACGCTATCGCCAACAAGATGCGCAACTACAACGGCATGGATGTTGACCCGGAAAGCCAGGTCATAGTGAGCACCGGCTCTACCGGAGTTTTCTACAGCGCTTGCATGGCGCTGCTCGACCCCGGTGACGAGGTAATACTCTTCGAACCGTACTACCAGTACCACGTGAACACCCTGCTCTCGTTGGACGCCGTCCCCGTCTACGTCCCGACCACGCCTTCCGACTGGTCGTTCGAGCCGGAGCGGCTGAGAGCTGCCGTCACGCCTAGGACCAAAGCCATCATCGTCAACACCCCTTCCAACCCCTCCGGCAAGGTCTACAGCCGCACCGAGTTGGAATTGATAGCCGCGGTTGTCCAAGAGAACGACCTGTTCCTCATAACCGACGAGATCTACGAACACTTCGTCTACGATGGCAGAACGCACATAAGCCCGGCCACACTGCCCGGCATGGCGGAACGCACCATAACCATATCCGGCGCTTCCAAGGTCTTCAGCATCACCGGCTGGAGAATCGGATACGCCGTGAGCGATGCAAAGTGGGCGCAGATCATCGGCTATATGAACGATCTGGTCTACGTGTGCGCTCCCGCGCCGCTTCAACTTGGCGTGGCAAGAGGCCTGGAAGAGCTTTCCCCTGAGTACTACTCCAACATCGTCACCGACTTCAAGGTCAAAAGGGACAGGATTTGCAACGCTCTGTCCAAAGCGGGCTTGGCCCCCTACCCGCCCCAGGGCTCTTACTACGTTCTGGCGGACGTTTCCCGGCTTCCCGGAGAGACGGGCAGAGACAAGGCCTTGCACCTGCTCCGGGAGACCGGTGTGGCGGGGGTGGCGGGTAGCGCCTTCTACCACGGCTCGGACGGAGACAACCTCATGCGCTTCTGCTACGCAAAAACCGACGAGGATTTGGAAGAAGCCTGCCGCAGAATTGAGGCACTGGCCTAGCGACGGCCAAACATCACATAACCCAGGAGGGATCATGTCTACCTATACAGGCCTTTTGAAGTTCAACGACGACCGCAGCGGAGAACAGCAGCTTGAAGCCGGTAGAGCGGCCCGGTCCATAGCGGAGGCGGTTGGCGGCGGAGGCCGTTTCCTTCACATCTACTGGACTGAGGGAGACGCCGACTTGCACCTAACCTATGAAGGGCGCACCGAGGAACAGGCCATGAGCGTGTTCAATAAGCTGGAGGAACAGCAAAACGCCACCATTTGCGTGGTCAGAGCCCTGGCCGAAGGCGAAAAGGAACGGGCCATCCAGGGCGAAGACGTTTGACACAGTGAAATGGGCGCAATTGAAGCAGGCGAGTACAAGCTGAATCATCCCGAAGCCGTCGAGACGCCGGCCATGCTGGTCTTCCAAGACATGGTCGAATACAACATTGCGGAGGTAATTAGGTTGTGCGGCTCCGCCGAGAAGATAGTGCCGCACGTCAAGACGCACAAGTCACCTCAGGTCCTCCGCATGCAACTTGAAGCCGGCATGGTGGGCTTCAAGTGCGCCACCCTGAGCGAGGCGGAGATGGTGGCCGGCGCCGGGGGCAAGGAGATAATCATCGCCTTTCCCATAACGCATCCTGCCAAGCTGGAGCGGCTCATGGCTTTGAAGCGAAGTCACCCCACGGCGGATATCAGCGTCATAGCAGGCGACCCCAAGCACGTAGAAATCCTCTCCGATGCCGCCGTTCGCCACAATCAAGACCTGTCCGTCTATATGGACGTGGAGGTTGGCAGCGAGCACGGCACGGGTGTCCAAGCCGGAGAAGCGGCTGACCGGCTCTATCTACAGATAGCCCGCTCTCCGGGTCTTACGCCCGTCGGCATACACGCCTACGACGGACACGCCGGCGATACCGCGGAACCCGGCCCGCGCCAGGCGGTGGTGCAAGATAACCTTGAGAAGATATACGCCATCAAGAGCAACGCGGCACGTCAAGGCCTGGATGTCCCAGACGTCATAGCCGGAGGCTCTTGGTCGTTCCGCTTTTACGCGGAAGAGGAGGGCATCAGAGTATCGCCGGGCAACTGGATCTACTTTGATCTGGTCAACTCGGTAATGACCGACCTCAGCTTCAAGAAAGCTAGCGCCATTCTGGGACAGGTCGTAGATGCCCAAAAGGAATGGGACACGGTCACCGTTGACATCGGCCAGAAGGGCGTCAGCCACGATCCTCCTATGTCCAACCGGTTCAAGATCATGGGCAAACCGGAAGCGGAGCTGGTGGGCCAAACCGAGGAGCACGGTGTGGTCAAGCTGAACGGCGAAAAGCTGGAAGTTGGCGATTTCTTCCTTGCCTCGCCGGGCCACGCCTGCATGACCACGTTCAAGTACCCCTCATCCCTGGCCGTGAACGGTTCAGGAGACGTTGTCGAGACCTACTACCACACCGCCCGCGACCGGCTCTAAGCCAGTATGCCCGCATGTCCGCCCCTCTCGCCTCTGTGAACCCAGCGAAGCAATCTAGCGGCGGCGCGACCGTCATTCTGAGCAACGCGAAGAATCCAAAGCCTTCCATCTAAGACATAGTAGCTTGCAGACAGAGGCTTTGGGTTCTTCGGCGCTACACGCCTCAGAACGACAGGCAGAACACACTCTTTCGTCACTCCGTCACAACCCCCCCTGCCCGTTTGCCCTCTTCCCCGCTTGACCCATCCCCCATACCTGCATACCATGTCCTCGCATTCAGGAGGGCCCAATGGAACAACGCATCGCAATCTTTGGCGCTGGGGCGGTGGGCAGCTACATCGGTGGACATCTAGCCCGGGCGGGATACAATCCCACCCTCATCGACATATGGGGTGAGCACGTCGACCGTATGAGAGAGCACGGCCTCAGAGTCTCCGGCTTCCCGGACGACTTCACCGTGCCCGTAAACGCCTTGCATCTCACGGATGTACAGCAACTGCACGGCTCCTTCGACATCCTCATCCTCTCCCTCAAGTCCTACGACACCGAATGGGGCGCTCACTTTGCCAAGAGACTCCTCACCCCCAGCGGCTACGTGGTATCGGCGCAGAACTGCATGAACGACCAGCTGATTGGCTCCATAGTGGGGTATCAGCGGGTGATACCCTGTGTTCTCTGCGACTATGCCGTACAACTCTGGGAGCCGGGGCACGTCCAGCGCCGGAAGGAGCCTGCCGACAAGGAGCGCTACTCCTTCCGGGTCGGCGAGCTCAACGGCCATGTCACGCCCCGCGCCGAAAAGCTGGCCGAGATAATGGGAAGCGTGGACGGCTCGTTTGCGACGCCCAACATCTGGGGGGAACGCTGGTCCAAGCTGGCGCTGAACATCGCCACCAACCCGCTCCAGGCCCTGACCGGCCTCGGCTCGCAAGGGCTTGCCAAGGACAGCCGTGCCCGCCTAGTCTATGCCCAGCTCGCCAAGGAGTGCGTCCAGGTTGGCCTTGCTCTCAGCTACACCATAGAGAAGGTGCACGGGTTCGAACCGGAGATGTGGGCAAACGCGGACCAGGGCGACGTCTACGAAGAGTTGGACGCCTGGATGGCTTCACGGGCCAGTGGGCCTGAATGGCGCTCCTCCATGGCGCAGGATGTCATCAAGGGTAGGAAAACGGAAATAGAGCAGATGAACGGGTACATCGTGTCCAAGAGCCGGGAGGCCGGCGTTTCCACTCCGGTCAATGCGGCAACGGTCAACGTCATCAAACAGATAGAGGCCGGGCAGTTGCAACCGGGGCCGGAAAACGTCGAGCGAGTCCTCTCCTTAGCGGGGCTTTAGCAAACCGCGCCAATGACGGAATCAAGCGGAGCCGCACCCATGGAAGTCAACCACGTTTCTTCTCAGAAGCTGCGTCCCTTTGCGGCGGCGATACTCCATAAGCAGGGCGTGCCCCAGGACGACGCCGCATTCGTGGCGGAGGTCCTGGTGGAGGCGGACCTTCGCGGGGTAGATTCTCATGGAGTCACGCGTCTCTCCGGCTACGTGAGCATGATTCACAAAGGCGTTCTCAACCCGCGTCCCGCTATCCGCGTCGTCCAGGACTCAGGCGCAACCGCCGCGCTGGACGGCGACCACGGCTTCGGCATGTTGGGAGCAAGGCTGGGCATGGCCACCGCGATTGAAAAGGCGCGACAGTTCGGGGTATCCATGGTAACGGCGCGCAACCTTAGCCACACCGGCATGATCGGCTTCTACACCATGTCGGCGGCTTCCCAGGACATGATAGGCATAGCCATGAACAACGGAGCGGGCATTGTGCCGCCTTTTGGCGGCCTGACCCCTACCCACGGCACCAATCCGCTCAGCATAGCCTTCCCCACCGGAAGCGATCCGGTTGTCCTGGACATGGCGACGACCATGGTGGCGGCCGGTAAATTGAGGCTTGCCGCCAAGAAAGGAACGCCCATACCCTTGGATTGGGGACTTGACCGCCACGGAGAACCCACCAGCGACCCCAACGAGGTTCTGGCGCACGGGGTGCTGCAGTGGGCGGGAGGATACAAGGGCTTCGGAATCGCCACCGCGGTGGAGGTCCTGGGCGGCGTGCTCTCAGGCGGCCTCTTCGCCAGGGACGTGCCCCAGCTCAAGGTCTTTGGACAAGACCCCATCATCGCCAACGGCGCTTACATCGCCGTTGATATCCAGCGTTTCATGCCGCTGGCGGAGTTCCGCCAAAGAATGACCAGCCTTGTCGACCAGATCAAGTCGTCGGAACCGGCCCCCGGAGTGGAGCGCGTCTACGTTGCCGGAGAACCCGAATTCATGCTCAAGGAGCAGCGCACACGGGAAGGCATCCCTCTCAGTGCGGAGGTGTACCAAGAGCTGTTTGAGTTGAGCAAGGATTACTCCGTATCTTTCGACATAATCCAGCACGGGAGGGAACCATGACCCGCATGACGGGAAAGCGCGCCTTGGTTGAAATGCTACGTGCCGAAGGCGTGAAGTACGTCTTTGGCAATCCCGGCACCACGGAGTTGCCCCTCATGGACGCGCTCCAGGACGCCCCCGACATACAGTACGTCACCACGCTGTTCGAAGGCGTGGCCGCAGGCATGGCCGACGGCTACGCCAGGGCGACCCAGAGACCCTCTTTCGCCAACCTGCACATCTCGGTCGGTGTGGCAAACGCCATCGCGGTGGTCTACAACGCATGGCGCGGCGGCACTCCCATGGTTATCACCGCCGGCCAGGCCGATTCCAGCTTTCACCTGCATTCCCCTACCCTTCATTCCAACATGGTCAACGTGATGCGCGAGTATACGAAGTGGTCGGGAGAGGTCACTCACCCCTGGGACGTGCCCTCCATCATCAGAAGGGCGTTCAAGCTGGCAAGCACCCCGCCCACAGGCCCCGTCTTCGTGTCGTTGGCCTGGGACGCTATGAACGGTGAGGCCGACGTCGATATAGAACCGTCGGTAAGCGACTACTTCCGGTTGCGGCCCGACACCCGTGCCGTGGAGCAAGCGGCAAACGTGCTTGCCAAAGCTAACGACCCCCTGATTCTCGTCGGCGACAGAGTATCGCAATCTCCGGGCGCCCCCCTCCTGGTCGCCAGGCTCGCCGAGCAGATAGGAGCGCCCGTATACGCCCCCACAACCCTGTCCGAGGTGCATATCCCCACCTCTCACCCCCACTACCTGGGTTCATTCGAAACAAGCTGGTTCGACCATCGCATGAAGAAGCGGCTCGACGAGTCCGACGCCGTAGTAGCCATCGGCATCGACGCGCTGATCCAGTTCATCCCCACTCCGGAGAGGCCGTTCAGCGGCTCGCCCAAGCTGGTCCACCTGGATAGCAGTTCGTGGGCCATTCAGCGCTCGTATCCGGTGGCGGCGGGAGTGCTCTCCGATATAAAGACCGGCTTGGAGGAGATAACAACCGCCTTGGAAGAGACCATGTCGGGCTCCGCAAAGGAAGCCGCCAGCGCCAGGGGCAAAGCCATTGCCGCTCAGAAACAGGCCATTGCCCAGGCGTTTCAGGCCAGGGTCAAAGAAAGATGGGACAACGTGCCCATCTCCTCGGAGCGGTTTGCCGTTGAAGTGTCCCGGGCGTTGCCTCCACAGTTCATCTACTGCGACGACTCCATCACAAACCGCGGCATCCTCATGAACGCCATCGACTTCGACGAGCCAGGCTCCCTGTTCGCGCAACGAGGTGGAAGCCTGGGTTCCGCCATGGGCGCGGCACTGGGCATGAAGCTGGCGCATCCGGAGAGACCCGTGGTCGCCGTAATCGGCGATGGCACCGCCATGTACACCATCCAGGCCCTGTGGACGGCGGCCGCCTACAATATCCCAGTGACCTACGTATTCTGCAACAACAGCAGCTACAAGGTGCTCAGGGAAGGCATGACACGATACCTCACCGGCTCCGAGCGGCAGAGCGACTATCTGGGAATGGACTTCTACAAGCTGCCCCTTGACTTCGTGAAGATGGCCGCGGCCTTCAATATAGAGGGCGTCCGCGTGGAGAACCCCGACGACCTGGGACCCACCCTCCTCAAGGCGGTGAGCAGCAACAAGCCAACCGTGGTAGACGTAATCATGGACGACTCCCTGGACCCCGACCGGCTTCAGAGCCAGTGGGGCGCTTGGCTGGGCATGTAGCAGAGGGGCCGCTCATCCTGAGCTTGTCGAAGGAAATGAGCGCTCCCCTTCTCGTCTTGCCCGCGCAGGCGGGCATCCAGGGGTGGCGGGGCCGTGGGCTCCCGTCAGACGGGAGCGACGTACATAGTGAGCGACCCCACTCGTCATGCCCGTGACGACGGGCATGACGAGTGGGGGGCTAAAATCAAGCAAAAAGAAATGTCCTGAGAAATCTCAGTTCCGGTTTGGCTAGGCCTTCAACCGCTCGGTTGCCCGATTGGCCTCCACCCCGGCCCCTCCGTTGCCTTGATTGCTCAGGACACCCCAACCATATCATGCCTGTAGAAGGGGCTGTCAATACCTTTCAACAGGTATTTTTGAAGCAATTTTGGGAAATTACCCCTTTGTGTGCCAACCTGGGGGCTCAAAATACCAAAAGCAAGTCTAGTTACAGCTTCGGGTGGTCTGTGATATGCGCTATCATAAAGTTGACAACACCCCGAGTGAGGAATACCAATTGGAAACGAAACTGACGGAACTCATCGACCGCGCTCCCTGGCGGGAGGCGGTCACCTACCGGGACACCTGGCCCCATGAATACGTCCTCAGCGAAAAGGACGGACAGCGCGAACTGTTGAACGCCATATACGCCCGCTTCCAGGACGGCGAGGGCATAGCCTGCCGCTTCTTCAGCGTGAGCAACAAGTACCTGTTCATCGGTGATTTCAAATACTGGTTCAACGGCAAGTGGGACGACTTCGACCCCGATGGTGAGAACGTGATAAACCGCGCCCGCCTGTACCGGGACCGTCGTGACTTCCTGATTCAGACCGGCGACACGGGGATGCCGGAGGACTATCCGACCAATCCGGCTCACCAGAACCCAAGCACGGCCTGAAAGGGAGAACCGCTATGAAAGACACACTTTCCCTTCAAGATCTTTTCAGTGACCGGGTTTTTCGAGTTCCTAGCTACCAGAGGGGATACGCATGGGAGGAGCAACAGGTCGGCGAATTCTTGGATGACTTGGCCCTGCTTAATTCCACACGTCCCCACTACACCGGCACTATCGTCCTCTACCAACCAACAAGTGCCAGGAAGGTAGAAGACAACGAGGGAACTCATTACGTAGAGGCCGATGTTGTAGATGGACAGCAACGACTCACCACGATCGTGCTGCTCCTCAATGAGATTGCCCAAGCGTTGACCAAGTATCCAGAAAGCAGAAGCCTCGCTCAGGGAATCATGAAGAAATACGTCGAAGTGACCGATATTGACGGCCAGCCTTTGCACAAGTTGTCGCTCAATGAGGACACTGACCTCTTCTTCAAATCCAACGTCTTGCCGGAAACCCCGAAAGGGCAATCAGGACCCTCAGTAGCGTCGGGTCAACGCCTTCTGGATGCCAAGAACCAGATATCCGTCTACCTGAATGAAGCCGAATGGAACGATGCAAACCGAGAAATGTGGTTGCGTCTGTTGCACAGCAAGGTAACGAATCGGCTCCAATTCAGTTTGTATGAAGTAGAAGAGGAAGCTGAAGTTGGAGTCATCTTCGAAGTGATGAATGACCGAGGCAAGCAACTGACCGACTTGGAGAAAGTCAAGAACTATTTGCTGTATGCGGCTTCCGCGCTCAGCGTTACGCCAGAAAACAAGGGGAAGCTGACCAAATCGGTAAACCAGGCTTGGGCTGACATCCTCAAGCAGCTCATGGCCGCTGGACTCGGCTCGCCGACGAACGAGAACCAGTTGCTTCGTGCACACTGGTTGATGGAGTACGACTCGCAGCCCAGGAATTGGAACGGAAGCAAGAGCATCAGAGGCAAATTCGACTTGCGAACATGGCACCACGACAAGCTGTTGGAAGCGCTGCATGTTTATGTTCAAGGACTGCGAAACTCCTGCGTCTCCTTCTGTGACGCGTTGAGACCAAATAGAAGCGGCACTTTTGAATTGTTCCCTAACAATTCGAGAGATGAAGTCACCCACTGGAGTCAAAAGCTAGCTAGGATCGGGACTACCGCGACGTTCCTCCCGCTACTAATGGCCATGCGAAAGACCTGGCCTACCGAAGCGGAGAAATACCTTGAGATACTCAGGCTCTGTGAGACATTCGCCTTCCGGGTATACCGGGTCGCGCGGTACTACGCCAGCTACAGGCAACCCGCGATGTTACATCTAGCGTATAGGGTGGCTCACGGGCAGATGGATTTCTCCAAGGTCGTAAGGGATATCAAGAGCAACTACGGCAGCAGGCAGTCAAGGGAAGAATTCAACGAGTTTACAAACCCGGACTCTCCCAAGAGTCTATATGGATGGACGGGGCTCAGATACTTCCTGTATGAATATGAGATCCATCTGGCGCTAGCCCAAGGCGGCTCGCCCAAAGTCCATTGGTCGGAAACGGACGGAGCAGACTCTATTGAGCACATACTTCCCCAATACATAGGTGACCAACCGTATTGGCAGGAACGTTTCGACGAGGACTCCCATGAAAACTACATGCATGACATCGGGAACCTGACACTGACCAAAGGCAACTCCGCCTTAAGCAATAAGTCCTTCCCTGACAAGAAAGGGAACAAGGATGCCCAAGTCTATTGCTATGAGAATTCGCTTCTACTTGAAGAGCGTGAAATCGCTGCGAAGTGGGATCAATGGAGCATAGCCACCATATGTGAACGACGCGCCATACTGCTTCAATGGGCTAAGGAGAGATGGCGTGTTGACTTCGGCAAAATCCCCGGCGACATGTACGACCCGGACGACGAATCTGTGGATGAAGGCGACGCCCTTTAGACATGTTCGCATTGTGTTCAGTCTGAGGTTGTGACCAAAACCTGCACACGCAGCACAGTGGTGAAGCTGGCAATACCGAGGCATTGTCAGGCACATTGCCACCCATGAGGCGCGCAGTTAGGAGAGGAAGGCAAATGGTAATTGTAAAAGGACCACTTAGGGTTGGTTTGAAAGAACCTATTATCAACTGAAGCAGTCCGTGTGTCCGTTTGCCCGTATGTCCGCATGTCCGTCCCCACTTGCCCGTATACCCTCCTGCCCGCCGATCCGCCACACGTTTCAGACGTGTTACTATATTAGTTTGTGAAATCTACCAAGCGCTCATTAGTCACAGGCCTTCCCTTCTACTACGGCTGGGTAATCCTCGGCGTCGCCGGAGCCGCCGGTTTCATGTCCGGTCCCGGTCAGACCTACGGCGTATCGGTCTTCGTAGACCCCATCATCGAAGACCTGGGCTTGTCCAGGACCATGGTAGCCGGGCTGTACACCGCCGGTTCTCTCACAGCGGCCACGACGATGGTGTTCGTCGGCTGGCTCCTCGACAGGTACGGCGCGCGAGTGATGCTGGTGGTCGTTGCCATACTGTTCGGCTTTGCCGTCATAGGGATGAGCAACGTGCAGCACGTCTTTCACCTCTACCTGGGCTTCGCCGCCCTACGAACGCTTGGGCAGGGCTCTCTGTCGCTTATCTCCACAACCCTGGTCGCTATCTGGTTCATACGGAAGCGAGGAAAGGTTACCGCCGTCTACCACCTGGGCATGGCCGCCAGTCAGGCCTCCTTCCCTCTCCTGATACATCTGCTCATCAGCAACTACGGCTGGAGGAACGCATGGGTCGTGCTCGGCTTCATCGTCTGGGCGGTGGTGGTATTGCCCTCCCTGCTGCTGGTGCGACGCAGCCCGGAGGCGGTGGGCCTACTGCCCGACGGCGATTCCGCCGCTGCCGATACCGGTGGAGACAGCAGTAGAGCCCGGTTTGTCGAGACCAACTTCTCCCTTAGAGAAGCGCGGGCAACCAAGTCGTTCTGGCTGCTGGTGTTCGCCGGGTCGTCTCAGTCCTTGATCAGCACCGCACTGGTGTTCCACCACGTCTCGGTGATGGGCAGCAGGGGTATCGATGAAGGCGTGGCCGCATCCATACTGAGCGTGATAGCGCCGCTTGCAATAGTGGGTGCATTCATCGCCGGATTTCTTGCAGACCGTTTGCCAAATCGCTATCTGCTGGTGGTGGGCCAGGGCCTATTGTGCCTGGCCATGCTATTGATCCTAGTCATATCTCAAGCCTGGCAGGGGTTCATATACGGGGGGATGCTGGGTCTGGCCGGCGGACTGTTCATGACTACAAATTCGGTGATCTGGCCCAACTACTACGGCCGCACCCACCTGGGCAGCATAAGAGGAGTGGTGACAACCAGCATGGTGGCCTTTGCCGCCGCGGGGCCCCTGCCCTTCGGCTTTCTGTTCGACCTCACCCAGGGCTACACGCTGGCTATCCTTGTCTTCATGGCTTTGCCGGTGGCTTGCGGCATAGCCGCGCTCTTTGCATATCCGCCTCAGAAGAAGCCCACCGCCGCAGAACAAGCGACGCCCGCCTAGTACGACGAGGCGCCTCCCAGCAACACCACTCCCTCCATCCGGGCAAGTCTGCGGTCGAATGTATAGAGGGACGTAGCCCCCGCCCGTTCGGCCGCGGAAAGGACCATCAGGTCCGAGAAGCCAACTCCTCCCTGGCGGTATAGGTATGCTGCCGCAGCCACGTCATCCGAATTCTCGACCAAGATGCTGTCCGAAGCCGTCAGTTCCATCAACGCCTCAGCGACCCGTGCCCGGGTGAAGCCATAGCTTCTCTCCAGCACCCAGGCGATCTCTATCGCAACCTCCCTGCAAATGAAACCGGGATCATCGGGCGTCAATCCATCCAGCAAGGCGCGCGCCGCCTCCGTCTGTTCAGCGTCGTCGCCGACAAGGTAGCGAACGATTACGTTCGTGTCGATCGAGGTCATCCTTCAGCGGCCCCCTCCGCGATGGCACGATCCATCTCTTCCAGGCTCACGACAGGGCCGTCGTACCTCAGGCTGCGGAACAGACGGCGGGTAGGCCGCACGGGCATTATCAGCACTCCCTCGTCCACGATGACGTAGCGGACCTTGTCTCCCGCCTTGACTGCCAGCGAGTCCCTGACGGCCTTGGGCAGCGTGGTCTGGCCCTTGATGGTTATGCTGGATTCGAACATGCGAAGCTCTCCTTTACAGCACGACGACTTCCCTTACATTATAGGCAGAAGTAATGCGCAATACAACAAAACAAGGGCCCGAACCGTCATTCTTGTATCTTGGAAGGGAGGCGTGGCAGACCGGTTCATTCTGGGTTGTAGGAGACCGTCGCTCAGCAAGGTCGTCACGCCCTATTTCCAAAAGAGCCCGAACAGTTGCCTGGGCTAAGGAAGCCCGCATGTTGCAAGGAAGGGCAAGAAAGGGGAACTATGGAGACAGAAGCCTTATATGTAGGCATAGACGTATCCAAGGCGCATCTGGACGTAGCGGTATCTACAACAGGAGAGGTATGGCGAGCCTCCAACGACGAAGCAGGTATCAAGAGACTTGAACAGAACTTGGCCACCCGCGATCCTGACCTAGTGGTGATGGAGGCCACAGGCGGATATGAGATGCCCCTAGCGGCCGCCCTGGGCGCAGCAGGGATACCTATAGCTATACTCAACCCACGACAGGTACGAGACTTCGCCAAAGCTACAGGCAAACTAGCCAAGACCGACGTCTTAGACGCACAAGTGCTGGCACTCTTTGCCCAGAGAATCCAACCCACTCCACGTCCCCTAGCCGAGAACCAGGTACAGGAGATGGCCGCCTTGGTTGCGCGGCGACGGCAACTGGTGGAGATGCTAGTGGCAGAGAGGCAGCGGCTGGGGAGGGCCATGCCCACAGTTCGCACCAGCCTCAAACGGCATATCGCCTGGTTGGAACGCACCATCCACGATCTGGATGGAGACCTGCGACGCATGGTGCACAACAGTCCCTTGTGGCGGGCACATGAAGACCTGTTGCGCAGTGTACCAGGCGTGGGTCCCAATCTTACCGTGACACTCTTGGCAGAGCTGCCGGAGTTGGGCGCCCTGGAACGCAGGCAGATCGCCGCACTGGTGGGTGTAGCTCCCATGAATCGAGACAGTGGCGCCTTCCGAGGCAGACGCTCTGTCTGGGGTGGCAGAGCATCGGTGCGAGCTGCCCTTTACATGGCTACTCTGGTACCTACACGCTTCAACCCCGTCATCAAGGCCTTCTATCAACGTCTGCTCGTTGCCGGTAAACCCAAGAAGGTTGCACTCACCGCATGCATGCGCAAGTTGCTGATCATCCTCAATGCCATGATCAAACATCGCACACCCTGGCTACCAAATCACTCAGTTGCCTCTTGACAATCAAGACAGTTGCTGAGCGCCAGCGAAGAATCTTTCTTGCAGGCAGACAGGGTTACGAGTTAGTGCTCGGCTCTCGCACGGATTGGGGCGGTGGTGAGTGGGCTTCGTCCGTACGCTGGTCCGGCTACGAAGCAGATTCTTCGGCGTGAACGCCTCAGAATGACCGTAGAGGACTTATAGCGGACACCGGTTGCACAAAGGTCTCCCTAAGGGGTGTGAACCCGCTACTCCTTCTCCTGCTCCCAGTTCCCGCCGAGCTCTCGCAGGAACTGCTCCACGGACGGCGATAGAGGAATGGTCTCTTCGCTCCGTTCCTCCCGCGCCGTCGACTCCATGCGAGCGTCGTAGTCGGCCTCTAGTTGCTCCACCAGCGCCTTCACCCCTGAGTTTCGCTCCATCTCGGAGGAGACCCGCTCGTATTGCCTGACCCCGCGCCTGCTTACGGCCAGTTCACGGGGAAGGTTGTAGAGGTGGCACATGATGTTGAGCAAGCTGGCGGCGCCGGTGTGGTCCTCTTCTAGCTGGATATACTGCGGAAGCCGGGCCATCAACGTGACGTTTTCCGTGCCCATGGCGTTCAATTTCTCGGACAGCAGGTTGATTATGGAGGTTGGGCCCTGGTATGGAGAACGCCTGGACGGACTCACGCCTGGTACCTGGCTCATGTCCTCTCCGTCCATGGTGCCGGTGACCAGAATCGGACGAGTGTGTGGCACCGCATCGTACATGCCGCCCACACGGCAGTACCGCTCCACCTTGAGATGGTCGATAAGCTGCGCCAGAGAATCTATGTACTCCTCGGCAAAGGCGTGCGGTTCCAGGATGTGCACAAAGAGGAAATCGAACTCTCCCTCTCCCAGGGCATAGCGCACGAACGTGTTGGGGATGGTCATGCGACGCTGACCCTCGGTGTAGTACACCGTTGGCCGGTAGCGGGTGAAGTCGAAGAACTTGCCCGGCGTCGCCAGCCCTCCCAGGTCCTTCGCGCCAAGATGCCGCTCCAACCGCGACAGGGTCAACGTACCCACGCTTCCCGCATCCACCCATGGCCGCAAGCTGGCGATGACGTGCGGTTTCCGCAGTTCCGGGACCGGTTCCGTTAGTTCAAACTCGCTGATACGCATAGCAGTATCCTGTCAATAAAGCGGCTTCTGCAACTTGTAACAATATCCTAGCACCCCCCGCGTGAAAGATGCAGTCCTCTCAGTTCTGCTATTTGACCCTTTTTCCGTCTATTCTTCAACTTCTACGATCATTTCGATTTCAACCGCCATCCCGCCCGGCAAAGAGCCCATGCCAACCGCTGACCTGGCGTGACGTCCCTTGTCTCCCAGGACCTCCACCAGCAGGTCGGAGCAGCCGTTGATCACCGCGGGCTGCTGTGCGAAATCAGGAGCGGCGTTCACCATGGCAAGCAGCTTGACGACGTGCTTCACCTTGTCCAGATCGCCGATGATACCTTTAAGGTTGGCCAGCAAATTGAGAGCGCACAACCTGGCGGCCTGGTAACCCTCCTCTACCGTCACCTCATCCCCTAGTTTCCCCTTTAGGGTGGACCCGTCGGCGTCTCTGGGCCCCACTCCCGACAGGAAGACCAGGTTGCCCGCCCTGTAGCCCGGTATGTAGTTCGCCATTGGGGGCGGTCCCTCCGTCAGCTCCAGGCCCATTTCCCTCAGCTTATCCTCTACTTGCGACATATGCTCCTCCCTTGTGTTCAGTGTTCAGGAAAAATCGAAGTTGACTCCAACGTTCTGCTGCACCGCTTTGTCGTAAACGAACTGGGCGACGGCCACGTCTTCTATGGAAAGGCCCACGCTCTTGAACAGCGTAATCTCGTCGTTGCTTTCACGGCCTTTCTTGTCCCCCTTGACTATCTCACCCAGGCCCGCGTGTACCATATCGCCATTGAAGGCCCCTTCCGCGATCGGGATGATGAGGTCACCCGTTTCAGCCAGGCACGCCGGGACGTAATCGCACACCACCTTGGAGCGGACTATCGCCTCCGTATCAAGCTCCCTGGCGTCAGGCTTATGAGCGCCCACGCCGTTCACGTGCGTGCCCGGTCTCAGCCACTTTCCTTCCAGCACGGGGCTGTGCGATGACGTGGCCAGGGCCAGCACGTCCGACGCCTCCACCACCTCTTGAGCGGATCCCGCTACCCTAACCTGAACGTCCAAAAGCCGTGACATATCCTCCACAAAGGAGTTCTGCCGCTCTACGTTTCCGCTGGAATAGCACAACACGGACTCTATGCTCCTCACGGTGCAAATCGCCTCTAGCTGGGTCCGCGCCTGCGCTCCCACGCCCAGAATGCCCGCCGTCGACGCGTCCTGTCTTGCCAGGTATCTGGTCGCCAGCCCGGACGCCGCGCCGGTGCGCATTGCGGTGATAAAGCCGCCGTCCATGATGGAAAGCACCCGACCGGTTTCCTGGTCCATGTAGAGGACGGTGCCCATGATGGTTGGCACGCCGTGTTTGGACAGGTTCTCGTCAAAAGTGGTAACTACCTTGATTCCAAATGCGCCGCTGCCATGGAGTCTTGCCGGCATGAACGCCGTCCAGCCTGCGCGTTCGGGATCGCTCATGGTCAAGCGCTGAGGCATGTCCACGGCGCTTTCTGCAAGCTGGGCAAACGCCTGCTCCATGATCTGCACCGTTTCCTCCATAGTGAGGAGGCTTTGCAGTGTGCTCCTGTCAAGTAGTAGTGCCAAGTGCGTCCTTGCCGGGGTGGGCTAAACGGGAAGCAACGGCTCTCCCACCGGAGCGACCTCGAAAGAGTTCAGCGCCGCCGCTAGCATGCTGTAGTAGCCAATGGTCGCTGTGAGATCGATCAGTCCCTGGACTCCGAAGGTCGTCAAGGCGGCGTCAAACGTGGCTTCAGAGACCCGGTGATTTCTCAGCACCTCCAGCGAATACTCCACAACCAGCGCGTCTTCGGAGGACAGGCCTTGAAGAGGCTTGCGTTCGCGAATGGCGGCTATGACCTCTACTGGAATTCCAACCTTCTCAGCTTGGGGCTGATGGGCCGTCCATTCATACTGGCAGTCAAACTCCCGCGCCGTAATCAACGACGCCAGCTCATTCACCCTGGCCGATATGGTCGATTCAAAGCGAACGTAGGCGCCGGCATCCGCTATGCGCCGCGCCAGCTCCGGGCTGTTGAGAAGCACGGCAAAAGGCCCGACCACACGACCCCGGCTCGCCTCTATCTCGTCGAAGGCGTGCCTGCTTTCAGGAGGCAGATCATCTCTACTGAGGACTTCAGGTATTCTTGGCATGGCTTCCTCGCAAACGTTTAATTTGATGCACGCCGCCCGTTCACGGCGACGCTCCTTCACACACGGGTATGCGGCAGTATCTAGCCGGCCCCTCTGAACGCCAGATCCGCCAACCTAGCCTGCACGGAAGGACGGTCTGCCGGCTCCACGGGGTCCGGCAGCTCCTTCAGCTCAGGAACGATGACATCGCGCAAAGCATCCGCCTCCTTCTCGGAGAGATCAGAGGCGGCAATCACGTCCTCCACGCCGTGCATGACGGCAAGGCGAAATCCGTAGTCGGCCACAGCCTTATCTATAATGTCTCTCAGCGCCCTATGTGACATTGAGCTTCCCTCCACTTACTCAATATAAGAACTAGAATCCTACAGTTCGTCCTCCATCTATGACAAAACTGGCTCCCGATACGTATGAAGACTCGTCGGAAGCAAGGAACAACATCATCTGGGCCACGTCCTCAGGAAAACCTACCCTCCCCGCCGGGTTCTCCTTGACGCGCCGTTCGAACTCTTCTGTGCTGCCGGTGCTCCCCCTCGATTGCGGACTGTCTATGATGCCGGGGATTATGGCATTGAACCGTATCCTGTTCTCGGCGTACTCCTGGCTGGCGGTCTGAGTCAAGCTTATCACGCCGGCCTTAGCCGCCCCGTAGGAAGAGGATATGAGCGAGGCGCGTATGCCGGACGTGGAAGACACGTTGATCACCGAGCCTCCCCTATCCATCATCCGCGGCACGGCGTACTTGCAGCACAGGAACACGCCCTTCAGGTCCGTGTTCAGGGTGAGATCCCAGTCCAATTCGGAGACTTCGTGCATCCTTGAAGTGCGGATGAGCACACCCGCATTGTTGACTAGAACGTCCAGCTTCCCATAGGCGCTGATGGCTTGCTCCACCATATTCTCCACCTCTGCCGCTTTGGAAACGTCCGTATCTATGAATAAGGCCTCGCCTCCCGCCTCTTTTATCGCCGAAACCGTCTTTTCTCCGTCGGACACGTTGCGGTCCGCCGCCGCCACTCTAGCCCCTTCGCCGGCGAACAGCTGAGCGGCGGCGCGCCCAATGCCGGTGGCTGCTCCTGTAATGATTACTACCTTGTCCTCTAACCGTCCCACTGTGGATCCTCCTTTACCTGGTCCAACCTAGGTCTACTGTCACGACCCACGTCTTTTGCTCCGCCGGTATCGGAGCAGCAAGCATGATCGACCTTAATCGACCCGCCAGATTGGTGATAGAATAGCACACGCTATCCCGCTGTAAAGCTGGGTGGGGCAAAATTCTGCTAAAGGAGCGTGAATAGTGACTCCGGAAAAGATCAGGGTGGGTATAGTAGGCGCAGGGGGCAACGTTCGTCTCCGACACGCCCCCGGGTTCAAAGCCATAGAAGGAGTGGAGCTTGTCAGCGTGAGCAACCGCACCAGGGAGTCCGGCGAGCGCGCCGCCGAGGAGTTCGGCATATCCAAGGTCTACGACAACTGGCTGGACCTGGTGCAGGCGGACGACACGGACGCTATCTGCATAGGCACCTGGCCTTACCTCCACGCCGCTATCACCATCGCCGCTCTGGAGTACGATAAGCACGTCCTCACCGAAGCCCGCATGGCAATGAACGCCGAAGAAGCCCACGCCATGCTGGAGGCCTCGCGCGCCTCTCCGCATCTGGTCGCACAGATTGTGCCTGCCCCAATGACCCTGAAGGTGGACCAGACCGTGCAGGAGATGATATCCCAGGGCTATCTGGGCCAGGTGCTGGCCGTTGACATGAGAAACAACTCATCGGCGTTTCTGGATGTGGAGGCTCCACTTCACTGGCGTCAGAGCCGCGACCTGAGCGGCCTCAACATAATGATGATGGGCATCTGGTACGAGATGCTGATGCGCTGGATAGGCCCCGCCACAAAGGTGATGGCCATGACCAACACCTTTGTCAAACAGCGCCGCGATGCCGATGGGCGGCTCCACACCGTGGATGTCCCCGACCACGCCGACGTTATCTGCGAAATGGCCTGCGGCGCCCGTGCCCAGATGCGGTTCAGCTCCGTGACAGGCCTTGCCCCGGCCAACGAGGTATGGCTGTTTGGCGCGGACGGCACAATCAAGCTGGACGCCGACAAGATGGAGCTTTATGCGGGCAAGCGCGGCGACGCACAGCTATCCAAGGTAGATATCGACCCCCAAAAGCAGGGCGACTGGCGAGTGGAAGAGGAGTTCATCAACGCTATCAGAGGCATTGAGCAAGTGAAGTTGACCACCTTTGAGGATGGCGTGAAGTACATGGAGTTCACCGAAGCGGTGACTCGCAGCGCGCAAAGCGGCGAGGCGGTATCCTTACCTTTGTAGGAATCAATCATGGACGAACAGACCAAAAACGCCCTCATCAACGACTCCGTTATAGACATCACCACCATGGGCCGCAGGTCCGGCCAGCAGCGGCGCATAGAGATATGGGCACACTACCAGGACGACAAGGTGTACATCACAGGAAGTCCAGGAAAGCGCGGTTGGTATGCCAACCTGCTGGCAAGCCCTGATTTCACTCTGCACATCAAGCAGAGCTTTCAACGAGACATCCCGGCAAAGGCCACGCCGGTAACCGGGGAGTCCCAGCGACGCGCCGTGTTCAACGCCATGATGGAGTCCCTACCCCGGTTGCAGAACCTGCGCGCCAACTTCGATCAATGGCTGGAGGACAGCCCGCTGGTGGAAGTGGAGTTGCCGGCCTAACCGCCTCGTTCTCCCGTCAACGCCGTTCCCTCTCCAACCATTGTCGCCCATTTCTACCGTCATTCCGGTTCCCTCTTACGTCATTCCCGCCCATTTCTACCGTCATTCCCGCCCCCGAGCGGGAATCCATCCCCCTACCCCTTCCACCGACCCCTACCCGCTCATGGTGAGCTTGTCGAACCATTTGAGCGTGCATACTCGAACACCCACTCGCCCTCAGCGCAGCCGAGTGGGAGGGCGCCCCACCCATGCCTCCCTGTGTGA
Source organism: Dehalococcoidia bacterium (assembly GCA_965220545.1). Lineage (GTDB taxonomy): Bacteria > Chloroflexota > Dehalococcoidia > Lucifugimonadales > QGNO01 > DAOUJH01. The sequence goes on from CBDCQF010000009.1 coordinate 83,583, forward strand.
TATCCTCCGGCAGTTATGTCCCAGCTCACCAATAGCAAACCTGAACAGGAACTTGCCGATGCCATGCTGCAACGGGCCGTCGCCATTTGGGGCAACGACTACGCCGAGCAGCTACTCCCGCACATAGAGGAGATGGCCGGGCATCTGCACGTCCTCTCAGCCAACCTCTCCCACAACGAAGTCGAGCCCGGGTTCTTCCTCTAATCGCGGCCATGGAACCCAGAGACCTCACCATAGCCCAAGCTTCCCAGGCTATCGCCGATGGCAAGCTATCCCCGCCTGAGCTGATGGAATCTCTGTTGGAGCGCGTCAGGGAGCTGGAGCCTTCGCTCAAAGCCTGGGTCACCCTGGACGAAGAGGCCGCACTAAAATCAGCTAGAGCCGCCGAAACGGAGATCCATAGCTCCGGCCCCCGCACTTCGCTGCACGGCATCCCTATCGGCGTAAAGGACATCTACTACACCAAGGGCGTCCTCACCACCGCCGGCGCTCCGCAGTACCGCAATTTCGTTCCCGAATACGACGCAACCAGCGTGTCCAAGCTGAAGGACGCGGGCGCAATCATACTGGGCAAGGCGGTCACCACCCAGTTCGCCGACGGAGACCCCTCGCCTGCTTTCAATCCCTGGAACCTGGAGCATACGCCCGGCGGTTCCAGCAGCGGGTCGGCGGTGGCGGTTGCCACCCGCATGTGTCCCGCCGCCCTCGGTTCTCAGACCGGCGGCTCCACTCTGCGTCCCGCCGCCTATAACGGCGTGGTCGGACTGAAGCCAACCTACGGAAGGATCAGCCGCTATGGAGTCGTCCCATTCGCCTGGTCGCTCGATACCGTAGGCATCATTGCCCGTACTGTGAACGACACTGCTTTGCTGCTTCAAGCCATGGCTGGCCACGACCCCAACGACGCCAGCTCATCCCCCGAACCCGTCGAAGACTACGTGAGTGGCTTGGCTCGACAAAACGACCCGCCGCGCATCGGCGTGATACGACAGTTCTACTACGAAACCGCCAGCGAAGAGGTGCGCCGCCACACCGACGAGGTCGTGCGAGGGCTGGAGAAAGCGGGAGCCGCCGTCTCCGAAATCAAGCTCCCCGATAGCTTCCACCTCCACGAGGCGGCGCGCAGCGTGGTCATCAACGTGGACGCGGCCGCTTTCCACCAGCGCATGTACAACCAAAACCCCGATGACTACGGCCCGCACCTGCGTCGCATAATAGAGGTGGGAATGCTTGTTCCAGGGGCGCAATACCTGCAGGCGCAGCGAGTTCGAGCCAGGTTCCGCAGGGACGCTGAGGCCATGTTCAAGGACTGCGACATTCTGCTCACTCCGGCAACACCGACGGCTGCGCCAAGAGACCGCACCACCACGGGAGACCCTACCTTTCAGGCGGGATGGACTTCCGCTGGACTTCCCGCCGTAGCGATCCCCTCGGGGCTGGATGCCTCCGGCATGCCGCTCGGTGTCCAGCTGGTGGCGGCCCCGTTTGCCGAGGCCAAGCTGCTTGCCGCCGCCCACTGGTGCGAATCGGTACTTGGCGTCGAGCTGCGTCCGCCGGGCCTGGGCCACCGCCCACAACCACGCAGTTGGGGTATAGGTGCCTCGGAACACATGGACACAGCGAGTGATATACGGCCGGAGCCTCGTTCTTGGCGCTAGCCCATCCAAGACCGGAACCCCTACCCTAACCGCGACTCGTGCTCCTTCTTGATGCAGAGATCCATGACCACGGGAATCCCCGCCGCCTCGGCCTTTTCCGCCGCGGCTTCATTGACAATCCCCTCCTGCATCCACACGTACCCGGCTCCGGCCTCTATGGCGTCCTCCACCACCGGCATGACGTCGCTGGGACGACGGAAAACGTCCACCACGTCGATGGTCCCCGGGACTGACTTGAGGTCTGGGTAGCTCTTCTCTCCCAGCACCTCCTCCACCGCCGGATTGACGGGGATGATCCTGTAGCTGGCGTCTTTCAAGTACTCGGCAACCTGATAGCTTGGCCTATCCGGCCTCGGCGAAAGGCCCACTACAGCAATCGTCTTCTGCGCCAGAATCTCCTCTATCAAACCGTCCATATCGCTCATGGCCGGATTGTACCCCATGAAACGGTAGCTGTCAGTCTTGGCAACCCCCCGTCACACCCACACTTCCCTCGTCATACCCGCACTCCTTTTTCGTCATACCCGCGGAGGCGGGTATCCAGGAGGGGCGGAGGCATTCCCCCTTGCCCGTTTGCCCGTTTGCCCGTTTGCCTGCTAAAATCCCCCCACAACTAGCGCATGGGGGTTCTCATGGCAATCAGTACGCTTCATTCTTCTCCGGCTGCATTGCGCCACATCATCCGCAATGGTGAATACGACACCGTAACGGCGGGGCTGGCGCCCGGCTACGTCCAGGCCAACCTCGTCATCCTGCCCAAAGCCCAGGCTTTCGACTTCCTGCTCTTCTGCCAGCGCAATCCCAAGCCCTGCCCTCTTATAGAGGTCGTGGAGGCTGGCAGCGTGGAGCCCTCCATTACCGCACCCGGAGCCGACATCCGCACCGACCTGCCGAAGTACCGCGTCTACAGGGACGGCGTGCTGGAACAGGAAACCGAGAACGTTCTGGACGTCTGGCGGGACGACCTCGTTTCTTTCCTCATCGGCTGCAGCTTCACCTTTGAGACGGCCCTGCTAGCTGCCGGAATCTCCATGCGGCATATAGAAGAGAACAGCAACGTCTCCATGTACATCACCAACATGCCAACCGTGCCCGCGGGCCAGTTCGCCGGCCCCACGGTGGTGTCCATGCGCCCCATTGGCCGGGAAAAGGTGGTGAAGGCCGTGCAGGTAACTTCCCGATTCCCCAACACCCACGGCGCGCCCCTGCACGTCGGCGACCCGGAATCGATAGGCATCGATGACATCCAGAAGCCGGACTACGGGGACGTTGTGCCCTTCAAACCGGGCGAGATACCCGTTTTCTGGGCTTGCGGCGTCACCCCTCAGGCCGTGGCTATGGAGTCCAAGCCACCTTTTATGATTACCCATTCGCCGGGACACATGTTCATCACGGACGTCCGCGACGAAGACCTGGCCGTTCTCTGATTACACAAATACCGCACACCGCAAATTGGGAGGCAACCGTGTCCGCTATAGAAGACATCATCCTTGACCGAGACCAGAGGGGCATATCCAAACTGCGTGGATACCTCCCTGAAGACTACTGCGAAGACGCCGCGCAGCTCATCCTGGGCAACCCGGGCCGCGCCTTCGTCATCAGCGGCTTCTTCATAATCGGAGCCATGGCCTCGGAGACCGACGGCCCTCCCGGCGCTTACTTCATCGGCAAAGCGCTGCAAAAGCTGGGCTACGACGTCACCCACATCACCGACGAGTACAGCTCATCTCTCTACAACTGCATTTCGGACGTGGGCGAAGTGATCGAGTTCCCCGTTACGGACGTAGACTCCAGCCGGAAGTATGCCAGTGAGCTCCTCGGCGACCTGAAGCCGTCGATAGTCATATCCACCGAGCGCTGCGGCGTGACTCAGAAGGGCGAATACCTGAACATGCGCGGCGTCGACATCTCGCAGTACAACGCCAGGGCCGACTATCTTGTCCTCGACCACAACGCCACCGTGGGCATAGGAGACGGCGGCAACGAGATCGGCATGGGCAAGCTGGCCGAGCAGATCCCCACCATCGATACCCTGCCCAAGCAGCCCACCATAGTCCCCACCGACAAGCTGATCCTGGCCAGCGTCTCCAACTGGGGCGCTTCCGGCCTCATAGCGGGCCTCTCCCTGCAGGCGAAGCAGAACCTTCTGCCCTCCCCGGAGGAAGAAGAAGAGGTCATCAAGCAGATGGTGGATATCGGCGCAGTGGACGGCTTCAAAGTGGAGCGCACCTACGCCGTGGACGGATTCCCCCTGGAGGAGAACCGCAAAACGCTGGAATGCCTCCACGATTACTTGACACAGCAGGGCGTCTCCTAGCCCGTGCCCGGATCCTCCCTATCCACTTCCAAACGGATTCACGTAGTCAACGCCAAGGTCGTCAAAGTCGGCCACGTTTCTAGTGACCACCGTCAATCTATGAACCATAGCTGTCGCCGCTATCATGGCGTCTTCAGTTATAGCGCCTGATCTCCCGTGCATCAGTCGCGCCCACTCTCTAAAGGCCAGCGCATCTATTGGAAGTATTCCGTAGGAAGCCAGGACCTTGTCCAGCCATGCTCCCAACTCCTCAGCCTTGGCCTCATTCTGCTCACGGGTAATCTCAATCCCCGCCTGTATCTCGCCAACCGTAACGGCGGACACAAAGAGCTGCTCTGCCGGCACGTCTGCAATCCAATCCAGAACTGCGCCATGCGGACGGGGCCGACGCAGCTCCGAAACCACGTTGGTGTCCAAGAGGTACATAGGCTACTCCACTACTATGGGTGGGCGGCGGCGGCGCTGTTGGCGCGGCGACGTAAGGGTCTCGGTTCGTGCCTCAGGGGCAAGCAGCAACTCTTTCAGATCCGGTCTCGTCATCCGCTCTAGCCTCCGCCACTGCTCAATGGGAAGGAGCACGGCGGCTTCCACACCTCGCTTGGTTACAATCTGCGGCCCTTCCGCTAGCGTCGTGTCCAGAAGCTCGCTGAATCTCGATTTGGCATCCTGGACCGGCCATCTCTTGCTCATGGTTAACCTCTTTATCCATTGTGCTGACTAGCCATCAGACTAGGTTAAATCAACATTAGTGTCAAGGTAGAACGCGCCTATGCCGTGGACGGATGTCCTTGAAAAAGAACCGCAAAACCTGAGGCCAATTGACATAGCAGGTCCCATGACCCCTTGCGGCCTCGTATAATGGAAATGGCGGCTTGTGATAGAGAAGCCCAATCCATGCTGTAGTGGGGGCCCTTATGCGCGTAGCACTTGTTAGCGGACTCATTGCTCTTGTAGTACTCGTGGTGGGAGGAGGAGTAGGCTTTCTGCTCCTGGAACTGTACAACACCAATGCCAAGTTGCTGGCAGCGAACACGAAGATAGATACGGTTAGCGCCGAAGCTCGCACAGAGATAGAAGGCTTGGGGAATTACATCACTGAACTACTCGACACTATTGATGAAGCCGTAGACGCCAACGCTGCATACGCTAAGAGTAATGAGGAATTGCAGGCTGCTCTGTCCGGTACCCAGGCCAACTACGATAGCGCCGTTGCTCTAACCATAGACTTGGAGAGCCGCCTAACTGCCGCTGAGGGCGAAGTTAGTACTCTCAATGAAGAAGTAGCCGAGCGTGATACAAGAATTGCCGTCTTCATAAGCGACATTAGTAATCTCAATGCAGAAGTAGCTGAGCGTAATACAACAATTGCCGGCTTCGTCAACGACAACAGTAGGCTTAAGGAGGATTATCAGGCATTGGTAAATGCGGGAGGTGATCTAACGCAGGTTAGAGCCGAGGAGGAAGCTAGCCAAGAAAGGGTAGATGAACTGGAGATAGAAATTAAAGAGCTTCAGGAACAGCGCAGACCTCTGATATTGTCCCCTGGAGCTGTGGCTACCAGTGGATTTCTATGTACTGGAAGCATGTATCCGGCTATCACTTGTCTGGATAGGGGCACTTGGCTTGAAGAGTTCAATCCTGAGGATATCGCAGTGGGCGCCACGATTAGTTTTAGTCCGAACTGTTGGGAAGAAGAGCCAGATGATATACCCACAGCTCACAGGGTTAAGGAGATCAAGGTGGAGGATGGCATCTACTACTTCTGGCCGCGGGGAGATGCCAACAGGGAGGATGATGGATGCTGGGTGCATCAGGACAATGTGGAAGGCTATCTCATTGAATTAGAGAAGGATGTGGTGCCGGAGAACGCTCATCTACAAAGCCAAGTCAGAGCTGCAAGGGTAGCTTACGATAACCTCTGGTCGACACACTGCGGTCATGTTGGTCCATCTGGAACATGCTATCTGTCAGGATATATCTACGACACTGTTCGAGATGCTCTAAACCTCTATAACTGCTGGCTTAGGAACGCGCAGGAATCGAAGTATCCCGGACATATTCCAAACCACTGTAGGCCAGTCCAATGAAGCAGCCGGAAACCTAGCCCTGGTGTACAAAGGGTCTTGACGCTCCGCCGCGGCAATGGCAGCAGGCTTGCGAAGTTCCTGATTCCTTTGGAAGAATGAGCCGCTGTAGTTTGAAACAAAGCCCCTCAACCAGCAGGTAGTGTCTCAGTTTCAGGAGGGTAGCCATGGAAGTAAAGGTTCCGGAAAAGAAGGTCTGCATTCTCGGGGCAACCGGCTGTATCGGCTTCGAGGTGACCGTTCACGTGTTGAAAGCTGGATGCGGTGTGCTCGCCGTGGTGCGTGACACCAACAAGTTCCGACGAATGCTCAGCGCGCAGGGAATAGACGATCTTGAGGGATTGTCCGTTGTAGAACTGGACTTATTTGCTGAAAAGGCCGTCGCCGACCCATCTGTGGCGCTGGAGATGATGGCTTGCGACTACATCTTCAACGTCGCCTCCAAGCCTGTCTCTTGGGTTCCCTGGTCCCGGGCCAATCGCGAATGGGGTGGTGTCGTTTCATCATTGACGAGAGAGATTGTGGAGATTGCTTCCCAGGACGGAAGGAAGCCACACATTGTTGCCTTTTGTGGGACAGAGTATTTTGTGGGGTATGACGCCAATGTCAGCTTTCTCCAACAGGTGTTGCCGAAGGTGCTGAACAAGATGAGCGCGGCGCTGCACGACAATCACGACGAGGCGATGCTTCTTCTGACGTCGGGGTACGGACGGTGGAGCGTATTCCGCTGCGGCAGCATCCGGCCGAGTTCTGGGCAACCGGGCGACGCCGGCCGGATTGGGATGGATTTGCACAAAGACGGCAGCGACTATCGACGTGGGAAGGGGAAGGCGTTGGTAGTCGAAGACCTTGCTGCGTATCTCACCAACACAATCCAGAGTGGAGCATTCTCAGGATTTGAGGGGGAGATGCCGTTTCTGTTCAATACGCGCTTCTAAGGGCTTCTGCGTGTAAATTTGTTTCCTGAAACTGAGACGCTACGAACCAGCACAAACTTTTGACACTGAGGCAAGCTCAATGCTAGCATTTCAACGGAGTTTGCCGTTCAACTGTGAACCAGGTAGTTGAAGCAAAGCCGGCGCTCTGAAAAGCGAAAGAGAGGCTGATCATAGAAGTCTTACTCAGCTCACCCAGAGGGTTTTGTGCGGGCGTTGTCCGCGCCATTGACGTGGTAGAGCTATGCCTGGAGCGTTTCCAGCCCCCCGTTTACGTTCGACACGAAATCGTGCACAACTCTCACGTCGTGGACGACTTGCGGGACAAAGGGGCCATCTTCGTGGAAGACATAGACGATATCCCGGAGGGCAGCGTCGTGGTCTTTTCCGCGCACGGCGTCTCCCCTACCGTCTGGCAGCAGGCCCAAGCCAGGGGACTGGACATCATAGACGCCACCTGCCCGCTGGTCACCAAGGTCCACCTTGAAGCCATCAAATACGCCCGTGAAGGCTATACCATAATTCTCATCGGTCACCGCGGCCACGTCGAAATCGATGGCACAATGGGCCAAGCCCCCGAGAGCACCATCCTAATTGAAACGCCTGAAGAGGCGGCTCAGGTACAGGTTGAAGACCCCAACATGGTTGTGGCTCTAACTCAGACCACTCTCAGCATGGACGACACGGAAGCGATTATTAGCGTTCTCAAAGAGAGATTCCCCGCCCTGTTAACTCGTAACGACATCTGCTACGCCACTACCAACAGGCAGAACGCGCTCAAGGCCATAGCGCCCGAAATTGATCTGGTCCTGGTCGTGGGAGCGCAGAACAGCTCCAACAGCAACCGCCTGCGTGAAACCGCCGAAGCCGCCGGAAGACCGGCTTATCTCATCGACGGCCCCGACGACATAGACGATGCCTGGCTGGAAGGCGTGCAAAGCGTGGGCATTACTTCCGGCGCCTCAACGCCGGAATGGCTGGTGGACGCCGTGGTGGAGAGACTGAAGCCCAAGAACGTCCGCACAACGTCCATAGCGGAGGAGAACTTCACCTTCGTGCTGCCCAAACAACTGCGGGAAGAAGCCAAGCCTGAGGCGAGTAGATGATGCTCAGGAACAAAGTTGGCTGCCCGGCGTCTTAGGATGTCAGGCCCGGATACCCGTCCACCTGAAATAGACCCCGACCTCCTATCCTCCATAGAAGAGCACGCCGTCTCACTGGCCGCAAGCGCCGGTGAGTTGCTTCTGGACTACTTCCATCGTGATATGAAGGTGGAGTACAAGTCCGAAGGCTCAAGAAGCCCCGTCAGCGACGCCGACAAAGGCGCGGAACAGCTCATCGTCGATGGCATCCGCAGCCGCTTCCCCAATCACGGCATCCTCTCCGAAGAGACACCTCCGGCGGAAGACTTGGACCAGACCTTTGTTTGGGTTATAGACCCTCTGGATGGCACCACCAACTTCGTCAACGGCTTTCCTGTCTTCTCCTCCTCCATTGGCGTGCTCCACCACGGCAAACCCGTCGCGGGGGCCATCTACGTCCCGTCTCCAACCACGTCTGCCGGGCTGGTTTTTCACGCCCGTTGTGGAGGCGGAGCATTCGCCGGAGACACCCCCATCCGCGTCTACGATAAGCCCAAGCCTATGCCCAACGGCCTCGTCATGCTCCCCGCGGCTTTCTGGCGGCGATACCGTATAGGCAAGGAGTTGAGAAGGCTCGGCGAGTTGCGCAACATCGGCAGCACCGCTTACGAGATGACGCTGGTAGCTTCCGGGGTCATGCAGTACGCCGCCTTCTCCGCGCCCCACCCGTGGGACGTCGTCGCGGGAATAGCAATCGTGCGAGAGGCAGGCGGCGAGGTAACGGCAAGAACGTCCAATCAATGGCTGCCCCTCGAATCGTTATACGGCGGCATGGATGCCGGTCGTTCCACGGAAGGAGACTTGTCCAAGTGGAGGGCCAGCCTGCTCGCCGGCAATCCCGCCATAGTCGCCCTCCTCAGCGAAAACCTCAAACCCGCCAAGCGCCTCTGGCTCTGGCCAAAGTAACTCCCCCCTACCCTTCCAGGCAAAGCGTACCCTTTCTGTAGGGGCGGTTCGCGCGAACCGCCCAGAACTACAGACTGTCCAGCCTCTCCATGAAATCCGGAGGTAGCCTTAAGTCTACTGCTCGGGCGTTCTCCGCTATCTGTTCAGGCCTGCTGGAGCCCACGACTATTGAATTGACGCCGGGTTTGTGCAATGCCCACGCCTGCGCAATCTGGGCCGGTGAATATCCCAGTTCTAAGGCTATGGAACTGAGTTCGCTCACCATGTGGAATGTCTGGTCATTCCACCAGCGTGCTTTGTCTTCCAATGCGTGGCGGGACGCTAGGTGACTATCTTTGGGCGGCCCCGACTGACGATTGTAAGTTCCCGTTAGCAGCCCGCCCATAAGAAGCAGGTACGGTATGATCCCCACTTTCTGGTCTAGACATAGGGGCGCCATTTCGCGTTCTATGTCTCTTTCCTTCAGGTTGTAAAGCAGTTGAATAGACTCGAACCGTTCCAGGCCCAGGCTGTCGCTGACCCACAGGGCCTTGGTCAGTTGCCATGCCGCGAAGTTGGAGCACCCTATATACCTGATCTTGCCCTGCCGCACCAGGTTATCCAGAGTGCGCAGCGTCTCCTCTATGGGAGTATAGGGATCCCACCAGTGCACCTGGTACAGGTCTATGTATTCGGTGCCCAGACGCCGGAGGCTGCCTTCCACCGCTTCTATCAGGTGCTTGCGAGAAAGTCCTCCGTCGTTGACGCCCGGACCGGTAGTGGAGAACCCTTTGGTGCCAATGACAAGCTCATGCCGGTTGTGACGTTTGACCGCCTTTCCAACAATCTCCTCCGATCGACCATCGTAGTACAGGTCAGCGGTATCGATGAAGTTGATGCCGTTTTCAATTGCTGCATCCACCACAGAAATGGCGCGATCATCGTCCACGTACTCCGCGCCGAACATGTTGGTGCCCAGACAGAGTCTGGATACCGAAACGCCTGCGCGACCGATCCTGGCGTACTCCATACACATGCCTCCGCATGACACGAGAAGAAGCTTCGATGTTTGAAGGGACTATCACTTAACTTGTTGTGATTGTTCCCCTATTGCACTGTAGGGCTAACATACCAGTCTCAGAGCTTCCCAACAAAGTAGTTCCCCTACCCTGTCAGGCCAGACATGCCATTTCTGTGGGGGCGGTTCGCGAACCGCCCAGAACCGCTCATGATGAGCTTACAGAACCACCACCCTGACCTAGAACTACTTGTCAGACCACCTTGTCAAGTAGGACAATAAGATGGGCCTGCCTAGTCTGCAATAACAACGGACTGGACAGGCGCTATTTATGCCGAACACAACGTTGTGCATCTACGTGGTGCCATTAACCGTAAAGGCATGGCATGAGCATGGAGAAGAGGATATAGATGAGCGGAAAACTCAAGTTGGCTGTAACAGTTGCACTTGTCTCCCTGGTGGTCGCCTTGATAGCGTGCGACCCGGAACCCACGCCCACGCCGACTCCTCAGCCCACCGTCGCCCCGGCGCCTACGGCTACGGCTACCGCCACTCCTGAACCCACGGCCACGGCGACCCCAACGCCCACCCCAACCCCGGCCCCCACGGCCACGCCGGTAGCCCCCGCCGCTACTCCTACACCCACGCCTACTCCTATGCCGGAGCCCACTGCAACGCCTACGCCTACACCCGAACCGGAGCCCGAGCCTCCTCTCGTCTTTGACCCCCTGGTAGTTCGCGGAACCCTTTCCAACGGCCTGAGCTACTACATCAGGCACAACGAGGAGCCTATCGGCCGGGCCCAGATCTCGCTCGCCGTAAAGGCCGGCTCCGTCCTGGAGACGGACGACCAGCAAGGCCTCGCCCACTTCCTGGAGCACATGGCATTCAACGGTACCGAGCGCTTCGCCAAGCATGAGATCATCGACTACCTTGAGTCCATCGGCAGCACGTTCGGCCCTGACCTGAACGCCCGCACCGGCTTCGACGACACCCTCTATTTCTTTGAGATTCCGACCGGCGATCCCGAGATAACCGAGAGAGGGTTCCAGATTCTCAGCGACTGGGCCTTCTCCATAGCGCTTGAACCGGAAGAGGTCGAGCTTGAGCGCGGCGTCGTGCTGGAGGAGTGGCGCCTCTCCCAGGGATTCGACTCGCGCCTCCAGCAGAACCTGCTCGATCTCCTCTTCAGCGACTCGCTCTACGCCAGCCGCGCCCCCATCGGCCTCACCGAGGTCATCGAGAACGCCCCACCAGAGGCCCTGCGGGCCTACTACGAGCGGTGGTACAGGCCCAACTTGATGGCTGTGGTCGCCGTGGGCGACTTCAACGTGGAGGAGATCGAAGCCAAGATCAAGCAGTACTTCGCGCCCCCGCCCGAGGGCGAAGCCGCACAGGAGCGCGCCGCCATCGGACAATCCACCGACAGGCCGCAGATCGACGTTCCGGGCCACGAGACCCCGCTCATCGAGGTATTCACCGACCCCGAGTCTCCAGCCACCCAGTTCGTGCTCATCCGCAAGTACGACCCCGAACCGACCGAGGACGAGGCGGATTTCAGGCGTACTATCGTTGAGAGGCTCGCCTTCATGATGCTCAACGCGCGGCTGTTCGAGCGCGGCCAAGTCGCTGAATCGCCATACATCACCGCCAGCGCGACCCGTTACAACTACGTCTACACGCTTGACATCGCCACGTTTTCGGCCTGGGTCGAGACCGACGGCGTCGAGGCCGGCCTCGCGGCCATGCTCGAGGAGATTCAGCGCGCCCACCAGCACGGCTTCACCGAGGGCGAGTTGGAGCGCGAGAAGAGCAACCTGCTCAGCTCGGTCGAGAGCCGGTACAAGCAGCGAGACCAGACGCCCTCCACGAACCTCGCCAACGCGTACGCCGACCACTTCTTCATCGGAGACCCCGTCCCCGGCATCGAGGCCGAATGGGAGCTGTACCAGCAACTCTTGCCGCAGATCACCCTGGCCGAGTTCGCTGACGTGGCGCGGTCCTGGGCACAGACCGAGGACCTGGCCCTGCTGGTGGTGCGTCCCGAGGAGACCGACGTCGCGGGCGCCGACGACGATCTTGGCACGGCCCTGCTGACCCAGATGCAGACGGCCCACGCCCTGGCGGTGGAGCCCTACGCCGACGACGTCGGTGACGTCCCGCTGCTGGCCAACCTGCCGGAGCCGGGGACCATCACCGCCGAAGAGCGAATCGAGTCCATCGATGCCGTGAAGTGGACGCTGTCCAACGGCGTCACCGTCATCGCCAAGCAGACCGACTTCCGCGATGACGAGGTGCTGTTCAGGGCCTTCAGCCCCGGCGGCCACTCGCTCGTCACCGACGAGGAACACCAGTCCGCTATCTACGCCGCCCAGCTTATCTCAGGCAGCGGCGCGGGCCCTCACGACAGCGTGACCCTGGATAAACTGCTCGCTGGCAAGAGGGTTTCGGTTGCGCCGTTTATTGGAGAGTTATTCGAAGGTCTTTCAGGCAACGCTTCTCCCGAGGACCTGGAGACCCTGTTCCAGCTCGTGACGCTGTATGCAACCGAGCCGCGGCTCGATCCCGACTTCTTCACGAGGTACAAGGCAAGGCTCCACAGCGTCGCCGAGTTCCGTGCCGCCGACCCGGATTCGGTCTTCTTCAACTCCATAAACAGTCTTCTCAGCCAGGGCCACCACCGCGGGCGGCCCTTCTCCGTCGAGGTGCTGGAGGAGCTGGACATGGAGACTGCGGAGGCCGTCTACGCCGACCGCTTCGCGGACTTGGGCGACGCAACATTTGTCTTCGTTGGCGCGTTCGACTGGGACAACCTGCGGTCGTTGACCGAGACTTACCTGGCCAGCCTGCCTACCACTGGCCGCGCCGAGGAGTGGATCGACCACGGCATCGACCCGCCGGTGGGAATAGAGGACCTCGTTGTCCGCAGCGGCATTGAGCCGCGCAGCAACACGGTCGTGGTGTACGCCGGTGATATGGAGTGGAGCCGTCAGGAGGTGCTCACACTGGACGTTGCGGGCGAGATGCTGGGGATTCGTCTGCGGGAGCGGGTGCGCGAGGAGCTGGGCGGCACCTACAGCATTGGGGTGAACGCGGGCGGCTCCAGCCTGCCGGACGAGGAATACCTGGTCTCCATAATCTTCGGCAGCGACCCCTCTCGCACCGAGGAGCTCTTCGGCGAGGTTCTGGATGAGGTGGAGTGGCTGCGCATGGGCGGCGAGCAGGAGCTCCTGGATACTGTCAAGGAGCTTCGGCGCACTTCCCGGCAGGAAGACCTGCGGAACAACGGGTTCTGGCTCAATCAGATCAGGGCTGCGGCGCAGCGGGGCGAGTCGTTCTCAGAGATAGTCGGCTTTGATGAGCTGCTAGACGCTCTGACCCTGGAGGATATCGAGGCTGTGGCGCAGCGCTACTTCACCACCGACAGCTACATACGCGTAGTGCTATTCCCGGAAGAGGAGCAGCCCTAGCGAATTTGGTTGGGCCTCCCATAGCTCCACTTAGCCAACAAGCCTCTCCTACTCGTCATTGTGAGCGCAGCGAAGCAATCTGGCGGCGGCGCGGAAACATTGTAGGGGCGGTTCGCGAACCGCCCTGCTATCCACCACGTCTTGCCCGCGCAGGCGGGCACCAGGCGCGGCGCGGCGGGCACATTGTAGGGGCAACCCTCGTGGTTGCCCTAGCCTACCCCGCCTGCCCGTAAGCCCGCCCGCCACGCCAAGAACCCCTCCGCTCATGGTGAGCTTGTCGAACCATTTGAGCGGTGATACCCTCCACCCAAACCCAGCGGGAGACGCGCATGAAAGCCCTCGTCATCGGAGGAACCGGACCGTCCGGCCCCCACGTCGTCAACGGCCTCCTGGAGCGCCGTTACCAGGTTGCCGTCCTCCACGGAGGACAGCACGAGGCCGAATTCGACGCGGACGTTGAGCACATTCACGCCGACCCTCACTTCAAGGAGACGCTGGAAGAAGGCCTGGCCAACCGCACCTTCGACGTTGCCATTGCCACCTATGGCAGGATCCGCATTGTGGCCGACGTGCTCAAGGGCAAGACCCAGCGCCTCCTCACCGTGGGCGGCGGCGGTGTCTACGCCCGCAGCAACGACGAACGGTGGGGCCCTCTCGGCGCGCCGCCAATGGTGCCGGAGGACGGCCCGCTTAGCCATGACCCCGACGGGCCGCGTCTCAACTACATGATGTGGGTTACGGAGCAGACCGTCATGCAAGCTCACCAGGACGGCTTCTACGGTGCTTCCATCTTCAGGTACCCCCAGGTATACGGGCCCAACTCTCCCGCCAACCCGGAATGGAGCATAGTCCGGCGGTTGCTGGACGGCAGGAAGCGCATCATCGTCCCCAACTCCGCCGCGCCGCGCCGCCGAGCCTTCGGCAAGAACGCCGCTCACGCGCTTCTGCTCGGCGTCGACAAGCCGGAGGAGTCGTCCGGGCAAATCTTCAACGTCAGGGAGGGCGCTCAGTACTCCCAGCGCCGGATCGTCGAGTTCATCATCAAGCACATGGGCCGCGACTGCGAGATAGTGGAGATGCCGCCCGCGCTGGCAAGCAGAGTGTACAGGGGCAGCGGAGCGCCCGCGGTGGAGGCCGTCGCCAACTACGACATCACCAAGATCAAGAGCCTGCTCGGGTACAGCGACGTCGTCCCGGTAAGCGACGCCCTTGCCTGTTCCGTCGAGTGGCTGCTGGAGAACAGGCCCGAGCCCGGTGGAGAGAACGAAATGCAGCTCGGCGACCCCTTCGCCTATGAAGCGGAGGACGCTCTTATTGCCGCCTACAGGGAAGCGTCCGCTCTATTGGAGGCAGTCCAGTTCCCGGAGGTAGTCTCAGGCCACATGTACCGGCACCCCAGGCGACCGGGAGAGGCCTGGGCGCCGCCCAGCCGTTCTTGACTCGTTGACCGCCCCCGTTCGTCGTTCCTGCGCATAACCTCTTCCCCCTCAACGGGGGAAGATTGAGATGGGGGTGACACCGCAGCCCACAAACCACCCCGCGAGGGGCAAACCACCATTATTCGTCGTTCCTGCGCAGGCAGGAACCCAGGTGGGGCGCAGCGGCGGGGGCTTCCCTCCTTGCCCCGTATGTCCGTTCTTGACTGGCAGACCCGTCGGGCTTATCATCCACGCAAGCGTAGGAGGTAACAAACCATGACAACCAGCGAGACCTTTGAAAGTCTAGTCGACGAGTTCAGGCGGCTTTCCCACGAAGACCTGGAAAAAGAGGTCGTCGGGGAAGGTTACCCGCTCGATATGTACCTATACCCGGGCACCACTCAGCCCTACGACGCCTCAGGCCCTCCCTACAAGAGCCCCTGGGTGCTCACCGAATCCTTGATCAAGGACTACGCTGCCAGCATCGGTGACGACAACCCCCTCTACACCAACTCCGAATACGCCAAGAGCGGCCCCTACGGTTGTCTCATCGCGCCGGGCACCGCGCTCATCATGGCCAGAAACGCCATGTGGCACGGCGCTCGCCGTGTAGGCGGCTGGCCCATCGCCAACTTCCACTCCGGCACCGCTTGGGAGTTCTTCGACGTGCTGCGCGTAGGCACCAGCTTCAAGACCTCCTCAGTGGGCAAGGAGATCATCGAGAAGCCGGGCGCGCACGGCAACCTCTTCTTCTTCATCACCGACGTTAACTACTGGGACATGCGCGGCGACCTCTTGGGCAAGTGCTACGGCACCCTTATCATGGTCCCCCGCGAAGAGATGGGCACCGGCAGAGCCATGTCAGTGGAAAGACTGGGCGAGCGCATGATGTACGAGCGCAACGTCCCCAAGCTCAACTCAGAGCAGGTGGAGGAGATTCTCGACCTCATGGACAAGGCCCGCCCCAGGGGCAAGGAAGTCCTCTACTGGGAGGATGTCAACGAGGGCGATAAGCTCCCCACCTTCATCATCCCGCCATGGACAGACCAGGACTGGACGTCCATGTTCCACCTGCGTAACGGCCCTCCCATGTTCGGATATAACTTTGAGGGCGGCCACAATATGCGCCGCCACATCAGGCACGAAGGCTTCGGCGGCTTTGCCTACACCCACCCCGTCTCCCGATGGCCCTGGAGCGCCGCCGACGAGCACGGCGACCCTCTCATGGCCGCCTACCGTGGCCAGGCTCTACCCTTCGACTGGGGCGGCCAGAGGTCTCAGATACCCCAGGCCCTGATGAGCAACTGGATGGGCGACAACGGCTTCATCCGAAGGCTGCAGATGGCGCTGCGCAGGCCCTTCTACTACTCCGATATCGGCCTCTACAACGGCACGGTCACCAAGAAGTTCACGGAGGTACAGAAGGGCGAACCCGGCGAAGGCGCAGTGGACGGAGAGCGCACCTACTACGCCGTCGGCATCAAGTACGAGGGACGCAACCAGGAAGACCAGGTCTTCGTACAGGGCACGTCCACGGTTTACTTGCCCTCACGAGAAGGCGGCATGGTGCAGCTGCCCATCCCCCACGTGGCCAAGCCCCCGGCCATCCCCTACGAGACCTTCTACCGCGACTGGTACTAGACCGCATTCAAGAAAGTGGCCCCGACAGTTAGCTAATCTGTCGGGGCCTTGAGACCCGTGCTCGCTTGATCGAGCTCCTGTTTCGTCAGGACAAGAGCGGTCTTGAACCCGCCCGAGTCTCAATTGGGACCTGCCTAAAGGAAAAGCAGGCTCCACCACCCTAGGGCTTGTTAAAATCTAGCAGGCCTTCTATGCATCATAGCGCACCGACTAGATTACTGCATTGTCAAGGTGATACCTTAGCATACCATAGCATGCCGCCACGGAACAGGCTAATGACATTAACCTGCTTGTGTTCGGTTTCGATGCTGATCAGAAGGATGGGGAAATCTGGAAGCCGCATTAAGACAAAGCTATGAGTGAGCTTGATAGTCGGCTAAAGATTGGGGGAAATGCAAAGAGGTTGAAATTGCCAAACTGACCTGACAAAGCAATTGACCCCTCCCCCGATTCACAGCCGCCGCATCTCCTTCGCAAAGTAAGTCCACACCGCGCTCTACGAACTCGTCTTCACCGCAGTGCCGTATACCAGTACTTCGGACGCGCCGGACGCGATTCCCGCGGTGATGAACCTGGTGGCGACAATCGCGTCCGCGCCCATAGCCTCGGCCCTCTCGCACATTCTCCTTAGGGCCAGCTCGCGCGACTCGGCCATCAGCTTCGTGTACTCGGTAATCTCCCCTCCCGCTATGTTGCGAAAGCCCGCCATAATGTCCCTGCCCAGATGCTTGGCGCGCACCGAGTTGGCTGTGACCATGCCCAGCACCTCGTCTATCTGCCTGCCCGGGATCTCGTCACTCGTCACTACTATCAATAGTCTACTCCTTCCAGGTCCTCGTCCTTACGTTCTCTGAGTCGCTGGAGCACAGCCACCAACAATAGGACGACGCAGCCCCCGATGATGGCCGGCACGGCTATCCTGATGAGGACTGGTACCTCTTCCGCGTCAAACAGGGCGCCCACGACAGCCACGAACCAGTAGGCGGCAAGCACAGCCGCGCCTCCGGCTACCGCAATCGCCGCCGCCCACGTCGCGATCTTCATGGCGTCACTAGAGCCGAAATCGAAGCTAATCCAAACGTCAAAAGCGGGAGGACCTCCACGACAGCGGAATAATGTATCTTAAGCAGCACATAGGTAGCCTTGTTATAGCAGTCTGTCTTAGGCGCTAATTATAGAGGACGGGCAACTCTCGCTCAACTGACCGGCCCTCACAACCATCCCCACTCACCTGAACCTGCCGAAGGGTCATTCTGAGCGCAGCGAAGAATCCAAAAGCCGTTTGCCCACCTTGCCCGCTCGCCCTCCTGCCCGTTTGCCCGCTTACCCACCCGTCTTTCCCGCGCAGGCGGGAAACTAGGCGGGGCAGCCTCACAACCGCCGCATCTCCTTGGCAAAGTACGTCCACACCGCGGTCATCACCAGTCCGGAAACGGACATAAGCCCAACCGCCTGCCTGGGCCCCAGCCACTCCGCCATCCCGCCCAGCATGATCCCTCCTATCGGTTCCGCGCCGATAGCCAGGCTCAGAATACCCATCGCCCTACCCCGCATCTCCTCCCTGGCCGAGATCAGTATCAACGTAGCCTGCATTGTTCCAAATCCCGATATCGTGGCGCCCGCCAGCATCAGCAACACCAGCGACAACGGGAACGATGTCGATAAAGAGAACACCGCCAAGATGGCCATCGAAATCAGCGTGCCGCCGTAGTAGTAGATCGACTTTCGCTGTATGTTCCCCCGCGCCGCTATGAACGTTGCTCCAACCAGAGAACCTACGCCGGAAGCTGCGCCCAGAAGCCCCATGGCGGCTGGCTCCACTTCCAGCACCTTCTTCGCGAATACCGGGATCAACGGCATGAAGGGAAAGAAAGTCAGGTTCATCAGCACTGTGACGCCCAGCACGCCCACCATTGCCCTGCTCCTCGATACTTCGCGGAACCCTTCCGAGATGAAGGCCAGGGTCTGCTTCAAGCTGATGTTGGCTTTCTCGCGAATCTGCGGTTTCACCCTGAGCATCAACACCACCGCCGCAACGTAGCAGCAAGCTATCAACGAGTATATGGATGCCACGTTGACAAAGCCGTCCTCGGGGATTCCTTCCAGCATGACGCCGGCAAGCACGGGGCCCAATAGCACCGCCACCGTCATGTTTACCGTGTCCAGCGACACCGCCGACGTCAGCATCTCCTTGCCCACGATGTCGATGACGAACGTTCTGCGCACGACCATGTCCAGGTTGAAGGAAATCCCGATGAGGAAGTTTATCGCCAGGATCCGGGGCGCAGTCGCCGTCTCGGTGAACACCAGCGCCGCCAGCAGAGCGAATAGCAGTGCGTTCGCCAGGAAGGCAAGGCCGATCAGGGTGCGACGGTCGTAAGCATCCGCGATGACTCCGGTGAACACCCCCATGAACGTCTGCGGCAGCAGAAACGCGACTCCGGCCATCTGGCTCAGGAAGACGGAGTCGGTGAGTTGGAGCACCAGGTAACCTGAAACCAGCATCGCTATCCAGCGGGCCATCATGGCAAACAGACCCGCCCCCCACAGCAGACGATAGTCTCTGTTGGCTACTACCTGAACAATCGGTCTTTGACTGGGCGGTGAGACCACGGAATCTCGCGTTGAAAAAGATTGCTGCTAATAATTGTATCCTCTCTAGTCTAGTGCCCACACCATGTGTCCCTCACTCCACTGTTATTCTGAGGAGCGGACAGCGACGAAGAATCCAAAGCCTCCCGCCCTCCTCCCTCCGTCGTTCCCGTGCAGACGGGAACCCAGGGCGGCGCGGGGCGCATTCCCTCTTTCCCCCTTGATGGGGGAAGACTGAGATGGGGGTGACGCTCCTCCCTCTTCCCCCTTCACGCCCTCTCCTGTCATTCTTGTATCTTGGAAGGGAGGCGTGGCAGACCGGTTCATTCTGGGTTGTAGGAGACCGTCGCTCAGCAAGGTCGTCACGCCCTATTTCCAAAAGAGCCCGAACAGTTGCCTGGGCTAAGGAAGCCCGCATGTTGCAAGGAAGGGCAAGAAAGGGGAACTATGGAGACAGAAGCCTTATATGTAGGCATAGACGTATCCAAGGCGCATCTGGACGTAGCGGTATCTACAACAGGAGAGGTATGGCGAGCCTCCAACGACGAAGCAGGTATCAAGAGACTTGAACAGAACTTGGCCACCCGCGATCCTGACCTAGTGGTGATGGAGGCCACAGGCGGATATGAGATGCCCCTAGCGGCCGCCCTGGGCGCAGCAGGGATACCTATAGCTATACTCAACCCACGACAGGTACGAGACTTCGCCAAAGCTACAGGCAAACTAGCCAAGACCGACGTCTTAGACGCACAAGTGCTGGCACTCTTTGCCCAGAGAATCCAACCCACTCCACGTCCCCTAGCCGAGAACCAGGTACAGGAGATGGCCGCCTTGGTTGCGCGGCGACGGCAACTGGTGGAGATGCTAGTGGCAGAGAGGCAGCGGCTGGGGAGGGCCATGCCCACAGTTCGCACCAGCCTCAAACGGCATATCGCCTGGTTGGAACGCACCATCCACGATCTGGATGGAGACCTGCGACGCATGGTGCACAACAGTCCCTTGTGGCGGGCACATGAAGACCTGTTGCGCAGTGTACCAGGCGTGGGTCCCAATCTTACCGTGACACTCTTGGCAGAGCTGCCGGAGTTGGGCGCCCTGGAACGCAGGCAGATCGCCGCACTGGTGGGTGTAGCTCCCATGAATCGAGACAGTGGCGCCTTCCGAGGCAGACGCTCTGTCTGGGGTGGCAGAGCATCGGTGCGAGCTGCCCTTTACATGGCTACTCTGGTACCTACACGCTTCAACCCCGTCATCAAGGCCTTCTATCAACGTCTGCTCGTTGCCGGTAAACCCAAGAAGGTTGCACTCACCGCATGCATGCGCAAGTTGCTGATCATCCTCAATGCCATGATCAAACATCGCACACCCTGGCTACCAAATCACTCAGTTGCCTCTTGACAATCAAGACAGTTGCTGAACGCCAGCGAAGAATCCAAGGCCGCAACAAACCAGGCAAACTCCGTCCACTGCCTGCCCGTTTGCCCTCTTGCCCGCCTGTCCGCCTGTCCGTATGCCCATCTGTCCGTACGCCCGTATGTCCGTATGTCCGTATGTCCGTATGCCCGTATGTCCCTCCACCCCCCTCCCCCCTTGCCCTCTTGCCCTCTTGCCCTCTTGCCCTCCTGATGATACATTCCCCAACTGGCAATCACCCTGCCATTAAAAGCCAATCACTCACGTTGTAAGGAGCAACACTTAATGGAAACCTATCCGGAGCTCATCGCCGCTTCCATCGCCGTAGGAATCGTCGCACTACTCTTCTCCGTCTATCTCATCGCCAGGGTCCTCCGACAAAGCGCCGGTAACGAGACCGTTCAGGACATCGGCAAAGCCATCCAGGAAGGCGCCATGGCCTTCCTCAAGCGTGAGTACCGCATCCTCACCGTCTTCGTCGTAGTCATCGCGGTGATCATCGCCGTCTTCATCGACTACGACGTTCTGGACAAGGTCGGCTCCGACCGCTCGTTGCCTTCCACAGCCATCTCCTACCTGGTCGGAGCCATCGGCTCAGGTCTGGCCGGATTCGTCGGCATGACCATCGCGGTAAGGGCAAACACTCGAACCACCGCCGGCGCTGCCCAGGGCCTCAACCCCGGCCTCCGCGTAGCCTTCAACAGCGGCGCGGTAATGGGCATAACCGTGGTGGGAATAGGCATCATCGGCGTCGCCGTGCTCTACTGGATCTTCCAAGATGCCAACATCGTCGCCGGATTCGGCTTTGGCGCTTCGTCCATCGCCCTCTTCGCCCGTGTTGGAGGCGGTATCTACACCAAGGCCGCCGACGTCGGCGCCGACCTCGTGGGCAAGGTCGAGCAGAACATACCCGAGGACGACCCGCGTAATCCGGCCACCATCGCCGACAACGTTGGCGACAACGTTGGCGACGTCGCCGGTATGGGCGCGGACCTCTTCGAATCTTACGTCGGCTCCATCATCGCCGCCATCGCCTTGGGAGCGACCGCCGCCGTTTTCAACAGCTCCAGCGACTCCTTCGACGGAGCGCGATTCGTGCTTCCGCTTCTCGTCGCCTCGATAGGCATCGTCGCGTCCATACTGGGCACCTTCCTTGTCCGCACCGGAGAGAACGCCACCATGGGAAGATTGCTCTGGGCCCTTCGCACCGGCATCTACTCCGCCGGTGGACTCGTTCTTATCGGCACCGCCGTGGCCATCGCCATCCTGGGCCTCGACTTCAAACTGTTCTGGGTCGTCCTGGTCGGTCTGGTGGTGGGACAGGTTATAGGGTTCGCCACCGAGTACTTCACCGCCTACGAATACGGCCCGACCAAGAAGCTGGCCGAGCAGGCCGTGACCGGCCCCGCCACCGTCATCATCGGCGGCCTTGGGCTGGGCATGCTCAGCACCGTGGTGCCGCTGGTTGCCGTGGTCGCGGGCATCTGGATAGCCAACGAGCTGGCTGGCGTCTACGGCATCGCCCTTGCCGCCGTGGGCATGCTATCCACCCTTGGTATCACCCTGGCCACCGACGCTTATGGCCCTGTAGCCGATAACGCAGGCGGCATCGCGGAGCAGGCCGGCCTTCCACCCGAGGTCCGGCAGCGCACCGACGCCCTGGACGCCCTGGGCAATACGACCGCCGCCACCGGCAAAGGGTTCGCCATCGGCTCCGCCGTCCTTACCGCTCTCGCCCTCATGGTCGCCTATTCGCAAGTCGCCGACCTCGAACTACTTGACCTGCTCGAACCCCAAGTCCTGCTCGGACTGCTCATCGGCGCGGTGCTTCCCTTTGTCTTCTCCTCCATGACCATGCAGGCCGTGGGCCGTGCCGCCAATAAGATGATCGAAGAGGTGCGACGCCAGTTCCGCGAGATCCCCGGCATCATGGAGGGCACCGGTCGCCCCGACTACGCCCGCGCCGTCGACATCAGCACCAGCGGCGCACTCCGCGAGATGATCCTGCCCGGGCTCATCGCCATCATCGCGCCCATAGCCGTCGGCGCGCTCATGGGCGCTGAGGCCCTGGGCGGCCTGCTCATAGGAGCCATCTCCGCCGGATTCCTCCTCGCCATCACCATGGCCAATGCCGGAGGAGCCTGGGACAACGCCAAGAAATACGTGGAGCTGGGGAACTTCGGCGGCAAGGGCTCGGACACCCACCACGCCGCTGTCGTCGGCGACACCGTCGGCGACCCGTTCAAGGACACCAGCGGCCCGTCCCTCAACATCCTCATAAAGCTCATGGCCATAGTCTCCCTGGTATTCGGCCCGCTGTTCATCTAGCCACTCCCCAACGTCATGCCCGTGAAGACGGGCATCCAGGGACGGTGGGCATGGACTCACGTTCATGGTGAGCCTGTCGAAGGGAGTGAGCGGTCGCCCACACCGTCGTTCCCGCGCAGGGGACCTTTGTAACATCTTCCTCCTTGACGGGGGAAGATTGAGATGGGGGTGAACCTGCGTGGGCAGCCTTAATCAACCCCCCGACGAGCATCCAGGGTGTCCACTCCCTGTCCGCTCACCCTGAGCCTGTCGAAGGGAGTGAGCAGGCGGCGCCACACCGTCATTCTGAACGTAGTGAAGAATCCCAAGCCTCTGCCCGCAAAACCACGAAAACCCATCCGTCTTTCCCGCGCAGGCGGGAACCCAGGGGCGGCAGAAAACACTACCCGCTTACCCTGAGCACAGCCGAAGGAAATGGGGTCGTACCACTGTTCCCCGTTGGTCTATACTCTCTCCATGGGCGCACTATCCCTAGCACTGGTCTTGCTTTCCGCCCTTTGCCATTCATCGTGGAACCTGCTGCTTAAACGTTCTGGCAACCAGGAGGTCTTCGCTTGGGCCCTTCTGGTGAGCGGGAGCGTACTGTTAGCCCCATTGAGTGGCATTCTGTTCTGGCTCTACCCGGTTTCGGCCTCTGGATACTGGCTGGCTCTGGCATCCGCGGCAACGCATGTAGTCTATTTCGTCTTCCTGGGTCGGGCATATTCTCAAGGCGACCTGTCCCTGGTTTATCCCATAGCCAGAGGTGTTGGCCCCATGCTGGTCCCTGTGCTGGCGGTGCTGCTGTTGGGCGAGAGTGTGGCCCTGCCTGCCGCAACCGGCATCATCCTTATCATTGTCGGCATCTTCATAGTGTCATGGTGGGGACGTTTCCGGAAGATCCTTGCTCAGCCTTCAGTCTTCCTTCGGGATGGAGGCGTCCGCTATGCCATACTCACCGGGCTGTCAATCACCACGTATACACTGATAGACAAGGCCGGTGTGGGTCACGTCCAGCCCTTCCTCTACATGTACATGATCAACATAGGCGCTGCCATTGGCCTGGCTCCTTACATTGCATTCAAGCACGGGATGACCCCGGTACGACGGGAATGGCAATCGAGCCCCTGGTCTATCGTGACTGCAAGCTTGCTGGTCTTCATTGCTTATGGCTTGGTATTGACTGCCTTCTCCCTCTCTCGGGTCAGCTATGTGGGCCCAGCACGAGAAGTAGGCATAGTGTTTGGCGTCCTCTTGGGAGTCTTGGTCCTCAAAGAGCAATTCGGGCAGGGCCGGCTGCTCGGGTCCACCCTCATCGTGCTGGGCCTGACCTTGATCGCCTTGTCGCCTTAACAGCGAACACCGCTCACCGCCAGCGCAGCGAAGCAATCCGGCGGCGAGGAGAGTTTACCCTGAGCATCGCCGAAGGGTCATTCTGAGAAGCGCAGCACCGAAGAATCTAAAACCTCCGCCATCGTAAGCCAGCCACATAGTCCCTACCCGCTCATGGTGAGCTTAGAGTTTACCTCGAGCACAGCCGAAGGAAGGATTTGAGCGCCGCAGGCCCATCTTTGCACTAAGTTACAACAACTCACAGCAAATTGCGACGAAAGTTACGCAACGGTAACACATATGATTATACAATGCACCGTGAGTCTAGGTACAGGTTTCCCGTGAACAATGGAGGGGCTTAGCAATGGTACATGTCAAGCTATGGCCTGCAAGGTCAGGATTCCCGTATCCACACGGCATTGTTCATATCGGCTGTCGCATGTACCGCAACCGCCGTACTGATAGAGACTGGTACGACACAACAAACAAGAACACCGCAGACCTAGCGTTTCCAGACCATAGGCTCTATTGGTGTACATTCAGAGCCTGTTTTGGGCGGGACAATCCTAGACCTTTTCCGGTTTGGACAAGATGAATCGGAGCAAACGGGGTGTCCGTGCATAAGGTGCTTCTGATTGTTGGCCTAGTGATTCTTCTAGTGGCTTGTACACAACCTGAGCCTGCCGCTACCCCTACTCCTGCAGTAGACCTTCAAGCTACGATAGAGGCCCTGAGAGCGGAGCCAACACCTATGGTTGTCGTAATTGCTACGGCTACGCCCACTGCTACACCTACCAACACTCCTACACCAACTCCTACCCCTACTGCAACTCCAATATCAGGCTTGCAACAGTATGCGAAAACGTGCGGAACGGTAACTGAATTGTTAATGGATTCAGACACCTGGGGAGATGTCACTCAGAACGCCCAATTTGCTTATCAGACAATGGAATCCCTTACGCCACCAGAAGGGCTAGAGATTTACCATGATAGTTTGCTAGACAGATTTGCGGCTACAGTAGCAGTAGCAGAACAACAATCACCGAACAAAACCTTGGAAGAGGAACAGACTAAGGCGAGCGATCCCCAAAGTGTGACAAACTTGGTGAGCTCTGCTGCTCGTCTTAGTGCTGTAACAGACACACTTGCTAGCAATACTAGAGATACGCTAGTAAGTTCTGGTTGCTTGTACTAAGGAGGATAACATGACGGAAGAAACCAGCCCAAACATCCAAGAAGCACTAGCAAAGAGGCTACTGGTGGTTGTTCGATTCATTCCACCTAAAGCTAGGAAGATGGGGTACGCTCCTGATGGGCAAGATGTAGCTGCTGTCATACATCGCCGTTCCTGTAAGACCGTCCCTACTACTCTTGTGGACGAAGGACAGTGTATAGAAATAGGGCAAGAGTGCCTTGCAAGGATTGGTTGTTGGGTGTTGTTTGCTAACCAGGAAGATGCACACAAAGGCGCTGAGGAATATGCGATGGAACGATACGGAAGTGTGAAGGGTAACATCACCGTTGAACCACTAACTTGCTGTCGAGTCGACAGCTAGCCTGTTACCAACTGCTTGTAGGTCAATCGCTTACCATTCCCGGCCTGAACAGGGTCTAAGAGCAAGGCATAAGATCGCCGAGGCCTTCGCTCTCCCATTGGACTGTATCCTGACAAAAGGCACCCACCCTTTCTGGCGCTGTCCTTAGAGTAGAGTCAAGGAGTAGATAGGGAGGAAATAGAAATGACTTTCACCGTCTATGAGAATAGACTCAACAACTATGCATCCATCCACAGAGAGGGTTGCAGCCACATCAGACAGCATGGAGGGGAGAGTAGCGTAGACCCCCCAACTGGCTGTTATCATGACGAGATTGGAACATTCCTAGAGGCACTACGGATAGCACTCAACTCAGGGAAGCGAAACCTAGCTTTGTGCAGCAGGTGTTTCCTAGGCGGTGTACAACTGCGGAACTGGCAACCGATGAACTCCACAAGCTAACCTGACCACTTGTTATTTTCTGGCATGAGTCGAGCGACAGGAAGGGACAAGTATGGTTCACGCTAATCTATGGAATCCCAACCCAGGAATGGGGCGACCCTGGTTGCACGCTATGGTTCACCGTCCTTAATGTCCGCACTATCGGGCTCGACGTGAACTTTCCAAGTGGCGTGATTTCGAGAATGAGCACACCGCAGACCAAGAACTTCACAGATTGGGTTATAGACCCTTTCGATGTAGGGTTTGTTTCCCACACGACACGAACCGCCATTTGATGTAGCAGCAGGTTTGAAGCTAAGACACGAATTATTCCTGATATGGCTTGTGGCGGGTGTGGCACTAGCAGAATGGGCGTATCCCGAAAGTGACCTCGTAGCTCTACTTTGGGACTTGATTACAAGACCGTTCTAGTCAGCAATCCTCCCCGTTGTTTACCTTCGATATAATTCCCATTCAAAGCCCCCCTACCCCGCGTACCTGCTCCTACCCCAGAAACCCTCCGGCAGCTCCAGCAGGTCTCGCACCCCTGCCCTATCCAGCATCCTCTCCGTTGCCCTTTGCGACACCTCCAGCGCCTCCGACTCGTCCACGCTTTTCACCACGCGACCCTCCATCAGCACCTTGCCATCCACCATCACCGTATCCACGTCGTGCCCGCTGGCGAAATTGGTGATGCGATATACCGGCATGTTCGATGGATAGAGATGCGGCTTCTCCATGTCGACCAGGATAAGGTCCGCCTTCTTCCCCGCTTCCAGCGATCCCAGTTCGCTCTCCACTCCCAGCGCCCTCGCCGAATCTATGGTCACCATCTCCAGCACCTTGCCCTGCGGCATGTATGAAGGATCGTGGAAGTGCGTTCTCTGGTAGTGCATGCACTGGAACATGTGCCTGAACATATCGAAGCCCCTGTCCGGGGCGTTCCCGTCCGAGCCGAGTATCACCGTCACCCCAGCGTCTATCAACTCCGGCACCGGGCATCGAGCCATTATCGCCGCCACCGCGCTGGGGTTGTGCACTATCTTGGTGTCCGTCTCACGGCAGATCTCTATCTCCTCGTCCGTCAACCCCGTTGAGTGCGATAGCAAAGCGTCCGGCCCCAGTATGCCCAGTTGCTCATGCGCGAATTTCACCGTGCCCCTGGAGTGCCCGTCCTGCGCGAACATCACCCCGTGCTTCTCGGTCAACGACCTCACAGCGTCCGCCTGCGCCTTCAGCTCTCCTAAATCAACACGACCGCTCTCCGGGTTGTGCACCGGCAGCATCATCATCAACCTCATCCGGCCTTCCGCCCCGCCGTGCCACCTCTCTATCAGCGATTCACTGCTGGCAAGGTAATCGTCGAACCCCACCATCCTCTCCGACCGCTTCTCCCCGTCCCACTCCACGTACCTTCTTGGGTACGGCGCGTTGCTCGGCCCGACCGCCAGGAGCTCCCGCGTCCCCATGCGCTCCACCGCCTGACAGTGCCGCTCTCCGTACACCGGACTGTCCGAGCGGACCACCATCGTCCCGCCGCCCAGAAAGGTGACGCCCGAGGTCACTCCGAATTTCAGCCGCTCCAACGACGTGAGCAGCGCGTCCGCGTACCAGTACTCCTCGTCCGTGGCCTCGGCGTATATGCGGTCCGCCGCCTCCGCCCACACCCCCGCACGACCCACTCCCAAGGTCTTCACCAGACTGTGTCCGGCGTGACCGTGACCGTCAATCAGCCCCGGCATGACCACTTTGCCGCTTGCCTCTATCACCCTGCTCGCCCGGTGCGACGCCTCCACCTCCCTCCTAGGCCCCACCTCCAGTATGCGGTCGCCTCCTATTGCCACCGCGCCGTCATCAATCACCCGACGATCCGGATCCATGGTTATTACCCATCCGCCGGAAACCACTATGTCAGCCATAACTAACCCCCGATTATTGGTCCGTACAGCACCTGGCGTCTGTTCCTGGTGTATGGCCTGACCTGCTCCGGCCATCTGCCAATCTCCACCGCTTTGGCCCAATCGTCGCCCCTGAGCACGTCCGGGCTCTCCAACTCGTACAGAGCCGCGTAGGAAGGCTCATCGCTGTGCTCGTACACCTGCAGCCCCCCGCCGATTGCTATCTCCACCCTGGGCAGCCTCTTGAACCGCACCGCCGAGAGCACCCCCGGCACCTTCAACAGCTCCGGCACGTGCTCCTGGTCGTACACCTCGTTGAACACGTCCTCCTTGCCCGGCTCCACATCCATCCTGGTAAGCAAAAAGTACCTGCTGTCTATCGGCATAATCCCCTCCTATCCTTCTCGCCATTGCGAGAAACATTGTAGGGGCGGTTCGCGAACCGCCCCTGCTACCCCCACGTCTTGCCCGCGCAGGCGGGAACCCACGCACGCACACCTCCCTACCGTCATTCCGTGCGCCACACTGTCATTCTGAGCGCAGCGAAGAATCTTCTACCACAACAAACTAGGTCCCTCTACCCGCAAACTCCGTCCGCCTTCACCCACCCCCAGTCACCATTGCGAGAAACATCGTGGGGCGGTTCGCGAACCGCCCTGCTACCCCCACGTCTTGCCCGCGCAGGCGGGCATCCAGGGGTGGTGGGGTATAGACTCCCGCCTTCGCGGGAGTGACGACAATACGCACCCGCCCACACTGTCATTCTGAACGGAGCTCCGCGTAGTGAAGAATCCAAAGCCTCCGTTGCCAGCCTGCCCGTTTGCCCGCATGTCACTCCCCCTACCGCAAGAACGGGTTGTTCCGCCTCTCATCCCCTATCGTCGATTCCCCGCCGTGGCCTGGCAACACCACCGTCTCGTCGGGCAGCGTCAGCAGCCGCGACTCGATGCTCGCCAGCAGCAGCGGCCCGTTCCCGCCGTCCAAGTCAAAGCGGCCGATGCTCCCCTTGAACAGCGTATCGCCGGTAAACACCGTCCCCTCGACGTAAAAGCACACCGATCCCGGCGTGTGGCCCGGCGTCTCCATCACCCTTAGTGTTGCTCCGCCAACACGCAGTTCATCGCCGTCGTTTAGAAAACCGTCGGGTGGTGGAGGCATCTGGTAGTCCGGTATCAACATCGGCGCCCACGACGCGCTCGCCGCCATGACCCGCACGTCCGACTGGTGAATCCTGAACTCCGCGGACGTCCTCTCCTTGATCTCCTTTACCGCCCCGTTGTGGTCTCCGTGGCCGTGCGTATTCACCATCAGCGCCACACTCAGCCCGGCCTCTTCCACCTTATGCAGTATCAGGTCCGACTGTGCCCCGGGGTCGATCAGTATGCACTCCCCCGACTCCTCAGACCCCACGATATACGCGTTCTCCCGACATGGAGCCAACCACTACTTTTTTCAGGATTAGTTCACTTGAAGCCAATGTTTTAAGACAGTAGATAGTCTTGTGCATCTAGAGAGCTTTGAGTTCGCCCTTGGACTTGGCTTCCAAAACCTCAGCCGACATGGCATCCAGCTTGCCAGCCTTTACGTCCTCTTCAAACTCTCTGTCCCACTGCTCCCAGTTTTTGTCTGGCGGAGTTGGCATATCTATCTTAGATGCTTTATGCATGTACACCTTCTATCTACCCGCAAACTCCGTTCGTTGCCAGCCTGCCCGTTTGCCAGTATGTCCGTATGTCCGTATGTCCGTCCCCACCCCCTACCGCTCCAGCGGATACCCCTCCTCGTTGGCCCACTCCGCAAACGACGCATCGTAGTTCGCCGCATTCTCATACCCTAGCAGCCTCAGGGTGAACACTCCGTGCGCCGCACGGATCCCCCCCTGTCAGTACGTGTACACCTGCTGCTCAGGCGTCACCCCCTTCTCCGACAGCATCGACCTGATCTCATCCGCAGGCCTGAATTCCCCCGACTCGACGTCCATCACGTCGCTCCATTCCAGGTGCGGCGCGCCCGGAATATGGCCTCTGTACTTGTTGCCCCGGCTGTTCTCCCCGCTGTACTCGTCCGCCGCTCTCGTATCCCAGATAACCGACCCCTCTTTGCCGATAGCCGTCTTCAATTCATCGGCCTTCACAATCAGAGAAGGGTCCACTTTGGGCGTAAACCGCCTCGGCTCAGCGGTGCTCGGCCTATCCGTCATGGCGTGGCCCTCAGCCAGCCACTTCCGCCATCCCCCGTTCAGCACCTTCACGTTCGTATGTCCGTAGTAGCTCAGCACCCACCACAGCCTCGCCGCGTATATCGAGTGCCTGCCGCTGTAGGCCACCACCAAAGTCTCGTCTCCAATGCCAAGGTTGCCCAGAAACTCAGACGCCTGCTCCGATGCCATCACGTGCACGCTGCCGTCGCCCTTGATATAGTGGTTCTCTCCCAGGTTCACCGCACCCGGAATGTGCGCCCGGTTGTAAGCGTCCGGAAGATCGCAGTCCACTATCACCATGTTGGCGTCGTCCAAATGCGACGCCAACCACCCCGTATCCACCAGCATCTCCGGATGAGCATAGCCAGTTGTACTCACGATAGGCTCCTCCCAGCTCAATTTGCCCCGAATCCTAGTGACCAGCCCATCCCCTGTCAACTTGAAACCGTCCGTCGTACCCGCACCCCCCCGTCGTACCCGCGAAGGCGGGTACCCACTAACGGCGCGGAAACGTCGTAAAGGGGGTCGCGAACCGCCCTGGCCCCCCATCCCCACTTGCCCGTTTGCCCTCTACCCGTTAGCCTATTCAGCACATGACAGACCTCAACACCATAGTATCCCTCGCCAAGCGACGCGGCTTCGTTTTCCAGTCCAGCGAAATCTACGGCGGTCTCGCCTCCACCTACGATTACGGCCCCCTCGGCGTCGAAATGCGACGCAACATCAAGGACCACTGGTGGCGCACCTTCGTACACAAGCGCGCCGACATGGTCGGCCTCGATGCCGCCATCCTCATGGCGCCGCAGGTCTGGGACGCCTCCGGCCACACCTCCGCCGGTTTCGCCGACCCTCTGGTGGAATGCCCCGAATGCCGCAAGCGTTATCGCCCCGACCAAATCGATGACCCCTCGAAGTGCCCGGACGACGGCGCGACCCTCTCCGAACCCCGCATGTTCAACCTCATGCTCAAGACCTTCCTCGGCCCCGTGGAGGACGACGCATCTCAGACCTACCTCCGGCCGGAGACCGCGCAGGGCATCTTCGTCAACTTCCTCAACGTCCTCAACTCCACCCGCAAGAAGCTGCCCTTCGGCATCGCCCAGATCGGCAAGGCGTTCCGCAACGAAATTACCGTGGGCAACTTCATCTTCCGCACCCGTGAGTTCGAGCAGATGGAGATCGAGTACTTCGTCAAGCCGGGCGACGAAGACGAGTGGCTCGACGACTGGGTTCAAGCCTGCCTCAGCTGGTTTATCGACGCAGGCATCTCCAAGGACAACCTCCGTGTTCGCCAGCACGACCCCGATGAGCTTGCCCACTACGCCAAGGCCACCTACGACATCGAGTACCGCTTCCCCTGGGGCTGGGGCGAAATCCAGGGCATCGCCAGTCGCACCGACTACGACCTCAAGGCGCACTCAGAGGCAAGCGGCGTCGACCTCACCTACTTTGACGACGACGCCCAGGAGCACTACCACCCCTACGTCATCGAGCCCTCCGCGGGCGTCGACCGCCCCCTCCTCGCCTTCCTATTCGACGCCTACAAGGAGGAAGAGGCCCCCACCGGCGCGGGCAAAATGGAAAAGCGCGTCGTCCTCAAGCTCCACCCCGTCATCGCGCCCGTCAAAGTCGCCGTCCTGCCCCTCTCCCGCAACGAGAAGCTCGTGCCCAAGGCAAGAGAGGTCTTCGACATGGTCAACGATCGCTTCGTGGCCCAGTACGACGATTCCCAGAGCATCGGCAGACGCTACCGCCGCCAGGACGAGATCGGCACCCCCCTCTGCGTCACCGTCGACTTCCAGACCGTGGAAGACGACAACGCCGTCACCATCCGCAACCGCGACACCATGGAGCAAATCCGCATCCCCATCCCAAACCTCCTACCCACCCTCACCGAACGCCTGCCGTCCCTCTGAACTCCCCGCTCACCCTGAGCCTAGAGTTTACCCTGAGCACCGCCGAAGGGAAGGAAATGAGCGGCCCCCACCCCGTCTTTCCCGCGCTATCCCTTCCGTCGTTCCCGCGCAGGCGGGAACCCAGGGGCGGAGGGGAGTTTACCCTGAGCCTGCCGAAGGGTCATGCTGAGGAGTCGGTTGACCTCCATGGCTCTGCTTTCTGCCACAGGGTGGGGATGGTAAAGAAAGCCATAGGGGGGAGAAGAGGCGCCCACTGAAGTAACCTTCCAAGCGAAGTCACTAACCCTAAGTTGAATCGTCAGCTTCCTTGAAGAATCCCGCACTGGGCAGTACCCGAATGTCCGCTACCGAGCAATCATCCTTACGGTACGTTATAATAGCCCTACCACGCACAGGCACGCCGTACAGGTTACTTGACTCAAACTCAACACCGAAGTGATCTAGGGACTCGTCATCAGGTGGGTTGGTCAGTGAGATGGCTACATCCTTCAAGTCCAGTGTAGCAGGGAAATCGACCGCTTGCTCTATCTCCTGCACAACCTCTTTCTTGGCATCAGACCAACAACTATAGTGTGGACTGCTCAACTCTGAACATCCGACTATCGCCAGAGCGGCCACGGCCACGAGTATCCACGCAACCATCTTCATTGAGGGTCACTCTACTTCTCAGGTTGTGAGCATGTCAAACGAGGCGCTGAATTCAAACTACGGACTGATACGCTGCAGGCAACTACCTGCCTGGGCACTCAGAACACAAACACGAATTATCAATCCCCCTCTCGTCATGCCCATGTAGGCTTTTCCTCGTGCCCCGACACGGGGAAGAGCATCCAAGCAAGGGCGGGACCCTCTTCCCCGCTCACCCTGAGCACTGTCGAAGGGAGTGAGCAGCCGCAAAATAACATTAGTGAACCAATGCACTAATCCGCGTTTTATTGTAGAATGCCGCTCGGACTGGTACCTTCCTCTAACACATGGAAACCTTAGAACACGACATCCTGATCATCGGCGGCGGCGCGGCAGGCCTCAGAGCCGCCATTGAAGCGGCCCACACCGCCGAAGCCGCAGGCAAGACCTTGGACATCGCCATCGTATCCAAGGTCTACCCCGTCCGAAGCCACACCGTCTCCGCCGAAGGCGGCGCGGCCGGCGTCCTTCGTGACTACGACAGCCTTGAACTGCATGCCACCGATACCATCCGTGGCGCCGACTACCTCGCCGACCAGGACGCTGTGGAGCTATTCGTTCAGGAAGCCCCCAACGAGCTCATCCAGATGGAGCACTGGGGCTGTCCTTGGAGCCGCGACCCCGACGGCCACGTCGCCGTCCGAGCCTTTGGCGGCATGAGCGTCAAGCGCACCGTGTTCGCCTCCGATAAGACCGGCTTCCACATGCTGCACACCCTTTTCCAGACCTCCCTCAAGTACCCCTCCATCAAGCGTCACGACGAATGGTTCGTCACCTCCATAGTCGTAGACGATGGCAAAGCCAGGGGTGTCGTCGCCCTGGAGGTCAGCACCGGCAAGTTCCACCTCATCAAGGCCAAGTCCGTCATCCTCACCGCCGGGGGCGGCGGTCGAGTCTTCGCCTTCACCACCAACGGCTCCATCTGCACCGGCGACGGCATGGCGCTGGCCTACCGGGCAGGCGCGCCGCTCAAGGACATGGAGTTCGTCCAGTTCCATCCCACCGGCCTCCCCGATACCGGCATCCTCATCACGGAAGCTGCCCGCGGCGAAGGCGGATACCTCATCAACGCCAACGGCGAGCGCTTCTTGGAAAAGTACATCCCTAGCCGCATGGAGATGGGCCCCCGCGACATCATCTCCCGCGCCATCATCACCGAGCTTGAGCAGGGCCTCGGCTACGGCGAGCCCAAGGACGGATACGTGCACCTGGACCTCCGCCATCTCGGCGAAAAGCACATCCACGAACGCCTCCCCTTCATCCTGGAGCTTACCCGCACCTATGTCGGCATAGACCCCATCACCCAGCCCATACCTGTGCGGCCCGTGCTGCACTACATCATGGGAGGCGTCCACACCGATAACCACGGCCTCACTCCCATGGAAGGCCTCTACTCCGCCGGCGAAAACGCCTGCGTCACCATCAACGGCGCGAACCGGCTCGGCTCCAACTCCCTCACCGAATGCCTCGTATTCGGCGCAAGGGCCGGAGCCGCCGCCGCCACCTACGCGCTGGAGACCCCTCACTCCGACGCCGACCTCTCCCCCGCCGCTGACCGCGACGAACAGCGCATCCGTGATCACTTCCTCAGCGGCAACAGGGGCACGGAGAAGGTCGCCGATCTCCGCCGCGAGCTGCAGGACTCCATGGAGCAAGGCGCGGAGGTCTTCCGCACCAAGGAGGGCCTGCAGCAGTCCATGTCTGACATCGCAGACCTCCGTGAGCGCATTCAAAACCTGGATGTCCAAGACACCAGCGGCGTCTACAACGTGGAGCTCATCGGCGCGCTGGAGCTTGATTTCATGCTGGACGTGGCCCAGACCATCGTCCACTCCGCCTACACCCGGCAGGAGTCCCGCGGCGCTCACGTCCGTCGCGACTACCCTGACCGAAACGACAAAGAGTGGCTTGTCCACCAGTTGGCCCATCACACCGCCGACGGCCCCAGGTTGGAGAACATCCCTGTTACCATTACCAACTGGCAGCCTCAGGAGCGCAAGTACTAGGATTAGCTGATCACCCGGGAGCACACAATGGCACAGCGGCAACTCACAGTGAACGTAGAGCGATACCACCCCGAACAGGGCGCCGCCGTCTATTTCGACTCCTACCAGGTACCCGCCCGCGACGGCATGATGGTCCTCGACGCTCTCAACTACATCCGCGACGACCTGGACCCCACCCTAGCCTTCCGCTGGTCATGCCGCATGGGCATCTGCGGAAGCTGCGGCATGACCGTCGACGACCGCCCCCGCCTCACCTGCCAGGACAACCTGGCAGGCTACGGCAACGAGATCACCGTAGCCCCCCTCGACGGCTTCCCAGTCATCCGTGACCTCGTCGTAGACATCGACGACTTCATGCAAAACAAGCTCCCCTCGGTCAAGCCCTGGCTCATCCGCAAGGACACCAAGCCCCTGTCTGAAGGCGAGTACCTCCAGACGCCCAAGCAGATGGCCCCCTATGCCCAAAACTCCTCCTGCATCAACTGCATGCTCTGCTATGCCGCCTGCCCCATCTATAACCTGGAGCCGCACTTCACCGGCCCCGCCGCCATCGCCCTTGCCCAGCGCTACAACCTCGACTCCCGCGACCAGGGCGCAGCCGAGCGTTACGCCATCCTTGCCCAGCCGGAAGGCGTCTGGGACTGCACCTTCATCGGCGAATGCTCCGTAGCCTGCCCCAAGGGCGTCTTCCCTGCCGAGGCCATCCAGCGCGCCAAGCCGCAAAGCGCCCAGGCCTGGGCCAAGTCCATCCTCATGCCTTGGAGCTCGCGATGAGTACCGCCGGCCGCACCTACAAGCGACCCTTCACCCGCACCTGGTGGCTACGTAACCCGCGCTACACCCTCTTCATGCTCCGGGAGCTTACCGCCATCCTCATACTCGCCTTTGTCGTCCTCTACCTGGTGCAGCTTGCCCGTCTCGGCTCCGGCCAGGCCTCCTACGACTCATTCCTGCAGCTCATGGAATCGCCCCTCTGGATAGCCCTTCACCTCATCTTCCTCCTCGCCGCGATTCTCCACTCCGTAACCTGGGTCCTCATGCTTGTGCCCAGGGCCATGCCGGAGTTCGTCTTCGGCATACGTATCCCACAGATCGCCATAGCCGCCGGCGGACTGGCCGCTTGGATCGTCGTCTCCGCCGTAATCATAATCGCCTTCTCAGTCTCGTAGCCGTGGAGTAATCTATGCAAAAGCTGGAACCAATGTGGTGGGCGCTCTTCAGCGTCGGCGGCACCATCGCCGCCTTCGTGCTGCCCGCCCTCATCTTCGTCAACAACGTCGCAGGCCCCCTCGGATGGCTCCCAGACGCCATAGCCTACGACAACGTCCTCTCCCTCCTCGGCAACCCCATATCCAAGCTGCTCCTCATC
Organism: Dehalococcoidia bacterium; assembly: GCA_965220545.1. Classification (GTDB taxonomy): domain Bacteria; phylum Chloroflexota; class Dehalococcoidia; order Lucifugimonadales; family QGNO01; genus DAOUJH01. The sequence continues at coordinate 119,847 of CBDCQF010000009.1, forward strand.
GTCCTCCTCTCCACCACCCTCTTCCACGTCGCCCATCGCATCGCCACACTCCCCACCGACTTCAAGCTGCCCGTACCCAAGACCCTCGCCTCCGCCGTCAGCCACCTCGGCGCACTCGCCCTCTCCATAGTCGCAATCATCGCCATCCTCTCTCTCTAACCCACCTCCATCCCCAGCACTGTAGGGGCGGTTCGCGAACCGCCCTCCCATCCGCTCCTCCCCCCACCCGCTCATGGTGAGCCTGTCGAACATTTGAGCGGGAATACACACACCGTCTTTCCCGCGCAGGCGGGAACCCAGGGATGGGGGTGCAACCCCCTACCTCTTGCCCGTTCTGATAACATAACCCAAATGCGACACCTAACGCGTCTAACCGAAAAGCAGCTCGGCGGCTGGTCCCTGCTCCTTGGAACCGCCGCCGTCGCCGTCGGCTACGCCCTCTCCCCGGGCCGCGGCGTCATCGACACCGTACCCAGCACCAACCTCAACGACCTCACCCTCGCCATGGCCCGCAACGAGGTGCTGGCCTACACAGTGCCAATCGTCATCATCTGCGGCGCACTCCTCATGCTCAACGGCATCCTCACCCTGCGGCGCTACGCAGCCCCGCTGCCCCGGCTCGGCCTTCTCGCCATGGCCGTCGCCCTAGTCCTCCAGATGGTCATGCGGGGTTTCGACTACATGATCACCGGCATGGGAGTAGCCTCCCTGGAGACCAGCGACACCGTGAAATCGCAGGAATGGCTCCAATCCGCGCTGGAGATGCAGCGAATGGTGTGGGGGATGCACTTCACCTCCGGCGTCGCCGGCTACGTCGGCCTAGCGGTCATGGCGATGGGCCTCGCCTTCCGGCCTGAGCCCGTGCGCCTGCCCCCTGCCCTGCACGGCGTCGTTGCCCTGCTCGCCGTCGCCTCGCTGGTCGTGTTCATCACCGCATGGCACTCCAACCGATTGGAGTTGGCCTTCGCCCCCGTCTTTGCCGCAATGTCCGTAGCCGGACTCGTCTACATGGTCCTACTGGGCTGGGGACTGACATCATCCAAAGACAACCAGCCAAGCAAACCCGAAATGGAATCCCCTTGAACCCTCTCCAGGCATTTGCATAACCTCTTCCCCCTCGACGGGGGAAGATTGAGATGGGGGTGCAAACTCCGTCCACCTGCCCGTCTGTGCCAAAACCGACTCCACAACTGCCAAAAGGGTCCTCTCACAGCCCCAAGGGTCCGATACAATCCCCGGACCAAACCGCCGGAGGTTGCCATGGGACTGGACGTCGGCATCATCGCCATTCAATACCTGCCCCGACCCACGGGTCACGCCTACGAGTTTGCCTGGGAGCTTGCCGCCGAGGCCGGCGCTTACGGCTATATGCATGGCGAGGGCAACAACTGGGGCGGATTCAGCCAGCGCCAGGTGCTCCGCATGCTCGACGAATTCACCGCAAGAGAGCAGCTCGACACCCCGGCGCGAACCGAGATCATCGACTGGCTGAGGTCACTCCCCTGGGACGACTGGCAAGACGACCTGCCCTTGCCCGCCGCCACCAACGACGATGACGAAGACCCCATCCTAGACCACGACCCTGACCAACACGGCGGCCTAATTGAGCTCCATTTCAACTGGTAGAATCAAAGTAGAGGTACTAGAATGGCAAAGATTATGAAACAGCAACTGGATCCTTCACTGTACGAAAGCATTGGTTACGACGACTTAGTAACTTATGCCGTATACAAGTTGGTTTCAGAGGATTCTAATGGTGGCGAGGCAACGTTTGAAGATATTGTTGCTCAAGCCTTCACCTTGTTCCCTAAACGATTTGGTTTACGTGGGTACAATCAGTGGCCAGACTCAGCCGTAGTAAACAAGAGTTGGCTGAGGTGTCGCACTGACAAAAAATACATCACCGGTAGCGTAAAGGATGGATTCAAGCTTACCCAGCGAGGACTAGAGATCGCCGAAAACGTTGAACAAAAACTCGGCAATAACACCGTTCCATCTTCTGGAGTATCAAGGATCAAGAGTGAATTGCGCACCCGCTCAGGACGGTTGCTGCGTTCGTTGGAGCAAACCTCCGCTTTTCAAGCATTTGACAAGACCCGTGACGTTGAAGGTCTAACGACGGATGATTTGACTGATGTCCTACTTACACTTCCGGATAGCCCGCCAAATCGCTTACGGAGTAATCTAGAGCAGTTCAGAGACGCCGCAAAGTTATACGAGCGTAGCGACGTACTTGAATTCTTGGACGCGCTAGAAACTAAGTTTGCGCTCAGACTTGGTATTAGAAGGAACTAATGGTAATTCGTATATCTCGCGCAATGGGCTATGCCGACAGACTTGGCGTACAGCAAGCTGATCAAGCCATAAAAAAGGATATCGTACGCGCGCTTGTTGAATTAGTAACCAATAGTGACGATAGCTATAGGCGCATTGAGAATAATGGTCGAGATGTTGATGGACGAATAATCATCGAATTGCAGAGGCGAAGGAGGAACGATTCCACCATCAGAGTTATTGACTTTGCTGAAGGCATGGATAGCCCAACTATGGATCATGCACTTGGCAGATACGCTGAGGACACCAGCGGGTTTTCAAGTGGACAGCCTGTAAGAGGATACTTTGGACGTGGTGTTAAGGACGCGATCCTTGGTTTAGGTGAAGGGCTGGTTAGAAGCATTGTAGATGGTCGTATGCACCTTGCTCGACTTAGCATCAGAGATGGACGTCCTCACTATGAAAGCTACAAACCCACCCCTGCCCCAACTAAACCAAGCTCAAACGCTTCGATCGTTGAAATCAAAATCACCAGAGACGATATCAGGATTCCGCAGTTTGAAAACCTCCGTAGACAATTGTCATTGCACTTTGCTCTACGGGATATTCTAGATAACCATAAGCGGGAAATTTTGCTTAGGGAGTTGGCTCCCAACAATAGTCGCAGACATGAGATCCAATTAACGTATCAATTTCCTGTTGCACAGCATGTATCTACAGAATCTGTTCCCGTTGGAGACTCTGGCACCGAGTGTGAAGTCACTCTATATAAAGCAACGGAACCCCTGGATACGCCACGAGAAGCAGGGCCTTCTGCACAAGCAGGCCTTTTGATTAAAGGCACTAATGCAATATTTGAAAACACTCTCTTCAAGTTCGACGGCGTAGTCCATTCGCAGAAATTCTTCGGCAGAGTAACTTGTCCTTATTTAGACCAACTGTTGCGCAAAAATGAACCGATTGTCCTGGCTACCAGAGATGGATTAGACCGTTCACACGCCTTCGTTAAGGACTTGTTCCAAGCCTGTGAAAATTTCCTGCAGCCCTTCATTGATGAGGAAGCAAAGCGAGCCAGAACAGAAGAACGCCGCGTTCAAAGTGCGCAACTTAGGCAGAAACTGTCACAAGCCCTCACAGAATTAAACCGAATAGCTAGAGAGGAATTGGCGGCTCTTGATCCAGGAAATGATCCAGAGACTCCAAATCCTTTCGTTCCTGCCAGCGGGTTTGGATTTGTCCCGGACATGACCAATGTTGCCCTTACAAGAAGGAAGACTCTCTTGGTTCGTAGTTTAACGCCCCAAATCATACCCGAAGGCTCCTTAGTTAATGTTTCATCCGAAGACCAAAATGTGATCATCGCTACCCCAAACGTTACGATAGAACCTAGAGAGGACTTTCCATGGATCGGAGAGGCTAAAGTTATTGTTGAGGGAACACAGGTAGGAGCAGAAAGTATCATCGTGGCCGAGTGTGAAGGCCTGATGTCGGAAGCTTTGGTAAGAGTGATTGTAAGAGAACCACCAGATGGCGGCAACGTTGAGAGAAGACGTCGTGGTGGCTTGTTTAATGAGATTAAATTCTCTGAACAGCAAAACCCTAGACAACGAGTTCGATATGACGAGCAAACTCAAGACATCATCGTTGCAATAAACCACAGTTCCGTGAGTCCATATATATCTGACTCCGCTGGCACAGGAACTGACACAGCACAAGGACAGGTAATACTAGCCGAGCTCGTATCAGAGGCCGTTTGCAACGCTATAGCTATAAGAGGAGTCCGAACTGGGCGGTTCCCAGCCCCGGTTGGAGGCGATGTAGAGGCAATCCAAGTACAACAACTACGATTGCAAAATCTCTATGCTGGGCCCATTCACAGAGCATTTGTAAATCCAGAATTCAGGCAGGCCTAGCCCCTAACACCCCCCTGCCATCTCCACCTTCCCCATCCCCCTACGCCCTTGCTATCCTTGCCTCACCATGACAAACACCCATACCCCACGTCGCCCCGATTCCCATGGCGGAATCCGCCGCTTCCCTGAAGAAAATCCGATTCGTTTCTCACCTCAAAAAAATTTTGGTTCGTTTTAGCCTTGCTGCTTGACATAACGTTGGAAACGAATACCCCGCCCAACTCTGCCCATCCACCCGCTTGCCCGTCTGCCCCCATCTCCGCTATCCTAACCCCCGTGAAGCTCATCCACTTCGCTGACCTCCACATCGGCGTCGAGAACTACGGCAGGCCCGACCCCGATACCGGCATGTCCACCCGCCTCCTCGACTTCCTCTCCGCCTACGATGAGATGGTCCAATACGCCATCGACAACCGCGTCGACGCCGTCATCTTTGCCGGCGACGCCTACAAGAACCGCGACCCCTCCCAGACCCACCAGCGCGAGTTCGCCAAGCGAATCGCCCAGCTAGCCTCGGAGGGCATCGCCGTCTTCCTCATCACCGGCAACCACGACCTTCCCGCCGTCGCCGGGCGCGCCTCCGCCCTCGAGATATTCCCTACCCTAGCCGTAGAGCGCGTCCACGTCTCGGACCGCATTGAGACCACCCTCCTCCGCACCCGCTCCGGCCCCCTCCAGGTCGTCTCCCTGCCCTGGATCAGGCGCAGCCGCTTCCTCACCCGCGACGATACCCGCAACCTCACCATAGACCAGATTACCCAGCGTCTCCAGGAGCGACTCACCTACAGCCTCACCTGGGAGCTCCAGAACCTCAAGCCAAACATCCCCGCCATCCTCGTCGGCCACGTCACCGTCTCCGGCTCCAGGGTCGGCGCCGAGCGATCCATGATGCTCGGCCGCGACCACGTCCTCCTCCTCTCCACCCTCTCAGACCCCTCGCTGGACTACGTCGCCCTCGGCCACATCCACAAGTACCAGGTCCTCGGCCACAACCCCATGATCGTCTACCCAGGCAGCATGCAGCGCGTCGACTTCTCTGAAGAGACCGAGTCCAAGGGCTTCTGCGTATTGGAGATCGACCCGAACCTACCCCAGGGTCAACGCCTCGCCAGCTTCGACTTCCAGCCCGTCCAGGCCCGCACCTTCATCACCATCGACGTCGATATCCCCGCCCACACCGACGACCCCACCCGCGCCGTCCTCGAAGCCATCGCCCGCAAGTACGTCAGCCAGGCCATAGTCCGGGTACGCATCAGTCTGCCCGAGGAGTTGGAGCCGCGCCTCCGTGAACCGGACATCCGCGCCGCCCTCAAGGACGCCCACCACATAGCCTCCATCCAGCGCAACGTGGTCCGCTCCCGCCGCACCCGCATAGCCCCCGAAGCGGGCCGCGGCCTCTCCCCCGCGGACGCCATCCGCCTCTACTTCACCGTCCGTGACACCGACCCCAAGCGCGCCCAGACCCTCCTCGCCCACGCCGACGCCCTCATCCAAGAGGAACTGGAAGATTCCCACCACGAACCGCCCGCCTGACCCCCTCGTCATGCCCGTGTCGACGGGCATCCAGGGGTGGGGCACTCCGTCATTCTGAACGTAGCCCCCGCCGTCATGCCCGTGTCGACGGGCATCCAGGGGTGGGGCCTCTGTCATTCTGAAGGTAGCGTAGCGAAGTGAAGAATCCAAAGCCTCAGGCTAGCTATGCACTGAACCCCGTTGACCTCAACCACCATCCAATCTACAGTTGATATCAGAGAGCCCGGCCAATGGAAGAGACAACGCAAACAACTTACCCGTCCACAGTCAGGCGAGTCACCCTCGCCATAACCGCCGTCATCTTCGCCGGCCTGGGAGCGCTCATCGCCTTCGGACTCTTCCAACTCCAGAACAACGCGGGCAATGCCCCCTCCACCGGCGACCTGGAGCCCGCACCCGACTTCACCGCCCCCCTTTATTCGGGCGGCACCGGCGAATTTACCCTCTCCGACCACCGGGGCAGCCCGGTCGTCGTCAACTTCTGGGGCTCCTGGTGTCCTCCCTGCCGCGCCGAGTTCCCTGCCCTTCAGGCCGTCGCCGACGAATACAAGGACCGTGGCCTTATAGTCTTCGGCGTCGATGTCCAGGACACGGAGGAAAACGCCAGGGCCTTCCTGGAGGAGCAAAACACCACCTTCTTAACCGGCCCCGATCTCACCGGCCAGATCTCCCTTGACTACCAGGTGCTCTCCATGCCCACTACCTACTTCGTTACCAGGGACGGCAAGATTCTGCGGTCTTGGGCCGGCCAGATAGACGAAGCTCGACTGACCACCTTCATTGAAGAGATCTTGAACACCTAGAGGAACCTTGCTAGAAACATGGATTTAACCGGCTGGTTTATGGTAGCCATGCGCTGGCTGCACATACTGGCGGCAGCGGCGTGGATCGGGGGCAGCATATTCTTCTTCGCTGTCCTGCGGCCTGCCCTGCGCGGCTCATCTGGCGGGCCTCTCCTCGCCCGCCTCGCAGGCCAGGAGTTCCGCCAGATGGTCGATGTCGCCATTTGGGTGCTTCTGGTAAGCGGCTCTATCATTTCCGTGGACAGACTGACCTCCGGGCACTCTACGCCCACCTATGGAGTGGTTCTGGCTCTGAAGATTGCTTTTTCCCTTTGGATGTTCGGCCTGGTCTGGTTTCGCAGGCGCAGCTCCTCGACCATGCCGCCTGAAGAGGCCGCGGGGAACCCCGGCCTTCTCAGTCGCGTCTCATCCGTGCTGACCCCAACCAACCTTATCCTGGCCCTTGGTCTGGTTGTGCTCCTACTCGCCGAACTTCTGGGCCACCTCTTTGAGCAGAGCCTGGCCGGATAATTCAGCCTTACATGGAACTCGTCAGACAGCTTGGCAACAACCTCCTGGTCAATCTCCAACTGGTAGCGGGGCTTGTCTCCTTCTGGGTAGCTGACCTGCTGGTTCAACGGCGGCTCAGGTCCATGGGTCTAGAGGCCAAGTCCCTTGCCGGACTCACCTTCTGGGTAGGCGGTGGAGCGCTCATCGGTGGACGGCTCCTCTACGTTCTACCCAACCTGCCGAACTATCTCAGTCACCCCTTTGACCTTGTTTACGTAAACATAGGCGCATCCATCTATGGCGCTTTCCTGGGAGCTACGCTATCTCTGGCCATCTACGCGCGCCGAACCGGCCTCCCTTTCATATATATGTTGGATGCTTACGCCTTGTTCGCCCCCATTGGCATCGCCTCCTACCGCCTGAGCTGCTTCGCCCATAGCCCGTGCTGGGGCCGCCCCACCGATTCTATTCTGGGCGTCCAATTCCCTGGCCTCAGCATCTCCAGATACCCCTCCGACATCTACGAAGGTCTGCTTGTACTGGCGTTATTCGCCATCTTGCTTCAACTGGACCTCCGTAGAGCAATCCCCGGCCTGCTTTCCGCAAGCTTTTTGCTGGGGTATAGTCTGATCCGGGGTGTCGTGGACGTAACTCGCATGCAGCCCAGCTTCTGGGCTAAGATAGACCCCTGGATTGCAATTGCAGTAGCCCTGATAGCGAGCATAGCCGCTATACTTATCTTGTGGCAAAGGCCGTTTGCTGCTTTACGACGACAGCAGGAACAAGGAGACTAGCACACATGAAGAAAGACCTTCTCAACATCCTGGCCTGCCCGGTCTGCAAAGGCCGTCTGGATCTGAGGGCGACCAAGGAAGACAACAACGACATAATCGAAGGCGCTTTGCATTGCGAACAATGCAATCAAGGTTATCCAATTGAGGACTCTATACCCAATCTTCTCCCGCCCAGCCTTACCGGTTGAGCTTTAACGCCTCTCTTTGGGCAGCACTATCGGCGATTTCCAGATTCGCACGCCCTCCGTACCATTGACCTGCTCCAGCAGTTCGGCGGCTGTCTTGTTCAGAATCGGATGCTGCCACTGCGGCGCTATCTCAGCAAGCGGCGCCAGCACGAAAGCCCGTTCATGCAACGCACTGTGCGGTATTGCCAGCGAACCCGTCCTAACAACCTCGTCTCCGTAGGCCAGTATGTCCACGTCCAGTACCCTGGGCCCGTACTTGAAAGACGGTTCCCGACCGGCCAGAGTCTCCAATTCTTTGCATACGGATAGAAGCTCCTCAGGTTCCAGCCTCGTTAGGCACCTGCAAACCATGTTGAGGAACTTGGGCTGGTCCAAGTAGCCCCAGGGCTCGGTTTCATAAATCGATGAGGTTTGAATGCCGCACACCGACTCGGATAGGCGTTCGACAGCGCGCCGGATGTTCTCTTCTCTATCGCCCAGATTGCTGCCAAATCCCAGGTAAGCTTTAACAAGTCCCGCTGCCACTATTTTAGGCTCCAACCCCGAACCACGGCATCGGCCATACGGGCAACGCGGGTCATGGCCTTGACATCGTGAACCCTGATCAAATCTGCGCCATTTGCTATGGCCAGGGCTACGGTTGCCGCGGTGCCTTCAAGTCGCTCTTCAACCGGCAAGCCCAGAACCGCCCCTATCGTAGATTTGCGGGAAGTCCCCACCAATACCGGAAAACCGAGCGCCTTGACCTCGTTCAAGCGCTGCAGTATCTCTATGTTGTGCTCAGGAGTCTTGCCGAAGCCAAACCCCGGGTCAACCCAGATGTCATGCCTGGCTACCCCTGCGTCAACTGCAACTCTAACGCTTTCCTGAAGGCTCAGCTTGACCTCTGATAGCAAGTCCTTGTAGTGAGTCCCTTGCTGATTGTGCATCAGAATAATGGGCACTTTGTAACTCTTTGCTACTTCTGCCAGGCCCGCATCAGCCTTCAGACCCCACACGTCGTTTATGATTGTTGCGCCTGCTTCCACAGCGTGTTTAGCAACCTCCGACTTGTACGTGTCCACACTTACAGGAACGTTTACTTCCGCGGACAGCCGCTGGATGACCGGGATGACGCGTCTCAACTCCTCATCCATAGCGACTACTTGCGACTCCTTGCCTTGACTTCCACCCGAAACGCTGCTCTCCACCCTTGCCGAAGTCAGCGGCCTTGTGGACTCACCGCCAACGTCAAGGATATCCGCTCCCTCTTCAACGAACCTCAAGCCTTGCTCTACCGCTTTCTCTATGTCGCAAAGGCCGTCGCCGGAGAAGGACTCAGGCGACATGTTAATGACGCCCATCACGTACGTCCTGCTTCCCCAGTCAAAAACAGGTTCTGCCATGGCTCGCCCCGCGTTACACATCATCCGAAAGGGAGACTGTTGATTCTCTGTCCGCCGCCGATACATCCTCCCGAACAACTGACGTCACCGGCCTGGCCCAGTAAAGAGCTAGCATACCCAACGCGAATATGCCTATCACAGATGCAAAAGCCGGGCTGTAGCTCCCGGTTGCATCGAAGATAACTCCCACCATTATGGGGGCCAGGAACGCTGCTCCCGACGTTGCCATATTGATGAGCCCAAATATGGTCCCAAAGTACTTCAAACCAAAGGTTTCCTGGGCCAGCAAGGCAAAAACCACGCCGGTGCCCCCCAGAGCCATCCCATACACAGGCGCCGCCATCCAGACTAGAGTCGTACTGGGTAGGGTGATTAGTATGACCAGCCCCAGGCTTTGCGCCAGAAGACCCATAATCAGCACGTAGCGAGACGGGAAACGCTCGGTCATAAATCCAAACACTATCTTGCCAGACATGCCAAATGCGGCGGTGAGTCCCAAGAAGAACGCAGCCCTGCTCAGAGTCATACCCTCATTCTGCAAGTGTGGAATTATTTGGGTCAGCACGGCCTGGTAGGTAAAGCTGGCAGCCATCACCCCCAGGACCACAGCGTAGAATGATCCGCTCCTCAATGCACCGCGGGCGGTCGTTCCTTGGATAGCAGCGGGCTGGGTCAGACCAATACGGGTGTTGAACTGATCCGGTTGCCTAGGTTGGTCGCGCACGAAGAGCAAAGCCGCCAGAGCGGTGATGACGCAGATAACGCCAAACGTGCTGTAGCCGCCTTGCCAGCCTGCGTTAGATACAAGAACACTGGCGAACACCGGCATCACAACCCCTCCGAAATTGGCGCCCATCATGGCAATCCCCAGCATCCTCCCCGTAGTTCTGGGAAACCATGCGCCAATCAGCTTTCCGGCCGGCAGCATTGCGGAACCTGGCATACCGGCGAATTGCATGATGCTCAGAGCGTACCAGTGCCAGAGCTCGCTCATGAACGGACGCAACAAATAGCTCGCACCAAACAGAACAAGTGAGGCGGCCATGACCGGCCTTGCTCCAATCTTGTCCATCATCCTTCCCACCAGAGGAGCGCTCAGACCGCCTATGGCAAAGAACGACAATGAGACGTTGATTTGAGCCCTGGACCAAGCAAACTGCTCTTCCAAGGGCTCGATAAAAACGCCGAAGGCGTACTGTCCCGTTCCTACGGCCACGCTCATAGAGGCAAATACTATGGCTACAATTGCCCACCCGTAACCGGGCCTTTTGAGCAACGCTTTTCCAGGATATGCGCTGTAATTCATACCTACTTCCACTAACGGTACGGGTTGCAGGACTGATATACAACCCTTACGATAGCACCACCTTTCTCCTGGGAGGGAGCACTATGGTTAGCCAGGACCCATTTGAGGCACGCGATATCCTGAGCACGTCTTTGGGAGATATTGCCTACTACCGGTTAGACGCGTTGCAGACCAAACATAACGTTGCTCTGGACCGTCTGCCGGTATCCATCCGTATCCTTCTTGAAAACGTTCTCCGTAATGTGGACGGTGAGATCATCACCGACAAAGATGTACTCACAATTACAGAGTGGAACCCGGACAGCTTACCTCCAAAGGAGATACCCTTCATGCCCTCCAGGGTGCTCTTGCAGGACTTTACCGGCGTTCCCGTTTTTGTAGATCTAGCCAGTATGCGGTCGGCGGTGCAGCGCATGGGCGGGGATCCTAACCGGATAAACCCTCTTGTACCCGTAGACCTGGTCATAGACCACTCGGTACAGGTCGACTACTTTGGCAGCCGTGATGCATTCGGACTTAACTTGAAGCGGGAATTCGAAAGGAACCAGGAGAGGTACTCTCTGCTCAGATGGGCACAGCAAGCCTTTCAAAACACGCGCGTTCTGCCGCCGGGTATTGGCATTGTCCATCAAGTAAACCTGGAATATCTGGCTGATGTAGTTTCTATCAAAGAAACCCAGGATGGCCCCGTAGCTTTTCCCGACACTTTGGTAGGCACCGATTCCCACACAACCATGGTGAACGGCCTGGGTGTACTCGGCTGGGGAGTCGGCGGCATAGAAGCCGAAGCCGTTATGGTGGGACAGCCTTACTATATGCTGCTTCCGGAGGTCATTGGCTTCAAGCTAACCGGAGAGCTAAGTGAAGGAGTAACCGCCACTGACCTTGTCCTCACCGTGACTGAGATGCTGAGGAAGAAAGGTGTAGTGGCGAAGATAGTCGAATTCTACGGTACTGGGCTATCCAAGCTTCCCCTACCCGACCGCGCCACTATATCCAATATGTCGCCGGAGTTTGGCGCCACTGCCGCCATTTTCCCCGTAGACCAAGAGACGCTAACCTACCTTGCCGGCACCGGTCGTGACCCGGCCAAAGTAGAGATGGTCAAGGAATACCACCAGGCACAGGGATTGTTCCGTACCGATGACAGCCCTGAACCCGAGTTTACGGACACTTTGACCCTCGACCTGGGCGATATAGAGTCCAGCCTTGCCGGGCCGCGCCGTCCTCAAGACCGCGTATCTCTGGGAGACATGAAGCGTTCCTTTAGCGTGGCTCTTGGTGAGATCTACGGCAATCCAAGGTCGGCTGCAGCGGAAGCGCAGGCTGCTCCGGCAGCCACTGCGGTAGCGGAACCCGAAGGGTTCAAAGTCACGTTGGACAGCGGCGAAGACGTCATGCTGGATCACGGCGCCGTGGTCATTTCGGCCATAACCAGCTGTACCAACACGTCCAATCCCTCGGTGATGGTAGGCGCCGGGTTGCTCGCAAAAAGAGCTTCAGAGCATGGCTTGGCAGCCAAGCCATGGGTGAAGACAAGCATGGCGCCCGGTTCCAAGGTCGTCACCGACTACCTGGAGGCCGCCGGGTTGACTTCCTACTTGGAAGAGCTTGGCTTCTATACCGTAGGTTACGGTTGCACCACCTGCATAGGGAACAGCGGGCCGCTGCCGGAGCCGGTTGCGCAAGCGGTGTCGGAGCACAACATCATCTCAGCTGCCGTTCTCAGCGGAAATCGCAACTTTGAAGCGCGTGTCCACCCTCAAGTTAAGGCCAACTTCCTAGCCTCACCCATGCTGGTCGTTGCCTACGCCATTGCCGGTACTGTGGATGTCGACCTCACCAATGAACCCCTGGGCCAGGGAGCTGATGGAGGAGACATCTACCTGAGAGACATCTGGCCTTCCCAGGAGGAGATCAAGCAGACCGTCAATAGCTGCTTGAATCCGGAAACATATCGCCACGAGTACAGCACGGCGATGCAAGGAGACGAACAATGGGCAAGCCTGCCGATTCCTGACGGAGAGCTGTACGAATGGGACGCAGACTCCACGTACATCCAGGAGTTGCCCATATTCCACGATTTGCCTGTTGAGCCTGAGCCGCTGCAAGACATCGCTGAAGCGCGGGTGCTGGCGGTCTTGGGTGATTCCATAACCACAGACCACATATCTCCTGCGGGTTCTATTTCATCGCAAAGCCCCGCCGGAGAGTACCTCCTGGCGCATGAAGTACCCCAGCGCGACTTCAATACCTATGGCGCCCGCCGCGGCAACCATGAAGTATTGATCAGAGGCACCTTCGCCAACGTAAGGATGCGCAACGCCATGGCCCCGGACACGGAGGGAGGCTGGACGGTACATCTCCCTGAGAAGGAGCAAATGACCATCTTTGATGCTTCAGTCCGCTACCTGGAGGACGGCGTGCCTTTGCTTGTCCTGGCCGGTAAAGAATACGGCTCCGGCAGTTCCCGGGATTGGGCCGCCAAGGGTCCATACCTAATGGGAGTGAAGGCCGTTATTGCCGAGAGCTACGAGCGCATACATCGCAGTAACCTCATTGGCATGGGGGTCCTGCCCTTGCAATTCATGGATGGCGAAAACCGTGATTCACTGGGACTTACCGGCTTCGAGACCTTTGACGTTTCCGGTATAGCCGAAGGACTGGCTCCAGGAAAGGTAATAGACGTGTCCGCCAGACGGGATGACGGGAGTGAAGTTAACTTCAAGGCAATAGCACGCATAGATACGCCAATTGAAGTCGAGTACTACCGACATGGAGGCGTTTTGCAGTACGTTTTGCGACAGATGCTAAAGACGACTTGAACGGCGTCTGCTAGAATTCCTGGGTACGCTAGGACGTTAGAGGGGGTACACACCTATATATGTTTAGTGCATCAGTTTTTCCTGAACTGGCGCTATCGATACTGGCGGCTTATCTCATTGGCTCTATACCAATAGCCGCATTGGTCAGCCGCATTCGCGGGGTGGACATCTTCTCCACGGGGACCGGACTGGCGGGCGCAGCCAACGTATTGCGAAACGTTGGCTATATCGCAGGCTTGGTAGTTTTTACTGGAGACGCCTTGAAGGGCATACTGGCCATAGTCGTGGCTTCATGGCTGGGCATAAGTGGAGAGGCTATACTGATTCCTGCATTTGCTACTCTGGCTGGCCATTGGAAGCCGTTCTTAACAAAGTTCCGCGGCGGCGACGGTCTGTCCCCCCTGGTAGGCATCACAATAGCCGTGATACCGTTGTTCGGATTGCTCGCCGTTGTAACCGGCGGCGCGGTAGCGGGCATTGCCAATCTCGCCGGCAGACATGCCTCTGTTTGGGGTGGCATAGCAGGCTACGGTTTCTTGTTGGTACAGACCCCCTTCACGCCGGTTGATATTGCCATGGTCTTGGGCATTGTGGCCCTTGCGCTCATGGTCATGACACATGGAATAATCGGACACCGTCGCCGGGCCGGAGGTCAGGAATCGCAGGAAGCACTGATCGAATCGTAGCCCGTTGTGGTCGGGGTGCCCGGACTTGAACCGGGGGCCTCTGCGTCCCAAACGCAGCGCTCTGCCAAACTGAGCTACACCCCGCTGAGTTATCCTATGGTCACAGCGGACTTTGGGTCAATGGCACGGCGGCTTACTAATAGAATACATCTTTTGAGAAACCCTAGGGGAGGCTAATGGCTGCAATATCTCTAACAAGTGATGTTTTGACTTCGGCTCTTCCCGACACCTCGTCATCGCTGACTCTACCGGGAATGCACTCAGCGGCTGAGATCATCCGTGACAGATTCGGCATCCCCCACGTCAAGGCGGCATCAAGCTGGGACGCCTTCTTTGCCCAGGGCTTTGTGACCGCCCAGGACCGGCTTTGGCATATGGACTTGGACAAGCACAGGGCTTATGGTCGCTGGGCCGAATTTGCCGGGCCGCCGGGCTTGGAGCAGGACTTGATGATGCGGCGCTTCCGGCTCGGAGAAAGCGCTCAAGCGGACTACAACGCTATCGATCAATCCAGCCGCAGTATGCTGGAAGCCTACTCCGCGGGCGTGAACGCCTTCATCTCAACCACCGCTGCCCTGCCAGTGGAGTACGCCCTAGTAGGGGCCGCTCCCGAACCGTGGCAGCCCTGGGACTCGCTGGCCGTCCTCAAACTACGCCACATCTTCATGGGCACCTTTGAATCTAAGACCTGGCGCGCCAAACTGGTCAACTCCCTGGGGCCTGAGAAAGCCGCCGCCCTCATGCCAGGCTATCAGAAAGGACATCTCCTGATCCTGCCTCCCGGCGCCGAATACCTGGGAGACCAGACAGACGTGCTGGAAGAGCTGAGCAAAGGCGCTGATGCCGCCTACTGGCTTCAAGAACACGACGCCGGCAGCAACAACTGGGTCGTATCCGGTAGCAGGACGGCGTCTGGAAAGCCCCTGCTAGCAGGCGACCCCCACCGCGCCCTGGACACACCCAACGTCTATTACCAGAACCACATATCCTGTCCGGACTTCGACGGCATCGGGCTCTCCTTCCCAGGAGTGCCCGGCTTCCCCCACTTTGGCCACAACCGGCACGTTGCCTGGTGCGTTACCCATACCGGCGCCGATTACCAGGACCTATTCGTGGAGAGGTTTGAAGAGGGTGACCCAACCAAGTACGAGTTCCAAGGCCGCTGGCTGGACGCCGAAGTGCATAAAGAGACCATCCAGGTTCGCGGCGCCGACCCTGTTGAAATCAACGTAACGGTTACGCACCACGGGCCCGTCATAGCCGGCGACCCGTCCCAAGGCAACGCAATCTCCTTTTCATATAGCGCCACCGCGGGCCCCAACAACGCCGCCGATGCTCTGCTCGGTATGCTCACCTCCAAGTCTACAGACGAGTTACAGGAGGCCGTGCGTCCCTGGGTAGACCCTTGCAACAACTTCCTATTCGCGGATGTCCACGGCAACATAGGGTACCGCACCCGCGGCCAGTTACCCATAAGGTCACGCGCCAACGCCTGGCTACCCGTGCCCGGCTGGACTGGGAAGCACGAGTGGACAGGCACAGTCCCCTTCGAGGAGATGCCATATCTAACAAATCCTGAGCAAGGCTACATCGTCACCGCCAACAACAAGGTAATCGACGATTCCTACCCTCACTACATCGCCCTGGACTTCGCTCCCGGGTTCAGAGCCAGCCGGATACACGACAGGCTACACCTGATAGACAAAGCCACTGTGGATGACATGGCCTCCGTTCACACGGAAAAGACCTCTATCCCCGGACAGGCCTTCGCCAAGCTGCTGATGGACGTACCCACCCAGGACGAGCTGTCATCCCAGGCCAGGGACGTACTGATCGGATGGGACGGTGTGGTGCACCAGGACAGCGCAGCCCCCACCATCTATAACGCCTTCCGCGATAATCTAGTCAAGCTGGTCTTGCAGCCTTACCTCGGCTCATTGGCCATGGATGCCTTCGGCACCCTGGGCAGGGGCGGCCCGGCGCACATTGGACGCCTCAAGTCCAGGTTTCACACCATGATTGAAGAGGACGACCGCACCCTCCTTCCGCCCGGTGCCGACTGGCAGTCGCTCATGAGCACGGCGCTTGCTCAGGCCGCGAAGCAGTTGGAGGAGAAGCTGGGGCCGGACGTGGAGGGATGGCGTTGGAGCAAGCTGCATCGCACCAGGCCTCGTCATCCGCTATCGGCGCTGTTCCCTGAGTCCGCCCGCGTGCTCGATCCACCGTCCTTTGCCATGGACGGCGACGCGGATACTCCCCTTGCCGCTTCCTATGCCATGGCAGAGCCGTTCACAGTTATGGGCATGTCCGTAGCAAGGTACGTCTTTGACCTGAGCGACTGGGACAACTCCCGATGGATAGTGCCCCTCGGCTCGTCCGGACACCCGGGAAGTCCGCACTATGCAGACCAGGCCGCAATATGGGCCAACGTTGACCTGATCCCCATGCTCTACGACTGGACCAGGCTTGAGCAGCAGGCCGAATCCCGTCAGGAGCTGAAGCCGGAATAACCAACCAAAGGAGTCTACTATGCGTCCCAACAAGATCAAGGCCATGTGGCGAGAGGGCAAACCCGCGGCGGCGGGATGGCTATCCACGGGCAACACCTACCTGGCCGAGGCCATGGCCCACGCCGGCTACGATGCCGTAATCATAGACATGCAACACGGTATGGCCGTCACCACGGACAAGGCCGTTGCCTGCCTGCAGGCCATCTCCACCACCGATACCGTTCCCATGGTGCGCCTGCCCTGGAACGACCCCCAGGTCATACAGTTCGTTCTTGACGCCGGCGCATACGGCGTCATTGTTCCCCTGGTCAACACCTACGAAGACGCCGTTGCCGCGGGACGGGCCTCTCGCTATCCGCCCATCGGCGACAGAAGCTTCGGGGCGAACCGCGCCCGCTTCTATGCCGGAGCGGACTACGCGGAACATGCCAACGACGAGATCATCGTGCTGGTCATGATCGAGACGCTGCAGTCCATCGACAACCTGGAGGAAATAGCCAAAGCGCCGGGCATCGACGGCTTCTACATCGGGCCTTCCGACCTGGCCGTCACCATGGGGCTGTCGCCCGGGTCGGACGCCTTCAAGCACCCCGACCACCTGGCGGCCTGCCAGCGCGTTCTGGACGTGGCGAACGCCACCGGCATGGTGCCCTGTCACCACGGCGTGGGCCCCGCCGACGCCGCCCGGCTCTTTGCCCAAGGGTTCAAGCTCTCCCAGATAGGCAGCGATATTCTCATGGTTACCAACGGCGCGGCCAGCGCTCTTAAAACGCTGGCAGAGGAACGGGGTAAGGTTTAGGGATAGCCCTACCCTCAGCGGCACAGTCTCACACACCCGCGCCCGCCAGCACGGGCGATGCGGCGCGCAGGCCGGCAATCGGGCAGGTTCCGCAGGCCGGGGTTACGCATGAGGAGCACCCGCCGCCCGCGTGTGCCACCGGAAGCTCCCGTCCCGGTTTCGTCTTCGCCTTCGCTTTATCGCCGAGGGTGAAGTCCATCTTCAACTGCCGGGACTGCTCCGGCTTGTAGCCGTTGAATCCCACGAACGCCTTAGCCCTTTTAACCACCACCCCCATGGCCTGCAGGTCTCGCCAGGTGTCAATGCGGTGCTCTGCCCTGTACTTCACTATTCGCTCCGCGGAAGTCGGCCCCACGCCAGGAACCCTGATGAGCTGTCCGTAACCGGCGTGATTTATGTCGACGATGTTCCCCCAGAGCTGATCCAGCGCCACCTGCAGCTTGGGGTCCACGTCCATTGAAAGATGGCCCTTGGGGTCGAAGGCGGGCTGCAACTCCTCCGCCGAGTAACCGTATATCCTGCTCAGCCAGTCGGTCTGATAGAGGCGGTGCGCCCTCATCATGGGCGTGGCGGGATGCTCCTCCAGCGGAGTGTATCGGGCGGGACGAAACGGCTGGTAGTAGACTCGCTTGAAGCCCCACTGGCCGTAGAGCTGCGTCATCCGCTGGTATATGTCCCAGTCCGACTCATCGGCGGCGCCAACAACCATCTGGGTAGCCTGCCCTACCGCGCCGCCCTTGCCCTCGTCCTTTATCAAGCGGTGTATGGCCGACATCGGGTCCAGGATATGCGACTGGTAGTCCTTCATCGTGCTCAGGCGCTCCATGTGGGCATGTGAAGGGGTCTCTATGTTGATCGACAAACGCGTGCCCAGGCGGTAGGCCGCCTCCAGGTACTCCTCCGTTGCGCCCGGCATGACCTTGAGATGGATGTACCCCTTGAACTTGTAGCGGTTGCGCACAGCGTCTACCACGTCTATCAGCTTGCTCATGGTCTTGTCCGGGCTGCCCGATATACCGGAGCTGAGGAATAGGCCGTCCACGGTATGTCTGCCGTGCATCTCCATGAACAGCTTGGCCAACTCATCCACTTTGAACCCGTACCGCCTGCGGGGCACCCAGGTGCTGTTGGGACAGTAGAAGCAGTCGTATTTGCAGACGTCGGTGAACATGACCCGCATCAGGGAGATGGTCTTGCCGCCGGGCATGATCGCCTTGTAGACTCCCGCCGGCATGTCGCGGTTTCTGGACTGGGAGTAAGCATTCCTGGGCATGTTGAAGCGGCGCGCCGCATCCTCCGATAGCACGTCGTCCCCTGCCATCCCTCCCAGCAGCCGCAGCTTGTCATAAGCGTCCGGTGCAGTCCTAACCAGCATAATGACCTCCTGAAAAAGAACTAGTGTTCTATTTCATAGGAAGTATGCAAAGCTTGTCAAGGGGTCTTTGACGTGCCACAGGACTGGGGGCCGGTTGATGGTTGATAACTTGACATAAGTCGATTTTGGTATGTCGTAAAACGACATGTTAGGCGTGAGAAAGTGTGCAACGGCGGAGTTGTGTCGTGCCTGAGAAGGGGATTCGTTTTAACATTATGTAAAGAGCTGCAAGGCTAAACGAGGACCATTTTGTTGAAAATATGGGAAACAATTCCAAATGTTGGCAAGGATGGGGTGATTTTCGTCCGGAGAGGCGCGGCCCTCCGCCCAACCCCTGGATTCCCGATCGGGGTCGGGAATGACGTTGGAGGTTGGCGCGGGAATGACGAAAGGGTCCAGCCCCTAGATTCCCGATCAAGCCGGGAATGACTGGTGAGTAGGTGGACAGGCGGAAATTTGCGGGTAGGGTCCATGGGTCAAGGGTAGCGGGCGCGGAGGGGTGTGGGGAAGGGGGAGATGTCAGGGGGGTCACCTCCATCCCCACATCAAGTGCGGGGCAGGCTCTAACCTTCCCCCATCGAGGGGGAAGGGAGTTTGCAGGCGGGCTAGGCGGGCGACCTCCCCCGCCACCCCTGGATGCCCCCCTACGCGGGCAAGACGGGAGTAAGGCGGGTGGGGCACGGGAATGACGGGTGTGTTTTGCAAGCGGGAGGCTTGAGATGCTTCGTCGGCGGGAGGTGGTTCTAGTGAGGACGTTGTGCAACCGACTCCTCAGCATGACAAGTGGGGGTGTGTGCGTGGATTCCGCCTGCGCGGCAATGACCCCTCGGCTAGGCGCAAGGTGAACTCCAGTCTCAGGGCGAGCGGTATGACAACGGCATTAAAGCTGATGCAGTGAGCCTATATGGTCTAACATAGAGCAAAAAGAGGGATTTGAATATGAAACCTATCGAAGCAATTGTTTTCAACTACAAACGGACTCATGAACTCGCCATAGGTGCGGTCAGCGAGCTATCCGACAACCAGCTCAAGTGGCGCCCCAACCTGACTGCGCCATCCATTGGCTTCCATATCTGGCACATGGCGCGATGGGCCGATGACCTCGTCGAGACTATCAAGGGCCCAGGAAGCCAGATATGGCAAAGAGCAGGAGTTGCTGAGACCTGGGGCCTGAGTCCGAGCAATTTAGGCCAAGCGGAGACGGGCGCAGGTATGGACGACGATATGTCAGCGAACCTGGGGTTGCCTGCAAAAGACGAGATACTGGACTATGTCCGGAGAGCATTTACGGCGGCAAATGAAGCCGTGTCTTCCATTAGCGAAAGCTCTTTCCAAAGGTCTAGCTATTCAAGAGGCCACGGAGAAGAGCAGCCCCTCGGCGACGTAGTGGTAAGAGCAGTCACTCATAACAACCGCCACCTGGGAATGATGGAAGCCCTCAGAGGCTTGCTGGGTATGCCAGGCACAGCGACCAGGTGACTCCGGAAGCTACGCCGCTTCCACATCGCTGAGGTCAGCCAGGAGCAGGTACGGTTCGCCCCACTGGCTGTCATCGTCCAGGCTCCATTCGCCGACGTGGTCAGGCGGCATCAGTCGCAGGCCGTAGTCGCCACCGTGCACCAGAAACGAGAACCCTGAGCCTGAATCACCGACTTTGGCGCAGAGCGCCTCGCAGGGGGAGCCGTCCTCATCGCTGCACCAGCCGGTGACCAGGCACCAGCCGTAGGAGCCATCCGGCCGCTCCACCCTAACGCGGGACACTGGCCACGGCTCTTCCATAGCTTCAAAGACCTGCTGGGGATGGTAGTCGCAGTTCGGGCTGGGTTCCACTTCCACGGTTATAATCATCTAGCTGCCCAGCACCGCCTTGAGCTGATTATCAAGCGTGGGCAGCCAGCGCTCAAGAGACGTGGTCAGTGGAACCGTGATCTCAATCATACCGGCTTCGCCTTTCCTCACGGAGCCGGGGTCCTCCTTGGCCAGGTCAACCCGTATTTGCTCACGGTCGATTCCATAGCCATCGGTAACCTCAAAGATGAGGCCCATATCGGACATGGAGATGATGTCTTCCATGACAGGATCAGGAGACGGGGGGCAGGAACCCCGCCCAGGGCCGCGCCTCCTCGAAAGCGGCGGAAGCCTGCAGAACGGTTGCTTCATCGCCTTTGTGGCCAATGATCTGCAAGCCCACCGGCATACCTTCGCTATTGAAACCGCAGGGAACGCTGGACGCGGTGTGCCCGCTCATGTTTATGGGGAACGTGAGCGGCGTGAAGCCCCAGAACGCGCCCACCTCCTTGCCGTCGATGATGGTAGGACGCTCCTCCACGGGGAAGGCCGCCGTGGCCAAGGTAGGCGTAAGCAGCAGGTCGTACTGGGTCACTATGTTATTCATTTGGTAGCGGTGCCATTCCAGGCCGTGCAGAGCCGAAGCGAGCCTGGAAGCGGGCCAGGTCACCGCCTCTTCCAGCATCTCCCTGAGCTGGTAGGTGTACTCATCAGCGCGGGTCTCCAGCAACTCGGTATTCACAGCGGCGTAGTCGGAAAGCCAGATGATCATGAATATGTTGCGCAGATTGTCATGGTCTATGGGCATGTCCGCATGCTCTACGGTTGCGCCAAGCTCTTCGAAGACATGCGCCGCCTCTTCAGTGATGCGGCGCACCTCCGGGTCCACCGCCAGCGACCCCATGTCGGGGCTCCAGCCTATTCTCAGTCCGGCAACACCCTTTTCCAGATTAGCCGAAAAGTCCGGTGGGTCTTCCTGGAGAGCGATGGCATCATCCGGATCAGGGCCGGCCATAACCTGGAGCAGCATAGCCGTATCCCGCACGGTGCGGGTCATGGGGCCGTTCTGGGAGAACTGTCCCCATCCACCTGGGCCTTTATAAGGCCTGGACACCCTACCCTGCGTGGGCTTGATGCCAAAGGTGCCACAGAGACTGGACGGAATCCGTATTGACCCTCCGCCGTCGCTGCCCTGTGCCAGGGGGTGCAATCCGGCGGCAAGGCCTGCGCCGGCGCCTCCGCTGGAACCTCCCGGTGTACGCTCAGTATCCCAGGGGTTGCGGCACGGCTCACCCAGCCTGTTTTCGGTAGTGGCAGAAGCGCCGAACTCAGGAGTATTGGTCTTGCCCAGAATAACGGCTCCTGCTTCTTTGATGCGTCTGACCACCGGTTCGTCGGTCTGCGGGACAAAGTCTTTGAACAATAAGGAGCCCCTGGTTGTGCGCACTCCCTTGGTCATGTTGAGGTCCTTGATGGAGATGGGGATGCCGTGCAGCGGGCCCAGCGGTTGACCGGATTGAATGGCAGCCTCTGCCTGCTTAGCGTCTTGCATCGCTTCATCAGCGGTAACGGTGAGATAGGCGTTCAGGTTATGGTCCAAAGCCTCTATGCGCCTCAGATAAAGCTCGGTCAGCTCCACGGGCGAGACCTGCTTTGACGCCATCATGTCTCGCAGTTTCCAAGCCGGGGTAAAAGCTAGCTCTTGATCAGTAGTCATACGTCCCTCCCTACGTATTGGAAACACTAGTCTAGTTTCTTGAAAGGGACACTGCAACAGTTGGATAAAGGGTGGTTTGGGATTATCATTGCTGATACTCAAACGGAGGAAGAGATGCTAAAGAGTTTTACCATACCAGAAGAGGACATGCTGCTGGTGCAGGAAGCCGACCTTCACCGGACGGTAAGCGCCATCTTTCAAAAACTGAACGTGCCGCAAGCCGATGCCGAGGTTGGGGCAAGCGTGCTGGTATCCGCCGACCTAAGGGGCATAGACAGCCACGGCGTATCCAATCAGTTGCGCAAATACGTAGCCGACTACAACGGCGGACTCCTAAACCCACGACCCAACGTGAGAATAGTGCGGGAGACTCCTGCCACGGCCAACATAGATTCAGACAGAGGCCTGGGAATCATTACTACGCCCGCAGCCATGGAGGTCGCCATCCGAAAGGCCCAAAATACGGGGATAGGAATGGTCACGGTGCACAACGGCAAGCACCTGGGCATGGCTTCTTATCATTCAATGATGGCGCTGGAGCACGACATGATTGGAGTGTGCATGACCAGCACGCGTCCATCAGTACTGCCAACGTTTGGCCGTGAGCCGCGCCTGGGCACCAATCCCATAGCCGTAGCAGCGCCGGCGAAGAGCGAACCTCCGTTTGTGCTGGACATGGCTACCAGCGCCGTTGCGTCCAACAAGTTCGATCTGGCAAAGAGACTAGAGATCGACGTAGAGGGCGGCTGGCTTTCCGACAAGAGCGGAACTCCCATCATGGCGCCGACGCCCCTTCCAGACGTGTACCACGGGCTACCGCTGGGCGCTACCAGAGAGCTGGGGTCGCACAAGGGGTACGGTCTGGGAGCAGTGGTAGATATCCTGTGCGGCATTCTCTCAGGAAACGGCTCCGGCATGATATCGGGAGCCGTGGGAAACTATTCCCACATGGTGGCGGCCTATCGCATAGACGCTTTCGCCCCTGTCGACCAGTTCAAGGAGATGATGGACGAATTCCTACGGACGTTGAGGGAGACACCGGCAGCTCCGGGCCATGACCGCGTGCTTTACGCGGGACTCCCCGAGTTCGAGGTGGAACTACAACGCAAGGCCAATGGCATTCCTCTGCACCGCGAGGTAGTGGACTGGTTCAGAGACATCTGCGGGGAAATGGACATACCTTTCTTGCAGGCCGGGTAAGTGGGACGGACATGCAGGGGCTATTGACGAAACACGTTTTCTGAGATATACCCTAATCGACAATGTGCCGCAGTATGCAACCACGCCTAATACAGTTGCATCTCAGCTTGAAGGAGGCAAGATGGCTAGCGATTTGAAAGGTTTTGTTGAGGACGCCAAAAAGCTGATTGGCCAGGAGGTTGATGACGTTGCCCCAGGCACCGATCTGGCTGACTGGCTGACTATCCGCCGATTCTGTGCAGCGTTGGGCGATCCCAATCTGCTGTACAAAGACCCCAGCAGCGGGGTTGCCACCAAGTACAACAGCATGATAGCTCCCCCCACCTTTGTGGTGGCGGTGAGAACTCCCAACTCGGCAGGCCCCTACGTCAACAAACAGTACGGCGTCTCCCCATTCCTGACCCGCGCCTCCTTTGAATGGAGCGACATCATCCGCGTCGGTGACCGACTGAATAGCAGCATCAAAGTCAGCGGCGCAGGAAACGCCGGTTCAACCTGGGGTCACGATTCTGCCCACGTGGAGTCGTCAGTGGTGTACCGCAACTCCTACGGAGGTCTCGTTGGCTGCGCCACGGGCGTCAACACCATGGTGGCTTACGAGCGCGGCAAGGATATGATAGAGCCCAGGGAGATCTACCGCTATTCCGACGAGGAAATCAGCCAGATAGAGAACGACATAGAGGCCGAACCCGAACCGCGCGGCAAGCTCCTGCGCTACTGGGACGACGTGGAAGTCGGTGAGAAGCTGCCTCAACTGGTCAAGGGCCCCCTGACGCTGTCCGACATGATGGCCTGGGTGGTAGCGGAAGCCAAGTCCTTGGCCCTGGGCGCTCTTGTCTACCACGACTTGAAGGACAAGTACCCAGGCAGAGTGGTTACCAACCCAACCACCAACTGGCCCTACTGGGACGCCGACCAGAGCTTCGAGGACATCCTCTCCTGCCAGGAGATGGGCTTCAAGTCGCCTCCAAGCCGCGGCATTCAGCGCGTCTGCCTGGCCGGACAGGTGCTCACTCACTGGATGGGCGACGACGCCTTTGTCCGCAGCCTTGACATCTGCGTGCCGGAGCACTGGCTGTACGGCGACACCATGTGGCTCAACGGTGAAGTGACTCAGAAGCGCACCGAGCAGGTTGGATCCGAGACGTACTTTGCCGCAGACGTGAAGATCTCCGGAGTCAACCAGCTAGGCGCCACTGTGGCGGAAGGCACGGGGACCGTGTATCTGCCCAATCCAGGCCACCCGGTAACTCTGCCTATCCCTCACTAAATACGACGGGCGGCATGAACCCCGGATGGTATTAATCAAGGTGAACATGGCAAAGCGGCAGCTCATTGACTGGTGGGCTGTCGCTTTGTAATTATCGAGCTTGTATGGCTGAACGTTATGTTGCGAGGTGAAAGATGAGCGGAGCGCTTGAAGGGGTGCGAATCATAGACTCCACTACCATGGTTGCCATGCCGACGGCGTTGCACATCATGGCGGACATGGGGGCGGAGGTGATCAAGGTCGACAGCCATACCCTTTTCAGAACGGAGGGTGGAGTATTCCCGGAAAACGATCCCGGCGAACGGCATTGGGACAGAGACGGCAGCTTCAACACACTGCAGAGAAGCAAGGTTGGTGTGACCCTGAATCTCAAAGAGGATGACTCCGTCAGAGCTTTCAAAGACATAGTCAGGGTGTCGGACGTAATCATAGAAAACAACCGGGCAGGCACCATGGACCGCCTGGGCCTGGGCTATGAAGAGCTCCGTCAGGTCAAGCCGGACCTGATATATCTATCCAATACGGGGTTCGGGTATACGGGGCCATGGCGGCAGTATGCAGGAATAGGCAGAATGTTCGAGCTGACATGCGGCCTCAGCCAGTTCGCCGGCTACCCGGAGGAAGGCCCCCGCCGGGTCGGCATCTCCTTCTTCGATCAGCACGTGGGCTGGATGGCCGTATTCGCCGTGCTGGCCGCGCTGCATCACCGCAATAGCACCGGTGAGGGCCAATGGGTGGACTTCGCCATGTACCAGATAGGCGTTTCCACAATGGGCGACGCCCTCATGGACTACATCTCCAACGGCCGCAGCGGAACTTCCATGGGCAACAGGCACAACTACCTGGCGCCCCACGGGGTCTATCAGTGCAAGGGCGACGATAGGTGGATAGCCATCACCGCTGAGACGGACGACCAATGGGACGCCCTAGTCAGGGAGATGGGGTCTCCGGCGTGGGCGGAGGAAGACAGGTTTGCCGACCCCATATTCCGCTTGCGCAACCAGGATGAGCTTGACGACCACATAAGCGAGTGGACAAAGGACAAAGACCAGACGGCGCTGATGAATCAGCTCCAGAAAGCAGGCGTTCCGGCCATAGCGGTAATGGACGGCAGGGACTTCACCCTGGACCCGCACATCACAGACCGCGAGTTCTTTGAAAGAGTCGCTCACCAACCGGAGACCGGCATTGGGACGCGTCTCTACTTTGGGCGGCCCTGGAAGATGTCCAAGACGCCTTCGTATATTCGCAGGCCCGCTCCCATGCTGGGCGAGCACAACGAGTACGTATTGAGCGAGCTCCTGGGCATAGACGAGGCCGACATCGCAAGGATGTATGAGACCAATGCCATAGGAAAGGAGCCGGTCAACCCGGGAACCGCTAGGCCGACCAACCTTCAGAAGCAAGTGGACGAAGGCGCCGTGGCTGCCATCGATCCGGACTACAGAAAGAAGCTGAGGATTTAGCGCCCATGACTACAACAACCGGACTGGGAGAATACAAAGTTCTGGATTTGAGCACGGGGATATCCGGGCCGTTTGCAGCCAGGCTGTTCGGTGATTACGGTTCAGACGTAATCAAAATAGAATCGCCCGGCGTGGGGGACCCGTCTCGACGCCTTGGGCCGTTCCATCATGACGAGCCACACCCGGAGAAGAGCCTGTCTTATTTCTACCTGAACAACAACAAGAGAGGGGTTACCCTCAACCTGGAAACGGCAGAAGGCAGGGAAATCTTCAAGGAGATGCTGAAGAAAGCTGACGGCGTTGTAGAAAGCTACGACCCGGGCTATCTGGACAGCCTTGGACTGGGCTACGGAGAGATGGAACAAATCAACCCGCGACTTGTGGTGACATCCATCACGCCGTTTGGACAGAGTGGCCCGTACAGAGACTTCCAGGGGAACGATCTTCTGTACCAGGCCATGGGCGGCATCATGTACACCAGCGGAGCCTACGGCCGGGAGCCGCTCAAACACGGCCATCCCCAAACGCTCTGGATGGGCGGCATCATAGCGGCTTATGCAACATCGGCGGCGCTGTTTACGGCCAGGCTGAACGGCCAGGGGCAAAGCATCGACCTATCGATGGCTGAAGTAGCGGCCTCACACCACTACACCTCTTCCATCAGGTACATCTACAACGGCTCCATAGAGAGGCGCGCTCCCAAGGTAGAAAGCGGCTCGACCAAGGGCACCAAGTTCGAGGGTATAGTCCCCTCTCAAGACGGGCACATAGGCCCCACTTTCCAAAAGGGCCGGCAACGCGCATCGTTTGCGGAATACATTGGCCTACTGGACCGTGCTGACCTGGACGACCCGAGGTTTGCCACGGAGGCAGAGCGCCAGCAGCATCTGGAGGAGATAGACGAGGTTCTGCTGCCGGTGTTAAAGGAGTGGAAGAAATTCGACTACTTCAATACCACAATGTCGGAAGGCTTTGTGGCGGCCGTGGTGCAGACATCAGAAGACCTAGTGAACTGCCCCCAGCTAGCGGAAAGAGAGTACTTTACGGAAATAGAGCATCCCGTAATTGGGAAGACCAAGATACCAGGCGAAGTGTTCAGGCTGCCCAAAGCGCCGTGGGGCACAAGCCGTCCCGCACCAATACTGGGTCAGCACAACGAAGAGATATACTCAGCCCTTGGATATTCAAGAGACGACCTGCTGCAATTGCGCCGGCAGGGTGTGATCTAGCAACAGCTCCTGTGGGGCGCGAACCGCCTAAGGTTGCCGAAAAAGAGATGCCCTGCCCGTCTGTTCTAAGCAAGCCCTATCTGTTCAGGGTGAACGGCGGGTAGCGGTCGGTAAGCCCGAAGAGCCAAGCACCCGTCCTGTAGTTCCAGCGCTGGACCCCAACCACCAAGTCGAACATCCCTCGGGGGTACCTACCGGTTATGAGCACCGCCCAGTAGCCTATGTAAACGACTACGAGTGAAACTAAGCCCAAGGCGTAGAGAATTATTAGGTGTGGAATGAGCAGAAGCGCCTTAAGAATGAAAAGCGCCCCAAGGAGCGCCAGTCCTCTGGATGAGGCATCCGGATAGTCCACCTCAAACCTTACGGGGTAGTCCACATCGCTCAGGCTAAACGGCGGGTATCTGTCTACCATGCCGTACATCCATGAGTCCGTCCTAGTACTCCATCGCTGGACGCTGAGTACGAAGGCAAAGAGGCCCTGGGGGTACCTGCCGGTTATGAGCACCGCCCAGTAGCCAATGTAGAAGGCAATAAAAAGGGCAATTCCGAGGAAGTAGAGAATTATGATGTGTGGAATGAGCAGAAGTCCCTTGATGAAGAAAAGCACCCCAAGGAGCGCCAGTCCTCTGGATGGAGCCTCCGGATAGTCCACCTCAAACCGAACGGGATAGCCACTGTCTGCTGACTGCATCACTCTCCTCCTCACCGGGTAGACAGATTCGTCCACAGCTAAGCATGGTACCCTTGGGCGTACAATCGAAATTCTACCAGAATCTTGGAAGGAGTCGTCACATCATCGCCGTGGGTCGTCTTAGAGGTCGGCGTCCGGATCCCGATAGGGTCCTCCATGCAGGTTCCTATACATTTCGCGGAATTCTTCCCTGCTTTCGGGGGAAGTGTGCTCAAGAAAAACACGATAGATGAGGTCCTCCAGTTCCTCTTCGTGCCCATACAGGTATTTCATCAAAGGAGTTCGATAACCAGTCTCCTCGTCAACCGTCAACTGAGACAACTCCTGTAGCGCTGATCTCATTGCTTCCTCGCCTATCGTGTCAAGTAGGGCCAGAAAGAGATTCTCCCCCATGCGGTACGCACAGGTGATCCGACCTGAATAGGTGGAGGCAGTCTTGATAGCAAGTATATTCTCCACTTCGTCGATCTCGATGCAACGTTGGACCTGTGATGCTACGTGGATTCTGCGGTCTTCAAGGTTTTGGACACCGGTAAGATGGTTGACGTACGCTTCGATGAACTCGGCCCCTCCTTCCAAGAACCAAGTCGGACCCTTCAATTCATCGGCGAAGTAGTAGTGAGCTGTTTCATGGGGCACACTTGGCACATGCGTCCCTCCGAGTCCGTCGTCGAAGCGTGTTAATCTCATGTGCGTTGTCACATAGATACCCCCATAGTTGCCCTGCGTCAGGTAACTTTCGTCTAGTACAGATAGGATGATATCAGTCGTGGGGAACGGCATTCTGAGGAACTCTTCCGAGATGCGTGCGGTGTCTTCGATAGCCGTCAGCAGGTCTTCGTCCAGTGGGAAAGGGCTCGTTGAAATAACCCAGATATTTGTCTCTCCAGCCAGCGGCAGAGAGACTGTTCTGGTTTGCGAATAGTGAGCCCTGAGCAGGTCCGGATAGAGTGATTCATCGTAAACATAAGCACCTCTCAGGGTAACCACCAAGGCGGCTTCTGCTTCGCTTAGACCGTCAGTAAACCAGGGCTGGCTGGTCAGTTGACTGAAGGCGTTGGGCCCGCTAATGTTGGCGATGTTAACCAGAGACCATCGAAGAAACTGATTTAGATCCCGGTCCCAACGACCTTCTACCCAAGGTAGGGTCAGCACTTCATTTGTAAGTTCCAGTACCTCATTCGCCAGGTCGAGGTCGTCGCGGGCGAGTGGGTTCAGATCATTCAACGTGTTCCACTCATGTAACGTCAAGCCATCGAGGAACCAAGGCACAGACATCACTGCCCTCGCAAACTCCAGATCCTTGGATGCGATGCCAGCTAAGATTTGGAGAGGCGAGGCCTCAGTCTCCGTTAGACCGTCGACCACCCAGGGCAGAGATGTCACTGTCCTCGCCAGCTCTAGGTCCTCGGTTGCCATGTCACGTAGAGCCCAAAGTGCCTTCCACTCGTCCCGTGTTACATCATCGGCTAACCAAGGAAAGGCGGTTGCTGTAATTGCCAACGAGAGGTCTGTCTGCGCGATGTCGTGCAGAAACCAAAGGGCGTGAAAATCATCGTCGTTAGCACCGTCTGCAAGCCAAGGGAACCTAGCAATAGTCTCGCCCAGATCGGAGTCACGCAGCCAGATGTCCATAAGAAACTGCGTGGCTCCCCCGGAAGAGTTGTCAGGAGGATTCCCGAACCAAGGAATGATCCCGGACAAGCGAGTGGCAGCGAGCTCTCCGGCTGTGGGAGTAGGTGTGGGAATGGGCGTCGCTGTTGGCTCAGCGGTAGGCGTGGCGGTCGGAGGTGGTGGGGGAGTCGGTGTAGACGTGGGCGTCGCCGTCGGTTCAGCGGTAGGTGTGGGTACAGGGGTGGGAGTCGATGTGGGTACAGGTATAGGCGTGGCAGTTGGCTCGGGCATTGCTGCGGGTTTCTGAGTTGGGGTTGGGCTGGGTATAGCGGCGGTCGCAGTTGGCGGCGCGTCTGTGGGCCGGCTCTCCTCCGGGTCGCAGGCGACAGCGACAAGCATCAACGGCACTATCGACATTGCTGCGGCAGCGGTTCCAATGCGCCTTTTCCAACCCTTTGCCACAGACCTCGCGCGGATTCGCATAGGTCTCCTCAAGGAAATGGTACCCCTGGGCGGACTCGAACCGCCGCACCTGGCTCCGGAGGCCAGCGCTCTATCCACTGAGCTACAGGGGCAACAAAGGTTCAATATAGCAACGGGTGATCACAAATTTCAAGCAATCACCACATTTGAGCCTATATCTGCCTCACTACACGCACTTTGCGGACTCTACGGCCACTGGTGGATACAACCAGGAAGTCCAGTCCTTGCAAGCTAACCACGTCTCCGGTAACCGGTATCTTGCCCAGCTGAGCCGAGAGGAGACCTCCCAAAGTATCGAACCCCTCGCCTTCCAAGGAGGTCTGGAATATCTCGTTTATTTCGTCCAGGGTCACGCGTCCGTCGATTTCCGCCTCATTCTCTCCGTGACGAACTATCTCAGGCTCTTCCTGGGTAAATTCGTCTTCTATCTCACCAACTATCTCTTCAAGAAGGTCTTCCATGGTGATGAGGCCTTCAGTGCCGCCGTACTCATCGACTACTATTGCCACGGTGGCGCGTCTATCCTGCATTTCACGCAACAATTGGTCCAATGGCTT
Organism: Dehalococcoidia bacterium; assembly: GCA_965220545.1. Lineage (GTDB taxonomy): Bacteria > Chloroflexota > Dehalococcoidia > Lucifugimonadales > QGNO01 > DAOUJH01. The sequence continues at coordinate 150,745 of CBDCQF010000009.1, forward strand.
GGAGTCCGGTATGAAGAGCGCCGGGCGTACAATGCCCTCAAGGTTGGGCACTTCCTCTCCGGCGCTGGTCTTCTGCAAAACGTCACGGGCGTGCACTATGCCAACCACGTCGTCGATACTATCCCGGTAGACAAGTATGCGACTGTGGCCGACCTGACCCATCAGAGCCGCAACCTCATCCAGCGACGTGTTCACCTCGGCGGCGTCAACATCCACCCTGGGAACCATTACTTCCCTTGCCGCCATGTGCTCAAGGTGGAGGATAGCCTGGATCATGCGTCTTTCTTCAGGGTCTGCTTCACGGACCTCTTCTTCTACCTGAGCGTTGTTTCCCACCGATCCCTGGGGCAAGCCGTTACCGTTTGAAGACCCGCCATTGCCCTCAATACGTGCTCTAAACCAGGCTAATGGAGTAAACAGCCAGAGAAGCGTTCTCAGGGGAAGGGATAAGACGGCAGCCGTCTGAGTCGCGTATCTTCTCCCTACCTTGTAGCTAGCTGCTTGGAGGAGATAAAGAAACAACAGCCCGGCAATAACAAGGCCCATGGTTTCAAGCCATGAGCCGTTCAATGCGTTGAAGGCCAGGACAGCCAGCGAAACGCCGATCAAGGTTATGGCAACCAGCTTCACGGCGACAAGCATCTGTAAGGCGCTGGTGGAACGAGATGATATCCACTCAATAGATGAGGAAGCGGCATGCGACTCAAGACGAGAGGTATCGCCGGACTGGCAAAGCTTACGGATTGCAGCTTCTGCTAGTGAAGCGGCAACAAATAAGAGGTTGGAAAGAATCAAGATGAGAATTGATAATGAACTGTCACTATCCAAGCGTCTATCACATCCTTCACTGGCCTGCCCTAGGCAGGCGGTCTTTTGGATTTTGATCTAGCTGCCAGTCTTATCCTAGCAGGAACACCTACCGCCAAGCTATCCGCGGGAACATCCCTGGTAACCACGGAACCTGCGGCAGTAGAGGCGCGAGTCCCCACTCTCAGAGGCGCCACCAGCATTGTATCGCTGCCTATGAAAGCTCCATCTTCAATGACTGTTCTATGTTTCTTCTCGCCATCGAAGTTGCAGGTGACGGCCCCCGCCCCTATGTTCACGTTGCTGCCCACGTCCGCATCACCAACGTAGCTGAAGTGGCCCATAGCCGTATCGTGACCAATGCGGCTGTTCTTTACCTCGGCGTAGTTGCCTATGTGGACATTCCGCTCCAGGAACGTAGCCGGTCTGAGATGACTGAACGGCCCAACATGAACGGAGGATTCAAGGTGAGCGCCCTCCAGCAGGGAGGAAATCACCTTGCAATCGTCCCCTATAACCGAATCGACCACGGTGGAGTTGGGGCCCAACTCGCATCCATTGCCCACGCGACTGGCGCCCTTTATGGCGGTGTTGGGTTGGATAACGGTATCGCTTCCGATCTCTACAGAGGCGTCTATATACGCGGTTTGCGGGTCCACTACGGTTACGCCCTCCAACATCCACTTATCCAGGATGCGACGGCGCATGACCTGCTCGGCCTGGGCCAGATCCAAGCGAGTGTTGACGCCCAATATCTCAGTCTCGTCATAAGAAGTGAGGCTGTCCACCAGCAGCCCGGATGAAGCGGCCAGCTTCACCAAATCGGTCAGGTAATACTCACCTGAGGCGGAAGGAGCCAGCTCTCGTAGCGCGGGCCAGAGCCATTCTGAGGTGAACGCATATACTCCCGCATTGATCTCGCGGATAGAGCTTTGGCAGTCATCCGCATCTACATCCTCTACGAGGTCGACAACGGTGCCGTCCCCGTTCCGGATGATCCTTCCCAATCCCTGTGGAGAATCGAGAAAAGCGGTCAAGAGTGTGATAGCTGCTCTGGATGATTCGTGCCTTCGCATCAGTTGGGAGAGCGTAGCAGAGAGCAGAAGAGGAGTATCGCCGTAGGCAACCAGGACGTTAGTTGCCCTACCACCCAGTACGGGTTCGCTCTGCAAGACGGCATGACCCGTGCCGTTTGCTTGATGCTGCTCCACACTAGCTATAGAGGCGTCTATTCGGCCGTTTATTTCCTCGGAATTCGGGGGTACTACAACGGCCAGCCGGCCATGGATGGCCTCTGTGACGGCATGGATTACGTGGAGAAGCATGGGCTTGCCGCAGACAGGATGAAGCACTTTAGGCAACTGCGACTTCATCCTGGAACCCTTGCCCGCTGCAAGGATGACGGCTGCCCAGTTCTGGTTTTCTTCAGGCAATATACTCAACGAAAAAGCCTATCTTCTCCCACGTTCGCGGGGACAGATAGGCGGTTGTCTCCTAGCTAATCACATTACATTTTGGGGGTGCTCGCTTGCCCCAAGGACATGCTAAGGCGCGGAACCACGCCTGTCAAGTTTGGCGGCGCATAGGGGCAGACGGGCACAGCGACGGGTAAGAAGCAAGCGAATACCCGTACGCCCATGCTATAATTACCACTTGCCTGGAGAGGTGGCCGAGTGGTTGAAGGCGCCGCTCTCGAAAAGCGGTAACTCCTATGGGGTTCGCGGGTTCGAATCCCGCCCTCTCCGCATGCGGATCATGTATATCGTTGGAGAGGTGCTGGAGTGGCCGAACAGGCGCGCCTGGAGAGCGCGTGTCCCGAGTAATCGGGACCGTGGGTTCGAATCCCACCCTCTCCGCCACAATAATCCGCATTTAGGCACGACACAGCGCTATTCCAAGTTCGTTACCACTCTGCAATCACTAGCAGAAGTGGACCAGCGGAGCCAGCAGCATTGGTGAATAAACACATCCGCGCCGTTTCGGTTATTGGCGCCGGTCTCATGGGACACGGCATCGCCATCGAGTTTGCACTTGCGGGCTACGACGTTCGGCTTCATTCCCGTTCCGAACAGAGTCTTGACCGAGCGAGGGGAATGATTGGGGAGAGCCTACAACGCCTGCGCGAACTCGGCAGCGTCTCGGGCGAACAGGCGGAGTCGGCGCCAGCACGCATTAGAATGAGTACCGACTTGACGGAGATGGTGAAGGACGTCGATTTGGTGATCGAGTCGATATACGAGGATATGGACGCCAAGACCGAGATCTTCCGTCAACTTGACGAGCTATGCCCTGACCGGACCATTCTGGCCAGCAACACGTCCAGCCTGTTGCCCAGCAGGCTCGCCGCCGCGACGACGCGGCCGGACAAGGTCATCAATGTCCACTTCCTCAATCCAGCTCTATTCGTGCCGCTCGTAGAAGTGATCCCGACGGCGCAGACCTCTGAAGAGACTACAAGCGTTGTTATGGAACTGTTGACCTCTATAGGCAAGCAGCCGCTCTTGGTGAAGCGCGAGACACCGGGGTTCGTTGTGAACCGTCTGCAGATGGCTCTTCTCCGAGAAGCCCTATGGCTGGTGGAGAATGGGGTCGCGTCGGCGGAAGACGTCGATAAAGCCGTAAGCGCCGGACTCGGGCGACGCTGGGCGACCACAGGGGTGATCCAAGTCCTGGAAGCCGCAGGCTGGGACATCATATCGCGCGTCGCGTCGGACGTGTTCCCTCAACTCTCCAACTCCGATGACCCTTCCCTGCTGCACGACATGGTAGAGCGAGGACACAACGGCCTTAAGGCGGGTAAGGGCTTTTATGAGTGGACGCCGGAGAAGGCCGAAGAATTGCGAAGGCGCATTGCCAAAGGGCTGGTGGAGATAGACAAATTGGGTTGACCGCAGAGTTGCCATGCTTCCTATCAGCTGATCGATATCCCCTACCGTATCCACAGCGCTCCGGTGGATCCATGATCAGACCGGGACGGAGCCTCAGCTAGCCAAGCTCACCGATAACCGTCAGGCTGACAACCCCTGCCACGGCAACAAGGACATAGATGATTCGCGATATTACATTGACATCGCCAAACTTCATACCGCCAGCTATCAAGGCTACAAGATCGAACTTGAACAGGCCCACAAGCCCCCAGTTCAACGCCCCGACCGCAGCAAGGACTATTGCAATGATCTGTACAATTTCCATAGTTGTCCCCTAACGGCTATTGTTATGATGCATAATAATAACGTATACTAGATATAGTGTCTACTATATCTCACATCTTAGACGAGAATTACCTTCCAGTGAACTCAGATGGATAGAGAGGCCGTCCTTGCGGAAGCCAGGGAGCAGTACGACCAGGCTTTGATCTCCGGTGAACTCGGTTTGGCGCATACAGTCATAGAAAAGGCTCTGAGCCGGGGCTCCGAACGAGCCGATATCTATCTGGAAGTCCTGGCGCCTTCGCAGGCCAGACTCGGTGAACTTTGGTGTGAGGGTGTGATCAATATCGCTCAAGAACACCTGGCCACGGCGATCACCCTAGATGTAATGGACTCTCTCCGACGAGAAATGAAGTCGCAGACGGGTCTAGGCACAAGGGCCGTGGTGACGCCAGTGGAAGGAGACCCACACTGGATTGGCTCTCGAATGATTGCCGATTTTCTAGTGATGGACGGTTGGGAAGTCGATTTCCTGTGGATAGCTACACCTGCCAAGGACCTAGCCGAATATGTTCAGCAGCGAAACGTCGACCTCATTGCCCTCTCTTCAACACAGCCTGAATTCCTACCCAACGCCAGGGCCGTCGTCGACGCTATTCGCGAACTGAACCCGCCCGCTCCCAAGATACTGCTTGGCGGAAGAGCGCTCCATGGGACGAACCAAGACGTAAAGGGCCTGGGATGCGACGCCATCGCTGGCAATGCCCTTGAGGCAGTGACTGAAGCACGTCGGCTCGTTGGCCTCACCAAAGAGAAACTATCGCTCGAAGAGCAACTGGCCCTAATGGGACGCCGGATCAACCGGACGCGGGCCAGCCTAAGTATGACACAGCAAGAGTTGGCGGAAGCATCAGGGTTAGACCGTACATACATCAGCCTGGTGGAGCATGGCAAGCAGAATCTCACGATTGGAGCGGCACTGAAGATAGCTCACGCTCTGGACGTGCCAATTGGCGGTCTCCTGGCGCCCTCTTCTTCGGTTGCGCACAAGTAATGGGGTGTACACTAGGATTAAGAGTTACGGCCCTGCGATCCCTTCGCAGTGGGGGGTTCTAGCAAAACGGGCAGCAATTTCACTGCAACGGAACACTGGAGGATTGCATGAGATTCATTACCGGCATAGCGGTCCGCAATCGGACGGTTACAGTCCTTGCCATAATCATCGTTTTGACGTCGGGAATATTTGCCTACAATTCGTTGCGTGTAGAGCTGTTCCCGGAGATAGAGTTTCCACTGGTAACCATAACCACATCCTACCCGTCCGCGAACCCTGATGCCGTGGTGCGAGACGTTACCGCTCCCATAGAGCGCGCCATTTCGGGAACGGGGGGACTGGAGTCCGTCCAGTCTACGACCTTCGAGGGCAACTCGCTGGTGCTGGTCACCTTCACCTACGGGACGGATATGGCCGCTGCAGCGAATCAGATTGAGGCTGCTGTCAACAATATCTCGTTTGTAGGCGGCGTCGAGGATCCCTCGGTTGGCCGCTTTAATCCAGACCAGTTCCCCGTCATACAGTTCAGCGTCATCTCGGACAGGAACCCCGCGGAATTGGTGGGGATCATCCAGTCCAGCATTCTGCCCGCGATTTCAGACATAGAGGGAGTTCTCCAGGTACGAGTTGCCGGTGAGATAGAGCAACGTGTTCAGATTACCGCGGACCCCGACAGGATGACAGCGAACGGGGTCTCTCTGTTCCAGATATCGTCCGCTCTGAGGGACAACAACGTCAGCCTGCCCGCGGGCGCCATCTTCGATGGCAGGCAAGCCGTCCTAGCCAAGACGACGCACACCTTCGACTCCATCGATGATCTCGAGAGCCTTGTCGTGGGAATGTTCGAGTCGGAACCGGTCCTCCTAGGCGACGTTGCCGATGTGAGACTTGGCGCCGCCGCACCCAGGAGCATCTCCCGCACCAACGGCAAGCCCAGCGTGGGAGTATCCATTATCAAGGAGGCCGAGGCGAACACAATAGACGTAACGACTGCCGTACAGGATGCGCTGGACGGGCTTGGCGGGCTGCCGTCCGACTTGGAGATCGTCATTGTTTCCAACCAAGGGCCTAGCATTCAGTCACAGATCGACGCCCTTCTGCGTGAAGCAATGTTCGGGTTCCTGTTTGCTGTCACCGTTGTATTCGCTTTCATGGTGTCGTTCAGGCCGACTATATTGCGCGGGCTGTTCAACACCCTTCGCCCCACCATTGTGATAGCGATGTCGATACCGATGAGCATTTTCACCGGCGTGCTCCTGATGTCGTGGCAGGATTTGTCGCTCAATTTCATGACGCTGGGAGGACTCGCAATCTCGGTCGGACGGGTGGTCGATGACGCAATCGTGGTGCTGGAGAACGTATACCGCCACATACAGGCGGGGCGTGAGCGATGGAGGGCTGCTCTGGAGGCCACCGCTGAGGTAGGTCCGGCGATATTTGCCTCCACCATGACGACCATAGTAGTGTTCGCGCCCCTGGCATTCATCCAGGGTCTGGTTGGCGCGTTCTTCGCTCCGTTTGCTCTCACGGTTAGCTTCGCCCTCGTTGCGTCTTTGCTGGTCGCGCTAACAGCGGTCCCGGTGCTGGGGGCCTACCTGCTGAGGCCAGGCGACCTTCCTGACGCCGTTGAGGAAGAGGAAGACGTCTTCCTACAGGAAACGTGGATGCAACGTCTCTATACGCCAATTATCAGATGGACGCTGCGTCACAAGGCTATAACGGTGGTGTCCGCTCTAGTACTGACCGTTGGAAGCATGGGTATGACCTTGTTCATTCCCGTGACGCTGTTCTCCGGCGGCGGAGAGCGGTATCTGCAGATTGAGGTGGGGTTGCCACCCGGGACTCCGCCCGACCGAACCCTGGCCGAGGTTATTGAAATAGAGGAGGAGGTCCAAGGCTTCGCGGAAGTGTACAGCTCCACAATCGGATCTTCGAACCTGTCTCCCGATAGTCAGCCGGGCGGACTCAACCAAGCCAACCTGCTGGTAAACCTGGTCAAGGATGCGCCTGAAGACATAGATCAGATCCTCAGGGATGATCTAGACAAAGAAGGGCGAACTCTCAGGATACGGGAGGTAGTAGACGGTCCCCCAACCGGCGGTGTGGAAATCAGCATTACCGGCTCCAACTACGACGACATAACCGGAGTGGCCCGGGAGTTGACGGCTTCGCTCGGCGAGCTGGAAGAGGTAATCAATCTGGAGAGCGACGTAGCGCAAGCGCGTGACGAGGCCTCCATTCAAGTAGACCCCGGGAAGGCTGCGCGCATCGGCCTGAGCACTAGGCAAGTAGGGCTTCAACTGAGCCAGTATCTAGTTGGAGAGACCGTCACACGAATAACCATTGGTGGAACGGTCACAGACGTTGTCCTATCCGGGAACCGTAGTTCGGCCAACGGTATAGCGGCGTTGGAGAACCTCACTATTGCCGGACCGCTCGGCTCGGCTCCACTGGGCGAACTTGCAGAAGTGGTAGTCAGCGAGGGCCCGGTGACCATCAGCCGGACAGACGGCATGCGTTCGGCCACCATCACGGGCGACATCGTTGCCGAAGATACGCAGGCGGTTGGCCGCTTGGTAGACGAGAAGATATTGGCGCTCTCGCTCCCTCCGGGCGTCTCGGTTTCCAGTGGCGGCATATTCGGAGACATAGAAGAGGGATTCCAAGCCATCTTCATCTCTATGGGTGTAGGGATAATTCTTGTGTACCTGGTAATGGTGGCCAGCCTGGGTTCTCTCAGGAACCCCTTCGTCATCATAACCACGCTGCCGTTCGCGCTCATCGGGGCTCTCGCCGCACTGCTCATCACCGGCCGCACGCTTGGCCTGCCTGCCATGATGGGAATCCTGCTCCTAATCGGCATAGTGGTGACCAACGCCATAGTGCTGATAGCTTTCGTAGAGCAGCTGCGGGAGAAGGGAATGGGGGTTTATGACGCGCTGATCAACGGTGGAAGGGTCCGGTTGCGCCCGATTCTGATGACGGCCCTAACGACGAGCTTCGCGCTGCTACCCCTGGCTGCTGCTTCCTCCGAAGGCGGAATCATCAGCGCCGAACTGGCGACGGTGGTGATAGGCGGTCTGATGAGCTCCACCGGTCTTACCCTAATCGTGGTGCCGGTGGTATACAGCATATTCAACGAAAGCATTCCGCAGAAGTTTCAGCGAATGGTTGCCGTCTTGAGCCGAAAGCCGGTGGCCACAACCTAAAGGGACTGGAGAATGCCGCCGTCGCAAGGAGCGCAAGATACGGTTCTTAAATTGCGCCCTATTTACTCGTCTAGTAAAATCCATGCAGGGTTTGGTCGGACTTCTCTCCCTCCAAGGCCAATGCAAAGGCGCTAGATTGGTGAGACCAATTGTGGGATGGGAAGTCGAAATGTCCCCATGTCAGCAGCTAAGGGAACAGTAGTGCACATGACACCCTCCACCATTGAACCGAATGACCAGACCGCCGATGTACCTTTCCGGCGCAGTAAATCCCCAAGCTGCTAGGTAATAATGAATATAGACGAACTCAAGTACTGGGTGGCGTTCAGGCGTGTCCCGTCCATAGGAAGGGCCAGGTTTCTGAAGCTTCTATCCCACTTCGGCTCCATGAGAGAGGCCTGGCACGCCTCCAGCGACGCGCTGAGCAAGGCGGGCCTAGAGTCCAAGTCTGTCAGAGCGATATCCACCGTGCGCTCAAAAATCGACCCGTACACCGAAATCGAGCGCCTGCAGGATTCGGGGGTAGCCGCTTATACCTGGGAAGATGAGGAATACCCCGCTCTGCTCAAGGAGATATACGATCTCCCTCCGGTCCTATTTGTGAAGGGCAAGCTGCTGGCTGAGGACCAGCGAGGGGTGGCCGTGGTAGGCACAAGGCGGGCCACCGCTTACGGCAGAGAAGTGACTAGCAGATTGACCAGCGATCTGGCGACCTCCGGCGTGACCGTGGTAAGCGGCCTGGCGCGCGGCATCGACGCGATCGCTCACAAGACCGCGTTGGATGCGGGCGGACGCACCATAGCCGTACTGGCGAATGGCCTAGACAGCATCTATCCACCGGAACACAAGGCTCTGGCATCGCAGATTGCAGAGAACGGCGCCCTGGTGAGCGAGCATTCACTGGGTACACGCCCGGAGTCCAGCCACTTCCCCAGGCGAAACAGGATAATGAGCGGGATGACGCTGGGCACCCTGGTTGTGGAAGCGCCCGCTTCCAGCGGCGCTATATGGACGGTAAGACACGCCTTGGAACAGAACCGGGAGGTGTTTTGCGTCCCGGGCAGCATTTTCTCGCCGGCCAGCCTTGGCACAAACCTTCTGATACAGGAAGGCGCCAAGCTGGTACTTGACTATAGGGATATCTTAGAAGAGTTGAACATTGCGGGAATCAACGAGCAGATTCCCATGCCAGCCTTAGTGGGTCCCGCGGATGAAACCGAGAAGACGTTGCTCAAGCACATCACTTATGACCCGGTGCACATAGACGAGGTAGGCAGACAAACAGGGTTGCCTATAACTACGGTGAGCAGTACTCTAGCTATGATGGAGCTCAGGGGCTTGGTGAAACAGCTGGGCGGAATGAACTACATTAGAACAAGGGAAGCAGCGGCGCCGTACGGATAGGCGCGCATATAGCATGGCAAAGAACCTGGTAATAGTAGAATCGCCGGCCAAAGCAAGAACGGTTGGCCGTTTTCTGGGTCGCGACTACGAAGTCAAGGCTTCGCTGGGCCACGTTCGAGACCTTCCGAGCGACGACCTGGGCGTGGCCGTGGACAACGGCTTCACGCCCAAGTACGTTGTTCCGAAAGAGAAGAACAAGGTCATAGCAGACCTGAAGAAGTCGTCCAAAAACGCCGAAACGATATATCTGGCAACCGACCCGGACCGCGAGGGTGAGGCTATCTCCTGGCACCTGGTGAATGCCGCGGGATGGCAGAAGCGACCCGTGCAGAGAGTCGTTTTCCACCAGATTACCGAGGATGCCATAAACGAAGCGTTCCAAGACACGCGTGAGATAGACATGCGCCTGGTAAACGCCCAGCAAGCCCGTCGCGTATTGGACCGGTTGGTGGGATACCAGCTCAGTCCCCTTCTCTGGCGCAAGATACAGCGCGGCCTTTCCGCGGGACGCGTGCAGTCGGTGGCTCTGAAGCTTGTGGTGGACAGGGAACGGGAGATAGAGGCTTTCGTTTCCAAAGAGTACTGGACCATCGACGCGATTCTCAAAAAGCAAGACGGCGGCAGTGCCGGCAAGACGTCTAAATTCAACGCCAGGCTGCAGGGAGTGAAGGGCCAGCGAAAGGGAATCGAGATCGGTTCCGAGGCAACGGCAAACACAGTCACAACCGCCCTATCTAACGCTTCCTATCTGGTCGCGGACGTGCAGAAGAAAGAGGTGCGCACGCGCCCTGCCCCACCCTTCATCACCAGCACGCTCCAGCAAGAGGCCTCCCGCAAGCTCAGATTCTCCGCCAAGAGAACCATGGCTCTAGCCCAGCAACTGTATGAGGGGCTTTCCGTAGGCTCAGAAGGCTCGGTGGGACTGATTACATATATGCGTACGGACTCGGTGCACGTGGCTCCCGTCGCCCTGCGAGAAACCGTAGCGTATATCCGCGAGCACTACGGCAATAAATATCTTCCCAGAACTCCCAGGGTCTTTACCAGAAAGGCCAAGGGCGCTCAAGAGGCGCACGAGGCCATAAGGCCTACAGCCATAAGGCGCTCGCCGGCAGTGGTGAAGCCTCACCTGTCTTCCGACCAGTTCAAGCTGTACGAGCTAATATGGAAGCGGATGCTGGCGAGCCAGATGGCGGACGCCCTCTCCGATTCCACCCGGATTGATATCGACGCTCGCGGGCCGAACACGGAGGGGCAGACCTACGTATTTCGTGCCACCGGCTCCGTGATGAAGTTCCCCGGCTTTCGATCGCTGTACCTGGAAGACCGCGATGATCCCGCAGAAGACGACGACAATCAACGACTGCTTCCGGAATTGCGCAACGGAGAGGGACTGGATTGCCTTGACCTGGCATCGGAACAACACTTCACCCAGCCGCCTCCGCGGTATAACGAAGCTTCCTTGATTCGCAAACTTGAGGAGGAGGGAATAGGACGTCCCAGCACCTACGCTCCAATTCTCTCCATAATCATAGATCGCAACTATGCCACCAAGGAACAGAACCGTTTCAAGCCCACGCAGCTTGGCAAAGTGGTCAGCGATCAGCTTGCGAACCACTTCCCCTCCATCATGGACGTGGGGTTTACCGCAGGAATGGAGCAGAACCTGGACGATATAGCACGAGGGGAAAAGGAGTGGGTGCCCGTATTGCGGGACTTCTACAGCCCGTTCCAAGAAGCTCTGACTTCAGCGGCGGAAGAGATGCCAAGGGTGCGAGTGGAAGAACCTTCAGAGGAGACGTGCGACCTCTGTGAGAAGCCCATGGTGATCAAGACCGGCAGATTCGGAAGATTCCTGGCCTGCACCGGCTTCCCCGAATGTAAGGGCAGAAAGCCTCTGAGACAGGGAGCTTCGACTTCAGCGGCTGAAGAGACGCCAAAGGTACAAGTGGCAGAGCCCTCTGACGAGACGTGCGACATCTGTGAGAAGCCCATGGTGATCAAGACCGGCAGATACGGGAGATTCCTTGCCTGCACAGGTTTCCCTAAATGCAAGGGCAAGAAGCCCTTGAGTTTGGGCGTAAAGTGCTCCAACTGCGACACGGGAGAACTGGTTGAAAGGAGAGGCCGCGGGCGTACATTCTACGGATGCACCAACTATCCTGAGTGCACGTTCACGTTGAGCCGGCGTCCCCTCCCGGAAAGCTGTCCTGAATGCAACGGCATCCTGGTATCAAGCGGACGTAACGGGGCGCGCTGCTCTTCCTGCAGCTATCGCGGCCCGGTACCGGAGAGAGAACTAGTGGAGGCTGGCGTATAGCAGTGGACCAGGTCTTGGAAGAGTACAGAAACCATCTGCAGGGGGAGAGGAACCTTTCTCCGGCCACGGTGCGCAACTACGTAGACGACCTGAGTCCGTTCTTCGAGTTCCTCAAGAATGAAGGCATGGGAGAGGAAGACCCTCTGAAAGGCCTGCGCGGATTCCTGCTGCGCAAAGGCGAAGATGCGGTCAACCAGGAGTACAGGCGTTTCATGCTCAGCTACGTGGCATGGCTGATGAACACACGCTACACGAACCTGGGCAAGGCCAACCAGGTACAAGGCCATGCCAGAATGAGCACGGTCAGAAACCTGGCAAGCATCCGCTCCTTCTTCCGATTCCTGATTTCACGTGGGCTTATGCCTTCAGCGCCGATATGGAACAGGGGCTCGGCGGGTATGCGGGGACTGATTCCCAAGATGCCCAAACGCTTGCCTCAAGTCCTATACCGGCAAGAGGCGGACTCCCTGATCGAACAGCCCAGGGTCTCATCCAAAGAGGGGCGAGCCAAACCTCTCTTGCTCAGGGATGCCGCCCTCCTAGAACTGTTATATGGCTCCGGTCTGCGTCTTTCAGAGGTTGCCGGGCTCAACCTGTCGGACATAGACGTGAGGAACCGCACGGTACGCGTGGTTGGCAAGGGCAACAAGGAACGCATGGTTCCTTTAAGCCGTCCTTCCATTGAGGCCTTGAACAACTATGCAGCGCAGGGCCGGCCCAATCTGATAGCCGACACAAGAAGCCAAGCGCTGTTCCTCAACCGTTTCGGCGGCAGATTGTCGCATCGGAGCGTACAGACTCTGGTGCAGAGATACGCCTTGAGGGCCGGACTCAGCAGCGATATTCATACCCACACATTGCGTCACTCATTTGCTACCCATTTGCTGGATGGGGGCGCAGACCTGCGGGTGGTGCAGGAGCTGTTGGGGCACGCCTCGCCCGCCACGACTCAAGTGTACACGCACGTCAGCCCGGCCCAGGCGCGGAAAGCCTACCTTGCGGCCCATCCCAGAGCCGGCACCCCGGAGAGCTAGAGTGACCTATCTGATCATCAACGGGCCCAATTTGAACAACCTGGGCAGGCGTGATACGTCTATCTACGGTTCCATGACGCTGAGGCAGATAGAGGAAGAGATCGAGAAACGAGCCGCAGAGCTGGGACAGGAAGTCCTTTTCTTCCAGTCCAACCATGAAGGAGCTCTGATAGACTACCTGCAGGAGCACGGGCCTTCATCCGATGGAGTCGTCATCAATCCTGGAGCGCTCACGCACTACAGCTACGCTCTGAGAGATGCCTTGGAAGACTTAGGCCTACCAGTAGTGGAAGTGCACATATCGGACATACATTCACGGGAGCCGTTCAGAAGACACTCCGTAATCAAGGACATTGCAAGAAAACAGATATCCGGCAATGGCTGGAAAGGTTACCTGGAGGCGTTGGAGTTCCTGGTGGGAGATGGGCCTTCCCGTTAGCAAACTAGGTTTGGAGAAAAAGTCATGTCTCAACGTCTGAGCAATGTTCGCGATGCGATGAAGGAAAGAAGGCTGGACGGCCTTCTGATATCAGCCCCTGATAACCGGCGCTACCTCTCAGGATTTGTAGGGACGGCGGGGTATCTGATAATTACGCAGAGCGATGCCGTACTGGCAACCGACTTTCGCTACATTGAACAGGCAGGAAGTCAAGCTCCTGATTTCCGAATAGTGAGGGTGTCCGGCCCCAACCTGGACTGGTTCAGCCAAACCCTGGCGGAGACTGGAGTCTCCAAGCTGGGTTTTGAGAGCGACCATCTGACCGTTGCAAGCCACCGCAGGCTCAGTCAGAAGCTCAGGGAACATAACTCCCAAGCCGCTGCCAGGGTAAACCTGGTGGCTACCGCCGGCATCACAGAGCAGATACGGGCTACGAAAGAGTCGGCGGAGATAGAGTCCCTGCAGAAGGCTATCAACATATCGGACGGTGCAATGGACGCCGTTACACCCGTTATTCAGCCAGGGCAGACGGAGCAGGAGGTGGCCTGGCGTCTGGAAGTGGCCATGCGCGAGCTGGGAGCAGAAGCCCTGGCCTTCGACATCATTGTAGGCTCCGGACCAAACGCCGCACTGCCCCACCACCGCGCCGGGGAACGGGTACTGGAGGAATGTGAACCCATAGTTATAGACATGGGGGCAAAGTACGACGGCTACTGCAGCGACCTGACCCGCACCATCATCCTGGGGGAGCCGGATGAAACGTTCATCAAGGTGTACGACACAGTTCTCGCGGCACAGCAGACAGCGATGGTCACGGTTCAACCGGGCATGACCGGCGGCGAGGCCGACAACCTGGCTAGGAAGGTCATAGAGGACGCCGGCTACGGAGAGGAGTTCGGGCATAGCTTGGGCCACGGTGTGGGACTGGCTGTCCATGAACGGCCGGTGGCCGGACCCGGCGCTGAAGGAAAGCTGGAAGAAGGCATGGCCTTTACAATAGAGCCCGGCATCTACATATCGGGCTGGGGAGGCGTGCGAATCGAGGACATTGTGCTCATGGAGAAAGATGGAGCCAAACAGCTGAGCAATGCAAAGAAACTACGTGCGGGTTAGGAGCCAACGATGAGCTATTTGAATCAGCGGTTGCAGACGCTGCGCGACCTGTTGAAGGAACACAAGCTGGACGGCCTGCTGGTATCCACTCCTGAGAACCGGCGCTACATATCGGGATTTGCAGATCTGGAAGGAGCCGGCTATCTCCTAATCACCGCAGACCAGGCGTTCCTGGCTACCGAATTCCACGCCACGGAGGCCGAGCGCGCCACGACCGGGTTCGACGTAGTCGGAATACGTCGAGACCTGAACTGGGTTCCTGGGTTGATATCGGGAAGCGGCGTGGAGCGCCTGGGCATCGAGGCTGACCACCTGACGGTCTCTTCCAGAGACCAGCTGGCGCAAGCGTTGCGAGAGGACGGCGGGAAGACTGAGGTAGTCTCCAGCAGTGGCTTGATAGAGGGACTACGGGTGTTCAAGGACCCCGAAGAGTTGAGCACCATGCAGAAGGCCATAGACATCACGGACGGCGCGTTTGAGGCGGTGTCACCACTGATAGAGCCAGGCTGGACGGAAAGGGAGCTGGCATGGCGGCTAGAGGCGGCGATGCGCGACCGCGGTGGCGACGGCTTGGCATTCCCTACCCTGATAGGCTCCGGGCCAAACGGCGGCTTTGCAGGGAACATACCAACGGAACGAGTCATCCAAGACGGCGACCCTATAATCATAGACATGGGCGCAACTTACCAAGGGTATTGCAGCGACCTGACTCGCACCGTCGCAGTCGGCGAACCGGATGAACGGTTCAAGCGGCTATACAACGCGGTGTACGACTCGCAGAAGAACGCCATAGAAAAGGTGAGGCATGGGATTAAGGGCGGTGAAATATACGCCATGCTCACCAAAGTGCTCAGCGAAGCCGGGTTCGGCGAGCATGCCGGGCCCGCGTTTGGACACAGCATTGGTCTGGAAGTGCATGAAGGGCCGCGCATCCGCTACCAGCACCCCGGCGTCTTTGAAAACGGCATGGCCTTTACCATTGAGCCCGGTATTTACATACCGGACTTTGGCGGAGCCCGCCTGGAAGATATAGTCTATCTGGAGGACACGGGGGCAAGGGTAATGAGCAAAGCCAAGAAACTCAGCAAGTTCGGAGTGTAAGTATGGTCATTGGAGTAGGAGATTTGCGCAGAGGCCTCACCATCGAGCTGGACGGCCAGCCGTATCAAGTCATCGAGCATAGCACGCACAAGATGCAACAGCGCGCTCCAGTGGTGAAGCTGAAGCTCAAGGAGCTGCGCAGCGGAAGGTCTATCGAAAGGTCTTACAACGGCTACGATGTCAAGCTGACCAGGGCCGCGGTGGATCAAAGACTCTCTCAGTACATCTATCAAGACGGTGACATGTACTACTTCATGGATACGGAGAGCTTCGATCAGTTCCCATTGACCAGGGAGCAGCTGGGCGATGGCATCAACTACCTTGTAGACCAGATGGAGCTGGAAGTGCTGTTCTTCAAAGAGCAGCCAATAGCGGTGGAACTGCCCACGTTCGTTGAGCTGGAAGTGACGGATACTCCTCCCGGGGTAAAGGGCGACACAGCTTCCGGAGCCACCAAACCGGCCACGTTGGAGACCGGACTTGCCGTCAACGTGCCCTTCTTTATAAACATTGGAGATAAGGTACGTGTGGACACTCGCAGCGGCCAGTATCTAGAACGCGCTAGTTGATGGCTGTCTACACCGTTAGCCAGGTCGCGGAATACCTCAGAGATTCGCTGGAAGGCGACCGGAACCTTGCGGACCTCTGGGTTAGCGGCGAAGCCTCCAATCTCTCCCGCTCAGCGGCCGGCCACTTGTACTTCACCATCAAGGACTCGGAGAGCCAACTGCGCTGCGTGATGTTTCGTCCAACCAGAGAAGCGGACCGTCTCCGGGATGGCACGTCGGCTATAGTCCACGGACGCGTTTCGATATACCCGGTGCGAGGCGAGCTGCAAATATACGTAGACCTTGTGCAGCCGGCGGGCACTGGGGAACTGCACCTGCGGTTGGAACGCCTCAAAGCGCAACTGGAAGAAGAGGGGCTCTTTGAACCCACCAGAAAGCGGAGTCTGCCCCCTTTCCCAAACAAGATAGGCGTGGTGACCTCTCCCAGTGGCGCCGTATTGCATGACATAGCAACCGTGATCCAAAGGCGGTATCCGCTGGCGGAGCTTGTTGTATCGCCAACGTCCGTACAGGGTGAACAGGCCGCCCCTGACATCGCGGACGCCCTGAACGAACTGAACCGGCTGCAAGAGATAGACGTAATCATAGTGGCCAGAGGGGGAGGCTCGCTGGAGGAGTTGTGGGCGTTCAACGAGGAAATTGTAGCGCGGGCCATCTACGCCAGCCGCGCGCCCGTGGTTAGCGCAGTTGGCCATGAGACCGACGTCACCATTGCGGACCTTGTGGCGGACGTCAGGGCGCCTACACCGTCTGCGGCGGCGGAGATGGCGGCGCCGGACGTGTCGCTCCTTCTTGGTCAGGTCACCGAGTGGCAACGCGACATCCTTGCAATAGCCGAGCGGATGTGGTTGGAAAGGCAACGAGACGTGGATTCACTGGTGCAACGGCTCACCATCCGCGGGCCGCAAGTGAGAGACAAACAGCAACGCCTGGACGAGATAACTCAAAGCTTGTCCAAGAGCCTGTGGGTGACCCTCAACCTATCCCGGGAACGGTTCCAAGGTCTTGAGCAACAGCTACGGGCACTTGACCCCAAATCCGTACTGGAACGAGGATACGCTATAGTACAGCGGTCGGACCAGGGCGCTCTGGTCAAGAGCGTGTGGCAGGTTGAAAAGGATGATGAACTGAAAGTGCGGGTGAGCGATGGTTCGTTCAACGCCCGGGTTAGCTAGATCTCCGGCTCGGGAGCTTTGTGAAGGAACGTTAACGCTGTAAAATGGCAAGTGCTCGATCCTGACGGCCATGGAAAATCAACCCTCCAACATAGAACATCTCTCTTTTGAAGAGGCTTTCGTCAAGCTGGATGAGACCGTGCGTGCTCTGGAAGCGGGGGGCGCCACGCTGGAGGAAGCAACAAAACTCTTCGAAGAAGGCATGCGGCTTGCCAGGATATGTCATCAACACCTCAGCGCCACTGAACTGAAGATAGCTCATTTGCAACGCTCGTTCGGGGAGCAGATGACGCTCTTGAACAAGGCGGAACCGGAAGCGGATGCTTAAGGCCGACCTTCACGTTCACACGGAGTTTTCATTCGATTGCGCAACACCCTTGGAGAAACTGATACAAAGGTGTCTGAAGCAGGACATAGGGTGCCTGGCCGTCACCGACCACAACACAATTCAGGGGGCCGTCAAGGTCAAAGAAATGGCCCCGTTCAAGGTTATAGTTGGAGAGGAGATCAAGACCAAGGACGGAGACCTGATAGGCCTTTTTCTGCAAAAGGAGGTGCCCCCCGGCCTCTCCGCCTTGGAAACGGCGAAGCTGGTCAAGGACCAGGGCGGCCTGGTGTCGCTCCCCCACCCTTTCGACAGATTCAGGGGCTCGGTTATGAGTGAGAAGGGAATAGCCGATCTCCTGCCCATGACCGACGTGATAGAGGCGTTCAACGCGCGCAACACCCTGCCAAGCGCCGACCGCAGGGCCGGAGAGCTTGCAGCCGCGCACGGGATTGCGATTTGCGCCGTCAGCGATGCGCACTCACTGGGAGAAATAGGTAAGGCTTACACCCTTGTTCCGGATTTCAGCTACGGTTCCCAGGATTTCCTGGAAGCGCTGCGTCAAGGCACCTTGGTAAGGAGACGCAGCAGCCCTTTGGTGCACCTGATTTCCACCTACGTGAAGCACAAGAAACGGATGCTGAGGAGATAATCTTGCTCAAACTGGGTTGGTTTTCCACAGGGCGCGGAGAGGGGTCACGCAATCTCTTTAGCACAGTATCGGAGTACATAGGGAGCGGCTACATCAATGCAGAGATACAGTACGTCTTTTGCAACCGGGAGCCCGGAGAGTACCGGGGCAGCGATCAGTTTCATTCGCTGGTGAAGGCAAGCAACATACCGCTGATTACGCTTTCTTCAAGAAGACTCGTAAAGGAACGAAGAGCATCCGGCTTCAACGAGGTGCGTGAGGCCTTTGACTCCGAGGCAATCAAGCTCCTTGACTCCTTTGACATAGACTTGGCAGTCCTGGCTGGATACATGCTGTTCACGTCGGAGTTGATGTGCCAAAGGCTGAACATGATCAACCTGCATCCCGCTCCGCCCAATGGCCCGGTAGGCTCCTGGCGGGAGGTCATCTGGGAACTGATCGAGCAGAAGGCGCCCCAGGGAGGCGTGCAGATCCAGCTGGCCACCATGGACTGGGACCGCGGGCCGGTAATCACGTATTGCACCTTTCCGCTGAGAGGGCCTCTGTTCGATGAGGGCTGGGAGCTGGCAGACAGCCAATCCATCGACGAACTGAGGTCGTGCCAGGGAGAGGAGTTTCAGCTATTCCAGCAGATAAGGGATGAAAGCACAAAGCGAGAGATACCCTTAATCATAGAAACCCTCAAAGCCTTAGGCGATGGAGAACTGAAGGTGGCGGATGGCAGCGTAGTGGACAAGGAACACGGCCCGGTTACGGGCCTGTGCTTGAACAGTCAGATCGACAAATGGCTTAGCTAGGCCGATTGCTCCCGCTGCTCAGCCAAAACGTAGGATGCGGTAAGGAGCTGTGGCTTCTCCTTGGAACGAACGGTATCGGCGTCTATCACGCATTTGGTCACGTTGGATAGAGACGGCAGCTCATACATTATGTCCAGCAGAGATTCTTCCATGATGGTGCGCAGGGCACGCGCCCCCGTTTTCCACTTCAGAGCATCTTCGGCAACGGCGTCCAGCGCCTCGGCGGTGAATTCCAACTCAACGTTGTCCAAGCAGAACAGGTAGGTATACTGGTTGAGCAAGGAGTTCTTGGGAACGGTGAGAACCTGTATAAGCGCCTCCTTGTCCAAACCTTCCAGGCTGACCACTACCGGCATTCTTCCCACAAGCTCAGGAATGAAGCCATACTCCAACAGGTCGTCCGTATTGATGTTCTTCAGTATGTCGCCTCTCTGCGCATCGCTTAAGCGCGCTCTATCCGAGTTGAATCCCATGGAGCGCGTCCCCCAGGAAATGCGCTTTTCGATAACGTCCTCCATACCTTCAAAAGAGCCCCCGCAGATGAACAGGATGCCTTCCGTATTTATCTGTATGAACTCCTGATGGGGATGCTTCCTGCCACCCTGTGGAGGGACGTTGGCTATGGTGCCCTCTATGATCTTGAGGAGCGCCTGCTGTACTCCTTCCCCGGAAACGTCCCGAGTGATTGACGGGTTGGGATTCTTGCGCGCTATCTTGTCTATCTCATCTATGTAGATGATGCCTTTCTCTGCCTTGGCCATGTCGTAGTCTGCGGCTTGAATCAGGCGGAGCAGTATGTTCTCTACGTCCTCACCCACGTAACCCGCCTCTGTCAAGGAGGTTGCGTCTGCCATGCAGAAGGGGACGTCAAGGATTCTGGCCAGCGTCTGAGCCAAAAGGGTCTTTCCTGAGCCCGTTGGCCCTACCATTAGGACATTGCTTTTCTCGACCTCTACGGCCTGCCCTACCGGAGACTTGCTGGCCAGCCGTTTGTAGTGGTTGTAAACCGCAACACTGAGTATCTTCTTGGCCCTATCCTGGCCTATAACGTACTCATTCAGCAGGCTGTGCACGTCCTTGGGCAGTAGCGGCTGCACCTCGCCTTGAAGCGAGGTGGATTTCGGCTCCGTTTGTTCGCTGATGATCTGGTCGCATAGCGCAATGCACTGATCGCAAATGAATACTTTCTTCTGCCCGGCAATGAGTCTTTCTACTTCCGCCTGCCTCTTACCGCAAAACGAGCATTTGTATTCATTGCCAGGAGTGTCGCCATTGGAAACAGTCAATTTGCGCTCCCTACCCTACTTTGCGGCCGCTACTTCTCTACCGGCCAGAACTTCATCAACCAGACCGTACTCCTTGGCTTGATCGGCATCCAGGTAGTAATCACGGTCCGTGTCTTGGGCAATCTTCTCAACGGTTTGGCCGGTGTTGTTAGCCAAAATGGTGCGTATCTTGTCCTGCATACGCAGGATCTCGCGCGCCGCTATCTCAATATCGGAGGCCTGACCCTGTGCGCCGCCCATGGGTTGGTGCATGTGCACCGTGGCGTTGGGAAGCGTGTACCTCTTCCCTTTCACCCCGGCGCTAAGCAGCACCGTGGCCATGCTTGCCGCCATTCCCACGCATATAGTGGATACGTCCGCACGAACCATCTGCATGGTGTCGTGGATAGCAAGCCCCGCGCTGATCACACCTCCGGGGCTATTGATATACAGGTTGATGTCCTTCTCCGGATCCTCCCTATCCAGATAAAGAAGCTGGGCAACAATCAGATTGGCAACAGAGTCGTTTATTGGCGTACCCAGGAAAACTATCCTCTCCCTGAGCAACAGCGAATAAATGTCGAAAGCCCTCTCTCCCCTGGAAGAGCTCTCCACAACCATGGGGATTATGTTCTCAAAATCACCCGGACGATACAGCATTTGGTCTCACCTCCTGAATCTCAGCTTTCTATATGTTTTATACATTGTTCGCTACGTCTCTCCATGCTCTCCCCTGGCAACTTCAACCAATCTCTGCAGAGCCTTGCGCCTGATCAATACCTGTTCCAGGGATTCTCTACTGTCGTCACTTTCAAGGTTGCTCCGTAAGCTTTCGGGTTGATTAGGTCCAGCGGAATCTAGCAGGCGTTCTATCTCCTCCTCGATTTCCTCCGGCGAGACCGTTATACCCTCCAGTTCCGCGACTTTCCCTATGGCGTAAGTGCGCTTTAGCCTAGCTTCGGCAGCCTGTTTCAACTCCTCGCGATGCTCATCACCACTCTTACCCACGACCTGAAGATACTGCTCCACACTGACCTGCTGCCGGCGCAGAGCCTGCTCCTCATTTTGAAGCATATGGCCAACTTCATGGTCAACCATTAGTGGCGATAGGTCTATTTGAGCCTTCTCCAGAAGCTTCTCAAACACCTGATTCTCATACAGATCCTGAGTCTCCAGCTCTCGCCGAG
Organism: Dehalococcoidia bacterium; assembly: GCA_965220545.1. Classification (GTDB taxonomy): domain Bacteria; phylum Chloroflexota; class Dehalococcoidia; order Lucifugimonadales; family QGNO01; genus DAOUJH01. Next base: position 172,345 of record CBDCQF010000009.1, read on the forward strand.
CAAGGAAATCATCTCTGAGCTTCTTTGTCAGCGTCTCCAGATTATCGTATCCCTCACCCACGCCTTTGGCGAATTCATCGTCAAGTTCAGGCAGGGTCTTGGCCTTTATCTCATGGATGGTGACGCTGAATTCGACCTCTTTTCCAGCCAGGTTGCTATCCGGATAGTCCGCAGGCATGGATATGGCGAACTCCTTAGTTTCCTGGCTATTGATGCCCACCAACTGTTGAGGGAAGCCAGCTACGGGGCTGACGTTTTCCTCCATAACCATGTAGACCACGTCATCTTGCTTAGTGATTTCTTTTCCATCCAGGTTAGCTTTGATATCCAAAGTAACCTGGTCGCCCATGTCAACGGGACGGTCGACCGGTTCCCAGGGGGCTGTATCTCGCCGCAGGAGGTCCAGGAGAGTGTTGATTTCCTCTTCACTAACTACCACCGGTTCAACCGGAACGCGGATTTCGCGGTATGCATCCAGCACCACTTCCGGAGCAATGGGAACCGCCGCCTTGATCACGATCGGCTCTCGCTGAAGCAACTGGACTTGGGGGATGCTGGCTTGCTTTACGCCTTGTTCCTCTACGGCTCTCTGTACAATTTCAGGGAGCATCAGATCCAGGGCGTCGTCTTCCAGGGAGTGGCGACCTACGAACCGTTCCAGTACGGCTCTAGGGGCTTTACCTTTGCGGAACCCGGGAATGTTGACCCTACCTACCACGCGCTGATAGGCGCGCTGCAGGTACGGCTCAATGTCCTCTTCCTCAACTTCTATGTTGAGGGAAACCTCGCTGTGTTCTAAATCTTCTCTTGTAACCTTCAAGAAAGGTCCTCTCAAGCGATTGCTGACATAACGTGTGCCGCTCTCTTGATGAGCGGCACACGTCACAACCTAATGAAGCGTACACTATCGATTATAGCACGGCCTCAACTATGGGGAAGGAGGTCTTGGCCTGTCCGCTATTCTAAGGTGGAGCTCTTCAAGTTGCTGCGAACTGACCGGAGCCGGGGTGTTGAACAGGGGGTCCATGCCGCTCTGCGTCTTTGGAAATGCTATAACGTCACGTATGGATTCAGCGTGGTCTGAGAGCAACGTGACCAACCGATCTATCCCCGGGGCTATGCCGCCGTGAGGCGGCGCGCCGAACTCCAAGGCGCCCAATAGCTGGCCGAAGCGTTCCTCCAACTGCTCATCCGTATACCCCAGGAATCGCATGATTCGCTCCTGCTTTTCCCTGTTGTGAATGCGGATGCTTCCGCTGGCCAGCTCCAGGCCGTTGCACACCAGGTCGTAGTGCCTGGCTCTCATACTTCCGGGGTCTTTGTCAAGCAAGTCCCAGTGCTCCTGCCGGGGAGACGTGAACAAATGATGGGACGGCGCCCAGTCTTCGGTCTCGTCGTCCCATTCAAAGAGGGGGAAGTCCGTTATGAAGGCAAAGGCAAGGACGGTTGGGTCCACCAGATCCAAACGGCGCCCCATCTCCTCCCGCAACTGCGACAAAGCGGTATTGGTTGTCCTGACCGGCCCCGCCACCATAAAGATGAGGTCTCCCGGACTGGCTCCGGTGCGCCCGGCCATCTCCCTTACCTGCTCTATGGTGAGGAACCTGGCCAATGGAGAGCGTATATGGTCAATTGTCATGTCGTCCAAGCTGGCGGCTTCTTCAGACAGCGCTATGGTAAGCAGTCCTTTTGCCCCTCTGGTTTGGACAAAGGAGAGCAAGTCGTCTATCTCACGGCGGGAGTAGGAGGCGCAACCCGGCGCGGCAAACGCCTTGGCTATTCCGCCGGACTGAACGGCGTCTCTGAGCAACTGCGACTCCGACTGGCGGGCTATGTCGGTCAAATCCGTCAGCTCCATCTTGAACCTGATGTCCGGCTTGTCAGTCCCGTACTTCTCCATAACGTCGTCGTAGCGGAGGCGAGGAAACGGCCCTGTGGTGCGACGGTTGTGGGCCACTTTGTCGACTATTTCCGTGTAAAGCTCTTCGATGAGGTTGGTAACGTCGTTCTCGTCCACAAAGCTCATCTCCAGATCCAGCTGGGTATGCTCATATTGGCGGTCGCCTCTAGGATCTTCGTCTCTGAAGCAACGAGCTATCTGGAAATAGCGCTCGAAGCCGGAGACCATGAGAAGCTGCTTCAACTGCTGTGGAGACTGCGGCAAGGCGTAGAAGCTGCCCGGATTCAGGCGGCTGGGGACAAGGAAATCGCGGGCTCCTTCCGGGGTGCTCTTGATTAGAATCGGCGTCTCTATCTCAATGAAGTCCCTAGCGTCCAGGAAATCTCGGATGTACTGAACCACTCGATGCCGCAGCACTATGTTGTCGTGCATGTGGGCCGTGCGCAGATCAAGGTAGCGGTACTGCAACCTCAACAGCTCATCTACCTGCCCGTCTTCCGCAATCTCAAACGGCGGCGTCTTCGACTGGTTCAGCACCTCCGCCTTTGTCGCGTATACCTCTATCTCGCCCGTGGCTATGTTAGGGTTCTCGGAGCCTGCCGGGCGCTGTCTAACGTCACCCTCCACCAGGACTACCCATTCACTGCGAAGGGATCCAGCGACCCTGTGGGCTTCGGGGACATCCTCAGGATTGAACACCACCTGAACAATACCCTTGCTGTCCCGCAGGTCTATGAATATAAGGCCACCGTGATCACGGCGACGGTGTACCCATCCTGCCAGCGTTACTCTCGAGCCAACATGGCTTTTTCTCAGATCACCACAGGAAATACTTTTCAGCAATTGTCGTCACCTCCAGCGTTGCAAACTGATTATAAGAAGGTCTCAACTGTGATTCAATGGACAAACTCCCTTTGTAAGCACTACGATAAGCCAGGCACCAACAAAAGAGGGGTAAAATATGGCGACAAAAGCCGGGGTTGACATCAAGCACAAGAGCAAGGAGATAACGGAGGGGCCGCAACGCGCACCAGCCCGTGCCTACTTCAGGGCCATGGGACTTGGGGACGACGATATCAGAGCTCCCTTCATTGGCGTGGCGGACCTAGCCAGCGACGTGACGCCGTGCAATTTCCACCTGGATAGACTGGCAAAGCAGGTGAAGCAGGGCATACGCGACGCCAGGGGCACACCGTTTGAGTTCGGCACTATTACGGTCAGCGACGGCATATCCATGGGCACGGAAGGCATGAAAGCGTCGCTTGTCAGCCGTGAAGTTATCGCCGACTCCATCGAGCTTGTGTCCAGAGCGGAGTGGTTCGACGGCCTGGTCACCGTTGCCGGCTGCGACAAGAATTTGCCCGGTTGCCTCATGGCCATAGCCAGACTGAACATACCCTCGGTGTTCGTCTACGGCGGCACCATAATGCCCGGTCGCTTCCGCGACCGCGACGTAAACATCCAAGACGTATTCGAGGCGGTGGGAGCGCACTCTCGAGGCGCAATGAGCGACGAAGACCTGCTGGAGCTGGAACGCAGCGCCTGTCCCGGCGAGGGGTCTTGCGCCGGTCTCTTCACGGCCAACACCATGTCCACCGCCATAGAAGCGCTGGGCATGTCCCTGCCGGGCGACGCCTCTATTCCGGCCGTGGATCCGGACAAGGGAGAAGAATGCCGCCGTTCCGGGCAGGCCGTATTGAACCTGCTAAGGGAAGGGATCAGGCCGCGCGATATCATGACCAGGGAAGCGTTCGAAAACAGTATAGCTGTGACCCTGTCCATGGGCGGCTCCACCAATCTGGTGTTGCATCTGCTGGCTATAGCCCATGAAGCGGGCATCGACCTTACGATAGAGGACTTCAACAAGATCAGCGACAGGACGCCCTACATCGCCGACATGAAACCCGGCGGCAAGTACGTAATGGCCGACTTGCACAGAATAGGCGGCGTGTCGCAGGTGATGAAGAGGCTTCTGGACGCGGGGCTGCTTCACGGAGACGTTCTCACCGTTACCGGCAAAACAGTGGCGGAGAACTTAAGCAACGTAGAGCTGGTATCCAACCAAGACATCATCTATCCCGTGGAATCGCCGCGGGGTACCAGCGGCGGCATCATCATCGTCAAGGGGAATCTGGCGCCGGAAGGCGGGGTGGTCAAGGTCGCTGGCAAGCAGCACTTACAGCAACGCGGCCCTGCCCGTGTATTCGACCGAGAACAGGACGCCTTTGCAGCCATCCAGCGCCGGGAGATAAAGGCGGGAGACGTGGTGGTTGTCCGCTTCGAAGGACCGAAGGGCGGCCCCGGCATGAGAGAGATGCTGGCAGTGACCGCCGCCATTGTGGGCCAGGGATTGGGAGAAGACGTAGCGCTCCTCACCGACGGCAGGTTCTCCGGAGCCACCCACGGCCTCATGGTGGGTCATGTGGCGCCTGAAGCCGCCGTTGGCGGGCCAATTGCTCTGGTGAAGGACGGCGACATCGTCAACGTGGATGCCGTGAACCGCAAGCTGGAACTGGAGGTGGATGAAGAGGAGCTTGCGGCAAGACGCACCGCCTGGCAGCCGATACCCGCCAACTACACCACCGGCGCCCTGGCAAAATACGCCAAGCTGGTCGGCTCTGCGTCTCAGGGCGCAGTCACGGGGTAGTGTTGCTCAAACGGCTGGATTGCATAGGGGGAAGGTTAGAGCCATCACCCCCATCTCAATCTTCCCCCATCAAGGGGAAAGAGGTTTTTGCAAAGCTCTCCAAGCGCATCTGCTTGGCAGACGTGATAGGGTTAGACAGCTAATGGATATCGCCTTAATCTGGCTTCAATTCGCTGTTGTTACAGCCCTAATTTTTGTCACCTCAAAGTACCTTGCCAGGTCGGTAGATGTCATCGCCTTCAAGACAGGACTGGGAAGGGCCTTCCTGGGAGTCGTGCTCCTTGCATCCGCCACGTCGCTCCCGGAGCTTGGCACCGGGATCAGCTCAATTTCCATAGTGGGGGACCCTGACTTAGCCGCCGGCGATGCTTTTGGAAGCAACCTGTTCAACCTCCTGATCATTGGGCTCATGGACCTGTGGTGGAGAAACGGGCCAGTTCTAAACGCGTTTGGAACTGCAGCGGTGATGGTGGCAACCCTGGGGATACTGGTGATAGGCGCAGCCACCATTGCCATAACGTTCCACAGCGCGAGCGGCCTTTTTGCTACCTGGTTTATAAGCCCGTTTTCCGTATTGATGATGGCGACCTTCTTAATAGGCCTGTACTTGATCTATAAATTCGAACAAGAAGAACGCACCGAACGTAAAGAGGAAGATACGGATTACTCCAATGCCAAACTGCCCGTAGAAATAGGCGTCTACCTTGTGTCCGCCGCCGTAGTGATAGCCGCGGCGGTGTTGCTTGCCTTCACCGGTGAGAGGATTGCTGAAGAGATGGGCTGGGAAACCAGCTTCGTAGGCACACAGTTCCTTGCCCTGAGCACATCTCTTCCCGAGATAGGAGCCTCTTTCGCCGCACTGCGAATTCGCGCGCCGGAACTGGCGGTATCCAACGTTCTGGGCAGCAACTTGTTCAACATGGGATTCGTCCTCTGGGCAGACGACCTGGCGTATTCAGGCGGTACGTTCTGGACGGCGATTTCAGAGGTCCACAGCATGACCGCCGTTCTTGCAATAGTCATGACCGCCGTGGTCATTGTAGCGCTGGTGAAGAGGAACAGAAGCAGACCCAGCCGGTTCTGGACTTACGAGGCGGTTACAATCATTGCTCTCTACGCGCTTGCCAGTGTGCTGATTTTCTACCTCAGTTGACCCGGTTTCTTGCCCCGGAACCGCGCGGTCAAGCTAGTCTTTGAACGGCTTTTCTGTAGTCCTCAATGGTGTTTAAGTCCAAAATCGCTTCAGGATCATCTACGGCAACTCGACTCACCTCAGCGCTATGTCGCTCTATCACCTCTCGCAATCCCTTCCTAGCCTCGCTGATGCTCATCAATTCCGGCAATAGACTGTGTGAAAAGAGCACGGGATGTCCTCCCCTACCCTGATATACGGGATACGTAATCGCTGAGCCGTGCCGCAGATGGGCCTCCGATACCTCGCTCAGCAGTTTGGGAGACCTGGGCTGGTCTACGGAGATAATCATTACGTGCTCCGCCTCAGAGTTAAGCATACTCAATCCGGCGCGTACGGAACTGCTCTTCCCCGTCTTATACCTCAGGTTGACAACTACTTCAGCTCCAGGCTCGCTTTCGAGAAGAGGTCGTATCGATTCCGCCCTGTGACCCAGTACTGCGATAACCTGGCCAACCCCGGAAGCTATCAGGGACCTGACCTGGTATTGAATAAGCGGAACTCCTTGCCAGTCCAGCAAGGCTTTGGGAGAACCCATGCGAGTCGACTCCCCCGCAGCGAGGAGGACGGCGCTAATGGGGGTGCTTGCCACGGATTCAATCAGCGGGCGAAAGGGACTTGGCTGCGTGCACCTTCTCCGCTAGATTTCGCAGATACTTCTTGGGCAGCATCATGGCTTGGCCGCTGCCGCCGAGACGCCACTGCACCACTTCCGCCATTATGCTAATTGCGATTTCAGCCGGTGTCCTGGCCTTGATGTCAATTCCTATGGGGGCGTGGATATTCTCTATCCTCTCCAATGGGACACCGCGCTTGAGAAGCTCCTCATAGATCAGAATGATCTTTCGCTTCGAGCCGACAAGTCCAACGTATCCGGCGGGACTTCTAGCGGCGGATTCCAGCGCCAGATCATCGAAATTGTGGCCGCGGGTCGCGATTACAATGGCAGTGTTCTTAGTGACGGGGAAGTTTTCCAGACCGTGCGCATAACCGGCTACGGCTACAGCCTCAGCATCCGGAAACCGTTCCATGTTGGCGAATTCACGCCTGTCGTCCAGGACGAATAACCGCAGGCCCAGCATCTTGGCCAGAGGCGCTACGGACTTGGAAATGTGTCCACCGCCCATGAGTATGAGTGTGGCCGGCGACGTGTAAGCTTCGATAAACAACTGGTCTCCGGACTCTGTGGTCATGTGCGCACACTTACCATGGTCGATCAGTTCCCGCGCTTTGGCCACCGCCAAGCTATCGAGCTCCGGACGGCCCACGGTACCCTGCGCGGCGCCGCCTTCCAGCATGACCAGTTTACTTCCAACCTCTTCCTCTTCCGGTGATTTGATGAGAGTGGCCACAGCCAGAGGGCTGCCTCCGCCGTAGGCATCGACAATGCGTCCGGCAAGCTGGGCAAAACGAGCCGCTTCACGCACGGGCTCAATGAAGAAGTACATGGTCCCGCCGCAGACCAGACCGTCTCTAGCGGCGATCTCTTCGTTCAGGTAGTAGTCGCGGTATTCCGGCCCGCTGCCATTCCTCAGGATCTCCTTGGCGGCAAACCAGATATCCCCTTCCACGCAACCCCCGCCAAGGGTCCCTACCGCGGAACCGTCCTGGCGCACCAACAGCTTGGAGCCAGGCTTTTGAGGAGTAGAACCCTTGGTGTGGACCACGGTAGCAATGGCAAAGGGCTCTTCCCTATGGGATAACTCAATAGCTTCTTTGAATACGGATTCCATCAGCGGCTCTTCGCAGAATAGATTCAAACTAAGCATAACAGGGCAACATTTGTTAAGCAATCGACATGTTCTGATAGAATGGCGCAACTGCAACCGAATTTCCTAAGTTAGGCAGTATCTAAATCCAAGGGCGCACTGTCTACGTATAGCATTATAGACAGGCCATCGCCCTATGAGTCTGGGAACCGGCCGTGTCCTACGAACATCTAGAAGATGAGCAACTGGTTAGCTTAATTGTCCAGCAAGACCAGAGAGGACTTGGTGCTCTCTACGACAGGTATGGCAAAGCGGTGTTTGGCTTTGTCTATAATCTCTTACGCGACGCAGGGCAGGCAGAGGAGGTAGTGCAAGAGGTATTTCTAAGGGTCTGGTTCAGAGCGGCTACCTACCGGGCTGAACGGGGAAGGTTCCAAACTTGGATTATGTCCATGGCCCACCACAGGGCGATAGACGAGCTGCGCAAACGCAGGCGGATGCAGAATATCCTGGAAACGGAAGCCAGGCTTACTTTGATGGACAGCAGGGCCCAAGAAGATACGGCAGCCAAGGAGGCGGAGCAAAGAGAAGAGAGTGAGATCGTGCGCAAGGCTTTGGACTCCTTGCCGGAAGAACAACGCCAAGTAATCCAGATGTCTTACTACGAGGGTTACAGCCAGACTGAGATAGCGGAGTTGCTGCAACATCCGCTAGGTACAGTCAAGACAAGAATGAGATTGGGAATGCAAAAGTTGAAGACAGCTTTAGCATCGCTTCAGGAGATAACGTGATCCATAACCATATAGAAGACCTGGCAGAAGCCTATGCCCTGGGAGCCCTGGAGTCGGAAGAACGCCAGATGGTGGAGGCGCACCTGGAAGCATGCTCTCAGTGTACTTCCTTGCTCAGGGAACACCTGGAAGTCGCCGCCGCTCTGGCGCTGGCCGTTCCGCCTATGGACCCTCCCCATCATCTACGCGGGCGGATAATGGACCAACTTGTCCCTGAGCAGCGCGTCACCGCCGAGCCAAAACCCGCGGCCGCAGGCAAGTACGGTTGGAGCAGGGCGCGGTGGATTATCCCTGTAGCCGCCTCTATGGCCGCCAGTGTGTTGATAGTCTTTCTTGGCGGGCTTGGTGTCCTGGTGTTCTCTCAGCAAAGCCAGGTGTATGACCTCCAGAGCCAGCTTGGAGACATGGAGATGTTGATAGATGAAGAGCGGAGCACCAGCCAGGAACTCAGGGATAGGCTTAACGAGCAACGTCTAGCTACTTGGATTGCAGCGCTGCCCGGCTTGGAAACCAAATCCATGGATAACACGGAGGAGGCACCGTCAGCCTCGGGAATGCTGCTTGCCGACCCAGGCAAGGCCTGGGCGTTCATTGTGGCACAAGGTCTGGACACGAGCCTGGGAAATGATCCTTACCACGTCTGGCTGGTCAACAACGGGACGCTGGTAAACGTGGGAAGGTTCAGCGTAGACGAATCCGGCTATGGCCAGCTGTTCATCAGGCAGTCATTCCGCGATTTCAACTGGCTGGGCGTAACTCGCGAGCCCTTGCCTGGGACAGTGGAGTCACCGGCGGTGCTGGGCGTAAGCTTGGAATAGTTCATGCACGCATGACAATGTGGTAGCAGAGCCTTTGTGACAGTGGAGCAACCTTGAAGCAGCCGGCCGCCTAGACCTTCCTGTTCTTGGTTGTATACACGGGTAGTCCATCCACCATTTCCCAGGAGTAGTCGCTGAACATGTTGGGCCATTTTGCAATGGCTATTTCAGCAATCTGGGCAAAGACCAGTCTTATCTCCTCTTCGGCCCAGGGCGCAGTCCTCTGCTCGATGACGTGCCGCAAGGTACGTATGTTGCAGGACCAGCCAATGTTGGTTGCCAGGCCAATGGGGGCAACGCGCCGCATTGCCGAAGTAATCTCTTTCTTCTCGTCAAACGAGTCCTTTTCATTGAGCTCGAAGAGCTCGGCAAGCTCAACCTGAAGCTTGCTGAGCTCTTCAAATGTCCTGGCGAAAATGGTCATGGCCTCTTCCGATTCTCTAATGGACACCGGCGCATACCAGTCCAAGTCGGTCAATCGCACAAAACGTAAGGACTCCTGCGACATAGCGGTGCCCACTCTGTGCCGCACCAGTTCATGCGTAAAGACCCGGCTGACGTCTGAGAAAAAGAAGTTGGCTACTCCGTGCTCCAACACGGAGCCGTCGCCCTTCTCAATGATATTGGTCAGATAGCTCTTGTTGGTCCTTCTGACCCGGGTCAAGTTAGGATTCAGCTCTATGCCAAATGAACGGTAACAGGCGCGGCCGTATACCTCGCTTATAAGCTCAATATCGGAAGGAGCATCCGATGTCCAATCGGGAACGCCCAAGTGGTCCAAAAGGGCTTGCAGCCCCTCCCGATTGACCATGGTCTCGCCTATCAGGAACACTTTAGGCTCAACGGTATTGCCCATTCAGATATACCTCCAGTGTGTATACACTAACTTTGGAAATGGTACCTTAATCTTGGACGATACCCCAACTCTGAGAATGTCCTCTTAATGAGGACGTTTTGGAATCCATCAAGGTAGCGACTTGGAGGAACACATGGTTAGCTGCACCAGTATGACTTCAGCAAACAGGCAGAGCGCCTTTGCTCTTTTGAGGGCCTTTCTCAACGAAGACGAACATTACCTGGACAGCAGCGCAGCTTACGGTCACGGCGGGGACGCAGCGCTCCACGACGCCCTTGACCTTTTTCTGACTCGACCTGAGTTGGGGTTCGTATGGCTGGCCTACAAGGGGGAAGAGGCCATAGGGGTCTGCGTTGTCAGCTACGCTGTATCCACTTCCATAGGAGGATTGGTGGCAAAGCTGGACGACGTGTTCATAGCGAGTGAGAAGCGGAGCGCCGGGGCCGGATCGGAAATGATTAGGCAGCTCAAAGATGAGCTCCGTTCACACGGCATACTACGCATAGATCTAGGTGTACACGTCAAGAACAGCGGGGGACGGCGCTTCTATGAGAGGCTGGGCTTTATGCCGCTCAACGAGGAGCGAATGGCGGCCCTGCTTACAAGCTAGGTTATCAGCAGAAGCGCCGGGTTCTCCAGGAGTCGCTTCGTCTCAGCAAGGAACTTCGCACTCTCCACGCCGTCCGAAACGCGGTGGTCAATGGACAGCGTGACATTCATCATCTGCCGCACTACCACCTGATCGCCGACACCCACTACGGGCCGCTTCTTCACGGCGCTGATCGCCAGAGTCGCAGCCTGGGGAGGCAGTATGATGGCGCTGAATTCGTCAACGCCAAACATGCCCAAGTTGCTAGTGCTGAAAGTGCCGGTGTACTCTTCCTGGCGCAACCTGCCCTGCCCTGCGCGCTCCGCCAGATCCTTGGTTGCCTCGGCAAGATCCGTAAGGGACTTGTCCTGCGCGTTGACTATGGCAGGAACCATCAACCCCTGTTCCGTAGCAATGGCCATACCCAAGTGAATGTAGGGATACGTCTCCAGGTAGTCGCCTCTGTAAGACGCATTCAAACCGGAGTGTTTCTTCAATGACTCAACAGTGGCCTTCAAGACCATATCGTTGACTGAAACACGCCGCGCACCCTCAAATTGCTGGTTGATCTGGGAACGCAGGGCCATGGCGTCCGTCATATCTATCTCAATGGTTATATAGAAGTGGGGCGTGCCGTTCTTACTCTGCGATGTGGCCCGGGCTATGCCCTGCCTCATGCGGCTAAGCTCTACTCGAACCGGCTCTCCAGCCGGCGTAGGAGCAGCAGGTGCGGCTTGCGGGGGGCTGGCAGCTGCTTGGCCCGGCTCAAAGTTCAACACGTCTTCGCGGGTGATGCGCCCTCCGGGGCCCGTACCTTTAACCTGGGATAGCTCTATGCCGCGTTCCTCCGCCAACTTCCTAGCGACAGGCGACACTTTGACGCGCTCGCCATCAGCGGCGGGTTGTGTTTGGGCTGCGGGAGCTGGCGCGGCAGGTTCAGCGGCAGCCTCTTCAGAGGGGGCATCGGCGGGGGCCGGAGCCGGAGCCGGTGTCTGGTCTCCGATGAGTCCGGCAATGTCTTCATCTGCACTGCCGATGATGCCTATGGGATGGCCAACGGGAACGGTTGCGCCTTCAGAGGCCAGAATCTTGCGTAGAAGGCCGTTAGCCGTGGACTCCATTTCCACCACTGCTTTGTCGGTCTCTATCTCAGCGACAGGTTCGCCGCGCTTGACTTCGTCACCCTCCGACTTGATCCAGCGGACTAGGGTACCTTCCACCATGTCGTAACCCATTTGGGGCATCAATACCTGCGTAGCCAGAGTAGACCTCCTCTTCGACCTAGATGACAGGTCGAAATTGCAATGCTGCTTTAGCTTCCCAGCTCTTCGCGAACCATCTTGATGACGGAATCTTCACGCGGCGCCACCAGTGGCTCCAGGCTCATTGAATACGGGGTAGGCACATCTATGCCGCCCAGCCTGGCAACGGGTCCGTCCAGGTAATCGAAGACTTCACGCTGGACGGCGCTGGCTATCTCCCCGCCGAAAGCGCCTGTTTGCCAGGCCTCTTCCAGCACCAAGGCCCGCCCCGTCCGCTTCACGGATTCAAGAACGGTCTCCTTATCCCAAGGACGCAAGCACCGAAGGTCCACCACCTCTACGTCAATGCCGTCTTCCGCCGCCAGTTTCTCGGCAGCGGACAACGCTACGTTTACCATTCTGGAGTACGCAATGATGGTGAAGTCCTTCCCCGCTCGCTTGATGTTGGCCTCTCCAACAGGGACCTCAAAGTAATCTTCAGGCACCTCTCCCCTTGTACTATACAAGAGTATGTGCTCTATGAACATCACGGGGTCTTGTTCCTTGCGTACCGAACGGAACAAGCCCAGCGCATCGTGGGGGGTTGCGGGAATGACCACTTTCAGCCCTGGAACGGAAGCGTACCAGCCCTCCAGGTTCTGCGAGTGTGTGGCCGCAAGCGCCGCTCCGCCGCCGGTAACGGTGCGAATGATGACCGGCACGCTGAACTGGCCGCCGGACATGTAGCGGATCTTGGCGGCGTGGTTCACTATCTGGTCCAAGGCCAGCAGCGAGAAGTTGATTGTCATGATCTCGACTATGGGACGAAGCCCGATCATAGCCGACCCGGTGCCGATGCCCACTATTCCCGACTCAGATATGGGAGACTCTACGATCCTACCGGGACCGAACTCATCCAGGAACCCGGAGGTCACCGCGTAAGAACCACCGTAAGGGCCGATATCCTCGCCAATAATAAAGGACCGCTCATCTTCCCGCAGGGTCTCCCTGAGAGCCCGCGCCATGGCTTCTCTGTAGCTTATCTCAGGCATTTATTCCTCTATGATAGTTGAGCATAGATGTTGCGGTAGAGGGCTTCGGGAGCGGGAAAGGGGCTCTCCTCAGCAAACGCTATGCTCTCCTCTACCTCTTTCTCCACCTCTTCACTGATGGCATCCAGCTTCTTCTGAGTGGTCATTTTGCTGGACAAAAGCCACTCACCATACTGCGTAATCGGGTCAAGCTTTCTGTACTCGGCCTCTTCATCCTTGGACCGGTACAGTACGGGGTCAGCCATGGAGTGTCCACGGAACCGGTAGGTGCGCGCTTCCAAGAAATACGGGCCTTTGCCGGAACGCACGTGCTGCACGGCTGTCTCTGCGGCCTCTCTGACGGCAAGGACATCCATTCCGTCGACCTGGGCGGAGGCTATGCCGTAGGATTCGGCCATCTTGTGCAGCTGGGTATTGGACATAGATTGGCTCAACGGAATACCCATGCCGTAAAGATTGTTTTCGCAAATGAACAGAACGGGAAGGTCCCACAGCGCGGACATGTTCAATACTTCGTGGGCCTCGCCTTCATTGAGAGCGCCATCGCCAAAGAATGTGGCCACCAACCTGTTGTCCTTCAAGTAGTTGAAAGCAAATCCCATGCCGGATGAAAGGGGCAGATGCCCCGCGACAATTGCGTATCCGCCGGCAAAATTCAACGAGGCATCAAAGAGGTGCATGGAACCGCCCATTCCCTTGGAGCAGCCGGTAGCTTTGCCAAAGAGCTCCGCCATCACCGCATTGGCGGACAGTCCCCTTGCCAGGGCGTGTCCGTGATCCCTGTAATGGGTAGTGATGTAGTCATCTTTGTCAAGGGCATCTATAGCCCCTACCGCCACGGCCTCTTGACCAATGTACAGATGCAAGAAGCCCCTGATCTTACCCAGCATGTACTGTTCCGCGGCCCGTTCTTCAAACACTCTGAGCAACATCATCTGCCTATAGAAGTCAACCAGGGTTGCCTTGTCCAACTGCTCCGCGACCTTGTAGGTAGTACTCTTCATAGCGCCTTTTCCACCTATATGTGAATAGCCTCGCCGTCCGCAGCGAGAGCAGCTTCTTTCAATGTTTCGGAAATAGTGGGATGTGAATGGACCACCCAGCCTATCTCTTTAGTGGTACCCTCCAAGTGATGCCCCAACGACCATTCGGCCAGCATCTCCGTCACATCGGGGCCTATCATGTGAGCGCCCAGTATCTCACCGTAGTTCTTATCGGCAACGACCTTTGTCATCCCCTCAACGTCGCCTATGGCCATTGCTTTGCCGCTGGCCTGGAAGGGGAACTTGCCAACCTTCACATCATATCCTTGCTCTCTAGCCTGCTGCTCCGTAAGGCCAAAGCTGGCAACCTGAGGGTGGCAGTACGTGGCCCTGGGCATGAACTGGTAGTCCAGAGGGGCTGTGTCCAATCCGGCTATCCGTTCGGCCGTCATCACTCCCTGCGCCATTCCCACGTGGGCCAGCAGCATGATACCAGTTACATCGCCTATGGCATATACGCCGGGAACGTTTGTAGCCATTTCAGAGTTGACTTTGACAAACCCGCGGTCAAGCTCAAGGGCTATTTTGCTTGCTCCAATCTCTTCCGTATTGGCCTGGACCCCGGCCGCAATTAGCACCAGGTCACATTCCAAAGTGGTGGTTTCCTTTTCTCCCTGGATCTCAAGGCTAATCCCCTTCTTCTTCACATCCGCTTTGGACACCTTGGCAGACGTGTGGAACTTGATGCCTTGGCGAGTAAACGACCGCTCCAAGAAACGGCTGATATCTTGGTCTTCATTAGGAAGGAGATGGGGCAGTAGCTCCACTATTGTGACTTCAACACCGTAGGCGTTCCACAGGTAGGCGAACTCCGCGCCGGTAGCGCCTCCACCCACAATGACCACCTTCTTGGGAAGTTCCCGCAGCTCCAGGGCTTCCCTGCTGGTGATGACCTGCTTTTTGTCGATCTCAAGTCCCGGGATGGAGCGGGCGCGGGCGCCGGTGGCAATGATGATGTTGGAAGCGGTGATCTTCTGCCCGTCGGGAGATATCTCCAGGGTATTCGCATCAGAAAAGGCGGCGTGTCCTTTGATATGCTGGACTTTGTTCTTCCTCAGCAGAGAAGCCACACCCTTGGTCAATGTGTCCACCACCCGCCTGCTTCTGTCTATGGCTTTGCCAAAGTCGGCTTGGATGTTGTCCACGGTGATGCCAAAGGCTTCCGCCCTGTGGAAAAGTTCCAAGACCTCAGCGTTTTTTAAGAGAGCTTTGCTGGGGATGCAACCCCAGTTCAAGCAAACTCCGCCTAGGGTATCGTCTCTTTCAATAACGGCAGTCTTCAGACCCAGTTGCCCGGCTCTTATTCCCGCGACATATCCACCCGGTCCGGAACCTATAATTGCAACATCATAATCAGGCACTCGCTGCTCCATCACAAGATTTCGCCATAGTATAAGTTTGTTACTACCCGTAATGTCTAGAGCTTAGAAGCTTTGGCTAGGCCATCATAGAGAATAACTATGGGAGCCAGAAATGTTATCAATGGCTCATAGGCAATCTATAGGATATCAGGTTAATTCTCAATCCGCTCTGGGAGGAATATTCAAAGATTAAGGCAAAATTGGACAGAAATCATGCCTAAATGACTAGCCTAAGCCGCATAAGTCTGGTATAAATTATAACGAACATTTCCTGAATAGGAGGAATCATAATGCAAGGTTATTGCGTTAAGTGCCGAGCATCAAGGGAGATTGGGAACCCACAGTCTATTACGATGAAGAATGGGCGTCCCGCCACGCAGGGAGTTTGCGGCACCTGCGGCACCAAGATGTTCAAGATTGGCAAAGCGTAAGTTTGACCGATTTATCTCGCATCTTTCAGATTAGTTTAGAAGCGCGAGGTATTCCTTTTTAACGCTTCTGCATATATTGGCCCAGGGCAGCCTAAGCTGGCGTTTCAGATAGGTTGCTCTGGGTCTTTTTTGACGGGTTAGTACAACCCTATCAAGCTTTGTTCTTATGATTGTTGGAGTGCCTACAGAGACTTACCCTAACGAGCGCCGCGTGGCTCTTGTGCCTGCGGTGGTGCCCATGCTTTCTCGCATTCAAGTGGACACCGTTGTTCAAGCAGGCGCGGGCAATGAAGCGGGCTTCCCGGATCAACTATATGCGGAACAAAACGCGCAGATAGCCAAGAGCCGTGAAGAGGTCTTTGATTCCGCCGACGTTATACTGCAGGTGCGCGGACCCGGCGCCAACGCTGATGCCGGCAAGGACGACGTAGCCTTACTGAAATCGGGGCAAGTCCTTATTGCGTTGCTGGACCCTCTCAACTCCCTTGAATCAGCGCGAGAGTTAGCAGAAAAGGGCGTTACCGCATTCGCGCTGGAGATGGTGCCCAGAATCAGCCGGGCCCAATCCATGGATGCCCTAACCTCCCAAGCCACCATAGTTGGCTACAAAGCGGTCCTGCTGGCGGCTGAGGGTCTGAACAAGATATTCCCTATGATGATGACGGCCGCGGGCACCATTACACCCGCCAGGGTCTTTGTGGTTGGGGCCGGTGTAGCCGGGCTGCAAGCCATTGCCACCGCCCACCGTCTAGGAGCGGTGGTCCAGGGTTACGATATTAGACCCGACGTAAAGAACCAAGTGGAAAGCCTGGGCGCAAAATTCGTGCAGATTGAACTGGAGACGGAAGGAGCCGAGGCAACGGGTGGATACGCCCAGGCCATGGGCGAGGAGTTCTACACACGCCAGCGCGAGTTACTGGCAAACGTGGTGGCCGATAGCGACGTTGTCATCACCACTGCCGCCGTTCCCGGAAGGAAGGCGCCCATCTTGATAACGGAAGAGATGGTCAAAGCCATGAGCCCGGGCTCCGTGATAGTAGACGTGGCAGCTGAAGGCGGAGGCAATTGCGAACTGACAAAGCCGTCTGAAACAGTAGAAGAGCACAACGTCACAATCATGGGACCAACAAACATGGCATCCTCCATTCCATTACACGCCAGCCAGATGTACGCCAGGAACCAGCTTTCCTTCCTCCGCAATATAGTCAAGGATGGAGAGTTGAATCTGGACATGTCCGACCAGATTACAAGGGAGAGCTTACTCACCCATAGCGGTGAGGTGGTAAACAATCGTGTGCGGGAGATGCTGGGCATGTCTCCACTTGATGAAGGTGAAGGAGCAATGAAGGAAGGGAGCGAGTCCTGACATGGAAATCTTCATAGCAGGGCTGACCATATTCGTGCTGGCCGTCTTTGTGGGCTTTGAAGTCATCACCAAAGTGCCGCCCCTGTTGCATACACCACTTATGTCGGGCGCCAACGCGATGTCGGGGGTTACCCTGGTTGGAGCCGTGGTGGCCGCGGGCGTGGAAGAGCCGGTAATCGCCAGCATTCTGGGCGTCATAGCCGTAGCGCTAGCCACGGTAAACGTAGTCGGTGGGTTCCTGGTAACCCATCGCATGCTTCAGATGTTCCGCAGGAAAGAATAGCCATGTCCATCGAAGCTAGCATAGTAAACCTCATCTACCTTATCGCCGCCGTCCTGTTCATCTTTGGGTTGAAGAACCTTTCCCACCCCCGGACCGCCGTAAGAGGCAATATCATGGGCGCCAGCGGCATGCTCCTTGCCATAATAATCACGCTGTTCGATCAGCAGATAGTGCGGTTTGAGCTGATCATAGTTGGCCTCATCATCGGCGCATCGATAGGAGTGGCGCTGGCGACGAGAGTGGCCATAACCTCCATGCCCCAGTTGGTAGCGCTGTTCAATGGCCTTGGCGGCGCCGCCTCAATGCTGGTGGCCGGCGCTGCTTTGGAGCAAGAGCTTTTTAGGGGGACCGCCCTGGGACTTCAGTTCTCAATAGCTTCCGGTCTCTCCGCCCTCATTGGATCGGTTACTTTGCTGGGCAGCTTGGTCGCCTTTGGCAAGCTGCAAGGCCTTATTACAGAGTCGCCCGTTTTGCTGCCGGGGCGTCACGTACTCAATATCGTGCTGGGGCTGGTCACTATTGGCTTGGTGATATGGCTAGCCATAGATCCCTCCAGCAGCATCCCGTTCTGGGCTCTGGTCGCAGTTGCAGCGGTGTTCGGCATCACCCTTGTCATACCCATTGGCGGCGCGGATATGCCCGTGGTCATATCTTTGCTCAACTCCTATTCCGGCTTGGCCGCCGCCGCCACCGGCTTCGTTCTTGAAAATAACATGCTAATAATTGCAGGGTCGTTGGTGGGAGCCGCCGGCCTCATCCTGACCCGCATCATGTCCAAGGCCATGAACCGCTCTCTGACCAACGTTCTCTTTGCCGGAGTGGGAGCCGTGGCAGCCTCCGCGGCAGAGGCCGACGAAGTATACGGGGGCAAGATAAAGGCCGCAGTCGCCGACGAAATAGCCATGCTTATGGAAGACGCACGACGGGTTGTCATAGTGCCCGGTTACGGCATGGCGGTGGCGCAAGCTCAGTTCGCGGTGCGGGACCTGACCAATCTGCTGGATTCCAAAGGCGTGGAAGTTGAGTTTGCAATCCACCCGGTGGCGGGCCGCATGCCCGGCCACATGAACGTGCTCCTGGCCGAGGTGAACATACCGTACGAGAAGCTGCGGGAGATGGACGACATAAATCCCAGCTTTGAGCAGACGGACATGGTGCTGGTGATTGGCGCCAACGACGTGGTGAATCCCGTGGCCAGAGACATGGACGATCCCTCCAATCCGATAGCCGGCATGCCCATATTGAACGTGGACCATGCGCGTACGGTAGTGGTAATCAAGCGCAGCTTGAGTCCCGGGTTTGCCGGTATACCCAACCCGCTCTTCTCCGCGGACAACACCTTGATGTTCTTTGCGGATGCCAAGCAGGCCGCGTTAGACCTGGTCGCCGCGGTAAAAGAGGTCTAGCCTCAACGTCTGGGTGGATCTACTAGGAATCTGTTGACACCAGTCCCCAATGGGGTTTATGATGCAAATGCAATCGGCCTTTGGCCGATGTTTTGCGCTTTTGGCACCTTAACAAGTGGATAGTGGAAGGAAGTAAGGTTATACGTGAGAGTTTGATCCTGGCTCAGGACGAACGCTGGCGGCGCGCTTAATGCATGCAAGTCGAACGGTGAAGCCCCTTCGGGGGTGGAACAGTGGCGAACGGCTGAGTAACGCGTAAGTAACCTACCCCCGAGTGGGGAATAACTCCGGGAAACCGGAGCTAATACCGCATAATCCGTTGTGTCGCATGGCATAACGGCAAAGGTTTCGGCCGCTTGGGGATGGGCTTGCGTTCTATCAGGTAGTTGGTGAGGTAAGAGCTCACCAAGCCAATGACGGATAGCTGGTCTGAGAGGACGACCAGCCAGAGGGGGACTGCGACACGGCCCCCACTCCTACGGGAGGCAGCAGCAGGGAATCTTGCGCAATGGGCGAAAGCCTGACGCAGCGACGCCGCGTGCGGGAAGAAGGCCTTCGGGTTGTAAACCGCTTTTCTGAGGGAAGAGAAAGGACGGTACCTCAGGAATAAGCCTCGGCTAACTACGTGCCAGCAGCCGCGGTGATACGTAGGAGGCAAGCGTTGTCCGGATTTACTGGGCGTAAAGGGCGTGTAGGCGGTACAGAAAGTCTTTGCTTAAAGATCCCGGCTCAACTGGGAGAGTGGCAGAGATACTTCTGAACTAGAGGGCAGTAGAGGAGAGCGGAATTCCCGGTGTAGTGGTGGAATGCGTAGATATCGGGAGGAACACCAGTGGCGAAAGCGGCTCTCTGGGCTGTACCTGACGCTGAGGCGCGAAAGCGTGGGTAGCAAACCGGATTAGATACCCGGGTAGTCCACGCCATAAACGATGGATGCTGGGTATAGAGGGTATCGACCCCTTCTGTGCCGAAGCTAACGCGTTAAGCATCCCGCCTGGGAACTACGGCCGCAAGGCTAAAACTCAAAGGAATTGACGGGGGCCCGCACAAGCAGCGGAGCGTGTGGTTTAATTCGATGCTAAGCGAAGAACCTTACCAGGGCTTGACATACTAGTGGTACCGATCCGAAAGGTGAAGGACCCTTCGGGGAGCTAGTACAGGTGCTGCATGGCTGTCGTCAGCTCGTGCCGTGAGGTGTTGGGTTAAGTCCCGCAACGAGCGCAACCCCTGTGGTTAGTTGCACTCTCTAGCCAGACTGCCCCTAGAAGGGGAGGAAGGTGGGGATGACGTCAAGTCAGCATGGCTCTTACGCCCTGGGCTACACACACGCTACAATGACTGGTACAACGAGTCGCAACAGTGCAAGCTTGAGCTAATCTCTGAAAACCAGCCCCAGTGGGAATTGCAGGCTGCAACCCGCCTGCATGAACGAGGAGCTGCTAGTAACCGCAGGTCAGCATACTGCGGTGAATACGTTCCCGGGCCTTGTACACACCGCCCGTCAAGTCATGGAAGTCGACAACACTTGAAGTCCGTGAGCTAACTCGCAAGAGAGGCAGCGGCCGAGGGTGGGGTTGATGACTGGGACTAAGTCGTAACAAGGTAGCTGTACCGGAAGGTGCGGCTGGATCACCTCCTTTCTAGGGAGTCCCTTTGGGAATCCTAGGTCGGTGAGTGGGCGTATCCCCTACTCTTGCAGCTGCGGATTGACCGCCCGCAGCAGTGACGCTCACTCCGGTCGTTTCAACATTCGAACCAAAATCTTCCTTCCGCTATCTACCTGTTAAGGACAAACAAAAACCCGGTGAAATCACCGGGTTTTTGCTTTCTAGGGGATACCAGGTAGTTAGCCCAGGTTTCTCAAGACGGCAACCACTTTGCCCTGCACTTCTATATTGTTTGCAGAAACAAATATAGGCTCCATTTGACTGTTGGCCGGCTGGAGACGCACCACCGTTCCATCATTGTAGATCCGCTTCAGCGTGGCCTCCTTCTCATTCTTCAGCCAGGCTACAACCATATCGCCGTCCTGAACGCTCTGCGCCGGCTGAATTACAACCACGTCGCCGTCGTCCACTAGAGCATCGATCATAGATGTGCCGCGCACCCGCAGGGCGTACAGGTTTGAGGTCCCCCTCACCCGCACACCGCCCAGCATGCCGTTGACCACGTCCACCTGGTCAACAGCGCTATCCGGCGCCCATCCTTCTGAAGTGGGCACCGGAATGGGCTCGCCGGCAGCTATGTAGCCCATGACAGGAACGGAAACGGCGTCCTTCTGCCGCTTGGCCCCCAAGACCTCGATGCCCCGGGATATCTCAGGAGAGCGGCGTATGTACCCCTCTTTCTGGAGGATCTTGAGGTTATAGTCCACCACGGAGGTTGAGCTTATGTCACAAGCATACTGAATGTCCCTGACCGTGGGAGGATAACCCTGCTCCTCCAAGAACTCCTGTATCAGATTAAGGATCTTCTCTTGACGAACTGAAAGCTTTTTCAAGGTATCCTCTCCAAATCAAAAGATCACGGGTAAATAGTACGAATGTTCTTCCCGTTAGTCAATGTAGCATACAGGAGAAAGACATGTCAATGACGCGGAGTTAGTTTCAATCGGTAAGGCCGAGGGCGCGTGCTAGACTAACGTCAGGAGGAATTAGAGATGCGCACTATTGAGGTGGTCCTGTACCGCGAAAAAACAGTCTGGGTAGCCCAGGCCCTCAACGTGGACGTCTCATCATTCGGCGACACGCGGGAAGAAGCGAGAGCAGCCATTCAAGAGGCTCTGCAGCTCACTTTGAAGAGGCTCCGGATGCGGAGGTCATTGAAGTCGCCGAGGTAGAAATAGAGTCGGTAAGCCTTGGGGCTATATAGCTTCTATACTGCGCCAGGCTGGCCTCAGTCGGGATGAGTTTGAGTCGATGATCCGTAGCTCACACAGGAGCGAACTTACAGCGCGTCTAAGCCAGCTTGGCAAGCCGTTTGGCCAGCCTTGACTTGCGCCTGGCCGCGTTGTTGGGGTGCAATACCCCCTTCCTTACTCCCACATCCAACACGGACGCAGCCCTGGCAACCGCATCGGCGGCTTGGTCTCTACTGTTAGAGTCCAGGGCACGCCTGGCTTCCGTAACGGCGTTCTTCGCCGAACTTCTGGCCGCCTTGTTGCGGACTGTCTTCTTGAGAGAAACACGGTGAGATTTTTCGCTTGGCATATGAATCCTTTGTCCTTACTAGGAGGGTACCTTGGTTCTTGCTTCCTTCTTTGTTTCCACTGGGAGCCGGCCATCGGACGATTTATTGAGATTCACCCTATTGACCTTGATCATCCCCTGCACTTCTTCCAACTTTGTGAACAGTCTGCTCAGCTGGTTTACGTCAGTAGTAAACACGGTTAGCTCCATTATGGCAATGCCCTCTTCCGTTTCACGGGTTACCAGGGAAGCAATGTTCACCTTTTCCCCTGAGACATACGTAGTCACGTCTCTGAGCAGACCAACTCTATCCCAGGCCTCCATCACCAGCCGGACGGGGTACAGATTCTTCCTATCGCCCCAATCTACCTTGATTATTCGTTCGGGCTCATCTTCAGAAGTGACGTTCTTGCATCCCTTGCGGTGGATGGAGACTCCTCTATTGCGCGTAACGTAGCCAACTATTTCATCATTCGGAAGCGGCGAGCAGCACTGTGCAATATGGGTCAGCAGATTTCCCACCCCCAGCACTTCAATGCCGGAAGCAGGCAATGTGATGGGGTCGCGGTAGTCAATGCTGGACGGCTGATGGGGCTCTATTGAAGTAAGCCGCGCCGTCACCTGGTTGACGGTTACGGCGCCACTTCCCAGCGCATAGAACAGCTCTTCCACCGAATCCTTATGAAAGAGACGCGCCATCTCTTCAGGAGTGGGTGTTACGTCCAGCCTCCGCAGCTCACGTGACCACAACTCTTTGCCGCGTTCTACGCTCTCACTCCGTTCCTGTCTACGGAACCATAGTCTAATGCGCTGGCGAGCCGTAGCGCTCTTCACATATCCGGCGTGAGGGTTGAGCCAGTCCAGGCTGGGACCGCGGGCTACTTTGCTGGTGAGAATCTCCACCGTATCGCCGTTTTGCAACGGAGTATCCAGGGCGGTCAGCTTGCCGTTTACTTTGGCGCCAATGCACCTATGGCCCAACTCCGTGTGCACGTGGTAGGCCATGTCTATGGACGTGGAGCCGGCGGGCAGCTCTTTGACGTCCCCCTTGGGTGTGTATACAAAGACCCTGTCCGGAAAGAGGTCTGTCTTGACATTTTCCAGGAACTCTTCGGCGCCTGAGACCTCACGCTGCCAGTCAAGGAGCTGACGCAGCCAGGTCATCTTCTGCTCGAACACGGAGGGCTGGTTCAGCCCCTCCTTGTACAGCCAGTGAGAGGCTACGCCGTATTCCGCCAGCCTGTGCATGTCATGGGTCCGTATCTGCACCTCCAACGGCATAGCGCCCGGGCCCATCACGGTTGTATGGAGCGACTGGTACAGGTTCTCTTTGGGCTTGGCCACGTAATCATCGAACTGTCCGGGAAGCGGTGTCCATAGCGCATGCACCACGCCCAATGTGGTGTAGCACTCGCTCTTCTCGTCTACGAGGACTCGTAGGGCAAACAGGTCGTGAATGTCGTCGAAGTCCTTGCGCTGAGCGGCATAGGCCTCCATTTTCATTTGAACGCTGTAGATGTTCTTGGCCCTGCCCGTAACCTGACCTTTTATGCCGTGTTCCTTAAGCGCCTGTTCCAGTGTTTGGCGCACCTCTCCTATGTGGCGTTCACGTTCGTCTCTCGTCTTGGACAACAGCTTGGATATCTCACGATATCGCGCCGGTTCAAGCTGCTGGAAAGCTATGTCTTCCAGGCGCCATTTGATGTCCCACATACCCAATCTATGGGCAAGCGGTGCATAGATATCCAGAGTCTCTTGTGCAATAGCAAGCCGCCGGTCCAAGGGCACGTACTTCAGAGTGCGCATGTTGTGAAGGCGGTCCGCCAACTTTATGAGCACAACTCTCAGGTCCTGGGCCATTGCAACCAGCATCTTGCGCAAGCTGGCGGCCTGGTTCCCTCCTTCAGACCTGATCTGAGCGCTATCGTCATTATCAGACGTACGGAGATCCAGCCGATTGAGCTTGGTAACACCGTCGACTAAATGAGCGACCTCTGCCCCAAACTCAGCATCCAACTTGTCCACGGAAACGTCGCAGTCCTCTATGACGTCATGAAGCAACGCAGCGGCTATCGTCGTGGAGTCCAGGTGCAAGTCGGCTAGATATAGTGCGGTTTCTACGGGATGATTTATGAACGGTTCGCCGGAAAGCCGCATCTGGCCGTTGTGTGCCTCCGCAGCGAAATCGTAAGCCTTGCAAACAAAGGCTACACGATCGTCCGGCAAGTAGCTCTGCACTTTTGTAAGAAGATTCTTCAATGCACCCTTCACCCTACCTTAGACTGCACAGTCAAAGTATAACCTAACTGGTCGGCTGGGACAAAGTACGGACATACGGATATGAGAGTCGCTGATTCAAGGAAGACGGCTCATATGTGTTTGCCGTCTTTACTACGGCGTATGCCTAGAGTATTCTGATTTGACACCCTATCTTTGAGGCTTCCTTTGTACAGAGCACCCAGAGGCACGTCGGACCAGTTGCCTCAGGAACAGAAATACCGGAAATACGTTGAGGACACGGCTGCACTGGTATGCCGCACATTTGGGTTCGAAAGAATCGACACGCCCGTTTTCGAAGCTACGGGACTTTTTGTGCGCACGGTTGGAGAGGAAACGGACGTGGTGCAAAAGGAGATGTACACGTTTGAAGACAGGGGCGGAGATTCCTTGACGCTGAGGCCTGAAGGCACGGCGCCGGTGTGCCGCGCCTACATTGAGCATGGCATGTCCAACCTGCCTCAGCCCGTACGGCTCTACTACTGCTGCCCCATATTCAGATATGAACGGCCGCAGGCGGGCCGGTTCCGGCAGCACAACCAGTTTGGAATTGAAGTTATCGGCGATGCCGGCCCCTTGGCGGACTTAGAGGTGATCCAGCTTGGTTGGACGTTCACCAGGAACCTTGGACTGACCAACCTGACGCTTGTGATTAACTCCATAGGCGACAAGGAATGCCGGCCCGCTTACTTGAATAAGCTGAAGGAGTACTATCTAGCGCATCTGGACCAGCTATGCGACGACTGTCGTACGCGGTTTGACAGCAACCCTTTGAGGCTGCTGGACTGCAAGCAGACCGGCTGTCAGCCTTTTATAGAGAACGCGCCGGCATCTGCCGAAAACCTGTGCTCCAATTGCCAGCAACACTGGGACGCTTTGCGGGGACATCTGAAACAGTTGGGGATACCTTACAAAGAGGATCATCGACTGGTTAGAGGGTTGGACTACTACACCCGCACCGTTTTTGAGATCCAGCCCCCGGAAGAGGGGTCCCAAAGCACCGTGTTGGGCGGCGGACGATACGACGGGCTAATCGAGCAATTGGGAGCTCCCGCCACTCCGGGGGTGGGGTTCGGCAGCGGTATAGAGCGCCTGATAGCTAATCTGAAGCGTCAGGGTGTCACGCTGCCCGACAGATCGCCCAGGCCGGTGGTGATTACGGGTCTAGGAGAAGAGGCGCAGAGCAAAGGTGTGGAGCTCGCGGCCGCTCTCAGAGAAGCCGGCGTTTCCGTACTGATTGCTTCCTCGAGCCGCAGTCTCAGAGCCCAAATGCGCTACGCTTCCACTATGGACGCAAGTTTCACCGTAATCATCGGAGAAGATGAACTGGCTAGAGGTAAGCTGGGCGTTCGGGACATGGACAACAGCGACCAGCGAGAAGTACCCATGCTTGAGATCGTCGATTACTTGACAAACGCTGCCACAACTTAGAATACCAAGTTCATAAGAGAAGGATGATGCTAGACAAATTAGCCGAAATGGAGCTTCGTCTCAACGAAATCGATGAGTTGATGGCGAGTCCAAGCGTAACCGTAGACACTGCACGATTGATTAGCTTGAGCAGAGAGAGGGCTGGCCTGGAACCGGTAGTCAACTCCTACAAAGAGTACCTTGAAATCCAGCACTCACTGGAAGACACGCAGAGCATGATCAGGGAAGCAGATGACCCTGATTTGGTGGCGCTGGCTAAGGAAGAGGTCGCGTCTCTGGAGGATAAAAGGAGCGCCCTTGAAAAGGACCTGAAGCAGGCGCTCATACCCAAAGACCCTTCCGATACAAGAAACGTCTTTGTTGAGATACGCGCCGCCACCGGGGGAGACGAAGCTTCGCTTTTTGCCGGTGATCTTTACCGGATGTACTCTCGGTATGCTCAGCTTCAACGCTGGCAAGTTGACCTGGTCGATGCCCACGAATCGGAGGTTGGCGGCTTCAAAGAGATCATATTCCAGGTCAACGGCCGGGACGTATACAGCTACCTCAAGTATGAAAGCGGCGCACACCGGGTGCAGAGGGTCCCCGTTACCGAGTCTTCAGGTAGATTGCACACGTCCACAGCCACCGTGGCCGTCCTCCCGGAGGCGGAAGAGGTTGACATTGATATCAAAGATGAAGACCTTAGAATAGACATATTTCACGCGGGCGGTCATGGCGGACAAAATGTGAATAAAGTTGCCACCGCGGTGCGCGTTACCCATCTGCCCACCGGAATAGTGGCCGTGTGCCAGGATGAAAGGTCGCAACTGCGTAACAAAGAGAAGGCGTTGAACGTACTCAGAGCGCGCTTGTTTGACAAAGCACAGCGAGAGCAGCAAGAGAGCCTTAGCCAGGAAAGACGGAGCAAGGTTGGCACCGGAGAACGCTCCGAGAAAATCAGGACTTATAATTTCCCCCAAGACCGAATTACAGACCACAGGATCAACAAGAGCTTCCACAACATACAGTCCATCTTAGACGGCGAGATGGCGCCGGTTGTCGAGCCCCTCAGAGAATATGAGCAAAGTCAGCGAATGGAAAGCCTCTGAAACAATCACGGTCCGTGAAACGGTTCTCAACATAAGCAAGTCGCTGCACAGCGCGGGAATAGCCGAACACATTCTGGAGGCTGAGCTCCTGCTGGGCGCGGCCCTTGGAATGGACCGCGCCGCCCTGTACACGTCTTTCAATGAAGACGTGGCAGGTTTCGGCATGCAAACGGTAGATAAGCTATTGGCGCGGCGACTTACCCGTGAGCCCCTGCCCTACATTCTGGGTTACCGTGAATTCTACGGAATGTCTCTAGAGGTAAACCCCAGCGTATTCATTCCCCGACCGGAGACGGAGATACTGGTGGACGAGGCTATACGTCTGGCCAAGCAGATGCCAAGTCGGCCGTTGAGAATAGTAGAGGTGGGCACGGGATGCGGCGCAATAGCTGTAGCTTTGGCGTCACACCTGGCCAACGTGGATATCCGTGCTACTGACATCTCACGGCAGGCCTTGACTACGGCCCAGGCCAATGCCGAGCGCCACGGTCTGCGGAATCGCATAGAGTTTATGCACTGCGACCTGTTGTCTTGCTTTCTAGGGCCGATAGACATGTTGATAGCCAACCCACCCTACGTGAGCAGCGCCGTTATTCCATCTCTGGAGCCTGAGATACGCATATTCGAACCACGAGAGGCGTTGGACGGCGGTGACGACGGCCTTAGTCTGATCCGGAGGCTCCTGGGAGAAGCGCGCCGCGTGTTGCAGGGCAACAGTGTTATCCTACTGGAGATGGACCCGCACCAAATGGAGGTGGTCGAGATGACAGCCACCAGCTACTGGCCTAGCACGACAACCAGCAGACACAAAGACCTTGCCGGATTGGACAGAGTACTGTCTATACGGTTGTCCGGCTGCTAGAGCTCCATCACCACTTTGAGGACGTTGTCCCGCTTTTCACTGTACATTTGGAAGGCCTCATTTGCCTCCGCAAATGGCAGTGTATGGGTCACCAGATGCTCCAGGTTAAGCCTGTTCTGAGCCACCAGGTCCACGCAGTGCTTGATGTGGCTTGTGGGGTCGTTGGGCGGCCTGGAGCTGATTGTAGGCAGGATGGTGGCAAGGCTGCTCATCATCGCATCGTAGTTGATGGGAAGCACGTCCTCATGGTGAGGCTGCCCGAACAGCACAGCCAGGCCCAGCTTGCGGATGACCTGGAACATCAGGTTGATGGTCTCAGCCTCACCGGCGGCCTCAATCACTATGTCGGCCTGACTCCCGCCGGTGATTTCAGCCACCGCACCGATGACATCCTCCCTGGACGAATTTATCGTATGCGTGGCGCCCAGTTGCTTGGAGACCTCCAATCTATAGTCCAGCAAATCAACCGTGATGACTTGCCTGGCTCCCTGCAGGGCCATCCAGTAGGTGAAGTTCAGCCCAATGGGCCCCTGGCCCATGATCACTACCCGCTTGCCAAGCACGCTGCCCAACCGGTCGCAGGAGTACATCACCGTACCCATGTGCTGACACATAACCCACGTGGAGAGGTCTCCATCGTCGGGGAGAGGAATTACGCGGCTAGGCGGTTCGGCAAGGTATTCAACCAGGCCCGCGCTGGTGGAAGGAAGCACTATCACGCGCTGGCCCACCGAGAGGTCATCGGTGCGGCTTTCCACGATGACACCGGCGCATTCGTGACACGGCCTGCCGTGTTCCAACGGGTACTGCTCCTCCGGCAGGACTCTATCGAAGATGCGCAAGTCGCTGCCGCAGACGGAGAGTTTCTGGAGCTGTATCAGCGCCTGGCCGTCTTTGACTTCAGGCATTGGGATGTCGTCAAACTGTAGCTGCTGGGGACCGACGACACGGGCTGCTTGCATTGGCTTTACCTCCGCATGGATGTGTTGGATTCTGCACGGTAATCTATCATCAAGACAGAGGAGTTTGCCATAGGCTGAGCAATCGCGTGGCTAGAACGGCAGGCACCACAGATCGATGATTGATTGACCATGGATTGTCGGATATAGTCAGCGAAGGAACGCTCCCAAGGAGGGCTGACATGACGAGCACGGAGACCCAAACGAACATGGCGGGCAAAGTTATCACGGTAAACGGCCCCATGGATCCCGAACAGCTGGGCGCCACCATAATGCATGAGCACATATTCATCGACTTCTGGCGCGACAAGACGCTTGGATTCAACGCCCCGGCCACGGACGTTGAGATATGGGACCAGAAGCTGACGTTGGAGAACCTGCATCTGGCCCGCGAACGCAAGCACATGAAGGACAACTACATGCTGACCGACGAAGACGTGGCGGTACGCGAGCTGCAGTACTTCAAGAACAGCGGCGGCGGAACCGTGGTCGACGTGACGAACATCGGCCTGGGAAGAGACCCGCAGGCCTTGCGGAGGATGGCGAACGCTACCGGCCTCAACGTTGTGATGGGATCAGGTTGGTACCAGAAGTTCTATCATCCCGTTGACATGGACGAGCGGACGGTGGAAGACCTGACGAGCGAAATAGTGCAAGACATCACGGTGGGCGTGAACGGCACGGGAATAAAGTCCGGGATCATTGGAGAGGTAGGAATAAACGGCAACCCGCTCACGCCAAACGAAATAAAGAGCATCAAGGCATCGGCGCGGGCGAGCAGAGCCACCGGCGCTGCCATATCGTTCCACCAGGGCGGCACGGACAGAGAGAAGCTGGAGGTGGCGGGCATCCTGGGAGAGGAAGGAGCCGATCTGAATCGCGTAATATTCGGGCACAGCAACACCTACGCGGGAGACGTGCCGTTGCTGCTGGAGCTGCTGAAGATGGGCACGTACATCCAGTTCGACACGCTGGGTCGAGTAGGCGCTCCGGTGGCGCGGTACTCTTACATCTACGATACGAACCTGAACCGGGTGTACCAGTCGGCGGGCGACGTTCTGGTGGCGGAGGCGATACCACAATTGATAGAAGCGGGCTACGAAGACAGGATACTGCTTTCGCAGGACGTGTGCATGAAGATACACCTGAAGGCGTACGGCGGCACGGGGTACTCGTTCGTCATGGAGAAGTTCGTACCCTACCTGCTCACGCTGGGGGTAACGGCGGAACAGGCCATCAAGATGATGTTCGACAACCCGATGCGGGTGCTGACGTTAGTTGAGCCGGGGTAGGGTCTGGGCAGCTCCTACTGCGGCAAGAGTAGCCGCCCGTTTCATTGTGCTATGATGGTGTTCCCGATGGAAGCAATGGAGGGTGTGGCATGATAGGACAACCAGGCCCGAGAAGAGATTGGGAGTCTGTAGCTGCCGACCGTTTGCACAGGATGGGGCGCAGGAACAGCGCCCGAGCCCTCTTAGGAACCGACAAGCGCAAGGGCCAGCATGATGAGCGCCAAGCCCACGAATGGCGTCAAGAAGGCAAGCGCCGGACAACGCAGAACGCAGCCCCTAGGTCATTCCTTGAGCGGCTGAGAAGATTGCTGCACCTCTGAGTCTGCGTTTCCCCATATCTCATACCACATATCCCACACCTTGACCCGTTCCACGCTCATTTAGTAGTGTGCCATCCTCTGGCAATCATTGTTCAGGAGGCCGAGTGTGAATGAGTGGCATATTCTAGTGGTAGGTGCGATTTTGGGCACATGTTTAGGAGTGCTTTGGGCATTTGACTTTGAAACTGAGCGTCTAATGAAAGGGATCGGGAGAGTCGTGGTTGGCTCAGTAGCGGGCTTGGTGATTGCCCTACTGGGATCGCTCTATTTCAAACTAAGGATGCGGCAGCGGTAAGCTTGAGATGAGAATACCTAATGTTGGGTTACCAGTCTCCGGTGACAACGAAAGCTAGCAGTATAACAAGCGTGAGAACCACGAGTAATACCAAG
The DNA here is from genome assembly GCA_965220545.1 of Dehalococcoidia bacterium. GTDB lineage: Bacteria > Chloroflexota > Dehalococcoidia > Lucifugimonadales > QGNO01 > DAOUJH01. The sequence continues at coordinate 202,840 of CBDCQF010000009.1, forward strand.
AGGCGAGTCCTGGCATAAGGGCTCTCGTCTCTAATCTTCTTGCTATAGAATTCATAACTCGGTCTCGGTATTGGAGTACCTTGTTCATGGCCTACCCAATCAACATCTACTCCCGTGCGCTCAACAGTGATTTGTACCGCTCGTTCTAACCCATAAGTAAGCCGTTCGCTCCAAACTATGTTGTGCCAGTTGCAAACACCATGATGTTCTGGCTTTGCTCTACATAGCGGTTCTGCGCATTTTGTTGTCATTGTTGCATCGTCTACGTTTTGGCACTGGGAAGTCGAACCTACTCTCTTCGGAGTGAGTCATTTATCCATCTCCCCCGATTCCCTCACTTCTTGGGGTTGTTGCCCTCGTCGCCTTCGCCTCTATCGCCTTTCGCCATAGGTTTCATAGTGCCCTCCCCCTCGGAAGCGCCTGGAATAGACCCATCCTCCCCTGCATAATACGGTGCTGCCGGCCCCTCTTCTCTAACGGCCAAGACGTCCCGGCGCAGCCTATCGTTGAGCCGGGTCTGCCAGCCAGGCCCGCCGGATCGGAAGTGGTTCACAATGTCCTCATCCAAACGGATGGATACCAACCGCTTGGTCGGGGCTTTCTGCTTGCCGCGCCTGCGGCGGGACCACTCCACCAGTTCCGGGTCTACCTCAATGGCGGGACGGGCGCGGGCCCAGTCCTCATCGGTCATCTCCGGGGCGTCCGGGTCTTCGGCGATGTGCCGCTGTATTTCGGCTTCTTCTTGGTCTGTGGGGCTTATGTGGCCCGGTTTAAGCCTCGGCATAATACCTCTCCTCCTTCTTGCTCGCTCTTCGCAGGCTGATGATGCGCCTTCTATCGTCGCGACGGGTGTACACAACGAAGTGCAAGCGGTCTCCAATATATCCAATGACGCACCAACGAGACTCACCGTGGCGGGGGTTGGAGAAGATCATTGCCGTATCCCATTCGAAGTCCTCTACGGCTTCAAAGCCGGGACGCCCCGCTACGATATTGGCTTGGTTCTTTGCTTAGTCCCATTCGTACATATCAGATTGTACATACAATTAGCGGTTTGTCAAGTCTTTTTGTATAGACAAAAAGAGGTATTTTCTGGTGCCGAGGGTGGGATTCGAACCCACACTCCCTTGCGGGAAGCGGATTTTAAGTCCGCCGCGTCTGCCATTTCGCCACCCCGGCGCGGTGCGCGTCTAAATGTTACCTTACGGAAAACCGCCGTACCAGCGGCCTGTCCGATGCAGGCGGGTACGGCGGTCCCATCGATTGCTGGAGGCGACGGGCGGATTCGAACCGCCGAATAGGGGTTTTGCAGACCCCCGCCTTAGACCACTTGGCTACGTCGCCATCCTATTTCTGGTGCCGAGGAGGAGATTTGAACTCCTACGCCCTCACGGGCACTGCCCCCTCAAGACAGCGTGTCTACCGATTCCACCACCTCGGCACGGGTTTGTCCCTTTGGCAGGGGCGCGAGGATTCGAACCCCGGACCTGCGGTTTTGGAGACCGCTGCTCTACCAGCTGAGCTACACCCCTACTACGATGCCCGGTCTATATTTCAGAGTAGCATCAGGCAGGATGGAGCGTCAATACAAACCGACCCTTTAGCGCTAGGTGAGGAGACGTTATCTTTCGGCGAGCTCAGCCTGCGGCGTGGCGTGCTGCGGCGACTCCAGCTCTTCCACAACGTCGGTATAGCCCTTCTGGTCTCGCTGATACCACAGAACGAACACCACGCCCATGGTTATGAAGAAGGCCAGCGCTCCGGGAAGCTTCATGATCAGGCCTCCTATCTGCTGGTCCGATATGACATCCAAACCCCAAAGCCTGGGCACGGTGGCGTAGAACGGATACAGCACTCGCGGCGAGAAGGTGATGGCGGCGCCTATGAAGCCGGCAGGAAGCGTGAGCAGGAACAGGTACACCATCTGCATGGGATAGCTGGATCTGGGCACCTCGGAGAGGGGACTCATCACGGGCCACCACATGATGACGGCGCTGACCATGAACATGAGGTGCTCCAGGACGTGGATGCCGTGCGACTGGAGCGTAGCGTCGTAGAACGCGGGAAGGTGCCATACGGCAAGAACAAAGCCAGATATGGCAAACGCCTGTACGGGACGGGTGAGCCAGCGCGCCGCGGACAGAACCAGGTTGTGGCGGAAAAGCGGCCTGATCAGCCAGGGCGGCGTCCCTGCCAGCAGCAACGGAGGCATGACAAGAATGAGTATTAGGTGCTGCACCATGTGGGCGCTGAACAGGAAATTGTCGGCCAGGTGATGAATGGGAGAGGAGAGCGCCAGGTACATGGACAGCATCCCGGCCGAGAAGAAGATAACGCGCTTGGCTTCAACGGGTTGAGTGCTGCCCAATCGGCTTCGCAGTCGGGTGACGCCCAACAGATATACGCCTTGCAATAACAGGATGCCCAGGACAATGTCGGGATGAAAATGCCACTGGAGCCAGAGGTTTGTATCTGCCACTACCCTACCCGTCCGTACGCAAAGCCCGTGGGCTTAAGAAGATGAGTCGTCGCGGCCGCCCTTTGCCAGAAACGCTGCGCCAGCGAGAATCGCGGCGGCGAGGAGCAGCGCTACGAGCACAGCCCACGGTTCCTTCACCAGTATACCGCCGATGGTCACTTTCTCCTGGACCTCAGCCAGGGCAAGGAGCAACTCTCCTATGCCAATGATGATGATAGCCGTGGCAATCATTACAAGCACGGGCACCCATATGGCGGACATTATGCGGTCTTGTAGTGTTTTCTTGTCCATATTACCTACGTAATCAAGAGTCCAAAGAGGGCCATCAAGGCCAGTATCACACCGGTGGTGAGCAACATGCCCCCCACGAAGAAGGCGGAAAAGAGCCTGCTGTCAAATTTCAAATGCATGTAGAACATGGCCACCAGCGTAAATTTGGCCGCGGAAAGCACAATGAGAGCCGATATAAGAAAAGCGGTAACAAGGTCGAGGTAAACGATGGCCACCTCTACGACGGTGACGACGAACAATATGACGGCTATGGCTACGTACTTAGCCGGTGTGGGGTGGCCTGCCTCTCTTGTATGTGCGGTTGTGCTCATGTAGGACTCTTCTTCACCTAAGCTGCAATATTGGGCGCCTCTACCAGGTATACCACTGTGAATATGACAATCCAGACTACGTCTACAAAGTGCCAGTACAAACCGGCAAGCTCTATGTTCAAGTGCTGCTCGGGCTTCAACCTGCCTCTCCACGCCACAACGAAGAACGACAGGAGAATGATCACGCCAACGGTTACGTGGGCTCCGTGAAAGCCGGTGAGTACGAAGAAGGTGGTGCCAAACAGATTCTCTGTCCAGGTGAGACCGTTGTGCTCAATGAAGAAGGTGAACTCGAAGTACTGTCCACCAAGGAAGACCGCGCCAAGCAATGCCGTAGCCAGCAACCAGATCTTGAGGCCGCGCTGGTCGCCCTTCTGAATGGCGGCAAGGGCAAGCACCATGGTCAAGCTGCTCATGAGCAGTACAAAGGCGCTTACGGAGGTGTACGGTATGTTGAACACCTCGTAGGGCTGAGGGCCTTCTATACTCTTGCCCTTGTAGAGCAGATAGGTCGCAATGAGCGAGCCAAAAAACAGGGTATCCGAACCAAGGAAGGCCCACATGACCATCTTGCGATGGTCCAGGCCTGTAGTGGTCTGGGGGTGTTCGGAGTGTGCTAGGGCCTCTGCCAACTATTCACCTCTTTAATGACTCTCGGAGCCGGGTTCAGGATCGGCCGGTTCAAAGGCCCAACCGTAGATGCCAAACATCATAACCAGGATGCCAACTACAATAACGACAGGATGGATAAGTATCCCAAAGGCTGCAACTACCATGCCCAAAGCCGTTGCTAGCGGGAAGTAGGACAGACCGGGCAGGTGGATGCCATGTCCAGCATCGGAATGCCCCCCGTTTGAGGCGGCTCCGGCCGGTATGGGGACGGCCCTGCCATCCGGGCCTTCGGTATATTTCCTATCCCAGAAAGCGTCTCTGCCGTGAACCGTGGGTATCTCGGCAAAGTTGTAGGGCGGCGGCGGTGAGGACATCGACCACTCCAGTGTTCTGCCATCCCAGGGATCGCCGGTCTCATCCTTTTTGCCTTTGCGAAGGCTTGTGAAGAAGTTCCAGACGAATATCAGCACTCCCAGCGCTATCACCCAGCTTCCCACGGTGGCGAAGAGGTTCCAGAAATCCCACCCCATGCTGGAATCGTAGGTGTTTATTCGGCGAGGCATGCCGTCCAAGCCCAGCCAGTGCATGGGGGCAAAGGTCAGGTTCATGCCTATGAAGAGCACCCAGAAGTTGAGCTTGCCCAGACCCTCATTCATGATGCGGCCCGTCACCTTGGGGAACCAGTAGTAGATGCCGGCAAACAGGCCAAAGATGGAACCGCCAAAGAGCACGTAGTGGAGATGGGCCACTATGTAGTAGGTGTCCTGCTGCTGGGCGTCGGCCGGAGGTGAGGCGTGGGTGACGCCGCTCAAACCTCCAATTATGAAGAGAACAATGAAACCTATCGCAAAGAGCATGGAAGTGGAGAGCTGTACGGAACCTCCCCACAAGGTGCCTATCCAGTTGAATATCTTCACCCCAGTGGGCACCGCAATCAGCATGGTTGTGATTGCAAACGTGGCGTTGGCCACCGGGCCAAGTCCCACGGTAAACATGTGGTGGCTCCACACGGCCCAGCCCATGAACCCAATGAACACGCCGGACAGCACTATGAACGGGTACCCGAAGAGGGGTTTCTTGGAGAAGGTAGGCAACACCTCAGAAACGATACCCATGGCAGGAAGTATCAGAATGTACACTTCGGGGTGGCCAAAGACCCAGAAGAGATGTTGCCAAAGGACTGGGTCGCCGCCGGCGGAGGGATTGAAGAAGTTGGTGCCAACGAACCTGTCGAATCCCAGTTGAATAAGGGCAACGGTGATGACCGGCATGGCAGTGACCAGCAAGAAGGAGGTGACCAGCGTCATCCATGTGAATACGGGCATGCGCATGAGGGTCATGCCCGGTGCGCGCATATTTATGATGGTTACAATGAAGTTGAACGCGCCGGCCATGGAGGAGGTGCCGAGCACCAGCAGGCCAAGTACGTAGAAGTCCATACCGCTGCCCACGTCAAAGGCCGTATCGGTCAAGGGGGCATATGCAAACCATCCCGCTCCGGGAGCAGCCCCTATAAACCAGCCGGCGTTCAGCAGTATTCCGCCGAAGAGGAATACCCAGTAGCTCAATGCGTTGAGGCGGGGAAAAGCGACGTCCCTTGCGCCTATCTGCAACGGGACAACGATGTTGAAGAAAGCGACGCTCAGCGGCATTATGGCCAAGAAGATCATGGTCAGCGCATGCATGGTAAACAGCTGGCTGAACACGTCCGGGCTGACCAGGGAGCTCTCCGAGGAGGCGAGCTGCAATCTGAGGGTCAGCGCCTCTATTCCGCCGATGAGGAAGAAGACTACGGCGGTCACGCCATAAAGGACTCCAATGCGCTTGTGGTCAACAGTTACAAGCCATCCCACCCAGCCGGTGGTTGTGGTAGGCCTTCTCAGTATCCAAGGTATATGGCTAGTGACTGCCGCCATTACCGACCTCCAAGAATCAATAACCGCTTCACTTTAAGCTCTGTAGGTACGCCACCAAGGCGTCCAACTCCTCTCCGGATATGTTTAGATCGGGCATCCCCACCCCGGGCTTGACATCCGCGGGATTGCTCACCCATTTTCTCAGATTCTCTTCGTTATTGTCCATTATGCCGGCACCGAGGGTACTCCTGCTGGCTACGTGGGTCAGGTTGGGGCCAACGTCACCCCTTATTGGCTGGCCCTCTACGGTATGGCAGATAGCGCAGCGCTGCCCGATAACGGCCTCCCCTTTCAGCGTGCCCTCGAACCCCTTGTTGACAAACAGGTCCGCTCCCTGAGCGGCCAGACCCGTGACCTCCCCGGGTTCGGCTCTGATTCCCTCTACCCAGGCATCGAACTCACCCTGAGGCTGCGCGAAAACACGGAATCGCATCTGAGCGTGGGCGGTGCCGCAGAACTCGGCGCACTGGCCATAGAACTCACCCGATTCGTCGGCTCTGAACCACATCGTATTGGAGTTGTTGGGCACAATATCAACCTTGCCCGCCAGTTTGGGTATCCAGAAGCTGTGAATAACGTCCTTGGACTCCAGGATCACGTCCACGTTCTTGCCCACGGGTACGTTCAGCTCATTGGCAGTGGAAATGCCCAAGTCCGGGTAGTCGAACTCCCACCACCACTGATGCGCGGTGACAGTGACATTAAGCACTTCCCCTTCAGGGACATTGGCCGTGCTGAAGATTGTGTCGACGGTAGGCACGGCAATAATGGCGAGTACTATGGCGGGAGCAATTGTCCAAGCCACTTCCAGCCTGGTGTTGCCGTGGGTCTGCTTGGGCAGGCCGTTCGCTCCGGCGCGGCGGCGGAACCTGAAGATGGTGTAGACCAAGGCCCCCTGCACTACCACGAAGACGAAGACGGCGGCCCAGAATATGATGTAGAAAAGGTCCAGCTGTTCTTGAGCTACGGGGCCGGCGGCTTCAAAGGTAGACTGCGGATGGGAGGGAAAGCATCCTATGGCTATGAGCGCTAGGCCCAAAAGCAGAAGCAACACCTTCAGCTTGGTAACGTCACGCCACATGTATCTTCAGTATCCTAATATCTGACAAAACAGTGGTCACTTTGTGAAAAATAGACCAATCACGGTGAAGAATACCAACTGCGTGAATCTGCGTCAAGGATTTCCGGCTCTTCAATAACCTGATATGAGGAGTACGCGGCCTGTGATATATTACATGGACTGATTGCGGTTACGACCTTTTGATGCGAATGTCCGATTCGGCTACTACCAATCTACCAAGACCTGAGCTAACTTCGCACGAAACCGGCGGGCAATTCAAGCCAGCCAGCAACCTGCTCCTAGCTCTAATAATCGCCTCTTCCATAGCGGTCTTCTGCTTGATAACCCTGGGCGGAATCGTACGAATAACCGGTTCCGGCCTGGGATGTCCGGACTGGCCCCTATGCCATGGCAAGCTGATCCCTCCATTTGAATTTCACACGCTCATCGAATACACGCACAGGCTGGTGGCCAGCAGCACGGGAATAATTGTCCTGGCCACTGCGGTGACGGCGGCATGGAACCAGCGGAGATTCAACCCCCTGGTGGCAATCCTTGCCGTAACTGTATTTCTGGTGGGCGTCGCGGGCGCTCTGGGTGGAGCCACGGTGTTGACAGAGCTGCACCCCGACCTGAGAACGCTGCATCTTGCCACCGCCCAAACCATCTTCGCCTTGCTCATGGTCAGCCTGGTGTGGGGATACAGGACCCGCACCACCCCAGGACAGAGCGACGAGAAGCTGTTCTCGTGGGCATCGGCGGCGGCCATAGCCACCTTTGTAGTCATCCTGTCAGGGTCGTACATAGTGGGGCGTGGAGCCGGGTCGGTTTGTCCCAGCTGGCCGCTGTGCGACAGCGGCCTGACGCCCAACGTCGGGCTGGGTTGGCTGCACCTGTTGCACCGACTCATAGCAGGAGCAGGAGCGGTGCTGGCAGGGATAGTAGTCATCATGGCCTGGCGCCACAGGCAAGAGCGGCCCGTCCTCTGGATGACGGGAGTCGCCGTGGGAGCCCTGGTAGTCGTACAAACGCTGGCGGGGGCGGCCAATCCCTGGACGGCGTTCTCCGCAGCGGCTCGGGCGGTGCACTTGAGCCTGGCGACGGCGCTGTTGGGAGGTCTTGTAGTCATGGCCACAATGGCCAAAGCCACGTTGTTGGATCTGGGAACAGTCAAAGACTACGTCACCCTTGCCAAGCCGAAGATAATTGTGCTGCTGTTGATAACCGCGCTTGGCGGCTTGTTTCTGGCAGCCCAGGGCGTACCGCCTCTAGGAACTACGCTGCTGGTGCTGTTCGCGGGATCTCTAGGCGCGGGCGGCGCAAACGCTATCAATCATTACCTGGACAGCGACATAGATGCCAGGATGAACCGGACGAGGCAGCGTCCACTGCCGGGCCATAGAATCCCCGCAAAACATGCGCTGTGGATGGGAATAGGACTGAACGTGGTGGCCTTTGGCGTTCTGGCTCTGTGGGTAAACCTGCTAAGCGCGCTGCTGGTATTAGGCGCCACGCTCTTCTATGCCCTTGTCTACACAGCGTGGCTGAAGCGAACTTGGACGCAGAACATAGTGATCGGCGGCGCCGCGGGCGCTGTGCCGCCCGTAGTAGGCTGGGCTGCAATCACCGGAGGGTTGGACCTGCCAGCGCTGTACCTCTTCGCCATTATCTTCTTCTGGACGCCGCCCCATTTCTGGGCGCTTTCGCTCCTCCTAAAGAACGATTACGCCAAAGCCGGGGTCCCTATGCTACCGGTGGTGGCCGGTGAACACGCAACCGCAAAGGCGATTCTCATGCACAGCCTGATACTGGTCGCCATTAGCTTGGTCTTCGTTACGGCACAGGCCGTGGACCTGATTTACGCTGTAAGCGCCACCATGCTGGGAGCGATACTGCTCTTCTACGTGGCCAGACTGCTCAGAGACCAGACAAAACGTGCGGCCAGACAGTTGTACCTATACTCGCTGCTCTATTTGGCGCTTCTTTTCACGGCTGTCATGGTGGACAGCTCGGTAAATCTGTGACCGCGCGCTTGCTCTTGCCCCGCGGGCTACGCGCGGTTCCCCTGTTGGTGGCTGTGTTGACCGCGGCAATGGTGGCGGGCTGTTCCCAGACGGCGCCATCCTTCATGGGCACCGAACTCACTGCCATGGACCCTGCGCCGGAATTCACGCTGCTAGACCAGTTCGGAGAGGAAACCTCGCTGACGGACAAGCGGGGCAACGTGGTTGCGTTGACGTTTCTCTATACCAACTGCCCGGATATCTGTCCCCTCACGGCGCACTCGCTCGCCAAAGCCCACGAAGCCCTGGGCGAAGACACAGCCAGTGTCTCCATAATAGCCATTTCCGTAGACCCCGCCAGGGACACACCGCAGCAAGTCCGTGCCTACTCAGAACAACGAAACATGCTGGACAAGTGGTCTTTCCTGACCGGATCTGAAGAGGAGCTATCGGCTCTGTGGGAAGCGTACTACGTGGCGGTGGAGCGAACCGGCGACTCAGGCGGCGCAATAGAGAGCTTGGGAACCGACCTGGCAAGAGCTTCTCTTGCCAGCAGCGAAGGGCTTTCCGAACAGGCGGCTTACCTGGTTACACACTCGGCGCCGGTCTACCTCATAGACCAAGACGGAACGATGCGCTCCGTGATTACCGACCTAACCCTTGACCCCGAACCCCTAATCCACGATATCCGGCTGCTCTTGAAGTAAGACTATTCGAACCTGAAGACGCGCACGGCCACCACCGCGCTGACGGCTATCCAGACTCCGAGCAGGCCAAGCTCATAGGGGTAACTCCAAAATGGCTCGGCCTCTAGGGCAACTCCCCTGAGGGCGTCCAGCATGGGCGCCAGCGGCAGATAAGAAACGACGTTGGAAAGTATCCAAGGAAGGCCTTCCTTGGGGAAGAAAACGCCTGCCAGAAACATCATGGGCAGAGATACGGCATTAGCCAGGCCTACGGCGGCATCTACGTTCTTAGATAAGCCCCCAATGATGAATCCGATGTTGAGGAAAACTATGCTGGCAACCAGAACCACGGCAAACACCCAGAGGAAGTTGCCGTAAATGTTGGCTCCGAAGAGCAGAATCCCCGCGGCCAGTATGATGGCCGCTTGGATTATGGCAACTACAAGGTGGGCAAGGACCTCAGAGGCAAAGAATACGCGCACTTTCAAAGGCGTGGCCAAGATTCGCTTCAGTATTCTTTGCTGTCTGTAAAGAGCCATTGAAGCCGCGATGCCAACTATGGCGGAGTTCATGATCCCCATTCCAACTAGGCCGGGAAGCAGGAAATCGTAGTAGGTCAACTGCCGCGCTTGGACGCCCTCAGATTGCAGCTCTACGAGCGTCGGAGCGTTGGCCAGCCGTTTATTCATCTCCTCCACCAGACGTTGCACCACGCCTATAGTAATGGGTGCGCCGCTATTGCCCCTGTCGTAGATCAGGGAAAAGCTGGAAGGGTCTGCTCCCTGGCCCTGAGAGATTCTCTCCAGTAAACCGTCGGGAATGATCAACAGGTAGCTGAAATCGCCGTCTTCCAATTCTCTACGGGCGGCCGACGCATCCGACCGTTCCTCTACGGTGATATGCTCCACCGTCGACATGGCCTGGATAAAGCCCTGTGACGCAGCGTCTTGCGCCTGGTCAACGACCAGTATGGTGGAGTTGGGCGGGGCGTCAAAGTTGAACAGGCCGAACGCGGTTACAAAGATAAGGGGGAACGCCAGCGACCAGAACAGGGCCTGCTTGTTCCTGTAGGTCATCTTGAGATTGGCAATTGTCAGTGACAGCAACATGGTTCCATCAATCCCTCAGCTGATGTCCCGTAATGGCCAGGAAAACGTCCTCCAGGTTGGCAGGGGCCACTTCCAGGTGGGTCAACTCCCCGTTTTGGCCCAAGCTCATCAAAGCGCCCACGGTTTTTGCGGCATCGGAAGATGCCAAACGCCACAATCCGTCCTCGTCCCGGTGGACGGATTGTGCTCCATCCAACTCCTCCAAGTCGCTTTGTTCCAGAGCGCTGCTGGCCGTGAACCTGATTTCGTAGGGTACTGGCAGGGAGCGTATCAGATTGTCGGGCGTGTCCATGGCCACAATCTTGGCCTGGTCCATGATAGCCACGCGCCGGCAAAGGAACTGCGCTTCCTCCATGTAGTGGGTGGTCAACACCACGGTACAGCCGTCCCTATGGATGTCTTGGATGAACTCCCAGAGGTTTCGCCTGGCCTGGGGATCTAGTCCAGCGGTGGGTTCGTCCAAGAACACCACTTCCGGATCGTTGACAAGCGTGGCGGCTATGGCAAACCGCTGTCTCTGTCCCCCGGATAGCTTGGATATGGTGGACTTAGCTTTGTCAAGGAGGCCCACTCTATCCAGCAATTCCGGGGAAGAGGTCTTCTTTGAGTAGAATCTCCCAAAGAGCTCCAGGATTTCGGTAAGGGTGAGGTATTCAAAGTACGCCGACGCCTGAAGCTGTACTCCTATGCGCTCCTTGACAGCCAGGCCTTCCTTATGGCTGTCCATGCCAAGCACGGTGGTGCGTCCGCCTGTGGGCTGCTGAAGCCCTTCTATGATCTCCAGAGTAGTGGTCTTACCCGCCCCGTTGGGACCGAGTATGCCGAAAATCTCGCCCTGCTCCACCGAAAACGAGATGTCGTCCACGGCGACCAGGCTGCCGAACTTCTTGACCAGGTTCTCTACGCGTATTGCCTCGGTCATGGCTTCACCTGAGCTTTGACATGAAGGAGCAACTGCTCGGCCGCGGCATAGTTCCTCCGCCCGCCCTTGAGGATGGGCGGGATCAGATAGATCAAGTCCATTCCCCCATCTACATAGCTCTGAAGCTGCTCTAAGGCTATTTCCAAAGGCGAACGACCTTTTTCCAAGTCACTCCTCAAATGCGCTGGAACGTCGCCGAAGATAATGCCATCGCGTTCCAGTATCTGCAAACCATAAAATACGGGTAGGATCAAATCGCCGCCGGCAACGTTGCTATAGGCCTCGTAAAAACGGTTCGCCACTTCAACGCTGTAAAAGGCCTGGCTAAAGAAGAAGTGTGCCCCAGCCCGTACCTTCCTCTCCGTCAGTCTGGCTTCTTTTTCGATGTCGGAAGCGCCGAAATCGATCACGGCGCCTATGCAGAACTGGGTAGGTTCCCTCAGTTTCAAGCCGCGGAAGTCCTCTCCCTGATTCAAATCGCCGATGGCCTTGATCAGGCCCGTGGAGCTGTAATCGTTGACTCGAGTCAGCAGGCCGCGGTCGCGTGGCGTGAATTTATCACCGCCCAGCACAACCACGTTTTCCAGTCCCAGCGCCTGCGCGCCCAGCAAGTGGTTCTGCAAAGCCAGCTTGTTCATGTCGCGGGGGGCTAAGCTGAAAATGACATCCTGCTCGCCGGAGATAGCAATGACCTGTGCCATTGCGGTTGAGTCGACGCGCACCGACCTGCCCGGGCTGTAGGCCACGCTCACAAAGTCGGCGCCGACCCTCTTCACGTGCTCCACCGTGGAGAAGTCCGCGCCGCGCGGCGGCGAGAAGTCGCAAACGAAGATGGGGGTGCGGTTGCGCTGTCTGAGCTTCTCAGTGACGGCGGTCAAGCTACTACGGACACCGTAATGCGGTGCCATCCTTCGGCACCGTTAGGCAGCGCTCTGGTGATTCTGGCGGGTTGGGTATTTCCCTCGCCATCCGTGGCTCTGACCGCCAGGTTGACCCTTTGCGGATCGGTGGGCGTCCAATCTCTTGTCCAGAGCACCCATGTATAGGGCGAAAGCGGCTTACTGAACTCGCAGGTCTGCCATGTTTCGCCGTCGTCAAGGCTTACTTCCACCATTTTGATGCCCCTGTCACCGGCGAATGCCACCCCGCCAACAAACGATTCATCGTTTACCGGAAGGTCCGCGTTGCGGGCGGGAACGTCTATCCTGGACATCGTTTGAATGATGGCGGTGTCGGCCCATCCTCTTTGCTGCCAGTAGCCCCTGAACGACAACGGTACAGGCTCTATCTTGGTGAGCCACTTTACGTTTTCCATGCCGTACAAACCGGGGACTATGATTCTGGCCGGGAATCCATGGCCGTCCGTGAGAGGCTCACCGTTCATCAGGTAGGCAACTATGGTGTCATCACGCAAGGCATAATCCGTTGGGAAGCTATCTACGTACCCGTCTGCGGCGTGGAAAGCCAGCCTCTCAACGCTGGAGGGCATTTCGGCCATCTCCAACAGCGTGCTCAACTTGACCCCTCGCCACAGGGCGTTGCCAATGAGTCCGCCGCCTATGCGATTACTGATGCAAGTCAGCGTGACGTACTCCTCCTGCCAGGGAAGGGCCTGAAGCTCCTCATATGTCAGAGACATCGGTTTGCCAAAGTCCCCTGCAAATTCCAGCTTCCAGTCAATCACGTCCACACTGGGGTTCACTATGTTCTTAGACACCTCGTAAAAATCGTCGTTAGGAGTGATCTCAGGGGGCATGCCCTGAACGCTAGCTACCGTAGACGGGGTGACGGCTGAGGTGTTCTGAAAGATGGTCCTTACGGCCAATCCCCCAACTGCGGCGAACAGTCCAAAGAAAGCGGCCCTTCTCATGAACTCCCGCCGCCCGGACACCGGTTCCGGGCTAAGACGCGCCACGGCTATCCGATGCAGCTCAACCAAAGTAGCGCTGAAGGCAAGGAAAGAGACGTAGGTTATGGACACATAGCCCAACGGGCCATCAGCCAGAGATACGCCAAATAGCCCCGCGCCTATAATTGGTGAAGCCACGATCATGAAAATGAGCCATATAACCGTTGCCAGGATGAGGCTTTTTATCCAACTGCTTTCCGGCAAGAAGGGCGTTTTGGAGGAGTAGCTAACGTGGGCCACGCCCAATATTCCACCGGCAAACACCTGGGTTACCAGCAGAGTAGAAAACATCAGGGGTTTAGCCGCCACCTGCAGATGTTCCAATACGAAGTCAAAGATCTCCGGCGGAGTTACGCTGGTAAGCCAATCAGCAATGATTTCGGGAAGGACGGGGGTTTCGTAAGCAAACCTCAGCGCTACCATGACCAGGGTCATGATGAGACCGGAGACAAGGCCAATAAAAAGGCCTGCTCGGTTCGTAACTTGAGGTGGACGTTGGACTGTCTGCTCTTCCATGATGCCCCTCGCTAAGTACGCTATATAAATAGTAACATAGCCACTTGTAACAACGTAAGAGTCTCAGAAGAAGTGACTACCCTATACTTAGTAGCAACTCCCATTGGTAACCTTCAAGACATCTCTTTGAGAGCACTGCAGGTGCTTGAGGATGTGAGCCTGATAGCGGCGGAGGACACCAGAACCACCCGGAAACTCCTGCGTCGCTACAACATAGAAACGCCGCTGATCAGCTATTACAAAGACAATATGAGCTCGCGCATACCATACATATTGGACGCTCTGCTTAAAGACGACGTCGCCCTGGTTTCCGAGGCCGGAGTGCCTGCCATCAGCGACCCGGGCCGCGATTTGGTCGCCGCCGCAGTGGAGGCCGGATTCACTGTGACGGCGGTGCCGGGAGCTTCCTCCGTCACCACGGCGCTTGCCGTCTCCGGCATGCACGCGGACCGGTTCCTCTTCCTGGGCTTCCTGCCTAACAGGCCAAAGGCCCGCCGTGAAGCGCTCACCGCGGTAGCCAGCGAGCCTTATACGCTGGTCATCTTTGAGGCTCCCCACCGGCTGAAGGCCTCCTTGCAAGATATGGCCGAAGTTCTGGGTGATCGCAAAGTGGCCGTGTGCCGTGAGTTAACCAAGCTCTACGAGGAGATATACCGCGGCACGCTATCGGAAGCGGCGGCTCACTTTACTCGGCCAAGAGGCGAGTTTACCATGGTTGTAGAAGGAGCCAAGCCGGCCCACGCTACCGTGGACTTGGAAGGCGCAGCCAGGAAATTGCAAGAGCTAAAGGAAGCGGGAATTACCGTGAAAGAAGCTATGGCCCAGATATCAACCGAGTATGGTCTATCCAGGCGGCAGATCTACGACCTATGGCTGGAGCTGTAGGATAACCCGGAGACGTTGCCGGGTATGTCTATGCTAGAATAAGCCGCATTCCACTCAGAAGAGAGGCAAATTGGCCGCTGAAAAGATTCTTGTTGCCGTAGCCTGGCCGTATACCAACGGTCGCGTTCACCTGGGTCACCTGGCGGGTTGCTACGTGGCCGCGGACATCTTCGCGCGGTACCACAGGCTGAAGGGCAATAAGGTGCTCATGGTATCGGGCAGCGACCAACACGGCACGCCCATAACCGTTACCGCTGAAGAAGAGGGGTTAACCCCGCAACAGGTCGTGGACAAGTATCGCCCCTCCCAGCTCGAGACATGGGAGAAGCTGGGCATCACGTTCGACCTGTTCACCAGCACGGGCACCGAGAACCACAAGGAAGTAGTCCAAGATATCTTCCTCACTCTAGAGAGCAAGGGCCTTGCGGTCAGGAAGACTACTCCCCTGCTCTACTCTGAAGCCGACCGCAGGTTCCTCCCGGACCGCTACGTGGAAGGAACCTGTCCCTTCTGCGCCTACGAAAAGGCCCGCGGCGACCAGTGCGACAACTGCGGCAGGCCAATGGACCCGCTGGAGTTGAAGAATCCGCGCAGTCGCCTCAGCGGGGCCACGCCGGAGGTCCGCGAATCGGAGCACTACTTCTTGCGCCTCAGCGCTCTGCAAGACGATTTGCTGGAGTGGGTGCAGGGGCAACCACACTGGCGGCCCAACGTCTTGAACTTCACGCAGGGCTATATCAAAGAAGGCCTGCACGATAGACCAATAACCCGCGATATAGACTGGGGCGTGCCCGTTCCGGTGGAAGACTACGGGCAAAAGCGAGTGTACGTCTGGTTTGAGGCGGTAATAGGTTATTTGTCCGCCTCCAAGGAGTGGGCCGCGCTGCAGAACAAGCCGGATGCGTGGAAGGAGTTCTGGGAAGACCCGGAGGCAAGGGGATACTATTTTGTGGGCAAGGACAACATCCCCTTCCATACCATCATCTGGCCGGCGATACTGATGGGGTACGGCAGCGGCCTTAGCCTCCCCTACGACGTGCCTGCCAACGAATACCTAAACATGTACGGCGGCAAGTTCTCCAAGAGCGAGCGCCGCGCTGTCTGGGTAACCGATTATCTGGAGCGATACGAGCCAGACCCACTGCGGTACTACATCTCAGCGAGCATGCCGGAAACCTCCGATACCGACTTCACCTGGGATGAATTCGTGCGCCGCAACAACGATGAGCTGGTGGCAACTTACGGCAACCTGGTGCACAGGGCGCTCACGTTGATCCGGCGTGGCTTCGATGGCAGAGTGCCTCAACCGCATGACCTCACCGACGTTGACCAGTCGTTGATCGCCAAAGCCAATGACGCCTTGAATGAGACGGCGTTGCACATATCCAGGACCAGATTCCGCGAGGGGCTTCGCGCCGC
Organism: Dehalococcoidia bacterium; assembly: GCA_965220545.1. Lineage (GTDB taxonomy): Bacteria > Chloroflexota > Dehalococcoidia > Lucifugimonadales > QGNO01 > DAOUJH01. The sequence continues at coordinate 218,958 of CBDCQF010000009.1, forward strand.
CATGTCGCTGGCGCAAGAGGCCAACCGGTACTTGGATTCGCAAGCGCCGTGGCATACCATGAAGGAGGACCGAGACAGGACGGCCACGACCCTCTGGGTAACCCTCCATACCATTTCCGCGTTGAAGACCATTACCTACCCTTACCTGCCCTTCAGCGCAGAGCGATTACATACCCTCCTGGGCCTACCGGGAACGATTCACGACCATGGCTGGTCTATTCAGCAGCCGGAGCCGGGGGTTGAACTGCCGTCGCCGCAGGCGCTCTTCACCAAGCTGGATGATTCAGTTGTCGAGGAAGAAACGCGGCGCATGGAAGAGGCCATAGTACGCTAGTGACAAACTTGAAGACAGATCAGAGCGCCCTGGATTTCATATACGAACCGATACACCGGCAGTTGGAAGCGGTGGAAGATAAGCTAAAGTCCCTTTCCGGTCAGGAAAATTCCGCCTTGCAGGGACTCCTTGCTCATACCTCCTTGATTCCGGGCAAACGGGTGCGCCCGGCAATAACGCTTCTAGCAGGAAGAACGCAGTCGGGAAGTGAGGAGCTGCTGGTAACCATGGGCGCCGCCGTAGAGCTCCTACACGTAGCCTCTTTGATACACGATGACATGGTAGACCATGCCTCGCTGCGGCGTGGGCGCGCCACGGTGAACAGCCTGTGGGGCAACAACATTGCGGTGATGTTCGGCGATTTCATGTTCGCCGTTTCAGCGGTGCACGTATGCGACACGGGCAACGTGAGAGTGGTCCGCCGTTTCGCTGAAACAATCATGGAGCTTTCAACAGGCCAGATCTTGGAGTCGTTCAGCGCCTTCAACGCCAACTGCTCTCTCGATCAATACAAGGAACGCATATACAACAAAACGGCAACTCTGTTCCGCACGGCCGCGGAAAGCGGGGCTATTCTAAGCGGAGCGCCTGAGTCAACGGTTCAGCTTTTCGTTGAGTATGGCCGCAACTTGGGAATGGCGTTCCAGATAATAGACGACATCCTGGACTTCGAGGGGACTGAAGAGGAGGTGGGCAAGCCGGTTGGACTTGACTTGATCGAAGGCAAGGTCACGCTGCCTGCCCTGCTGCTAATGGAGCGCTATCCACAAGACAACTCGATAGGCGCTTTGTTCAGAGGAGAAGATCCCGAAGCCAATCACAAGCGCGCGCTTGAAATGCTGCGGAACTCCTCCGTTCTGAGCGATTCATACGCAGTGGCCGGCGAATTCTGCGACCAAGCCAAGAGAACGCTGCTGGAACTCCCGGATACCAGGGAGAGACAGTCACTGATGGAGCTTGCTTCCTACGTCCTGCAACGCCGCCGCTAGCTAAGCGCGTTGCGGCGCCACTTCGGGCTTCAGCTTGTCCATGTGCTGCTTGCGAAACTTGGCGACTTTGGGGCTGATGATGGCCTGGCAATACGGCTGACGGGAGTTCCTACGGTAATACTCCCGGTGATAATCCTCCGCGGGATAGAAGACCGTCAAAGGCTCAACCTCAGTGACAATGGAGAGGCCCCAGATTTGCGCCTTGGTTAGCTCCGCAATCAACGCTTCCGCAGTCTCCTTTTGTTCGTCGTCATGGAAGAAGATCGCCGAGCGGTACTGCGTGCCGATGTCCGGCCCCTGGCGGTTTAACGTGGTCGGGTCATGGATGGAGAAGAATATCTCCAGCAATTCACGATATGAAACCTGGTCCGGACGGAAGACCACCTGCGTTACCTCTGCGTGGCCTGTAATCCCCATGCATACCTGTTCATAGGACGGATTGGACACGTGTCCGCCGGCGTAGCCCGATGTCACACTTTCCACCCCGCGCACCTGCTCAAAAACCGCCTCTAGACACCAGAAGCAGCCACCGGCCAGCGTTGCAACCTTCACTTGCTCATTCATCATACCTTCATCCTTCTTGTACGGAAGTGGCTCTCTCCAACTCTTCAAGGTGATACTTCTCACCCTGCTCCAAAGCATCGAGGATGGCCTTTACCAGCCGCCTTGCCGAGTCGGCGGTGATCTCCACGGCCACCCTGGCGCCCAAGCCTTCGCTGTCATTGACAAAGTCAATGTTTATAGCATGGTCAAGCGGAGCATTGAAGGGATGGTCAAAGGAGACGTTTGCATGGCGCACTGGGAACCAGCCCTTTGGCCCTTTGGCAGTGCCTGACATCAGCGCCTTTTCAGTAATCATTGTGCACATGGTTCGTGTCTCCTATGCCAGATGCCTGCCCAGGAAGTCCCAGAGCTTACCCCAGCCGTCCATTGCCTGCTGCTGGCGGTATGCCGGCCTGTCGTAGTAGAAGAAGCCGTGGCCCGCGCCGGGGTACATGTGGAACTCGTACTCCTTGTTGTGCTTCTTCAGCTCTTCTTCATGCAGGTCCACCTGTGCCGGTGTAGGGCTCGAGTCTTCTTCACCGAACAGCCCCAGCAACGGAGCGGACAGGCCCGCGGTGTAGTCGATGGGGGCAACGGGCTGCTGAGGGCTAAGCTCGTCCTGCGACATCACGACGCGGCCTCCCCAGCACTCGACTACGGCGTCGAATCCTTCGCTGCGGCAAGCCACCAGGAAGGCCTGGCGTCCCCCGGAGCAGGTGCCGAATATGCCCACCTTGCCGTTGTGAATAGGCAGGGAGCGAAGGTACTGCATAGCAGCCGCTGAATCGGCGACTACGGAATCATCGGACACTCCGCCCTCAGAGCGTACTTTGGCAGCTACGTCGTCGGGAGTGCCGTGGCCGAATCGCTGATAAAGGTTGGGGCAAATAGCCAGGTAGCCATGGTGGGCAAACCGTCGGGCGGTCTCACGGTAGAACTCGTCCCAGCCCGGCAGGTGATGCACCAGAACTACGCCGGGAAACGGCCCCGGGCCAAGCGGCTTGGCAAAGTAGGTGTACACCGGGTCGTCGTTGTAGCCTCTGATGGTTATGGTCTCCGCAAGCATGCCTTCGTACATATTGGTCTCGTACATGTTCCCCCCTCGTATCGGTGGATTTAGACGCTTTATCTCATTTGGATTGGGGCTTGTCAAGACGTTCTTGGGAACTGCAAGCGGGCCAGGAGTTAGTGAGAATGAGAGCCCACTTCCATGAACGCCTTCACAGCGTACCAGACGAACATCTCCGGCGTCAGTCCCAGCTCTCTGGCCGACTCCCTTATCTGAGATGCCATTGGGCCCGTGAAGAAAGCGGTAACTCCGCGCTCCTCGTTCGCCCAGGAGGTCACATTGCGCAGGGTGGATAACGCCACCTCCAGGACGACCGGATCAGTAGTGGCGCCGGGAACCTTGCGATGAAAGCGAACGACGCCATCGTCGCGTTCAGCCCAAAGGGTATCGTCTATTTCAAAGCGGTCAGACAGAGCAGGCGCCTCGCACTAGGCCAGCACCAGGGAGGCCGCCGTATGCTGCTCGTCGGCGTGATACGAGCTTCGCACCAAGGGACCCGCGGCCACGTGGCGGAAACCGCGCCGCAACCCCTCCCGCTGCAAGTCGAAGAACTCCCCCGGCGTGTAGAACTTGCTCACCGGCGCGTGCTTCTGGCTGGGCCGCAGGTACTGGCCGATGGTGAGCAGGTCGCAGTTCACGGCGCGGAGATCATCCATGGTATCCAGTATCTCTTCCCGGGACTCGCCCAGGCCAACCATCATGCCCGACTTGGTAACCATATCCGGCGCCATATGCTTCACCTGCTCCAGCAACTCCAGGGAGTAGTCGTAGTCACCCTTGGGGCGCACGCCGTGGAAGACGCGTCGTACCGTTTCTATGTTGTGATTCAGCACATCCGGGCGGGCGCGCACCATGGTCTTCAAGCCGTTACCCTGGAAATCAGGGATCAGCGTTTCCACCTTTATCCCGTCCGGAGCATCCGACATACGCTCCCTGATTTTGAGCACGCACTGAGCGAATATGAACGCTCCGCCGTCGGGCAGGTCATCGCGGTTGACGGATGTGATGACAACGTATTTGAGGCCCAGCCGCTCTACGGTTCGCGCCAAACGGTTTGGCTCCTCCAAATCAACGGCCAGCGGCTTGCCGGAGGTGACGGCGCAGTAGCGGCAGGCCCTGGTGCAGATATCGCCCAGGATCATGAAGGTGGCCGCGCCTCTTTCCCAGCATTCGCCGATGTTGGGGCAGCGGGCCTCCTCGCAGACCGTGTGGAGGTCGCTGTCCCGCAGGAGGTTGCGCAACCGGACGTAGTTCTCGCCGCCCGGGGCGCGCACCTTGAACCAGGGAGGGAGCCTGCGGCCTTTCTCGATAGGTTCTGCTGTCATGTCATATCAAAACGGCTTCAACGTCGAAAACCGTAATTCAATCTTATGCTATAGCATGGCGCGGGTACAAGCCTCGCTTTTGAATCCACCGCAAGAGAGGAGTATATTAGGATAACCCGAATTCTCAACTATCCTAATGACATTAACGAGCATAGAACGCAGCCAACTAGTGCGCCTTGAACTGGTAGGAATGGGACGACTCGGCGAGGCGCTGGCTTACCTGGGCGATAAACCGGTCTTCGTGTTCGGCGGCATAGCGGGCGAGGAAGTGGATGTCGAGATCATCAGAGAGCGCCGCCACTACATAGCGGCCGAGGTGGTGGAGGTGATCAGGCCGTCGCCACACCGGCAGCAGCCTCCGTGTCAGTATTTTGCAGAATGCACGGGGTGCCAGTGGCAGCACGTCGTATATTCGCACCAGCTTGAGCTGAAACGTCAAACCGTTGAAGATGCCCTGCAGCGTGTCGGCGGCTTGAGCGACGTGCCCGTCTCCCCTACCCTGCCATCTCCCCGGGAGTTCGGATACCGTAACCACGCCAGGTTCACGGTCAGCCGGGAAGGCGGTCGATTGGGCTACATTCACCGGGAACGGCGCCGTTTCATCGACATCGAGCGCTGCCTGCTGATGAACGATTACATCAACGATGTTTTATGCCAGCTGGACGGTCATTGCGGAGAGACGACACAGGTGGCGGTACGCTCCGGCACAAAGACGGGCGACAGGTTGATTCAACCCACTCTTAAAAGTGATGACGTGCCTCTGGAGACCGGGCAGAAGACCTACGTGGACTCCATAATGGACATCAGCTTCAGAGTAGCCTCTCCGTCCTTCTTCCAAGTGAACACGGAGCAACTGGAAAACATAGTCGGCTTGGTGAAGGAGTCGCTTGGGCTCACAGGCTCAGAGGTGCTGATAGACGCTTACGCGGGGGTGGGAACGTTCGCCGGGTTGCTGGCTCCTTACGCCTCCAAAGTAATCGCCATCGAGGAGTCGGCTGCATCCATTGAGGACGCGCAATACAATCTGAGACACTTCAACAACATAGAGATACGCAAAGGGAAAACGGAGGAAGTGCTGCTAGAGATGACCGAGCCGGTGGACGCCATGATAATCGATCCTCCACGAGCCGGATGCCAGAAGACGGCTTTGGAGTCCATCGTCCGCCTTGCTCCTCAGCGGCTCATCTACGTATCCTGCGACCCCGCTACTCTGGCAAGGGACCTGCGCATCCTCAGCGGGCCGTTCAAAATCGCATCGGTGCAGCCAGTGGACATGTTCCCCCAAACGTATCACGTGGAGTGTCTTGCCACGCTCATCCTCAAGCCAGGGCATCTCATCACGCTGGCTTCCGCTTCGCCAAGGCGCCGCAAAGTCCTTAGAGAACACGGCATACCGTTCAACCTCCTGCCATCGGAGTCGGAGGAACCGCCGGTTGAGGGGAAGCCCGAGGGGTACGTGCAAAGAGCGGCGCTGCACAAGGCGAGAAACGCAGCGGACAGAGTACACGAGGGGCTAGTGCTTGCCGCGGACACCGTTGTGGTAGATGGCAATAGAGTATTGGGCAAGCCTCAAACTGAACCTGAAGCTATGGAGATGCTGCGCTCTCTGCGCGGAGGTACCCACCAAGTAGTTACGGGAGTAGTCGTCCTCGACAGCAGTTCCGGAGAAAGCCGCAGCGGATACCTCGCTAGCAAGGTAACGATGCGACATTACGGTGATGACGAGGCCAGGGAATGGGTGGAATCGGGGCAGGCTATGGACAAAGCCGGTGCTTATGCCATACAAGACGAGGTGTTTTCTCCAGTAGCCTCTGTAGAAGGATGTTATCTTAATGTAATAGGCCTTCCCATGTGTCTATCTACAGAGCTACTGCGAGACATGGGTGCGGAGATCAATCCAGCGCCTGAGTTGGGAAGCTGCGAGCCGTGCCGGATCGGAGGAGAGACGCCGTGAACTTCTTTGGCGTGGGAATATTCGAGATGCTCTTCGTACTGGTGGTGGCGTTGCTGGTGCTGGGTCCTTCCCGCATGGTGGAGGTGTCTCGCACTCTTGGCAAATACGTGCGCGAGTTGCAACGCGCCACCTCAGAGATACCAAGACTTATAGACCTGGACGATCTGGAGGGGAAGTCCCCTACCGGCAAAACCACTACTGAACGCCAGCAGATTCCATCCGCCGCCGAACGGCAACAGGAGAACAATCCGGAACGTTGACAACCGAGCAGCAACAAGGACTTACGTTAAGAGACCACCTGGAAGAGCTGCGGCGCAGACTGTTCATCGCCGCGCTGGCCTCGGTCGTTGGCGCCGTGGTCACTTTCATCTTCCACCGTCAGATCCTGCTGTTTCTGCAGCGTCCGGCCGCCGACCTTCCTGGCTTCACGGGCGCGCCCCTTATTTTTACGGAAGCCACGGAGATGATTGGCATCACCATGAAGGTCTCCTTCCTGGGCGGCATAATCCTGGCCCTTCCCGTGCTTACCTACCAGGTGGTGATGTTCGTCTCACCCGGCCTGACTCCCAAAGAGAGGAAATACCTGCTGTTCCTGCTTCCAGGCGTATCGCTGGCGTTTGTGCTGGGAATAGCCTTTGGCTACTTTGTCCTAATCCCGCCGGCGTTCAGGTTCCTGCTTACCTTCAACTCGGACATTGCCGCGCCAATGATACGCATTGGCAACTATATAAACCTCATAGTGAATCTGCTGTTCTGGATGGGGTTGGTCTTTGAAACGCCGATACTCATGTTCACCCTGGCCAAGCTGCGTGTGGTCAGCCACAAGACATTTGCCAAATGGCGCAGGTTGAGCTTTGTTTTTGCTTTTGTGTTGGGAGCGTTGATCACCCCCACGTTTGACCCCATAAATCAAACGCTGGTGGCGCTTCCCATAATAGTGCTTTACGAGGCGGGGATATGGCTGGCCTGGCTGGCACGACGCGATACCGGTGCAGTATCGGACGCCGTTCCCGAGTCCGGAGGATAGAGAAGAGAAGCCCAGCAGTCGCAGAGGCTTCTCCCCTACATTCAAGAACCTATGCTACGTCTTGGCTTCCTCTTTGGACTTGGAGTCGCCGGCTTCATCTTCGGCATCGGCGCGGTCTTCCATGCCCTCCTGGCCGCGCTTGAAGGCGCGGATGCCTTTGCCTATGGCACCGCCAACCTCAGGAAGCTTGCCGGCGCCAAATATGATCAGCACCACTAGAAGCAACAGTATAAGCTCGGTTGGACCTACTCTAAACGGCATGTCGGCCTCCACCCATACGGGGTGTTATCATAATAGCGGAGTCGGGACGGGTAAACAAGGACGGAAAACATATTCCTTGACCGGCAAGAGGCGGCTACCTATACTTGAACCGCGTGTGGGGCTGTAGCTCAGTTGGGAGAGCGCCTCCTTTGCAAGGAGGAAGTCAGGGGTTCGAGTCCCCTCAGCTCCACCAAACTTGACGGTAGACAGAACCGAGCCGTTCAGGGCCATCTCCTCGGCGTCTCTCCCTCCTATCGGAGAGTCCTCCGGCATCGGAATCGTATAGCGCACCACGGTGTTGTCGGGCATCACGACGATCTCCTTCACGAAGCTCTCGATGAAGGCCCTCCGCTCCGTCAGCTCGCTCTCGCGCAGGAAGTTGCTCATGTCCAAGGCGTAGGCCGTGATGGTCTCCACGTCGTCCAGAACCTCCCTGCGCTGCGACAGCAATGCCCTCGCCTCCTCCGCCGTGGCCTCAAGCCTCTCCTGTCGCTCCCTGTGGTCCCTGATGCGGGGCTTGAAGTCGTCGATGTCCAGGTCGGTGGTCTCCGCCAGGTCGTAGAGCCGTCCCAGCCTGCGCTTCACGTCGGCCAGCTCAGCTTCGATGGTCTCCAGCTTCTGTCGCTGCTCGGCGGCCAAGCCGTCCATCTCCTCGTCCACCAGTTTCACCAGCGCCCGGATGTTGGACTCGGTAAGGACGTTCTCCCGAATCTTGCCCACCACCTTCTCCTCGAAGCGCCGGGCGTTGAGCCTGGGTGTCTTGCAGGTGCCGCTGCCCCGCTTGAGAAGGGACTGGCAGACGTAGTAGGCGAATTGCCCGCTCTTGGCGTCCTGGCCGGAAAGCGCCCTGCGGCAACTCTTGCACCGGACCAGGCCGCTGAGGAGGTAGGTGCTTCCGACTCGCCGGGGATGCGCCCTCCTGGGAGCGCGGGAACGCAGCTTCCGGTTAACGCGGCGGAACCGGCTCTTGGAGACGATGGCGGGGAACGCCTTCTCCACCCTGACGGGTTCGGCCTTGTCCTTGGCGTCGACGCCCCAGACGAGGGTTCCCGTGTACACCTCGTTTCTGAGTATGATGTGGACGCCGTTCTTCGTCCAGAGCCTGCCGGTGGGGTTGGCGATGCCCTCGTCGTTGAGGGTGCGGGCAATGTCCAGGATGCCCCTGCCGGACTCCGCCATGCCGAAGATGCGCTCCACCACGGGCGCGGTCGCAGGGTCTGGTTCTAGGGTAGGCCGCTTCTTGGCACCGTCCTGCGCCATCAGCTTGCGGTAGCCGTAGGGCACCCTGCTGGAGACCCAGAAGCCTCTGGAAGCCGCCTCTCTCATGCCCCTGACGACCTCCTGCGCCAAATTCTCGCTGTAGAACTCATCGACGCTCTCGATAATGGCCTCCATGAGCTTGCCGGTGGGAGAGTCGTCAGCGTGCTCGGTGATGGAGACCACCCGGATGCCCTTCCTTCTCAGCATCGACTTGAAGGCCACGGCGTGCTCCCGCTTCCTGGTGAAGCGGCTGAACTTCCAGACCAGTATCTCCTTGAAGGGAGCCGAGGGCTTGCTGGCCTCGTCAATCATCTTGCTGAACTGGGGTCGGTCGGCGATGCGTCCGCTCTCGGCCTCGTCGATGTACTCGCGGGCGACGTGGTATCCGTTCTTCTCTGCGTAGTCCCTGAGCGCCCGCAGTTGCGCGGCCACGGACAGGTCTACGTCCTGGCGGTCGCTGGATACCCTGGCGTATAGGGCCGCCGGTATCAGGTCGAATTGGTCTTTCATCAGTCACTCCTCCCTGTCTCTTCCTGGTCTGTAGTAGTGCGGGAGCGCAGCCGTTCCTGTCGCTCCCGTCTGCGCCACTCCCTCTCCTCCATGTAGAGGCGGATCGCCTCCCGGAGCAGCTCGCTCACGGTGCGCTCCTCCTCCTTCACCACCTGACGGAGTTGTTCAGCCATCGGCGGTGGGAGGGAGAAGGTGATGGTCTCGGTGTTTCTCGATAGTTTTGGGGACATCTCCACTCTGTTACATTATAGCACTGTGTCTTACTCTTATCATCTCCCATCCATGTCCCCTCCGTCAAGGGCTCAGCGCCAGGAATTGGGGCCTGCTGCTAAATCGGAGCGAGCAATTTGGCGTCCGCGATCCGGTGTCGGCAGGGACGCGTTGTATAAGGGCTGGTTCCGCAAGAACGCGGGGCCAGTTCCCAAAAGGGAAGTCGGCAAACGATGGTCCCAGCCTCGTTTCAGCCACCTCGGGGCAAGGTCGACCCTCCTAGGGGTCATCCGTAGCTGCGCAGGCCGTCCAGGAGCCGTCAAATGCCCCTCCGGGAGCTCAATCTGATGTATTACCCGTGTACAGGGATTTGCGTCACTTCCCAAAAGGGAAGTCGATGGGCGTTTTGAACCTGAAACAGGCTGAATAAGAGGGAAGTCTGGGTGGTGTTGCGAGCAATCCGATATAAGGGCCGGTTCACCCGATTCGAGCGTCAGTTCCCAAAAGGGAAGTCGGGGTGGTCGCCAGCTATCAAACCACGTCCCAGCCTGCCCCGGAGCTAAATGGGAGCTAGCGATCTGAGGGGCTGAGAATGCGATTTTGGGGAGGATTCACTTCCCCTACAGGATTCCGAAGAGGATGTGGGGGTGGGTGACGTGGCAAGCGGCATGATGTGAGAGCGTCTCCGGCGGACGTGGGAGACGTGGCCGAAATGGGTGACCGTAGGGTTCTACCGGGCCATGCTCAGGACTCATCCGAAGTCGCTGCATCGCGACACGTCAGGCCCATCAGGGGGTCTGTGGCAGACGAATCCAGCGACGGGCTTTAGGTCCCGGGAGGCCCTGTGAGGGCTTCGTGCGCTGCAACAATTGCCACGTTTCCACCTGTTGGGGGCTGACACCGTAGGTGTGGGAATGCCCCTTTGTCCCCCTACAGGAAGTAGTCGGAACGAACTAGGGGCGGTTGTGGAACATGCCTCTGTGCCCTTCGAGGCGATGTTCGGCAATCTCCCGGTTGAGGCGTGTGTAGCTACGAGCCAAGGCTGGAGTGCGGTTGAACAGTGGAGTGGACGGCGACTCCCCTGACGTGTCAGTTCTGCACCATATTGCAGTCGGGAGGGCGCAAGGCGCCGGATGGGTTGCAATAGTGCAATAAGTGGTCCCAGCAGCCATGCTGGGACACCCCCTACAGGAAGTGGTCGGAACGGCGTGGTTGACATTATGCAACTGATTCCGGGGACGATAGCGGCCTCCTGTCGAGGGAGTGAGGGGGCGGAAATATCCATGAGTCACCCAGGATGCCACGCTTCGCAAGGGTCTTCGTGTTGGAGGTGATGATGGGGACTCCCTTCAACGTGTCGGCGACGTCCAGGAAGGCCTTCTCGCTGGCTGTGGACTCGAAGACGAAGAGCACCCGGGGCGGGCGTCTCGCGTGGTCTTGCTCAGCCCATCCGCTGTCGAAGTACCGCTCGTAGGACTTCAGCCGAGCGTGGGCACGCTTAGGCGTCGTAGCTCTCCGCTCGAACTCCAGCAGGTACGGGCGCCACCGGCCTTTGTACTCCAGGGTGAAGGAGGCATCGGGGTGTATGACGTAGGTGGTCCAGTCGTAGCGGTAGCCGATGCTGGAGCGGGACGTGGGGAGCAGGTCGAACAGGTCGTGGTCCGGGGATCGGGCGACCTCGGCAGACAGGGCTGCAGCGAAGTCGACGACGCCGGCGTGGTGCTTCATCTGGGAGGCGAGGGCTCGCACAGCGGTCCCTGCGTAGATGTCGGCGTTCAGGTACAGAGGCTCGGCGCTCCATCGGTCGAGGGTCAAGCCCACGGCGGCACGGTCCCTGCGGGCCAGGTACGTCAGCCCCTCGTCGGTGAGCATATGCAGGGGCTCGTCGGATCGGACGAGGCCGTGCTGGGAGAGGGCACGGAGGACCTGGTTGACCCGGCGAAGGGTGATGCCCCCCATCAGTCCTGCGAGCTGCTCACGGGTGCACAGGGGCCAGGCGCACAGCAGGTCGAGGGCGTCCTTCTCGGCGCGGGTCAGCTGCACCGCGAGCGCTGGTTTGAGTTGCTCAGCAGGTTCTGGCATGGAGGCCTGTACGCCTGAGGGGTAGAGGGTGCTGGGCCTCGGTTTGGGTCTTTCTCGGAGGAAGGGGTAGGAAGTGTCCAGCAGGCGTTCCGCATGGGCCAGGATGCCCGCCAGGGATGCGTCGGCCTCGATGCGAACAGCCTCGCCCACGCCGCTCCCGCACTGCTGCCAGACGACTCCCGTATGGTCTCCTGCCAGAAGCTCTCCCTCCGTAACAACAAAGGTCCTGCGGTGCTCCGACGGGTCGCCCAGGGAGCGGATGGCCCTGCGGGTGGCCTGGTCTGCGTGGGTAAGCACCAGAGTGACGAAGGGTGTCTCGTCGCTGTCCAGCCGCTCGATGCTCCTCAGGCGATAGCGGAGCCTGGACGTGGGCAGCACCGGCCCCTGGCGAATCACTCCGATGGAGCGGCCACCGGAGAGGGTGATCAGCATGTCGTAGGGGCCGTTGCGGTAGTGGTCCACCCGCACGAGGTCGCCGTAGGGGTCAGCGTCGGCGACCATGGCTGCGACGCGGTGGAGCACGGCCACGGCGTCTAGACGCTCGGCCAGCAGCCGGAACCACTGTTTCGACACCGGGTAGGCCCGCAGCATGTGCCTCTCGCCCTTGGTAGCCATGGCTCCGGCGATGACGCCCTTCTCGGTCGGGAAGTACCGTCGCTGCGGGCGAGTCCCCAGGACGCTCAGGTGGTGCGGTACGGAGTCCACAAGGCCCCGCTCGGTCAGCTTGTTCAGCCGGTCTCGGAGCGTGGAGGTCGGAACGCGCCCGAAGCGGGACAGGTCCTCCACGGTGGCCAGGGGCGTGGCGCACACCAGCAAGAGAGCCTTCTCAAGGCCCTGGCGCAGAGAACGCAGAGCAGGATCCGGTCGCAGGCCCTCCAGGTCGATCATGAGCTCGACCGTAGCTTCGCCAATCGCCCGGGCGCTCTCGCCGACGGAGTTCAGGACGGCGGCGGGCACGGCGTGCCCCATGTGGCCCCGTTCGAGAAATCTCCAGAGGGTGTGGCGTGACACGCCCAGGTCCTCGGCTGTCTTGCGCCGTCCGTGCAGCAACACGTAGGCGCGCACGTAGCCACGGACCGCTCTCCTGAGCTCCGGTCCAGCCTGCGTGGCGCCGTTCGGCGTTCTTGTTCTTGGTTCCGCGACTACCAATCAACTGCTCCATTCGGCAATAGCCCAACATCTCATTCTGAACGATAAATTGCTCGCATGTAATGCCCTGCAAGACATTGTATTGGATGCGGTTTTGTGGTAGGGGGGAGAGGTTACTGGAGTCGGCTTACGCCTCGATAGCGGGACATAGGCGCTAGATGCGAGTAAGCTGAATCCATTGTTTAGACAGCACGGACTGATTCCGGTGTCCTTATCTCTTCGTCGTTCGCAGACCGGCGTCTGTCATCACGCCGACGGATAATCGCCCTGGGATGGTGCGCGGGAGGCCTAGTCAAGAATTCCCACCGTTTGCTGTTCGCTAGTAGAGCCGGAGTATGTGGTGGACCGGAGCCCGTCGATGCCGGGGGACATCAAGGCATGGGCGGAGAGTGAGGTGCACTGAAAAACGCCGCACGCCGGCCCCGGCGCAAACGCTGGGAGCGATATGCTCGGTCTGGTCCACCGACCCTACCCCGGTCAGTTGCAACGCAGGCTGCGCGGGTACCTACTCAAGCCCATCGTTACCTGAGAGTTAGCTGGGATACCCGCAGGTCATTCTGTGTAGCAGAGGGAGCGTCATTCGGTCCCTTGTTGCGAAGTCTTACATTGTAGTATATGGTCTCGTAGGGCACGAGACCATATATAGCCTCTTGACATGACTAGCGCCGACCAAGTACTGTATGGGGGTAAGTCCACTAACGAGGTCACGTGGAGTTGCCGAAGAGAAGTGCACGGCTTCCGTTGCGAGCACTCTTCTGGCTCCAAATCTTGGGGAGGTTTGACATGGCAACAGGCGGCGGCGGAATACCGCGCCTTCAGGAGCTGTCATATCTGGAGGTCGCTGCTCAGGCAGTCGACAATGGCTCATCGTTTGATGAGATTCGGCGCCAGTTGGTGGACCACATGTTGGCCATAAGCCTGGCTTCTCCAGGAACAGGCAACACAGCAGCCTACAGAAACGCCAAGGAGAACCCGACGCGATACGTGAGCAACGTCAGCGAAGCGCTCAAGGAGCTGATGCGTCTTGGCCTCGTGCATAAGGCCATACTTCCCTCATCATCCTCGAGCGCACATGCCCATAGGTCCACCACCTATGGGCTGACCGACCAAGGTAGCAGCTGGGTCAGGTTCTTGTGGGAGGACCGACGGCGTGGGTACGACATTCTGTGCGAGACGCTGTTGCGGCATCATCCTCAGTTCGGTGGCTTCCTTCGCACAGTAGGCGCGTTTTCTGACGCAGCGGGACGAGGCTTCATGATCCCGTTGAAGCGGTGGGGCGACGTTCCAAAGCCACGAGACCGAGACCGTTACATCCGCACACTCGCGATGCACATATCCGCAGAACTTTCGACCCAGAACGCTGGCTGGCAAGCTGACCACGAAGCAGTGGAGGCGTGGGTCAAAAGCTATGTGCGGGACATTATTGCTAGAGCTGCCTCCCGTGGGAGGCGTGATCCGCTCCCACGTAACCGAGACTTCGTGAACGCGTGTGAGCAGGCCACCGTAAAGCTGGCCTTTACGAAGGCTGGTGAGCCCTTGGACTACATCTCCATGGAAATTCTGCGACGCTGGACACGAACCTTAGGTCTGGCTAGCTTCTCGTACCATGCCCCTGGCGAATATGCACTTAGATTCTGGCCTACGGCCGAACTGAATCGGTCGGATGATGGTCTTCAGATTAACCGTCGAGTCGGAGGGCCGTGGCGCGACCAGGTTATCGCTAAACTGCGCGTGGCGTATGAGCGTGTCCGGAGACTAGATCGCAGTGGCTCACCGTGGGTGCCCATCTACAGGGTGAGAGCCGCAGTGTGCAGCGAACTCCAAGTCTCTGACAGTGAGTTCGATATTGCTCTGCTCGAGTTCCTTCGGAAAGAGCGAGGCAATGGTCTGCCCTACGGCGTCAATCTGGATCAAGCCTCGTACGGGAGCATTCCACCTTCCGAACGTCCACTGGTCGTTTCGACGCCCTCAGCAACGCGTGTGTTCAAGTCGATATCTCTAGTTCCGCAGCCCGCGGGGTCTGCGCAAGGAGGAACCTCATGAGTCCGTCTGTCCCGAAGATCGTCCACATCAAGAGGCGGTGGTATCTGGATCAGAATCCGTTTCCTTCGCAGGGTATTGCTCGACTAGGGGGCGATGACATGCGAGAGAATGGCTTACTTTTCGACCCGGGCGTTCAGGGCGACAAGGTAAGCGAAGCGGCCGAGAAGTTCGCGCTCGGCGCTGCATACAGCGGGCTAAAGTTCGGCTTCCTGTGGTCGCTCGGTACAGGTCTGCACGGTGACGCTCGCGGGTTCGGCAAGTCCAGCTTGATGCAATACCTGACGGAGGAAATCAACGAGGACTTTGGGAGCAACGTGTTCCTGGCCGCCGGACTTGACGCTACCGACGCCGACGAGCACCCGATTTGCGCGGTGGTGGCTTCGTTCGATATGGCAAACGTCCGGTCCCTCCACGCCGTTTTCTTCGCAGCCGTCGAATACGCCTGTCGGTTTCGCCGCCCAGACTATCCAACCCTTATCGAGCGTAGCTATGAGAGGCTCGTCGAGAACGTTGGAAGCGACGATCAGGCCCGTCTTGTCGCTGCCGTGAACTCCGAACAGCTAGAGCTCCGAGGAAGAACCCTAGGGCCTCCGATTCCCGAATTCCTAGAACTTCTCTGCTCAGGGGACTTCCAGGCTGTGAACGAGCACCTCGCAAACGTGACGCAAACCCGTCGAACCCGCAATGGGGCGATCTACTTGTCGACTCTTCTGATCTTCCTCAAGACGGCTGGGGTTGCTCACGTCTTGCTCTGCTGCGACCAACTTGAGGACTTCGCTTCGACTGCAACCGCCAAGCAGAAGCGGACCCTTGAGATTGAGCGGTTCCGGGACTACCTACTAGAGATACAGCCAATGGCAGATATGCTGAGCGTCGTGGTGACGATGCATCCCCGGGCGACTCAGGCCATCGCCGAGATGTGGCAACTCGCTGACCTGCCTAGCTACGAGCATGATCGGGAGGAGAATCGGCATCGAGTTGTAATCCTTGAGCGGATCATCTCGCCGGCGAAGACTAAACACCTGCTTGAGCGTTACATCCGACAGTTCCGAGCCCGCAGCGCTCCGTCGGATCTCGATCCGCTCACGCCCTTCAACGAAGACGCGATTGAGGCAATCTTCAGCCGATCTGACGGTAAGCCTCGAGACATCCTCAGAAAGGCTAACTCGCTCGTGGAACGAGGTGCCGAGGAGAACTGGGACACGATAGACGGTGAGCGGGCCGCGAGGCTCCTGGATACTTGGGCAATCGACGACGAGGAAGAGGACCTACTCAATCCATCGGCAGCAATTGTGCCTGGCGATGTCGACTGGGGCGACAGATGATATGTTCCCCAGGTGAGGATATTTCGCAATGAGTATCCCGGTGTGTGAGCTGTGTGACCGGGCTGAACGTGGCCCGTGGG
This sequence comes from Dehalococcoidia bacterium, assembly GCA_965220545.1. GTDB lineage: Bacteria > Chloroflexota > Dehalococcoidia > Lucifugimonadales > QGNO01 > DAOUJH01. The sequence goes on from CBDCQF010000009.1 coordinate 235,119, forward strand.
AAACCGATCCTTGCCCTACGGCTCTCGTCCGTCGCCACGGTCCGATGAACCAGGCCGATCTGGCCGTATACATCCTTGAGCATGCCGAGGGTCCATTGAGCATATACGACATCCAGAGAGGCATCCTGCGGGAAACGGGTTGGGAACCGCAGAGGGCATCACTCAACGCGAGTGTGGCCAACGATCCTCGGTTCTGTTGGGTAGGGAAGGGTCTATACGCCCTCTACCGGCACGGATTCATACCGGGACCCCGACGCCTTGCCGACGTTGCCAAAGTCATTCTCATGAGTCAGGAATATGCTCTAGACGTCGATGAACTCGCGTTCGTCATGAGCTACCTGGGCTACCGCTTCCAGAAGCAGTCCTTGATCAACGCGCTGTCTCGTGATCATACGGTGGAGTGGCCTTGGAGGGCCTTCAGCTTCACTGGAACCTCCGCGACTGGCGAGACTGGAGAGTCGTTCCAAGTCGCACCAACCCCAATAATTTTGAAGCGAGTTATTGAGTGCATAAGAGAGTCGGTTTCCGCCGCCATTGCAGAACGTGAACTGAGACTGGGCAAGGCCCCTCGCGGTCTAGGTGAAGCAGACCCCATCTACGTTGACGGGTCGCAGCCGCCCGGAAGACTTGGCATTAGCTGCGTTGCCCTAAGTACTTCAGAGGTGACGACGTAATGAAAGCGGTCTCTGCCCGGCAACAGGGAGATACGTACCAGGAACGAGCATTCTGGCTTAAGGCTTGCCGTCTATTTGAACGTCACACTAAGGTTGCCCGCGTCGGGTGCGAGATTGACGACGTTCCGCATTTCGACGATCTCGCGGTCATTTACTCTGAGCCCGTCCGGGACGGCCACGGCCAGTTGGTGTCGGCCGACTATTACCAGATCAAATGGCACGTCGACCAGAGCGGAGCGCTCACTTGCGATGCCCTGACGGAACCGTCATTCATCGGCTCCAAGAGCACCTCACTCCTACAGCGGCTGCATGAGGCTGTCACTATGACATCAGCAAGAAATCAAGTGGCGCGGTTCAACTTCGTGACCACTTGGAGCATCCCGCCAGATGATGCTCTGGCGAAGCTGGTGAGCGGCCGTGATGGTGAGTTGAGACTGGACATCCTCTTTGGCCAAGGCAACTCCCGCCGGTTCGCCCGGTTCATCGAGCGATGGTCATGCCACCTGGGTGTGGGTCATATGGAGCTGCGAAGTGTGCTGGCTCGCCTGCGACTGTGTGCCAGTTCTTACAGCCTTGATCGATTGACTAGGACGCTTAGTGGAAATATGGCGAGGGTCGGTCTCCGTGCTGTCGACCATGGTAGCCGAGCCAACCCATACGACAGCCTAATCGAACGTCTGCTCTCCGAGGGACGGAACATCTTCACCGCACAAGAGATGCAGAGCATCTGCGACCAAGAGGGACTATGGATGGGCCCGGACTCAGACCAGGAGGCTCCCCGTGTCGGCATTAGGAGTTTCCTCCGGTTTGCTGAGCACATGGAAGACGAGGTCGACCATATGTTAGACCTTGCAGGCCTGTTCGACGGAAGGCAGATCAGCGCACCCGAATACTGGAATACTGAAGTCGGCCCTAGGGTCCGTGAGTTCATGACCAGTTCGGTCGCCCCTTTCAATCTGTGCCGGCTGCAACTCTCCTCGCATAGCTCGATCGCGTTTGCGGCCGGGTACGAACTGGACCCAAAGTCCGGCACACAAGTGTCACTCGTCCAGAATACCGCCAACGGTAGATCGGTCTGGAAGTTGTCCCCTGGGGCGACGACCTGCCACACGAATCTTTGGAGCGTCTCGGAAATCAGCGCCAGTCCCTGGGGTGGTGATGTGGGGATCGTCCTGTCCGTAACCCATGATGCATACCCAGAGGTTCAGGCGCACGTTAAGGATCACATACCGCAACTGGGCCAATTGCTTAACTTCACCATTAGGCCCGGTATTGGCCCCATGGCAGTGAAGGACGGCAACCACGCGTGGAGATTAGCACAGGAGGTGATAAGTATCGTTCGAGAGAAAAATCCGCGACGCCCTCCAAAGGGAGCACTGCACGTATTTGTCGCGGCCCCCAATGGCCTGGTGTTTTTCATGGGAAGGCTCGCTCGGAGCCTCGGGCCCATACAGCTGTACGAGCACGACTTCGAGTCCAACTGGCCCTCTAGGTATCGAAAGTCGCTCTCACTACCTATCGAATAGGAATCAAGACCCCAAAAAGGAGCAGAAGGATGGAATTGAACAGCTACTTCACGGACTTGCTCAGCAATATCAGGCCGACAGAGGCCCAGACCAAGGAATTGCAGGAGGCTCACACGCGCCTGCGAGAAAGACTGCTGGCCGACGAGTACCTCGGCCCCAAGATCGTCAGCGTGTTCTTGCAGGGGAGCTATCGAAGATCGACGTCCATCCGACCTCAGGGGGAGGACAAGCTGGACGTGGACCTGGTCGCCGTTACTCGATTCCGCCGCCAAGACTACCCGGTGGCTGATGACGTGATGAAGGAGTTCACCTCCTTCCTGAACAAGCACTACAAGGGCAAGTGGAAGAGGAAGGGACGGTCCATCGGCATAGAGATGTCCCACGTGAAGCTCGATCTGGTTATCGCGGCGGCACCCTCGGAAGAGGAGTCCTTGTCCTCCGACTTCGTCCAGGGGTACTTCACGCCTGACGACTGGCCGAAGGGCTCTGGCGCCGTGCCCGAGTATCTTGCTGATTTCTTCAAGGAAAACCGCTCGGGAGAACCGCAGTGGAAGCAGGAGCCTCTCTACATACCTGACAGGGACACCCACGAATGGCAGCGCACCCATCCCCTAGAACAGTACAGGTGGACCACCAACAAGAACAGGCGCACGGACGGCCACTTCGTCAACATCGTGAGGTTGGTCAAGTGGTGGTGGAGGACGATGCATCCCGAGGTCGAATATCCAAAGAGCTATCCTCTGGAGCATCTGGTCGGCGACTGCTGCCCGGACAAGGTTGAGAGCTTGGCGCAGGGATTCACCATCGTACTTGAGAAGATGGTCTCCACGTACTCGGCATACGCGGCCGCGGGGGTGGTTCCGTTCGTTCCAGACCGAGGAGTTCCCGAGCACAACGTGCTCAAGCGTCTGTCCCCAAGCGACTTCTCAAAATTCATTGACCGTGTCAAGAGCGCCTCTGCCGTGGCGCGGAAGGCCTTGGAATCCGGCGATACGTCGGAGAGTGCGAACCTGTGGCAATCGCTCTTCGGCAAGAGGTTCCCGTCCCCTCCGGGTGGATCATCGGGAGCGGCGGCCGGGGCCGCAGCGGGGACTGCCGGATTTACACCTCGCCGAGAGCAGACGCGCGTTGGAGGCGGAAGATTCGCCTAGCTACTCGCCAGGAGCGATCACTCACTGAGGCTCTCCGCCTGGGTCGCAGAGCCCTGGAGTCGGTGCCGGGCATAAGGATGCTGGGGGACTTCGTCTGGTACGAAGATCGAGTGCTCTGGGCTCTTCAGTGTAGGATCACCGCGGACGTTGACCCAGGAGGCCTTATACCTCCTACAACCGACTGGTACGTCCACGTCTGTGACACATACCCGTCCGGCCAGATCATCTTCTACCCGGGGAAGGCCGGGGGTGTAACGCACACGTTCAATCACCAGAATCACAATGGCGCAGGCCCCGACGAACTGCCGTGGAGATGTGGACGTCTCTGTGTCGACACAAGCCTTCGCACTCTGGGCCGTCGTTCCTACGATGTCGAGCCGTTCGACGCGGAATCTAGGCTCGCCTGGCATGTCCGCCGAGTACAGGAGTGGCTTGGCCTAGCGTCACGGGGCCAACTAGTCCAGCCTGGCGACCCCTTCGAGTTGCCGCATATTCCGTTTTCTACCAGTCCCAAGGTTGTCTTCGCCGAAGGACCGGAGAATCTCTCCTTCTGGTTGGGGCGCCACCCCCGAAAGGGCGCCGCAACTGTCCGAATCCTGGAGGAAGACCCACCAATTCTCATGGTGGACGACCTGAACGTGGGCAGGTCGGGAGTAGACCTCCAGGCCCCCTGGACCAAACCTCTCGGCAAGGAAAGCGATCTTGCCGTGGCGTGGATCTGGCTCGACCGGCTACCTGTGGTCGAACCATGGGCGATACCAACAACATGGGGAGAGCTCCGAATGTGCTGTAAAGCACAGGGGGTTGATCTTGACTCTTTGTTGAGGCCTCTATGCGGCAACCTCAGGGACGGGGGTAGGCACGTTCTGCTTGTTGGATTTCCAATCCCGGCAAGATTCAAGGAACCTGATGTCCAGGTCCACTGGCTCGCACTCTGGCTCCCGGCCCTGACCTCACGACCCTTGCCGGGATTTCGCCCCACGGAGTCGGGTTACTGGAGCCGGGACCGATCGGTGGTGTTCGGAGACAGCGTGCCTCTCGAATGGGTCGAGACCGAGAACTGGCACCAGGATGAGATATCAGGCCGGGGAAGGGTGAACCCATCGGTACGGTCAAAGTCTATTCTGATCATCGGTGGTGGCGCGGTTGGCTCGGCGCTGGCCGAAATGTTGGTCCGCTCGGGCGTCCAGGATGTGACGATCATGGACTACGACCGCCTCAAGGTTGGCAACCTCGTCAGGCACACCCTTGGAGTTAGTCAGCTGGATAAGCCGAAGGCCATGAATTTGGCAGACCGCCTCAATGATGCGGCGGTCCATTCCCTCGTAACTGCCATAGATGCTGGTTTTCCTCCAACTGACCGCAAGGACATCAATCGGGTACTGGACGCCGATGTCGTGATCGACTGTACCGCAGACGACTCAGTTGCGGAGCAAATGCGTAGGTTCGCCTGGGAAGGCCCCGTTACCTTCGTGTCAGTGTCAGTTGGCTTGAAGGCCATGCGGGCGTTCATTTACGTGGCGCACAGCAACGCCTTTCCTGCCGACGACTTCGTAGATAGGCTGGACCCCTGGCTGCGATCTGAAATGGATGGTTACGATGAGGAGTTACCGCGGGATGGCACAGGATGTTGGCATGCGCTGATGCCGGCGCGGGTCGACGACATCTGGATGATGACCGGGGCGGCTGTAAAGACTATAGAAGCCGCGATAGCCGAGCCTCCGAGTGAGCCCACCCTGGTCGTATTTGAGCAGCAGTACGAAAATGGTGAATTCGTTGGGCTACGTAAAGTGTCCGCACCCGACGCCAACTCCTGACCTCACCGTGTGCTCCCCCGATGGGCGGTTTCGAGTCCAAGTTGGGCATTACGAGTTGGAGGCTCTATTGGATATGTGCCGCGAGTCCGGCGACCTGGAAACCGGGGGAGTCCTGGTTGGCCGGTACAACGAGGCGCACGACACCGCAATAGTGACACGAGTGTGGGGCCCGCCGGAAGACTCGGTCAGGAGGCGGACCAGCTTTTGGAGAGGAACCCAGGGGCTGCAAGAGCAACTTGACGCCTTGTGGAAGTCCCGGGAGTACTACCTCGGTGAGTGGCACTATCATCCCCTAGGCGCCGGTCAACCCAGCAATAGTGACAAATGGCAGATGGTCCGGATTGCCGAATCGCTTGATTACAACACCCCGGAGCCCGTGTTGATAGTAGTCGGAGGATCGGGCTGGGAAGTGGCGGCCCACGTGTTCCCGCGGCAAAGTGCAGCCATTGGGCTAGTCTGAAGACAGCTAAAGATATTGGAAATATCCAGTCGAGCAACTCTTGCCGATGTGGCTAAAGGCTACATCCTCTCCAAGGAAGCGAAACAGCGGCGTTGGATGCCGTCATCAGTGTTTCGATGGAGCGAAGAATCCCCGGTAGATCCTCTCCCACGCCGTGTCGACCACCGTGTACTCAAGAGCGTGCCGTCATGAGGTCGCAGCGGTTCTGTGTAGCACCTGGTTCACCCGGCGCAGGGTGACGCCTCCCATCAGTCCTGCGAGCTGCTCACGGGTGCACAGGGGCCAGGCGCACAGCAGGTCGAGTACGTCCTTCTCAGCGCGGGTCAACTGCACCGCGAGGGCCGGTGTGAGCTGCTCGGTAGGCTCCGGCATGGAGGCCTGCACGCCGGAGGGGTACAGCGTGCGGCGATTGGGCTTGGGTCTGTCTCGGAGGAAGGAGTAGGACGTGTCCAGCAGGCGTTCCGCCCAGGCCAGGATGCCCGCCAGGGATGCGTCGGCGTCGATGCGCACGGCCTCGCCCACGCCGCTCCCGCACTGCTGCCAGACGACTCCCGTGTGGTCTCCGGCCAGGAGTTCTCCCTCCGTCACAACGAAGGTCCTGCGGTGCTCCGAAGGATCGCCCAATGATCGGATGGCTCTGCGGGTGGCCTGGTCTGCGTGGGTCAGCACCAGGGTGACGAAGGGCTTGTCGCTGCTGTCCAACCGCTCGATGCTCCTGAGGCGGTAGCGGAGCCTGGACGTGGGCAACGCCGGTCCCTGGCGGATCACTCCGACGGAGCGGCCACCGGACGAAGTGATGAGCATGTCGTAGGGACCGTTGCGGTAGTGGTCAACTCGCACGGGGTCGGCGTGCGGGTCGGCGTCGGCGACCATGGCTGCGACGCGGTGGAACACGGCGATTGCGTCCAGACGCTCGGCCAGCAGCCGTAACCACTGCTTCGACACCGGATAGACCGTGTGGGTTCTTCTCACTCGGACACGCACTGGGAGGATTCTGCGTTAGGACGCACTGCCGTGCATGATCTCCTGCCACCACGCATAAAGAGGGTCGCGGTCCCCAGGTATGTAACTAGCCCATGACTTCATAGAAATCATTGCGGCTTGCAATTCAGAATCTGGAATTGAAGCCTTCTCGGCCCATAGCTTTAGAAGTTCAAGGGTAGATACCAATGGCACTGTGGAAACTTGCTCCTGAAGAACGCGGTGCGCCTTGCGGTCGTCTGTGGCCACTGAGCACCCGCGGTGAAAGGCAAGGGCACCCGTCATTGCCTCCCCGTCGTCAATCGAGGCCGCAAGATCCACGAAGGTGGCCTCTTCCTCTGAGTGTTCTAGCCGCAACACACGAAATAGTCCCTCATGTACAAGCGAAGATAGGTCCACTGGTTCCTTGCGCTCACCAGTCCCGGCTGGGTCTGGAACCCAAGTATAGAGAGCTTCTCGTTCAAGTATGTAATCGGCCACGCCGAGTTGATAGGGCAGAGCGGCGGCAATCTCCCCCAGTCGTCCAGTTGCGTAGAGGTTGAGAAGGCAGCTAGCGTCGAGGAGAAGAGGTCGTGGAGGATTCGTCACTGTGGTCGGCCCTCATCACCGGTGTTGTCCGATAATATTGCTGGCAAGGTCAATGGGGAGTGAGCCGACCTCGCCTTCACTGAGTAGGTGAATAGGATGGGTCAGTTCCTGGACTATCCTTCTCGCCAACACTCGGTCAACCCGGAGAAGTCGGGACAATTCGCCCTCGGTAAGGCTGCCCTCCTCATGGGCTCGAACGGCCAAGAGTTGATAGCGAAGTGGAAGGACTCTGTCGTCAGAGGAACGAGGAGACAAACCCAGTTCCGCCTGGGCTTCCCTGACCTTGAAGCCCCTATCCCGTAGCCTGTCCCAGGTGCCTCCATGAAGTAGCCGGAGGTCCTCCAAACGAAGCATCATCGCCTCCACGGACACGAAGTAGTAGTGAGCGAGCCTGCATACATCCGCCACGGTGACCCTACCGTCAGCAGTGCGGGATAGGTCATTGAACCTCCGTCGAAGACCGACAGAGGGCATCAACATAGAGCAAGCGAAGGCGTCAGCGAACCTCTCGGCAGCAGGGACGCGGCTGTAAGTGCCTAGCAAGGATACCTCTGACTGGTATCGCCGCGTCAGGAAATGGCCGTATTCATGAGCCATTGACCACCTTCGTCTCTCTTCGGGGTGTCGAGCGTTCACAGCAATGCAACCGCCCAGCTCCTCGGTGTAGGAGAAGATGCCTGCGACTCTGGAAGGCAGTTCGATGGAGAAGACACGAATACCCACATCGTTCTCAAGGGTCTCCCTCAGACGTAGAACTGGGCCGTCTCCGAGACCCAGGCGGTTACGTTCTGACGAGGCCACGTCCTCAGCGGCATCTTCAGGAGTGGTTCCCTCAATGGAGTATTGGAGGGGATAGTCTTGTCGAAGTGGTGCACCATTCAGGTTCTCGAGATACAGATAGTCTTCGCACAGCCTCTGGAATTCTTGGACTGCCATATCCATCTCGTTTTGAGCACTCGTGGAACCTATTCCCCTGAGTGCCGTACGGAATTGCACCGTGAAGTCCGCTATGGGCTCCCTCTGACCAACGAAATCACCCACCGGGCGACCGTAGAGCCGCGCCATCTGTATGAGTTCATCAGGCCGCGGCCGGCGTTCCCCTTTCTCTAACGCGGTGACCGTCGTTCGGGCAACTGCCAAGGACTCAGCAACCTCTTGCTGAGTAAAGCCTCGGGCTTTCCTAGCTTCTTGGAGACGTCGTCCCAGATCCCTTGGATCAGTGGTCTCAATTGCATGTTGTTGCATGGCCCCTCCTATGCCGCTTGTATGAGTGCATCTATGGACCACCCCCACTCCCAGGCATAGCTCCGATACAAATCGACCATACGGTCGCTGATATTCGTTCCGTTGCCAAGCCTTTCACGTAACACAAGCTCCGCATGCGTTCTCGCCAGTTCAGGAAACGAAGTGCACAATGAGCGCCAAGGGTCTTCCGTAGCAAGGCAGCGGCTGATCTTATGCACTTGGCCACGCATAGCTTCGAAGTCGTACAGGCGACACTCATCTCTAATCGTTTGAGGACTGAGCACGTCGTAACGGTAACCTTGGTCATGCCGTGCCAAGCCACTGGCTTGTAGGGACTGCCGACGGAGTATGCAGGAAGTGCAACGACCACACTGAGCCGGTTGGTTATGCATTCTTTGCGGGAAGCCATCACAAGAGACGGTATAGCTAACCGCGTCCGCAAACCCGCTATCGGTCAAAGCTTTGCACATTTGAGCCTTCGTGCTGAACAGGAAGGGGTTCCTAATCCGCACAAATTGCTCCAGCGCCATACTTAGAAGCTCTTCGGCCAGCACCAGGGAGCGCGGGTGGACCCCTCTAGAGTTGTCTATCCCAAGTTGAGTTTCATTCATGGGAAGATTTAGCGCCCCAACTCCGTTCTCATAGGCCCATAGCGTATTGGCGCCCCCTTGCAGCGCCGTGACCACGCCGAGAGTAAGGAATACGAGCGAGCGCGTCCGCTGGCTCTTCTCCTCCTGATGTCCGATTGGCTTGCGGATGCCGAAGGGGACGGCTACGTGGTGCACTTCAGGGGTGTGCTCGACCGCCTCGGCGTGTCCCCACGCGGTCCTAACGAGATCGACTTGCGCCCGTTGCTGATGCCTCAACCGGTTGTTGGTATAGCCAGAGACCAAGACTCGCGATCCTCCGGAACCCTCTGGAGTGTGCGAGGCCAAACCGGCAAGGGAATCAAGGCCGCCGCTGAACAGGCACACAGTGACGGGATCTCTGGGTGCCATTTGGAATAGAAAGTTTTCTGATTCAGCGGGTGAGGGAGCCGCTAGGCGCTGCACGAAATGAAGGGACCATTCATCCTCACTCAGCCAGTACAACAGATCCTGGAGCCTCTCAACCATCTCCGCAGCTGACCAGAGCCCGGGATTCCTCACTCCAATTCGAACGCTGATATGCCGATGCCCGGCCGCCGCTCCCTTGAAGTTGCGCTGTGAACGACGATCGGCGGCATAAACAGCCATGACTACGTCCAGCAGGTCTGCCAAGCTGGCACGAAGTGCCCGGCAGAACGCTCGGGACAAACGCTGACCGTTCAACCAGTAGTAGTTGTCGAGCTCCACCGGCTGAACTTGGTCGGCGAAGTCATAGGAGTAGTGCATAGCCGTCACGCTGGCACCCCAGGTCGTGAGTGGACCAACTCTTCTCTAAGAAGAGTGCTGGTAGACTCCCTTTTCACGACGCCCTTTGGAGCACGCAGGTGGTCGGCGCCGGGGTCCTGAACAAGCTGACGAGCGACCTTCTCGATGTCTGGCCGGATGGCCCGTTCCACTTCGCTCTGCCACCGGCGGGCCTCGCCATGGTTCGCCAACCTGTCCTGGGTAATCATGTGTTGACGTGCGTTGCCAAAGAAGTAGTGCTCCACGAGGGCACCGCATACTTCCTCGCCAAGTCGACTAACTGCATTATTGGGCACTGACCCTCCGTTAGCGGCATTCTGCTGGACGAGCAAGGCCTTCGCAACGTCAGCAGCAATTTTGGTATGGCGATGTCCATCTTGAGCCCGTACGATAGCATCCAGGGCACTGAACCGCTCCAGAAGTGAAGACCCGTTTGACGGTTCGACGATTTCAGCCATTGCCGGCAGTCCGGGCACACCCCCGTTTGTACGCAGGGTCTTGGCGAGAGCTTTCACCAGCTTGTCGCCGACCTCCTCCGTTGAGGCAACTGCTTCTCGGGCCCGCCGGTAGGCACCGCGCCACCCTCCGACCTTGAAGGTTCTCTCGAAGCGGTCTAGATCTGGCATATTGAGCCTCCGCACATCACATTAGCGCATAACGCTGACAATGTCAATATACAATAGCACTGATGCAACCTTAATGTCAAAAACAAAGAGAGGAGCTAGAGGTAGATGGGCAATAGGAGATCGGCTAAGGGGGGCAGGTCTGTGACGAAGCTAATGTCCATCCATTCCAACGGACCTATGGGGCTGCTGTGGCTTACCTTGCCCGCCGATACGGCAGCCTACAGGTCAGTCAGAGTACAACACTGCTTCGACAACGGGTAGGCCCGGAGCGCGTGATTCCGGCCCTTGGTGGCCCATGCCTCCGGCGAGGATGCCCTTCTTGGTCGGGATGTACCGGCGTTGGTGGCGAGTCCCCAGCACGCTCAGGTCGCGGTCCCTCCGGTCGATAATGAGCTCGAACGTGAACCCTTGAATCGCCATCACGTTGTTGCCGACGTTGTTCAGGACGGCGGCGAGCAAGGCGTGCCCCGCGTGGCCCCGTTTGAGGAATCGCCACAGGGTGTGTCGAGACACGCCCAGGTTTTGGCCGTCGTGCGCCGTCGGTGCAGCGATGCGTATGCGCGCACATAGTCCCGAACCGCTCTCTCAAGGCGCGGTCCGGGCTTGTGTCGCGCCGTTCACCGTTGTGGTTCTTGGCTGCGCGACTAACAAGCAGATGCTCCATTCGGCAATAGCCCAACATCTCATTGTGAACGAGAAAGGCCGTCTTGTGGTAGGGCGAAGGAGTTGTAGAATGTGATGATGGTGATAGAAGTGTGTGAATCATCTAGATCAGTTCGGGACAAGTGAAAGTACCTGCATCCTACGAAGAGGCTAGAGCTAGTGGAGCTTCCTCAGCATTTTGAACGCTTTCTCCGAAACATCGGCTTGGATGAGCCCAAGCTCAACCGAATAAAGTCGGAACATGAAAATCTGCGCAGGGCCTTGGAGGCCGACCAGAGTGTACGCCCAGCTTTGTATGAGACTTTCCTCCAGGGATCGTACGTTCATGGCACGGCCATTCGTCCATTGGGAAAGCGAACGGATTTCGACGTGGACGTATGCTGCTCTCTTGACCTCAATGCAGTTCCAGACGGAACCGAGGAGCCAAAACGGTTAGTTCGCTGGCTTGCCAGGCGTCTCAAGAGAGATGAAACGTATCGTGGGAAGGTGAGTACGCGTCCCAGGTGCGTTCGGATTGATTTCCCTGGTGAGTTTCACATGGACGTGGTTCCCTTGGCCGGAGACTCAAGGCAAGTGAACAACGTCCTGCACATCCCGAATCGGACCGCTAACGACTGGGATGCCACCAATCCAAAGGGGCTGGAACAATGGTATCGCCAGCAAAACACTCGTACAAACGGCAGGTTTGTGCGGGTCGCCAAGATGCTGAAGCATTGGCGCAACCAAGCAGTGCCGAAGGACGCCCGGCCATCTTCAGTCGGACTGGAAGTTATGGTTGCTGAAGCCTGGCTATTCCCCTTCTGGAACTCAGACGCTGATGCGGTGGCCGGTGTTTTCCGTCAAATTGCCAACAAGCTCAACTACTCGTTTACTGTTCCCCAGGTGATGAATCCGTCACTCCGCAATGAGAACCTGCTCAGAGACTTCGACCCCAACTTCATCGAGACCTTCAAGACAATCCTCAGCGAAGGGGCTGACATAGCGGAGGCAGCGCTTCGAGAGTGGGACGAGGGCCGTTCGATTGGCCTGTGGCAGAGTTTGTTCAGGACAAGATTCCCACAGCGAGCCGATTGAGGTCTGCGCTAGCTCCAGATGTAGTCGAAGCAGACCAGATGCAGATCTTCTCGCGAGAGCGGTGGCTGGGTCTCGGAGCCAGATGAACCAAGGTCAGGTTCAACGGCGTCCATTGAGAGGACGTGGCTAACAACTGGCTCGATGTCCTGCTCTCTCTGAAACTGCTCGTAGGCCCGCCGCAGGTCTCGGATGGCGGCATGGGTCATCGGGGAACGAAGACGCTGCATCGCCTCCCTGACCTCGGCTCGCTTGACGGATGGGCTGTTCAGGTACCCCCGCAGCAGCGTTATGACCGTCTGTTGGAGCGGGTCCAGGATTCGAGGTGCCGCTTCTACCGCTTGCTGTTCGCGAACGGAGCCGAGGATGTCTTTGATTACCCTGTCCTGGATGGCGAAGACGTCGCAATCGCCTATCACCCGCGGCGTGTCTGGTGAGCAGGCGATCAGATTGGCGATGAGGAACCTGTTGTCGAGCACGCGGTCACTTCTCATATCGTAGTAGCGCCAGAAGTGCCGCCGGCCCTCGCCTCTCGGCCCGGGCGCGGTGAAGTAGAAGAACATCCCATTCTCGCCGTCTCTAGCCAGGCCGGAATGGATGCCGTCGGGAAGGTCTTCAAGCATCTCGCGTGCTCCGGTATCCAGCAGACCCCGCAACTGCTGAAGCAAGAATTCGTTGCTGGCCAACTCGGCAAACTGCTCCTGCTCTTCTATCACGGCCCCGTCCTCGTTCATGATCCGTCGAAGCGTGTTGAAGTTCCTGGGGTGGACCGCCTCGCCCAGCACCGATGCGTCGAGGAATCCAGTGCGGTCGATGTCGGTGATCTTGCGGCTCAAGCTCTCTACCAAGCCCAGGAGCCTCTCCAACCCTTCCTCCGGAAACATGTTGTGCACCCACAGCAGCGGGTGTTTCGACCCGATGCGGTCGATACGGCCAGCCCTTTGCACCATGCGAGTGGGATTCCAGTGCAGGTCGTAGTTAACCAGAACACCACAGTCTTGGAGATTCTGCCCTTCGGATAGGACGTCCGTTGAGATGAGGATATTCACCTCGCTATCGGAGCCGACGAGGTCTGGTCGATTGTTGAACTGGGGTGCGAAGGCCTGTATAAGGCGAGTGCGTTCCGCTGGCGAAGCGCCGCCGTCCATACGGCGAATCGACGGTTCTCCCGCCTGCTTTCGGAAGTCTTCGCTCCGGTCGCTGCCCAACTCCCGGTACAGGTAACGGGCAGTGTCCCGGTAGTAGGTGAACACAATGACCTTCTGACCCTTCAGGTCCTTCGACAACAACTGCTTGAGGGTCTGAAGCTTGGTGTCCTGGTCCGGGGTGATGCCGCCGACCAACCTCCAAAGCTCTGCCAGGGAGTCAACGTCATGCTGGAGGTCTTCGTGCAACCTTCTGAGATCGTATTGCTGGGTGTCCAGTGAGTCCAGGGTCTCCAACGCCTCCCTGGCCTCGTCGCTGGCATCCATCTCGTCAGCGCGGCTCGCCGGTGCGCCTTCGTCATCCTCGTCCTCTCGGGCGAGGTATCGCATCGCCTTCTGGAAGGAGGCGCTATCCAGGAGCTTGCCGTCCAGCAGGTAGCTCTCGAAAGTCTTGGTGAACTCTAGGGCGCGCCGCACGGTGATGCGGAAGGACTCCACACTGGACTCGAAGCGCTTTAGGTAGCGGCTTCTGAATATGCCTGCCAGCGCTTCCTCCCGGCCCTGCTCGAACTCGTCCCGCTTGACGCCGTCCTTTTTGTAGGCCTCAAGCCGATAGGGTGCCAGGTGCAGGCCCTCAACAGCCTCCACAACCTTGTCGTAGATTCCCGAATAGGTGGATTCCAGGTCGTACCGCACCGTCTTGAGCCGTCGCTCAGGCCACCTTATGCGCTCACCCCGGATCATGGCCTCCGGGTAGGTCATGCGCACGAAGGCGCGCGTGCGACGGATGACCACCTCCTCCAGCAGGTTGAAGAGCGCGACACCCGTCTCGTGGTCGGCCACGTTCCGGCGGGCGTTCAGGAAAAAGCGGTACAGGTCTCCGATGCCGGCGCCGGAGAAGTAGCTGCGGTCGCCCCCGGTTATCAACGTCAACTGGTTGTACAGGTCGAAGATGGTGTTGTTGATGGGTGTCGCCGTCAGCATGATGAGCTTCTTACGGCTGCCGTCCCGCCCCCGGCCTCCGTTGGCGCTGATGATGCGTTCAAGGTTCTCGTAGCGCTGCGTGGTTCGGTTTCGGAAGTTGTGGGACTCGTCAATCAGGATTACGTCGGCATCACCGACAGGGCCAGTGTCAAACCCCGCTTGCCCCAACTCCTCTTGGGACACGATGGCTCCGGCGATGGTGGCGTCTCGAAGCTCATCGGTCCACATTTGGCGGAGGGATGCCGGGCAGATGACAAGCGCCTTCTGCCGCAGGTGGTAGGCGTAGTCCTCCAAGAGCTTCTTCCCGATCCAGGTCTTCCCCAAGCCCACCGAGTCTCCAACGAGGACCCCGTCGTAGCGTGCAAGAACCCGGCGGGCCTTCTTTACGGCGTCCTCCTGGAACTCGGACAGCTCCACGGCAGACTTGCCGGGCGCAGCCTCGGCAGTCCCGAGGTCGTCCTTGAAGTACTCGAAGAGGGCCTTCATGTACACCTGGTAAGGGGTGTACTCCAACTGGCCGAACTTGGAAGCGTCCAGGAGTTCAATGAGCTCTTCCTTGAAGTCCCGCGACTCTTCCCAGCGTTCCCTGAACCAGCGATCGAGTTCGGTGATGGCCTGGGCGCCCACGCCGCTCATCAACTCACGCCGAAGCTCCATCTCTTCTCGCCCATCTACAGGGGGCGGGCCAATCCTCGACATCTCCTCTTCGGTCAGGGCCGTCTTGTGGGAGAGGTTGAGCTCCCTGTTGGTCGTGAGTCCTGCGCCTGTGAAGTTGCTGGAGCCGACGATGGCTGCCACTGGCTGAAATCGGTCCGCGCCTCCCATCGGAAGGTCGCCGTAGAAGATGTAGCTCTTGGCGTGGAGAAACCCCTGTCGATAGGCCCGAACACCCACCACGTCCCGGCGCAGGAAAACAATCAGGTCCTCAACTGCTCGGAGGGTCGCCTCATCGAAGGGAGCGGCGTTCAACTCCTGAATCAGGCGAGAGGCGGCCCGGGGCCGCAGCCCCACCGATTCGCCGTCCTGTGGCTCGTCACCCAGCAGCAGACGGAAGCTGCCCAACCCCTGAAGGCCCTCTTTCAACAGCGTGAATCCCCGCACGTTGAAGTAGGCGGTGGCGATGTCCAGCGACTTGCCCCCGTGCCTCGCCAGAATCTCGCATAGCACATCGGCCATGCGGTTACTCTGGTTGTCTATGACGTAGGGGATGTACATGGTGCTCAGGCGGGAATCTCCACGTGACGGGCGTGGGTGATGTCCTTGTCGGTGACAGGCCGCGCTTGTGAGGGCAAGACAGTGGCAATGGCGGCGGTGTCGCCATTGAGGGTCAGGAACTCAACCACGTAGGCTTCTCCTCCTGTATGAACGTGCACGATGACGCCGACGTCGCCAAACCTCAGACTTTCGCCTTCGTCTCCAGTAATGTCGGCTGTTAGTACAATCTGTTGATGTATCTTGAACATGTTTTTACACTGGGCATTTTCTCTCGCTTAGAAGGTCGTTTCCTCATACATCCCCCATCTCTTGCTTTTGGAAGAGGTTTGAAAGGGACAAAGCGAGAGCAATCTGTCGTATTCGGATGGGTCTGCTACCTTCGAGACGATGTTGAATTCAAACATGGCGTCTCTTTCCTTGAACCAGATAATTCGGGGCCTTTCGACCTGTCTTAGTCGGCCAATAGATAGCCGCCTTGTGTTATTGCCATAGTCCGTCAGAGTTAGATTGGCCACATCTCCAGTTTCAACATCTCTCAAAGTGACGATTCGTTGCCCTCCCGAGGTCAGTCCAAAAAGTGACGCTGCCACCCGTTGGGGGATTTGGAGTTGGCTGCCGCCTGTACCAGTTTCTCTAGGCATGACTTCCATAACCGCGCCTCTTGCTGAGGGTAACCCTGCAGAAGTTGCTGTAGCATGAAACCGCACTCTAGATTTGCCCACAATCCCAGGATGCTCGCGTGGAAGGCGTCTCATCTGTGCGAATTCTTCTTCGTATATCGTGAGCAATTCCTTAGTCAATAGAGTTGAGATGGACTGCACGGTCGATTCCCACTCATCTAGTGCCTGCCAGTTGGCGTTGTCTGTGTCTGGCACGGTCAGTCGAGCACCCATCTCGAAATTTGATGACATACCAGCCCGCGTCAAATTATTGGAGCCGACAAAACAATATGCCCTTCTACGAGAGCGAAATATGTAAGACTTGGGATGAAAGATTCCATGCCCACGCTTTATGACCCATACCCTTCTTGGAAGGGCTTCAATCATTTCTGAGAGCGCGGCAGGTTCAGAAAGCCAATTGGAAAGGCCACAGTACATATTGGCTCTCCTGTTCCTGCGTTTGCTGAGCCAAATCTCAATGGACGGCCAAATCGCGTCCCAACCGGCTTGTGTCACCTCATAAAGGTAGATGTTTAGCCGATTAGAGCTATTGTCCGATTCCAAGAATTGCGTCAGGCTATCCCGGAACGAAGTGCGTACCGTACCACCGCTCAATGACCACGTGGGGAGAATATCCATGGGTTCCTCTCCTATTTCAGTGCCCAGTTCCTTGATACGCTGCTATCTCAGGGATATCTTCAGCCAGACGGTCCCACAGGCATCTGTTAAATTCGTCCATGTACCTAAGAATGTCCTCCCCATCGGCAACTAACAATTTGTAAACAGAATCGTTTACATCATTTACCCAGCGGTTATACCGAATATCCCCGACGAACACCATAGGAATGTCATTCAGATGATTGATCTTCAATTCAGAGAACAACCTTCCCGTCCGAGGATTGGTTGATCGAAAGTACCAAGTGGCGAACTCGCTGTTAAGGAGGGCCAGAGAATACCCTATATGCTGCTGACCAAGAGTGTCAGGGATGCAAAGGAAGAGGTTATTGGAGGCGAAGTGGCCTTGCTCATCTAACGCTGCCACTACAGTATCTCCAGTGCGTCGAACGAGTATCTTGACCGCCTCGTGAAAGGAGCGGTTACCGAGATTGGCATATTCACCTTGGTCTTTGTGGATGATCTTCTCGTCGTAGTTCACCCATCGCCCAGACCATGTGATCTTGAATGGGCATATCTCATCACGACCGAAGATTAACGGATGGCCGTTCTCCGACGGCCGCTCATGGGGGAATAGCTTTGAGCGAATGTTGCCGGAGTGGATCCCCTCTCTGACGGTAAACAGTTTAGCGAATTTGGGCCCAAGCCTTTTCACTTCGCTTAGAACTGAATGGAGGTTCTCAGTCAAGACAAGATTAATTCTGTAGTCGGCTTGCTCAAGAAACCGACTTTGGGGGATTTCATTTGGCTTTGGCAGGGGCACTTGGGCGCCATTGACTTCCGGCACACATCGTACTAGGTGGTTGTGAGGCGGGCTTTCGCTGTGAGAGACGATTGAACAGACATCAAGATTAACTTCTGGAAACGGCATCCCCCAATGGACAATTTCATCGATGCGGCTATTCCTTAGCATGTAATTTCGGATTCCAGGGTAGTTCTTGAGCAGGAAGATATCTGGGAGAAGTAGGCTCAAGTAGCCACTGGAGCAGGTTTGTCGATGAGCGGCCTCGAGAAAAACTGCAAAGTTATCTACAACGCCCTTAGACACGCTCTTGTAAGAACGACGAACAAATGCGAGATTCGCATCTGTCAATTCAGCGCCCCAAGGCGGATTCCCCACCACGGCGTCGAAGCCTTGAGAGTCCTTGTTCCTCCACTGTCCGCCTTCTAAATCGACGAACGCCTCGGGGAACTCCAGGTCCCAGTGGAAGAAGCGCTTCTCGGCTCCGAGCCTGCTCCCCAGTGCAATTGTCTCCCGGTAGCCCTCGGACTCTCCCCTTGCACCGGATCGTATCTGCTCCACCAGATCGCTGCCAGCTAGTGTCAGGTACTCTTTGGCCCGCTCGTTGCCGAAATGCTGGCTCACCCAGATATCCAGCGCGGCCTTGTAGGGGGCTTGGGCGCTTTCGAATTCTGCGTAGAGGCTGTGGCTGCGCTCGGACTCCTCTACAGTGGCGTCGGGGATACGGCGCAGTTGCTCGATGGATGCCGTGGCCCCGAGTAGACCCTGGAAGGGACCGCCGAATAGGGTGCCAGCGTGCCCCTTAGTCTGCTTGGCGAGCTCAGCTTCTATCTCCTGGACCGTCGTTCCGATGAGCGAGTTACCGCACTTGAGGTGGTGGTCCAAAAAGGACAACGGAGCCCCGATGGTAAAGCAGTCCAGCCATAGGGACACCTTGGCCAGCTCCACCGCCATGGGATTCAGGTCGACACCGTAGGCGCACCGCTTGAGCACGTGCCGCTTCAGGAGATTGATGTCGGTGAGGCGGCCAGTATCAACGGCAACCCTCTGCCTCTCCATCTCGGCGATAATGGCCTCGCGGGTGTCCTGGAGGAACCTGGTTACTGGATTCCAGGGGAAAGCCCGGAGGAAACCCTCTCGCTCCCCCAAGATTCGGTCGCAGATGAAGTCTACCGCCTCCACCAGGAAGTGGCCCGACCCCATCGCCGGGTCGAGCACCTTTAGGTCGAACAGGTCATCGACTAGGCCCGCGTAAGTGTTGGCAACCTTGGCGGGGTCGTCGGGCTTCATTCCCTGCCTTCGGAAAGCCTCGGCCCTGTCCAGCGCCTTTCTGTAGTCCTGCTGTGCCTCCCTGAACTTGGGGCGCAGCTTGTCGAACTTCTCCGTCAGCACCGGCCCTACCGTGTTCTCGACGATGTACTTCACGATGTGGTCAGGCGTGTAGTAGGAGCCGGAGGACTTGCGCTCACGGCGGTCGTTCTCTAGGTACACATCGCCGGATTGGTACACGCGCTCCTGGGCGTTGCGTCCCCGCCCTATGGTCATCACCCTCTTTTTGGACTTGACCGCTTCCTGATAGGGGATGACCTCCTCGGCCTTCTTGCCCTTGACCACCGCCATCTTCTCCTGGGCGATGCGCACCTTGAACTCCAGAAGCCCCTCGTAGATGGAACCGAGTTGCCGGACGCCCAGGGACTTGTAGTCGATAAACACCAGGTCCTGGCGCTTGTCGTCCAGGTCCCGGGCCAGCAGGTCCAATCCCAGCGCCAGGTAGCGGTCGGGTATCTTGTGCGATGCCAGGAACCGAGCGGTCTCGGCTTCCTGAGTGCGGTCGGCTGAGTCGGGCTTTGTGATGAACAGGCCACCGTTGTAGAGGGGCACGTTCAGATCCCGGCTGCCCAGGTCTATGACCGAGAATAGGTCCAGAAGGCGGTCATACAGCTCCGTGGCGTCCGCCGAGGCGCGGTAAGCCTTACTCAGTTGGTCAGGAGCAGCATCTCCTATCGGCCCCGCTCTGCCTGCGATGTCCTCCTTCAGCTTGGTGAGACTTCGCTCCCAGTAACCGCGCACCTCCTTCACTGGCAGCAGGTCCCGGGACTCCGCGTACAGCAGAAAGAGCAAACGATACAGCAGCGTCAGAGTGCCGTTGAAGACCTGGCGACGGAAAGCTTCGTCCGGTTCGCGCTTCAGGGAAAGTTGCTCCGAGATAGGCAGTAACGAACCCTGGTGGGGGCCTGCCAGTCCAACTTGGCCCTTGAGGTGCTCGATGAACCCCCGCGCGAAATGGGGAAACACCTGCTCAAACACTCGATCCTTTAAGCGCTCCCCAAGGGCCTTGGCATAGCTCTCGCTCTCCTCCAGCAGCCTGTCGAGGAAACTCGACTCCCTGGTCTGACCGTCCCTCCGGACTTCGCTGGTGACAAATGCGCTCCGGCGAAAGAAGAGCCAGAAGTACCGGAACGCTTCGTTGGGGTCGGCCATGACCAGGGTCTCTTCTAGATCGATCTCGTAGTAGTTGGTAGACCGGGAGTGCGTGTTGGCTGAGTAGAGTCGCCACAGCTTGCCGTTGGTTACGATGGCCCAAGGCGTTTCGCCAGACTCCAGAACGGTGACAACGCGGGCACCAGGGTTCTCGTCGGGCATCTGCACATCTCGGGTCTCGTCCCTGCCGTCCAGGTAGCGGTTCCAGGAGTAGGCTAGGCATACGGCGACCGGCTTCTCCGAGTTGTCGGGGGTGTACAACCGGTAGTCAGGTTCGTCTCCACCACCAGCCCCAACCACGTTGAAGCCCAACGCTCCAAGGGTTGATTCCACGGAGAGGTGCGCAGATGCGCCATCTCCCGAATTGCTAGTCTGTTGCCGCAACTGCGGGAGAATCTCCCGCAGGCGGTGATACGCCTCCTCCGGCCGCTCCCTCCACTCGGCGAGCTCAGGCAGGCGCTCGTTCAGGTAGTAGTCGGAGAACAGTGCGCGGTTGTTGAAGAGTGGCTCCGACCACTCGGCTACGGCATAGGCGGAGAGCAGCTTGTCATACTGGGCGTCGGAGTCCAACTCGGTGTAGGTGAAGCGGCGAAGCACCCGAAGCTGGACCTGGGAGGGATTCCGCCGGTTGACGGTCAGGATGCGCGGACGGACGGAGACCTGGCGTGCTGTCATCGGCGACGCCGGAGTGCCGGGCAAGGAGCGCTGCAACAGCACGAAATCCAGACGCTCGTAGTCATCTGTCAGGACCAGCAGGTAGTTCCCCGCGCGATTGCGTAGGGCCCTGGCCAAAGCTTGAGTCGCGGCCACGGTCACAGAGGTCAGCTCTACCAGGTACAAGTCCAACGGCTCCGCGCCGTCGTCGTGCACGGCTATGCGCTCGATGTGCTCGATTTGGCGTGAAAGCGAGCTAGCCGTGATTCCCATCGCAGATACGCTCTGTGGCTGGCGGCTGTCTGTGCTATAGCCAAGGGCAGCGAAGAAGGCGGCGACACCATCTCGCGTTGCCAGCGTCTGAACATCGGCTACGGATATGTTTCTGTCGTCAGTCATTAGGTGCTCACGTTGTCTGGTTCATGCTATCGGCTAGCATCGCACTCACGGGTTCAGCCAACCATGCCGGCATTACAGCGCGGGTGGCCGCCAGCTCCTCTATGTCTTCAGGTGAGAGCTTATGCTCTAGCGTTCCCAGATTCTCCTCAACCTCCTTGGGACCAAGCCAGGCCAGCGCGCGGACTGCATCACCAGCTGTGCGGTGCGGTGCCACCAACTGCCACCGTGGGGCATGGCGCAACTCGACAGCTAGCCCACCGAGCTTGAGCTTACGGTTGGGGCCGGATGTCAGATAAACCGACCGCACCGGCACCTGGGTAGTGAGTCCAAGGGCATTCGCTGCCGTCCCACCACAAGGTACAATCGTCTCGCCCCAAGTAGCGGACAGCGATGTAAGCACCTTCTCGACCGCAGGTGGGCGAGGGCCAAATCTGGTCTGAGTGGGGCGGACATAGACACCTTGGCAGACTCGCAAGAGTTCTCCTTTCCGGGCAAGCCGGGACAGCGCCTGGTCGACAGCCGCTCTGCTTCCCAAGTGCAGCAAGGCACTCGGGCACAGCAGCGTGCCCTCCGGCGACTCGGCGGCGTGGCTCATGATCTGCGATGGCAGTCCTGGCAAAGGGTAAACCTCTATGATAGAATGTCAGAAATATAGCATGATGGCTGACCATATGCAAGATAGGGAGCAAGGCTGGTACTCACAGGGTTAAGCGGTTTCTATACTCCGCATACTTGGGACAAACATGGCTACTGAATCTGTAGATAATCAGACCAGAGGTAAGCTCATCGTTTCGGCGGCCAAGAGCCTAAAGGGGTTCCAGCTTGCAGACCCTAGAATTGCTTCATATCTCTACGGTATGTCAGAGGCCGGCAGACTCGGCTTATTCGCTTCGTCTATCAGGTCTGAGACTAGTGCCAGCATCACTCGCATCCGGTTCTTGGCGGCTCAAGAAGGGATAGGGTTCCATGATCTAGCGACAGAACTACTCCCATGGCTAGAGAAGGCAGGACTGTGCCAGCTTCTACGAGATTCTACCGGAGATATAAGCGAGGTAACGAGTCTGGTATTGGCCTATCATGATCTCTTGGTCGCGGTGTCCGACTTTTACAACTCCAGGAACCCGTCCAATGAAGATCGGGGGTGCCTTCTGGTCCTCGCACAGGCGAGCGAGCTACCTACGCCGGAATCTATAGTTCGTCAGACAATCGCAAAGGAATATGGTGAAGAAGCAGCCCAGACGGCTTTGCAGTTAGCTAAGACTTACAGAATCGTAGCTTCTTCGGGTGGAAATAATGATCCACTCCTTTATGCTCCTCGCGTCTGGGCTGAACTGCACCCAAGGGCTTCGCAAGCTCTCGCCCCGCTCGATAGAACTGATCGGGAGGTTCTCCTTCATCTAGTCAGTCTTGTCAGGCACAGTCAGGGCTATCCGGAGACTCTGTTCATGAGTGAAGCCGAGAAGAACGGAGCTGCTCACCTTGTAGGGATGGCGGTTGGAATAGGATTGGTGAATAGGACCGAACTCTACATGGCTGACGGGAGCAAGAGAGCTTTTTTGACAACGCCCCATTTCTATTCTGATCTCTCAGACGAGTTCGGCGAGGACATGTGCGATCGCGTCAAGATATTCCTCGACTCCATCCGAAACGGTCAGTACTACGGTTCCCAAGCGACAGGTAGGATCCTCGACCCGCAACTGCTGCTCAGAGCCCTCCTTGACAGAGGTCGAGTCGGTCCTGCTACAGCAATTGGAACGGACTACATAGTTGCGGAAAAGTCAGGCATCATTCGAGTGCAACGTTCGTCGGTTGGAAGAAGAGCGTTCTTGGATTTGGGACAAGAAGATACTGTACGCAAAGTGCTTGAGATAGTATCTTCAGGCACTGTGGAGCCAGGAACAAGGAAAATGGACCCGAATCACATGTCAGATGGGAGGCTCTTCCGTTCAATTGAGCAAGGTCGTGCCGAGTTAGGTGGCGTTTCCGGGGAAGTTGCCGAGCTAGAGCACGCGATCATGACAAACCTGAGGGAGGGATAGTCATGGCTAATGCTGGAATCTCCCTGGAGGCACGGGTCCAACGATTGTTCCTAGCTCAGGGGATTTTCGCCGAACGGTCGTTGTTTCCGTCGGCAGATGTCAACCACAAGCTAATGGCGACTGATATCGATGTGCTAGCTTCTGAGTACTCGAGTGGTTTCCACCTGACCCGTCGACATGCCGAGTGCAAGTCTGGAAGACGGGTTTCAACTCTGGATAGGGTACTCTGGCTTAATGGGGTACGCTCTTTGCTCGGTGCGGATGCCAGCTACTTGGTTCTGGCATCGTTCGACGAGGATGCAGCTGATTTTGCGAGAAGTCTCGACGTTGATGTAATGACGGTTAAGCAGCTCGAAACCTGGGAAAATGCCCTGAAGATCCCTGAGAACCAATGGCCAAACCGTAGCGATTTCAAACTAATCGAACCGATCAGGAAGCGATCGGGTGATCTTGGCAAGAAGCAGGATTCGTCAAAAGAGGATAGGGTAGTCCGACAGGCAATCCAGTTCGTTGAAATAGACTCGTGGCGCGTGTTCAGTTACGGGCGCCTCAATCGCCTGCTCAGGATGCTAAAACAACTGTCTGATGTGTCTCAGGGAGCGATTCAGAAGAACGCAACCAGTGTCAACATTCGCTATTCTGCTTCGGCGCTCCTCGTAAGACTGAGTCAGTACATGCTCGCCATGTGTCATGATGTCAGCCGCGTCCCAGTAAGCGATCTACATTCTTACCTGTTGAACCGCCTATTGTTTGGCGACCAAGACCCCGTACGGGCCCGTAGTCTAGTCCAAGACACGGTTGCTTGGATGTCTCAGGCACTGAAAGATCGAGGTGTAGCTATACCCCCTGAGATAGATTCAACGCGATTGTTCCAGACCCCACGGCATTCAGAAGGGTTGCTCTCCCTTACTCAGAAACTATTGGATTCTCCGAATGAAGCGAAGTATCTCCTGATTGCGATGGAGACCGAGCAGTTCGGGAGAGAGGAGAGCACCGAGTTGTTTCCTCGACTTCGCTCAGCGTGGAGTCAAGGGCGTGGCCTCGCTGCATTGGTTAAGGGGTTCGCCGTAGCATCTCTGGGTATAGACTCATCTCTCCTTACGCCTCTTCGCAATGATCTAGCGGTCCTTCGGAATGCCGAAAGGGAAAGCGCTAAGAGCAATGCAGGTGCTGTGTCTAAACAAAGCAAGCTCAACCTACAGGACCCATAGGTTAAGGTTTGCTCCCATTTCGCACGGTCTCTAAGTGCGTCTACCTATGAGACTCTTCCCTTCTCGTTGCTTGGGTTGGGCTGTGTTGACCTCACAGGCCCAACCACAACTCAAAGATGGTTCTGCCTACCGTCAACTTAGGCCCACCATGTAAGTTTTGAACCATTCCTTGGCCTCCGACGCGGCTGACTACCAAATTGGGTATCGCCTCAAAGATGTGCTTAGCTATCGGACGGCTCTCGCAGCAGACTTGGGTGGGCCGGCCAAATCCAGTTCCTCGTGGTCCCCATCTGGGTTTGGGCTGTCCTTGGCGATCGGGACCTTATAGTGGATGGTGGCCTTGCCGGGCATAACCACGATGTCCCTGACGAAGGTCTGTACGAAGGTCTTACACTCGGGCAATTCGCTCTCCTCCGGATACTCTGGCATGTCCAGGGTCTTGGCAATGATGGTCGCCACTCCGTCCCGGGTCGCCCTGCGCTGGGACAGGATGGCGTTGGCCTCCTGTAGCAAGGCCTCGAGACGCGCCCGCTGATCCCTGTTGGCCCTGATCCGTGGAGAGGCGGTCTCGGCCAGTTCGGGGTCGTTGGACTCTACGAAGTCCCAGATCCGGTCAAGCCGGAGACGTACCTCTTTGAGTTCAGACTCGATGGTCTCGATTCGGCCTCGTTGCTCTTGGATCAACCTATCCAGTTCATTGACCACAACTGTCGTCATATCGTCGTTGTCGCCCCTGGCGAGGATGCTGGAACGAATCCTACCAACGATCATCTCCTCGAAGCGGCGGGCGTTTAGGCGGGGAGTCTCGCAGGCGCCCTTGCCGCGTTTTATCAGGGACTGGCAGACGTAGTAGTGAAACCTGCCGCCCTTGGCGTCCTGGCCCGAGAGCAACGTCTCGCATCTGTAACACCTGACCAGTCCGCTCAGCAAATAGGAACTCGCAACCCTTCGAGGGTGGGTGGTCTTGGATGCACGGGACCGCATGCGGCTGTTGACCCGGCGAAACTGGGCCTTGGAGACGATGGCGGGGAATGCGTCCTCCACCCGCACCGGGTCGACCTCGTCGTTGGCCTTGGCGCCCCAGACGAGAGTCCCAGTGTAGACCTCGTTCCTCAGGATGAAGTTGACCGCGTTATTGGACCAGAGCTTTCCCGCGGCGCTTGGGATCTCCTCGTCGTTGATGGCGCGAGCGATGTCCAGCATCCCTACTCCGTTCTCGGCCATGTCGAAGATGCGCCTGACGACGGGCGCCGTAACGGCGTCGGGTTGCAGTCTGGGGCGCTCCTTCTCCCCATCCTGGACCATGACCCTCTTGTAGCCGTAGGGCGTCCTGCTGGAGACCCAGAAGCCGCGGGAGGCGGCTTCCCGCATTCCTCGCCTGACTTCCACGGCCAGGTCTTCCGAGTAGTACTCGTCCATGGTTTCGATGATGGCCTCGGTGAGCGTGCCCGCCGGAGTGTCATCGGTTTGTTCCGTTATCGACACCACCGTCACGCCTCGTCTGCGGAGCAAGGACTTGTAGGCGATGGCGTGCTCGCGATTCCTGGTGAAGCGTGAGAACTTCCAGACCAGGACCTCTCTGAACGGGGCCTCTGGTAATCTGGCCTCGTCGATCATCCTGTTGAACTCGGGCCTGTCGTCGATGAGCCCGCTCTTGGCCTCGTCGATGTACTCGCGCACGACGACGTAGCCGTTCTTGTCGGCGTAGTCTCTCAGCGCCCGAAGCTGGGCGGCCACCGAGAGGTCCACGTCCTGACGGTCGCTGGACACTCTGGCGTAAAGAGCCACTGGCGTGGGCTCGGATCGTTCACTCATCTGCGCATCATCCAAATTGCTCCCGGTATGGTAACATCTTGTGTACCGTTTACGTAAGGCGTTACAATGATTCGAGGATTCAAGGAACGGAGAACTGAGAGGTTCTTTGGAGGCCAGTTGGTGCGGGCCTTCCACGGGTTCGCGGATCAGGCGACGCGTCGACTCACGGTATTGGACAACGCTGCCTCCTTACAGGACCTGGCTGGATTGCCCAGCAACAGGCTGGAGGCTCTCTCCGGCGACCGAGCGGGGCAGTACAGCATCCGGATCAACGCCAGTGGCGAATATGCTTCCGCTGGGGGGATGAGGGGCCGTACGACGTGGAAGTCGTGGACTACCACTGATGAGGAGTTGGATATGAGCATGAGCAACGGAATGAAGCCGGTGCACCCCGGAGAGATACTGGGTGAGGAGCTTGAGGAGCTTGGGTTGTCGGCTAACGCGCTAGCCAAGGCTCTGGATGTACCTACGAATCGAGTCACGGCAATCCTGAAGGGACAGAGGGGAGTGACGGCTGATACGGCTCTTCGCCTTGCCCGCTACTTCGGCACCACACCCCAGCTATGGCAGAACCTTCAGAAGGCATTCGAGTTGCGCGTGGCGGAAATCGAGTCTGGTCCGCAGATCGAAGAGCGTGTGCAGCGACGAGGAACGGCGCGTGTGGGTGGCGCGTGAGTAGGCAACTGACAACTCCTGGCCAGAGGGTTTACTAGAATGGGAATTAAGCCACAGACGAGCAACTCGACACCGGAGGAAGCCAGCTCCTGGCCGGTGCTTAGCCTGTTCTCGGGTGCTGGAGGGTTCGATCTAGGATTCAAGCAGGCTGGCTTCAAGCCGGGGCTTGCTGTAGACATAGATCCGGCTGCCGTGGAGACCTACCGTTGGAACGATCCAGACACTCACGTTGCTCGCCTGGACATAGCCGGATGTAATCCCGGCGACCTGGTGGATCTCTGGACCAGAATAAACGGCAAGGAAGGCCCCGTCGGGATAATCGGTGGCCCTCCCTGCCAGGCGTTCTCGGTTTCGAACGTGCACCAGAAAAGGAGAGACCCCAGGCGCAAGCTGCTTGACAGCTACGCTGGCGTGATACAGGCATTCACCTCTCGCTTCGGCCTGGATTTCTTCGTGTTCGAGAACGTGCCTGGCCTCAC
The DNA here is from genome assembly GCA_965220545.1 of Dehalococcoidia bacterium. Taxonomy (GTDB): domain Bacteria; phylum Chloroflexota; class Dehalococcoidia; order Lucifugimonadales; family QGNO01; genus DAOUJH01. Next base: position 262,485 of record CBDCQF010000009.1, read on the forward strand.
CCAAAAGCGGCATCGCAGGCGTTACATGGACTTCAAGCGACTCTGCAGGAAGGCTGGGTACAGTGTCCACGAGAAGGTGGTCAACGCTGGACGCTTTGGGATCCCACAGAATCGCAATAGGGTCATCGTTATCGGGATCAACCGGGAGCGACATCCAGGGCTTCGACTCGATCCCCCGGACGGCGACCAGGAACCCGCACATGCCAGGGTTGCTCTTGAGGGTTTACCGGAACCGGCATTTTGCCGAAGAGATCTAGATGCGGCCGAGATCCCACATCACCCCAACCACGTCGCCATGGTCCCAAAGTCGGAAAAATTCACAAATGGCATGTTGGAGCCGGGCGACAGCCGCGGGAGGAGCTTCAGGGTCCTGAGCTGGGATAAGCCTAGCTACACCGTCGCATACGGTCATCGAGAGGTTCACGTACATCCCAACATGCATAGGCGCCTCTCGATCTTCGAGGCCATGCGTCTCCAGGGGTTTCCCGATTCCTATGAACTGAAGGGAACGTTTAGCCAGCAGGTGCAGCTCGTGTCAGATGCCTTGCCGCCTCCTCTCGGCGAAGGGGTAGCGGTCGCGATCTCCAGGGGGCTGGGGTATTCGTCTCAGTCCCAAACTGCAGGTGAACATGCTACTGGCTGAAGGGATAGAGACAGGGAGCTGCCATACCCCACGCACAGGGAAGGTGTGTGAGGGGATTCCAGATGGTTTCTTTTCGAGCTGGTACAAGGCGCAGGGGCGTTCATTCCCCTGGCGTGAAGAAGAAACCAGCCCATACGGGGTTCTCTTAGCAGAAGTCCTGCTAAAGCAGACGCGGGCAGAGATGGTCGCTACGGTCTGGCCGACACTGGTCAGAACGTACCCCAGCGCCACAGACCTGGCATCGGCAAACCCGGAGGTGCTGTACCGGCACATATCCTGCCTGGGCTTCGGCCACCAGAGGACTGAATCATTGCAACAACTTTCGGTTGCCTTAGTAGAGGCTGGAGAGATTCCAAGCCGGCCAGAGGACCTGATGGATCTCCCACATGTGGGCATCTACTCCGCTCATGCGGTCGCTTGCTTCGCATTCAATCGCCGCGTGCCGGTAGTGGACCTGAGCATCGTTCGCGTCCTCTCTCGACTAGCAGGAATTGAGGCACCAAGCGACATCCGTAGGGCTCCTATGGTGTGGGAGATCGCATGGTCTCTGCTACCTGGCAAGGAGATAAAGGAGCACAACTATGGCCTGCTGGACTTTGCTGCGGGCATCTGCAAGGCCCGGTCACCTCGTTGCGGCGAGTGCCCGGTAACGTCCAGCTGCTCATATGCCGCACACTTAGCAGGCATCAACGAGAAGGACACCAGGCCTGGTGACCCATGAAACAGTACCTTCGCTGGAACAATGCGATTGCGGAGCACTTCTTCAATCCAGACATGTCTGGACGCAGCGTCCACTTGTTTGTCAACAGCAAGCTCATTGCCGACCTGGAGAGAGAGATTGGAACTGATGCAGGCTCGTTCATCGATGCTGTGCAGGAAGGGCCCACATGGACTGCTCGCCAGGGCATTTGCCAGCGTGCCCTCCAGGCGTGCCAGGGGTGGCGGGCCAGACGCCTCCAGTTTCCCCCGTACATTGCTTATCTCGGTCTCTTCGTCCTTGCCGGAGGCACGGATGGCGACTTCGAGCCTCACGCCTACTACCCCCGGCTTCGCGATCTCCTGGGAGATCCTGGGGAAGGCACATTACCCTCGTTCCACAGGATGCAGGAACTCTGGGATGACCTGGAGACATGGTCGGAATTTGATATGGCGGGCGACCTTGGCTTGTTTCGCGCGCGCAGTATCGGCGGTCACATACACATTGGCTACCCATTGGCCCAGTCGTTACTGACAGAGCAGGAGCGAAAAGCACTCCCGCAGGTGTTCGACGAGGCGAGGCTCGACCCGACCGCCACACCACCGGCAGACGAGCTTGCCCGGGCTCTACGCGGCCCTGTTTCAAGAGAGCTCTTGAGGCCGAGAACGGTCCGCCTTGTGGAAAACCAGTATGACGCCGAACACTACAAGGCCCTTCTTGACGCGGTCGCTGACGAGCTCTCCGAATGGGACGGGGAGATCGAGCGTGTGGGGCAGGGTGGGCGCCCAACCAGGGTCGCGACTGCGGGCCTACGGATTGGCATGGATCTGGACCCAGTCGCGAGAACAGCCACAGCTTCCCTACGGTGCAAGCTAAAGCGGGAGTTTCCCGAAGATGGCGTCCAGCTAGAGATTCCGGGGATTTCCGGGCCGTTCCTAGCAGAGGAATACCTAGAGGGTTGGTCTTTGCCTATCTCGTCCCAGGAGACCGGTGAACTGTTCGATGCCTCCCGCTTGGACTGGAACAGGGGAGTGGCATTGAGGACGGGCCAGCCAGGGCTGCAACTGAGATTGCCTGGCCGCCCGGTCCGGTTATTCGTTGAAGGCACTTCCGAGGGAATCCCCGGTCTGATCGAAGTTCACGCCTTACCCCGAGGGCAATCCTTCTATCTCGGCTACAGGGAACTTTCATGGCCACGCCTGGAGAAGTGGGTCAAGACCGAATGCCGTGGTTTCGAAGACCTGGAAGCCGTAAAGGGTTTGCCGGCCGGTTGGAGACTTGCCCGGATTTCCGAGGCAACTGGCACAGACAGCATTAGGCACGACTTCCCGTACCTCTCGTTTCCCCCGAGTACCCGGCTCCGTCTAGTCGGGGGGATTCGAAGCAGCAGGAGCAGCAGCAACTTCTTCAATTTCGCCCCTCCAGATGTCGTGCTCGAAGGGGGCCCACCGGGCGCAGGCGTTTACTGCAACGACGTGCCTATGAATACCCGCTCCGCAGGCGAGTATTTTGAGTTGCCCAAGGGCCTCCCATCAGAATCGAGGATTGCCCTTGAGGCCAGATCCGGTGACGCAATCTTGACAAGGCACTCCCTGTTCTTGACCGGGGACTTCAGCCTGCCGTCCATAGAGCCAACAGGCCTGCCCGGTTCACCTGCCTCGTCAACCTTAGGTACATATCCCAACGGGCCGTCGATAGCGGGTGCACACGCGCTGGGCGAGATAGAGGTGCGTCCACCATCTGCAACGGAACTACTGGAGGACATGAGATCCCAGCTAGGCACAACTAGGAGTCTACTTGTGGGTCCGGTACCCGGACAAGTGGTTGAGTGGCCTCTCGGAGCCTTACCGGAGACATGGGAACCGGTCTGGGCAATCAAGATGCTGAAACGCCGGAAGGGGCAGGCAGTGTTTCTCAGGGAACGGCTTGACGGCGCTTCACCACGTCCGGGAGATGCTGGGACCCCTCGCGAGATACGCATGTGGAAGAAGGTCGTTTGGTTCTGGCGCAGGCGAGTCACTCCTCCAGCCCTGCCGGCATTGCGCAAACTGTGGGAGCAATATAGGGAGGTTGCACGCAATGTATGACGGCGGCGACATCCTGCTTTATGCGCTTTCGGCATGGAAAGAGACAACGTGGGCGGCTTTCAAGAAATGCTTCGATGAAGTTCACAGGAGGCACGTCGTCGCGTCACATCGCGTAGAACAGGAGACAGCCGCTTACCATCGATGGCGCGCACTTCGAATGCTGAGCTCATTGGGGCATGTTGATGTGAGGTTCGAGGGACAAGGCAGGGGCATCACCATCGCCGCAGCACCTCCGGCACTGGCTGTTCTTCCGGGTATCGGGATACGCAGGGCGGTAATCTGCGGAGCCAGGTCTCCGAGCACGACCGGTGAGTTGCGACAAGCTGCTGCGATGGAGGGTGCAGCCACGTCCGTCCGGTCTCAAATCTCCTTGAGTCCACATGCTCCAGCGCGAGTTGAAGTAAGCGCGGATGGCGACGAACGCATCCTGGCCATCGCCCAGCGGATGGGGATACCGTACCTCGACCAGCCGCCTGCATGGATCATGGCGCAAGCCGCGACGTCGCTTGAGACGTACTGCCAGGATCTTTCTTGGGCCGAAGAGGAGGACCTCAACTGGCATCGTGAAGACTTCAATGTCTGCAACCTGAGGTTCCAGACAGATGTTGAACCTTCTAACGGGTCAAGACTGAGCAGATATCAAGATCCCGTCACTACCATCTGGAGATACCGGCTCTGGAGGGGTGGGCAGTTCGGAGAGGTGGAACCTGACTGGGGAAAGTATGCCGTCTTGTCTGCTGTTTCGAAACGAGTGGTGCAATATCATCCCGCGAAGAGGGATGTGCTTGTCCCCCTGGGCTCGCCACTACCGGCCTTGCTGGCAAGGGCACTGGGGCTATGCTCTGGCTACGCCCCCGGCATTGAGCGGCGCCGTATGCAGAGGGGGCTAGACCTTCATAGTCGATACGAGGTATTCAGGGACGTACCCCCGAGCATCTTCCGTGTGGTCGCAAGCAAAGCCGGGCAACATATCGTAGAACCGGGAGCGTAAATGGACGTCATAGCAGCATTCGATAAGGTCAAGGAAAGCTACATCAACTACGTCAAGACCGCGTTCGGCACCCAGTACCCCGGCTTGGAGGCGGAGCGGGAGCGGATGCTGAGGCAACCTGGAGCGATCTGCCAAGAACCGTGGATCGAGCCGCTGGCCCGGTACCGTCTGTCTGGTAAGTCAATCTGGGACCTGGTTGGGAAGGACGTTCCAGGGCTAGATGCTCAGGCTGTTGCCGGTTTCAAAGACCTGGCCTCTCGTGGTCTTGTTGGGGACTTCCAGCTCTACCAGCACCAGGTTGAAATGCTGGAAAAGGCTCTCTCTGGAACCAGTTCAGTAGTCACAGCGGGCACTGGCTCGGGCAAAACAGAGTCATTCCTATTACCCCTCATGGCTTACCTGGTCCAGGAGTCGGCAGCTTGGAACAAGCCTGGAGACCGGATACCCCACCAGGACGATTGGTGGAAAGATGAGGACTGGTACGACGAGTGTATTCCTCTACGCGGTACATCCCGCCGGATTGTCAAGTCACTAAGGGTGTCGCAGAGAGCCAATGAAACACGCGATGCCGCCGTTCGAGGCCTCATTCTCTATCCGATGAACGCCCTGGTTGAGGACCAGCTCAGTCGCCTCCGTCGCAGCTTGGACTCTCCAGAGGCCCGCCAGTGGTTCGAAGAGCACCGGCAAGGGAATAGGATTTTCTTTGGGCGCTACAACGGCGAGACACCGGTACCAGGCCACGAGTTTGGTCCCCCAACCCAGGCAGGCGCGAGACGGCCTAGCCGCCCAAGAATCACGGATCTCGCGGGGAAGCTCAAGGAAACAGAAGCCGCAGCGACGGCGGTCGAGCAGTACTCACGGGAAAGCGGCGATGAAGATGTTCGCTACTTCTTTCCTCGACTGGACGGATCTGAGATGCGATCCAGGTGGGACATGCAGGATGCACCCCCGGACATCCTCATTTCCAACTTCAGCATGCTGAGCATCATGCTCATGCGCGACGCCGACAAGGACATTTTCGAAAGGACCAGGAAGTGGTTGGAAAAAGAGGGCAGTGTTTTTCACCTCATCGTTGACGAGATCCACCTCTATAGAGGGACCGCCGGCACTGAGATTGCCTATCTCCTGAAACTCCTGCTCCTTAGGCTTGGACTGACTCCGGACAGCCCCAAGCTAAGGATTCTTGGCTCCAGCGCCTCGTTGCAACAGGACGACCCACTGAGCCTGCAGTTCTTGTCCGACTTCTTTGGAAGTAGCTGGACTGGCGAGCAGATCGTCCCCGGATATCCAGCTGCAACCCCAGAGTTCGACGCTACCGTCTACCTGCCAACTACCCCGTTCATTGACGTCGCCAAACTCGCGAGTCAAGGAACCACAGACCCATCCATCATGGCAAGGACATTGCTCCACGCAGATGACACTTTCCAAACCTCTGAAGAGGCAAGCCTCGAAAAAGCGCTAGGAGAAGGGGAACTCAATGCTGGAGCAAGGATGCTCGCGGCCTGCTTTGACGGGAACATCACAAGGGCCACGCGACTCTCTGAATTCTCGCGCAAGTTATTCGGCGACGAGAGTGGCGAAGCGGAGGCAATGGAAGCTGCTCGTGGCCTTCTGATTGCCCGCGACCTATGCGGGCAGAGCCCATCGCTTCCCACATTCAGGCTTCATTGGTTCTTCAGAAACATTGAGGGGCTGTGGGCGTGCACCAGCCCGGGGTGTAACTGCGCAACTGAAGAGATGGTGGGCAACCGCCAAACAGGCCAGTTGTTTCGAGACTCACGCATTCTCTGCAACGATACGGCCAACCCACACAGGGTATTGGAGATGCTGTATTGCGAGGTTTGCGGTACGACTCTGTTTGGAGGGAGCCGGTTTACATTGCCCGCCAACCAGGGTTGGGAGCTCTTGACCTCTGATGCCGACATTGAAGGCATCCCAGATCGACAGGCGGCCCGGTTTGTCGAAAGACGTAGCTACAGGGAGTTTGCAGTGTTCTGGCCTTCAGGCGGAGCTGACCTAGGCGAAGAATCCCAGAGATGGCGCCAGCCGGGCTTGGAAGGAAACAGGGAGGACGCGAGGTGGATGCCAGCCACGCTAGATCCGATGACCGGGCGAATCCGGCAAGGTCCAGCGGGTGGTGCTTCGGATCTAGTGCCTGGGTTTGTCTTCGTGGTTCGGAATCCCAGCGACGAGGATAAGATCGGCGCACTACCTTCAGTGTGTCCATTGTGCGCGGCAGACTACTCACGACGGAAGATACGGAGATCCCCAATTCGTGGCTTCAGGACCGGCTTTTCGAAACTAAGCCAGTTGCTGTCCAAGGAAATGTTCTATTTCCTTCCCGAAGGCTCCAAGAAGCTCGTGATGTTCTCCGACAGCCGCCAAGATGCTGCAGAACTCGCCAACGGCATCGAACGGTCACACTACCTCGATCTGGTGCGCGAGGTGATGTACAACGAGCTAAGCAGCGTAGCGATCAAGGAGCCAGCACTCCTGGCCGAAATGCAGGCCAGGGGGGAGCTGCCCGGAAATGAGGCACAAGCCCTCGGTGCCGGCGATCCAAAGCTTGTTGAACACTTTAGGTCTCTATTGCAGCGTCTGCAGGCTCCAATCCCTGATGTTCCGGATCCAGGCATGAGGGCGCTCCTGGAGACGTATGTTTCGGATGCAAGGGCTGAAGTGGAGGCGATACTCGCTCGGGGCATCGACCGCATCGTGCCTCTTCGCATGCTTTTCGAAGATGGAGACGGGGAAGGCCCGGGGTTGCTCATTCGTAGGCTCAAGGGTCTCGGGGTCAATCCTGGGGGACAAGACATCCTGTACCAGGAATTCTTCTACGACAACCAATGGCGGAGATGGACATCCGTATTTGACTATGCCGGCCAACAGGGTGGCTGGCGAGCAGACCTCTCGCCTAGCGGCCGGCAATTCGGTCGAGAACGGCTCCGTTTGAAGGTTATGAGTGAGATATGTTCGGTCCTTTTCGCCCGGCTGTATTTCGGCTTTGAAACAGCAGGGCTCGGTTACGCAATGGTCGACCTGGACGAGGATTCCACAGAACGGCTGGCACGCGACAGCGGGCTATCACCTGAGCAGCTCACCAATGTCTTGAATGGCACCTTGCGTGTGATGGGTGATCTGTACAGGTACCCGCAGGAGGACACAGATGCGTTGCCAGTACCAAGTTGGCCAGACTGGGAGACCGCCCGGGCGGGACTTAGGAATTTCGTGAAGGACTGCGCGCGCATTCACGGAATTGGCGAGAACAAGCTACTGGAGGTTGTCTGGAAGTCCATTTGCGAGGATGGGGGACACACACACTTGATCATCAATCCTCGCCGGTTGCTGGTCCGCGTGGCACTTCCCCCAGACCCTGTGTGGACATGTTCGTCGTGCAGGCGACCGCATCTATACAACCCTGGCATCTGCACTAGCTTGTTTTGCCAAACTGAACTGGAGATATCACCTGACACAACTTGTGCCGGGTTGTATGAGCGGAACTATTACGCCAAGGAGGCCGTGGAGTTCCGCCAGCCTCTGAGACTCCATTCCGAAGAACTTACTGCCCAGACTGACAACCAGGCAGAACGCCAGAGGTTGTTCAGGAATATCACCGTAGACCTTGGCGGAAGGGAGACTCACCCGATTGTCCCTGCCGTGGACGAGATCGACATGCTAAGCGTGACCACAACAATGGAGGTAGGGATCGACATTGGTAGTCTCCAGGGGGTTGTCCTGGGGAACATGCCGCCCATGCGCTTCAACTACCAGCAAAGGGCAGGTAGAGCCGGAAGGCGAGGGCAAGCGTTTGCGACGGTGCTCACCGTCTGTCGTGGGCGGAGTCACGATGAGTTCTACTACCAGTTCCCGGAGCGCATCACAGGTGACCCGCCGCCCGTTCCCTTCCTCTCAACATCCCGTCCGGAAATCGTGCAGCGCCTGATTGTCAAGGAGTCGCTCCGGCGGGCTTTCGTAGCAGCCGGGGTGAGCTGGTGGGAGAGTACTAGTCCCCCTGACAGTCATGGGGAGTTTGGGCTTGTTTGCAGCTGGTTGGACGATGCGGCTAGGAGAGACACAATTAAGAAATGGCTACAGGAATGCCGGAGACGTAGATCACATCGCGGCATTCCTGAGCACCAGCTCTGCGGGTGTCACTCCTGGCGGTCTGGCCCTCTATGTCAGGCAGGAGTTGTTCGATAGGATCCAGTCGGCATGCGAGAATCCCGAACTCACGGGGGATGGGCTGGCCGAGCGCCTTGCTGAGGCTGCAATCCTGCCAATGTACGGCATGCCGTCCAGGGTGCGAGTGCTTTACCACGAGCTTTCCGGTCGAGAGGCCTCGGTCATTGACAGGGACCTGGATCTGGCCATCACTGAATTCGCTCCAGGCTCTCAGAGAACCAAAGACAAGCGCGTGCACCTGGCGATTGGCTTCACTGCGCCCATACTTAACCGTGGAGCTCAATGGCACCCTAACTCAGACAATCCGTTGCCTTCGAGGCGCTGGATGTCCCGTTGCGAGCGCTGCCACTATACGGCCACTTCCTGGGATCCGCCACAAGATAGCAACTGTCCAGAGTGTGGTTGCGGGCTCATGGATGATCCACCATTCCGGTTCTTCCAGGTTGCTGTGCCGCTCGCATTCCGGACCAGTTTGAGCAAGGGAAGGGACGCCATTGAAGAAGAGGAAATCCTTGCCACCGGCGTATCTACGGTTGCTGAATCCGATCCCCAGCCGTGTCGACCTGTTCCGCATACAAACAGCGCCATCGCATACTCCGGTGGAGGACGGGTCTACAGGGTAAACAATCGGCGGGGCCTCCTGTTCCGGGGCGCGCTAGGAACCACGCAACGTAGGAATCTCAGACTCGATCACCAGTGGATAGACCACCGGTTCCAGGCTGACGACGGGACGGCCTTCACCTCGGAGGAGGCGACAGAATCTCTAGCCATTGTGTCTCCTAAGACAACAGACGTACTTCGAATAAGGCCTGGGTCAGTACCCCCGGGCCTCGTGCTTGACCCGCTGGTTTCGGCTGGAGTAAAGGCAGCGTACTATTCGGCAGCGTTTATCCTCAGGTTCGTTGCTGCAGAAGAGCTTGACGTGGACCCAGATGAGCTAGACATCAGCAATGTACGGCAAGTCGAGCTCCCAAACGGGGCGAAGGTCGGCGAGATTATCATCAATGACCATCTGGCGAATGGAGCTGGATTCACCGAGTGGCTCGGGGGTAACTGGAAGGCCATCCTGGATAGGGCCACGAGCCTAAGTGAGCCGCAGAACACCATCATCGGCGCCCTAATCTCGGAGGATCACAGAAGAGCTTGCGACTCTTCCGGATACGATTGCCTCAGGAATTACAGGAACATGGCATTCCATGGTCTGCTCGACTGGCGGCTAGGAATCTCCTTCTTGAGGAGCCTTCACTCTCCGGGGTTCACTTGCGGACTTGACGGGGACTTCTCCCTCCCTGAGTTGGAGGGCTGGCTTAATCTAGCAGCTAGATTGAGAGATTCCTTTACACGCTCCTTCAACACGGCCTCTCGTGATTTCGGCCCCCTTCCGGGTTTCGAGGTTGGAGGTAGGCAAGTCATCATAGTCCACCCTCTCTGGGATCTCGTACAATCCACCGGGCTACTGGCAGAAGCGACAGCAGCCTGTGACCCAGGAGAGGTGCGTACCCTGGATACCTTCAATCTGATGCGGCGACAAGGCTGGGCCTATCGCTCACTAGGGTAACGAGATGGAGAGAGCCACTCTGTCCTTAGGTCCCGGCCAACTGTTCTTCGGCACCGCAATGCCAGTAGCCGAGGTTTCCCCGGTTCCCTTACGCGCTGGCGTGAAGGCACTTGCCCTAAGTCGTGGAGGATTTCTGGAAGAGATGGTGTATTGCCAATGTTGAACTTCAATGTAGGCACACATACTCGCGGGCCGATGTCAAAGAACTGGCCGGCGTGGGGCGAACGGCTAAGGGCGGTCCATGGGACACCGGGATCGTGGAACACGATGGCGAGTTCCTGATTTTCGCCAACGTAGGGACTGAGGGACGGGACGGGCCATGACTATGACAATCGCTGGGACGGAGAATTGCTCCGTTGGAACCACAAGGGAGGCTCCAAGATCGAATGGCCGAGCGTCAAGAGACTCTTGAGAGATGAGAGCACAGTTCACGTATTCTGGCGCAGCTCTAACTCGGACCCATTCGAATACGCTGGGTGCGCTAAGCCCATCGAAGTTTTTGACAGTTCGCCGGCGGAGGTCGTGCGGTCGTTCGTAGACGTCGACTCTGAACCGGGCAAACGACTCGAATCAGGAGCTCGTGATCTGGGCCGTGGAGCACGGGCTCCTGGATGACGTGGTGGCGGACGGATAGAGAAGGGAAGAAACCTCGCTGGCGGGAGCACGACGTGCCTTTAGCTGGATCAGAACTATCCCGATGGTGTCATCCTCGTATACCTCGTTGGTGAGGATGAAGTGGATCGCGTTACTGGACCAGAGTCTTCCGGTGGCGCTTGAGATTCCTTCGCCGTTGAGGGAGCGGGCGATGTCCAATATCCCCTTTCCGGCGTCGGCCAGCTCGAAGATCCGCTTGACGACATAGGCTGTTTCCTCATCGGGTTCCAACTTGGGGCGCTTCTTGGGACCGTCCTGCACCATGATCCTGCTGTAGCCAAAGGGTGTCCTGCTGGCGACCCAGAAGCCACGAGAGGCCGCCTCTCGCATGCCCCGGCGAACCTCCTGCGCCAGATTTTCCGAATAGAACTCGTCAACGCTCTCGATAATCCCCTCGAGGAGTTTGCCGCTTGGAGTGTCATCGGCGTTCTCGGTTATGGAGACGACCCTAACGCCGCGCCTGCGGAGCATGGACTTGTAGGCGACCGCGTGCTCGCGCTTTCTGGTGAACCGTGAGAACTTCCAGACCAAAATCTCCCGGAATGCGGCATCGGGAGCCCTGGCCTCTTCGATCATCTTGTTGAACCTGGGCCTGTCATCGACCCAACCGCTCTCGGCCTCGTCGACGTACTCACAGACGACCACATGGCCGTTCTTCTCGGCGTAGTCCCGTAGAGCTCGCAGCTGGGCTGCGACTGACAGGTCCACGTCCTGGCGGTCGCTGGAGACCCTGGCGTAGAGGGCCACCGGGGTGGGTTCGGGTGTTTCACTCATCTGGGCTTCCTTCCTCTGTTCCTTCTGATCGGTCACGAGAGCCCATGGGCCAGTGCCCGTTCAGCGGCCGTTCCATATGAAGGGTGCTTGCGATTGGGTAAAATGTGGTGGTAGACACTGCTGAGGGGAGGCTCCCGCTATGGGGACATTCAAGTGGCCGCTGCGGATTGCCAGCATGGACGGCCGCCAGAGCCAGGACATCGAGGCGAACGTGGGTGCCGGGGTCTTCTACACCACGTTGCCCGCTGGCCTTCTCCGCAGTTTGGGAATAGAGCCGAGGGGCAAACGCAGGGTCCCGCAAGCCGGTGAGCGGGGGATCGATCTGGACTATGGACAGGCGTGGGCTACGATAGACGGTAAGAGCGTGACTACCCTGGTAGTCTTTGGAGAGGACGATTCCCCGGCCCTGCTGGGGACATACACTCTTGACGGCCTGGCCTTGGAGGTGGACCCCATCGAACAGCGGCTGGTTCCCAAGACGCTGATCCTGTTCTAGGGCCAGCGACCGTACCCGACTCCACCCGGCTTCCTCCGCGCTCCACGTCCACCCTCCCTGACGATACCGGCGCCCCTTCAGCTCAATCCCTGCCTAACAACCCGATGTGCTGCTCGCATCCGCTGCCTCGTCTGCTTCTCTTTCTCTCTGTCTCGGCGTCTGCGCAGCCCGGGGCCCAGATGACTGCCGTCGCAGGTGAGCGCGGATAGCGACCTTCGACAGGATGGTCAGTCCCTGCCGGATCGTCTTCTGTTCTCTGGGGAGTACGGCGGCGACTCGGGCGTCTTTTTGTCTTCCATTGATCTATTTCATGCCGACTGTTGACAGGCCACCGTCTGCAAGCTCGAAAGCGGGGCCCGGCGGTTCCGTGATCAGAGTATTAGCGCCTCATAAGGACCGCTACGACCACAATAGCCTGTGCAAGTCGAAGAGTCTGTGCAGATGGCATCTTTGACACTCCCAAGCTGGAATGTACATACTGAACTCATGGGTGAGCGTGACGTACAGAGGGCCAGGGCAGCCCAGGTCGGCCAGCTGATGAGGTCCTACCGCGAGTCCTTTTCTCGGGGAGGCGGTCGGCGGGGGTTGACCCAGGAGGCCCTGCTGGAACGGATGGGGTCGGTGGACAGCGACTATGCGGAGCGGTACAGCCACGCAACGGTCTCACGATGGGAGTCCGGCGGCACCCGCCCCACTCTCCAGCAGCTCAAGGGAGGCCAGGTCCTGGAGAAGCTGACCCCCAGGGAGAGGGAGATCCTCAAGATGTTCGCCGGCGGCAAGACCTACGCCGCGATAGCCGAGGCCCGGGGCACAGGACGACCAGCGTCAGGAACGCCATCTATCGCATCCAGGAGAAGCTGGCAAACGACTCGAACCAGGAGCTCGTGATCTGGGCCGTGGAGCACGGGCTCCTGGATGACGTGGTGGCGGACGGATAGAGAAGGAAAGAACCTCGCTGGCGGGAGCACGACGTGCCTTTAGCTGGATCAGAACTATCCCGATGGTGTCATCCTCGATCTGCGATGGCCTCGAAGCAGGCTCACGTATCTCTGCGCGACGCGCTGGCCTCCGATGATAGGCTGTCGGAGTTCAAGTATGAAGTATTGCTTCAGGGCTCGTATAAGAACAACACGAACCTTCGCAAGGACAGCGACGTCGATCTGGTCGTTCGTCTAGCCTACAAGCTCACCCCCAGCGTAGCCGCCCTCAGCGGAAGGCGTCTGCTAGAGGACGCTTCACACCAGGCCGCCCACGGACAATGGCAGTCGTTTCGACGTCGCGCGCTGAGGGTGATGAGGAACAGGTACGGAGATGCCGTGTCCACCGGCAGCAAGACGATAAAGCTGGCGAGGGGCGAGCTGCACGCGGACGCCGACCTCGTGGTCACACTGAGCTACAAGGCATCGCCCTCTACCTCCCCCAAGAGAAACGATGGGCCGTCAGCTTCCCGCAGCAGCACCACAGGCAGGGCCTGAATAAAGAAGAGGCCACAAGCAGGCGGTTCAAGAGGACGGTCCGCATGTTCAAGGCGGCCCGTAACCGGCTAGTCGAGAATAAGGCGCTCAACAAGGATGTCGCTCCCTCCTACTTCATCGAGTGCCTGCTCTACAACGTCCCCGAGGACCTGTTCAAACCGAAGCTGGCGCCGACCTATGCGGGCATCGTCGATTGGCTGGAGAAGACGAAGCTCAAGGGCTTCAAGTGCCAGAACGGGCGCGTGCCGCTGTTCGGACCGGAGCCGGAGCAGTGGACGCCCGGCAAGGCGCTGGCGTTCGCCAGCGCGGGAGGTTGAGCGTGGGGGACAAGATGCAGCGTCCCCTTCGATCCTCCGGGCTCCGTTGGCTGACCTGGTGATGAAACTCGCTAGGGTCGAATGCAAAGGGGGAGTTATGGTGCCGTCCTGTCGCGGACCTCAGTGGGCCGAAACCGGGTCGTACCTGACCCGGTACTCGCCAATCCGCATCTCGTAAGGCTCTAAAGTTACGGGCGTTTTCAGAGTGGGTGACTGCTCTTGGAGGGTCTTGTGTAGCCATGTGATCGGATCGGAGCCCCCTGTATATTCTCTGAACGTCCGGAGCACCTGGGGCCACGTGCCCCAAGCTGCTCGAGAGTCTTGGGAGTCTCCACCGGAGAAGTGGGAGAAGTGCCGGCCGATGACGAAGAGGTGGATACTCTTGACGTCATGAGTCTGTACCGTCACCTCGCCAAGCAGATGGTCAAGGACGTGAGGGCGTTCAAGCAGAAACGCACTAACTGTGGCAATCCATCGGTTAGCCTCGCTGAGGAAATTCATCATCTTTGAGTTTCGTTTTCTCATGGAAGTGCCGAAGGGGTCCTGCCACTTCAGCTGGAATAGCCCCAGAGCCCCGGTCTCTCTGTCAAAAACGGCAGCATCGATATCAGTTGCAGTCACACCCTGTTTCTTCAATACCAGCGGTTTGAGGGGCTTTGCAAACCTATCGGTCGGGAATAGATCATACAGCTCCTCACGAAAGCTCTTTTCTCGCTCATTGACGGCGTGGTCCCAATCTTTGCGGTATCGCCTGTAAAGTTCGGCAAGCATGATGTCAAACGGGCTACCCAACGTCCCCGCGATTGAGAAGATCACCGTACTGGGGTTGACTTTGAGGAACGGAGCTATATGGACGGCGGGCTCTGACGTCTGGGCTTGTACGCTGTCCGGCGTCGACTTCAGTGTGTCCAGCACTTGCTGAGCTTCGGTCTCGGTAATGGCAAGGGCCGCTGACAGGTAGCTCAGAAGTTGGGGCTCACCCGTCGTCACGGTGAGTACGTTGCGTATATCGAGCTGCGGGTGTTTTGAGAGTAGAAGATTGGTGTAGGTGAGGTGCTTAAGCGCCCAGGCGATCACGTCAACTACGGCTTCCCGGTACAGGGCGAATGGCAACTCTCCGAAGGTGGCGTGGGGCGCAAATGCGTCCTGCCCGGGCTCATAACGTGCGCGTGCCCAAAGGAGTGCCTGACCTCGAAAGTAGTGGTCGATCTCGGGGGTTGTGTCGTACTGAATATAGTGCTCGCGCCAGGGCGATACCAGGCGTGACATCAGCGCCTTGATGGTCGGCGCGATGGCCCTACTGTGCTCTCGCATCTGCTGGTCCATCTCGGCAGCCAGGTCGCCGAAGATGCGAAACTCGCCGGCTTCAACGGCCTCAACGCCTACCTCGCCGAGACTGACCGTGGCATGAATTGCCCTTGGGCACGGCAAGGAGAGCTCCACCAAGCCATAGGTGTGTAGGTTCTGGAGCATCTGGCATATGCCGAGTCGACCGCAGGCTTGAATTACCGCGTCGGCCCATTGCTGATGTGTCCGAGTCGACCTGGTCAAGGAAGCACCCGGTGAGATGCTCGACTGGTCCGTGAAGAGCGAGATGGCCTTGCTCTGACCATACCTTAAGAGGTCCCATCTCTCACTCTGGATCTCCTCCTCTCGGCCCCTCCCGTCAAATCCGAGGATGTGGACAAAGTAGTGGTCGATGGCGCGGACCAACTCCAGAAGACCCCATCGCCTCTCGCCGGGCAGACTGGCGAGAATGCGCTCCTCCTCTCTGCGCATGATATCCGCCAGGATGTCTGAGGGCCTCGGATCTGTCACTCTCTCTCCTATGGTCGCGTGCTGGTCCACCGAGCGTGAAGTGTCCTTCACTCTTCCCAAATCACCTCAGCCGCCAGGTATTCTCGAAAGACCATTCGAACCCTGGGAGTATCATCAACAGCGTAGCGATAGACTCCACGTTGAACCTCTATCCAACCTCCGTCGCTCACCTCGCCAGTTTCGAGAAGTCGCAGCATCAATCTGCTGCCCACCTCTGGCCAGCCAGCTAGACCCGCTGGACATTCAAACTGACTCAGTTGCTGTGGGGAGAGCAGCTCACGAGGCAGTACGTTGACATGAATCGGAGGCAACTCAGAAACTTTCCCAAGCTCAAACAGCAGGTGTCCACGTGCGTTCTTGACTATAACCCGCTCGACTCGTTCGAGCTCTGGAGTCCATATGACCACCGTGGCTCCGCTGGATGAGGTTTCCACATGCCGGGAGGCGTCGATACGACTGCGCAATGCTGGTTTGCGAGCCAGAGTCCGAGAAGCCGTTGGGAACCGCAGCGGGTCTGGCTCAGTCGATCCGGAGATTACTGATGCGAGAAACGCGGCGAAATACTCTTCGTCCTTTGAGAATCCAAAGTTGCACTCTTGGCACGTCCCCACTTCCATGAGGTTCTCCGGATAGGGGGGATTCAAGAGCGACTTCGTCGGAATGTGGTCTCGACTGTACCGGCCTCCATGAATGTCGTCAGGACACGGAATGCAGTCCGCACTGCCAAGCTGATCGCTCAAGTGGTAGGTCTGTTTCATGGGGTCTTGTCCTGGTCGCCGCAGTCGGAGGTGGCTGCCTGGTTGTATTGATCACTGCGTCCAGTTGCGAAACTAGGCGCGAGCAATCAGATCCAAAACTAGCGGGAGGGACGTGTAACCCACTAACCCGGTATGTTCTAGAACGTAGTCGTCGGTCTTGACACCTCTCCGATACACCGGCCTTTGCACAGTAGGGAAATGAGTGACAATGCCCGCGATGGTCCAATCGTCAGTTGGCAACGGAAAGACCACAGCTCCACCTGAAAAACCTGCGTTGATGTACGAAGCGCTGTAAGTGGACTCTCCTGAAGCTGCGAAGTTAGCCACTACGAGCGAGGCTATCGGAATTGCCCTGCCACCGACCTCGGTGATGTGTTCGGTTTGAATTCGTCCGCTGTCTACCCATGCGGGGAATCCTAGGACGTAACCCACGCCACCGTAAACCATACCTGTGGTCTCCCCGTACTTTACCGGTATTCTGTAAAGATCGAGAACTGTATCGGTCTTCAAGACCGCAAGATCATGCCTCCTGTCAATAGCCACCGTTTGCCAATCAATGGCTTGCCACTTCCCATGAGATCGAACGCGAGGATTCAGCCCGTAGTCCTCGATGACGTGCAGGGCGGTGGCCAGGTATTCGGCACCACCCGCATTGATGACTACGCCACTCCCGGTTGAAACCAGATCGTCGTCCACATGGCAACCCAGCCACAGGAGCGGATTCAGAACGTTTGCCGTTGGAGGCGTGGAAATCATTGCGATCCTTTTGGCGTTGGATTTAAGGACACAGGCTGCTTTGCATTGTCGCGTCGCACTATCGCCGCCCCTCAGCGTTGAATCTGTCGTCTAGCCCGCAGCAAACGCTCGCGAGCACATCGATGTTTTGGGCAAGCCTCTCCGGGTCCAACGGGAGAACCCTGCCCTTCATCTCAGCCAGAGCCGGCTGTCTTGCGATGAAACGCTCATCGACGACGCCGGCGTTGTGAACGTAGATGTGCCTCGCCTGAAAGAGCCACTTGATGTTCTCCCACGCCGAAACTCCTACTGTCGTCTCAAGAGAGGGTTCATCCAGAGATTGCAGGTGGTCGCTCAGCGCCTCGATGTCCTGGAAGAGGTTTCGCCTACTAGCGGGAAACAGGGTCGGATGATGGCTCGCCAGGGCTCTGCCGAAGGCGTCGAAGGCAGAGACGCTTCCGGTCAGCGCGTCCTTCACGAACTCCAGCCGGAGCCCCTCATCGAGGGAAGGCTCCTCTGATAGCGCCAGCTTCTTCTTCGCGGTCTCAAGCGAGGTGAGCACCACCTTTAGAGCATTCAGTTGCCCGCAGCATGGGCACGATGCGAAGACGCCGTATACCGAGAAGTCCAGGGAGCAGCTGTCGCAAGTGACCTCCGTTTCAAGCTGGCGTTCCACGTAGTGATGTATGGAAGCGGGCTTGTAGTCCACCGAGAACTTCAACTGAATCAGACCCCCTGATTGGCGGCGGTTCATGCGCTCGATGTTTCTCTTGAACCCCTGCACCATCGGCCCCACGATGCCCCTGGCGGCAACAGAGACTGCGTAGTCCAACTGGTCCTGCGTGAAGAAGCTGCTCGGATCTCCTTCCGCGCGACAGTAGGGACATCTGAGGCTCTCGGTGTCCCGACCCGTTCCCAGCTTGAGCTTAAAATAGAGTCCGCAGTCGTCCTGGGGGCACTGGCGGCCGATCATCCCCTGGTCGTCCGGCTTAAGGGTTACCGTGATTTCACTCGTCAAGCACTACCTCCGGTCATCTGCCTTCGTCCAGACTCTCCCAACGGCGCTCACAGCAACTTCCTGATTCTTCCGCGTCTCCCGTCATAGGTGTTGGCGAATACCTGGAGCCGGTCCCGTTCCATGATCCACTTGTTCCCGAACTTGGTGGCGGTGAGCTTGCCTTCTCGTATAAGGCGCTTCACTGTCTCGGGGTGGACGTCTAGGATCTTGGAGGCTTCTATGACGTCGATGTAGTTCTCAAGCATCGGTCAGACCCTGTATAATTGTTGTAGTACTACATTATCATACCACGAGGGTGATGAACTTGACCTGCCCCCATGGTTTGTACCACCCGTTATGTTAGACCGGCAAGACTGAGAACAGGGTCCGATGGCAGCACCGTCTCCGGCGCCGGAGGCCTGTAGCCCAGCGAACTGTGCGGCCTGATGCGGTTGTAGGTCTGCCGATACTGCTCCGTCAACACCTTCACCTCCAGCAGCGTGGAGAAGACCTCCCTATCCAGCAGCTCATCCCGCAGCTTGCCGTTGAAGCTCTCGATGTACCCGTTCTCCCACGGTGAGCCGGGCTCGATGTAGAGCGTCTGCGCTCCCACATGCCCCAGCCACTCACGCACCGCACGAGCCGTGAACTCCGGTCCGTTGTCCGAGCGGATGTGCTCCGGCACTCCCCGCGTCAGCATCAGCTCGGACAGGACCTCGATCACATCAGCCGAGCGCATGTGACGCTCGGCCCTGATCGCCAGGCACTCCCGGCTGTACTCATCCATGACCGTCAACAGCCGCACCCCTCTCCCGTCCTGCGTCCTGATCTGCATGAAGTCGTAGGCCCACACGTGGTTCTTCCACGTCGGCCGCAGACGCACGCACGATCCATCGTTGAGCCACAGCCGTCCTCGCTTCGGTTGCTTCCCGGGCACCTTCAGCCCCGCCTGTCGCCATAACCGTTCCACCCGCTTGTGGTTCACGTCCCAACCCTCCATCCGCAGCAGCGCGGTGATCCTGCGGTAGCCGTACCTGCCGAACCGGCTGGCCAGTTTCACGATGGCATCGCTCAACGCCTGCTCGTCTTCCGCAGACTTCCGCGCGTAGCGCTCCGTCGAACGAGGCTGGTCCAGCACCCGGCAGGCGCGTCGCTCCGAGACGCCGAGGAGTTGCTTGACGTGCTCGACGCACCGGCGGCGACGAGCAGGGCTCAGAAGTTTCCCTGGGCAGCCTCCTTCAGGATCTGGTTGTCCAGTGTGAGGTCGGCTACGGCTCGCCGCAGCCGACCGTTCTCCGACTCCAGGTGCTTGAGCCGTCGGGCCTGGTCGATCTTGAGGCCGCCGTACTCACTGCGCCAGCGGTAGAAGGTCTGCTCCGTCACGCCGATGGAGCGGGAGGCCTCGGCCACTGTGCTCCCTGCGGCTATGGCAACCTCCGCCTCTCGCAGCTTGTTGATCACCTGCTCCGGCGTGTGCCTTCTCTTCGTCATTTCGCCCTCCCTTGCGTACCAAGACTAACAATAGTCTTGGTACAGATTTCGGGGGGCAGGTCATCCGGGGCGAGCTTCAGGACGAACACCTAAACCCCTCTGGTGCACTGACTAACGAACCGCTCCCAGAGTTTAGCTGTACAACTGACTCACGGGACACTGAAATCTGTCAGCCGAGCTCCTACGTTACTCAGATGGCCGGAACGTAGACCATGTCTACACGTTGGGATCCGAAATCACCTTCACTCCTACCAACGATAATCTGCTATGCGGACATTCTTGGATTTAGGGAATTGACAGAACTCGCCCATGAACTTGGCGAAGAGACCGAATTTCTGCTAAAGACCAAGAACGTCATAGCTGCGGCCTACGAAACGGTGCGTAGGGCTAGGACTCTCGATGGCCTGGTTGGTTCGATCTTCGATTTGAAGGTCTTCACTGACAACATCATCGTCGCCTATCCGCTTCGCGCCCCCGACATGGATCTTGGTGAACCTGAGCTCGGCACATTGCTGATGCCTTTTGCGGAGGTGCAGGCCAGGCTTGCATCGGACGGATTCTTGCTTCGAGGTGCGATTGCCTATGGTGATCACCATCAGGATGATGACATTGCATACGGCAAGGCCCTATTGGAGGCCGTGGACCTGGACAAGTCAGGAGACCCGCCTAGGCTGGTCATAGGACCGTCAATTGAGCGGCTGATAGCGGTCCATCTCTCATGGTACGGGAACGGAGGATGGGCACCTCACTATGAGCAGTTGCTCGAAGACCCGCATGATAAACGCTTGTTCGTTAACTACCTTGCTGTGGCCTTTGAGTTTTTCCCCGACGGCCCGATCAACTTCCCGGTTCTGGCTGCACACAGAGAAACTGTCCTTAACGGTTTGAAAGAGTATGAATACAACCCGCGCGTGCGGAAGAAGTACGAATGGATGGCCACCTACCACAACTACGTATGCCGCTCCTTTGCTGATCGCCATTCGATTGACGCCCATGAGGGAGTCGACTTGGAACAGATGGCCATGGCGGAGGAAGCACAGTGTGCACTTCAGTACCTGGTGCCCTCGGAGGAACCAGCCTCGGAACAGACCCCCCGAGGACTCAACGCAGAGCGACTGCGACTGCGACTCGCCAGCAGTGAGATGACCAATTGAGAATTCAGTCTCTTCTCTTCACGCCAAGCCATCAGAGGCTTCCTAGCCACAATTCAAAGACAGTTGCTGTCTATCGTCAACAAAGACCGACGTCGTTGAATTGATTCTCATATACCAGCTATTTGAACTCACCTGCAGCAGGCCTGCTTGAGATGTCTAAGGGGACCTCTTCGGAGTCCGACGCAGGCGTATGGCTGTCGCCGGGCATCGGAACCGTATAGCGGACGACGGCCTTGCCTGGCATGACCACGATCTCCCTGACGAAGGTTTCGGCGAAGGTCTTGCGCTCGGACGACTCGCTCTCCTTCAGGAACTCCCCCACGTCCTGCGCCCGTGCCACGATGACTTCCAGGTCGTTCTTGACCGACCTGCGCTGGGAGAGGATGGACCTAGCCTCCTCTAGCGATGCCTCAAGAAGGCTTCGTCTCCCAGTGTTGGCCTTGATCCGGATATCCATGTCGGCTGGGACGTTGTCGGAGGTCTCCACGACATCCCAGAGTCGGCCCAGCCGGCGACGCACATCCGCAAGCTCAGACTCGATGGTCTCCAGTCTCCCACGTTGTTCGCGGACCAAGCTATCCAGCTCTCTGGCAACGACCTTCGCCAGATCGCCGATGATGCTTTCTGTGAGGATGCTGGAGCGAATCCTCCCGACGATCAGCTCCTCGAAGCGGCGGGCATTGAGCCGGGGGGTATCACAGCCACCACTCCCACGCTTGATCAGGGATTGACAGACGTAGTAGTGAAACCTGCCGCTCTTGGCGTCCTGGCCCGAGAGCAACGTCTTGCATCTGCAACACTTGACTAGCCCGCTGAGCATGTAGGAGCTTGCCACCCTGCGGGGATGGGTGGTCCTGGGTGCGCGGGAGCTCATCCTGCCGTTCACCCGGCGGAACTGCGCCTTGGAAACAATAGCAGGGAATGCCCTCTCCACACGAATAGGGTCGGCCTCGTCTCTGGCAGCGGTGCCCCAGATCAGAGTACCTGTGTATACCTCGTTAGTGAGAATGAAGTGGACCGCGTTACTGGTCCAGAGTCTTCCGCTGGCGCTTGAGATTCCTTCGCCGTTGAGGGAGCGGGCGATGTCCAGCATTCCTTTTCCAGTGTCGGCCAGCTCGAAGATCCGCTTGACGACATAGGCTGTTTCCTCATCGGGTTCCAACTTGGGGCGCTTCTTGGGACCGTCCTG
Source organism: Dehalococcoidia bacterium (assembly GCA_965220545.1). Lineage (GTDB taxonomy): Bacteria > Chloroflexota > Dehalococcoidia > Lucifugimonadales > QGNO01 > DAOUJH01. The sequence continues at coordinate 284,501 of CBDCQF010000009.1, forward strand.
CACCATGATCCTGCTGTAGCCAAAGGGTGTCCTGCTGGCGACCCAGAAGCCACGGGAGGCAGCCTCTCGCATCCCGCGCCGAACCTCCTGCGCCAAATTCTCCGAATAGAACTCGTCGACGCTCTCGATGATCCCCTCTAGGAGTTTGCCGCTTGGAGTGTCATCGGCGTTCTCGGTTATGGAGACGACCCTGACGCCGCGCCTGCGGAGCATGGACTTGTAGGCGACTGCATGCTCCCGCTTTCTGGTGAACCGTGAGAACTTCCAGACCAATATCTCCCGGAATGCGGCATCGGGAGACCTGGCCTCTTCGATCATCTTGTTGAACCGGGGCCTGTCGTCGACCCAGCCGCTCTCGGCCTCGTCGACGTACTCGCGGACGACCACATGGCCGTTCTTCTCGGCGTAGTCCCGCAGCGCTCGCAGCTGGGCTGACACCGACAGATCCACGTCCTGGCGGTCGCTGGAGACCCTGGCGTAGAGGGCCACCGGGGTGGGTTCGGGTCGTTCATTCATTCGCGCCTCTCGTAAGTCGTGGCCCCTTCTCACGCACAGCGTTGTGCGGCAGGGCTGCGGTATGACCAATAGCGAGTTGGACGCCGGGCACGCAGCACACGGATAGTCAGGTCGCGTCCTCTTCCCTCGGTCTCGGCGCCTGCACAGCCTCGGCCTCAGCCTCGAGTCGCTGTAGGTGGGCGCGGATGGCGACCTTCGCAAGGATGCTCAGTCCCCGCCGGATTGTCCTCTGTTGCTCTGGGGAGTACGACCCGGGCGCCGCCTCTGGGTCATTCATTAGCGTGTCCAGCCCCAAGCGTAAGTATTTCTGCCAACCGTCAAAGACAGTTGGCCTAGTAAGTATAGGCAAAGCGAATGTCATGGCCATGTCATTTGCCGATGCCAAACATGTCATTAATATGGCAATCCGCTCCCAATCGTTACAATGAGCGTTGGTGGGGTCGAACAGGTTCCAGTGCTCCATTCGGTTAGCAAGCCGATGGTTGCGGCCTCGAAACGCTGATGTAGCTGGAGAAGAGCTGATGAAGCAAGCAGACGAACTGCTCCTGGAGATAGATGGGCTGAGAGACCGCCTCTCGCGCCTGAGCGCGGCCAGCCTGCGCATCAACGAGAGCCTAGACTTGGAGACGGTGCTGGGGGAGGTGCTCGAGAGCGCGCGAACGCTCACCGGCGCCCGGTACGGCGTGATCATCCTCGTCGACGATGAAGCACGGATACAGGACTTCGTCACCTCCGGGCTGTCCGCCGAAGAGCACCTTCAGTTCTCGGAACTCCCCGACGGCATGCGGTTCTTCGAGTACCTCAACATGATCAGGGAACCCTTGCGACTGCGGGACTTCCACAGCCACATCGAAGAGATGGGTCTCCCGGCGTTCCAAGCCCCCATGCCGGTCAGCCCGGAGCTCACCTTCATGGCCGCGCCCCTCTACCACTGGGACGAGTGCGTGGGCGTGATCTACCTTGGTGAGAAGGAGTTGGAGCAGGAGTTCACCCTCGAAGACGAAGAGACCCTGGTCATGTTCGCCACCCAGGCGGCGATGGCCATCTCCAATGCCCGTAGGTTCCACGACGAGCGGCGGGCCAGAACAGAGCTGGAGACCCTGGTCGACACCTCGCCCGTGGGGGTGGTGGTCAGTGACGTCCGGACAAGAGTTCCGAAGTCGCTCAACCGGGAGGCGAGAAGGATCCTCGAAGGCCTGCTTGAGCCGGATCGGCCACTGGAGGACCTCTTGGAGTTGCTGATGGTCCGGCGGGCAGATAGGAGGGAGATATCTCTGGACGAGTTTTCCTTGACGGAGCTGTTTGGTGCCGGTGAGGTGGTGAGGGCCGAGGAGATCGTGCTCTATGTCCCTGGCGGCCGGAGCGTCACCGTCCTGGTCAACGCTACTCCCATCCGCTCGGAGGACGGCGAGATGGAATCTTTTGTGGTCACCCTACAGGACATGACGCCTCTGGAAGAGATGGAGCGACTGCGGGCCGACTTCCTGGCCATGGTGAACCACGAGCTGCAGGCGCCTCTGGCCTCTATACGAGGCTCCGCGGCCACCCTGCTCTACGACGAGTCCGACCTGGACGCTGCCGAGATGCGCCAATTCTTCCGCATCATCGAGCAGGAGGCCAGCCGGATGCGCGGCTTGATCAGCGACCTGCTGGATGTGGCTCGCATCGAGACCGGCACGCTGTCGGTCGCCCCAGCACCTGCAGATCTGGCTCGGCTGGTGGACGAGGCCAGGAATACGTTCCTGAGCTCAAGGGTCGGGAGCGACCTGCACATCGACCTGCCGCCAGACCTGCCCTGGGTCGTGGCGGACCATCGACGCGTCGTGCAGGTACTGTCCAACCTCCTCTCCAACGCAGCCAGGCACTCGCCCGAGTCCTCAACCATCCGGGTGGCAGCGATTCGGGAGGACATCAAAGTTGCGGTCTCCGTAGCAGACGACGGCGTGGGGGTGCCGGCTGAGCGTCTGCCTCACCTGTTTCGAAGGTTCTACCGGCTTGACGGCGAGGACCGGGGCCGTGTTCATGGGAACTCGGGGCTGGGTCTGGCCATCTGCAGGGGCATTGTCGAGGCCCATGGAGGGCGAATCTGGGCCGAGAGTGATGGTGAGGGCCTGGGAGCGCGGTTCACCTTCACCCTGCCGGTGGTTGAGGGCGCGGTGATTGGTGGCACCGTCCAGCCCTCGGCTCCATCACGTCGGTCAGACACCAGGCAGAAGCGGGTGCTCGCGGTGGACGATGACCCACAGGCGCTGAGGCTCATTCGAGATGCCCTCTCCAAGGCGGGCTATGCGCCGTCCGTCACCGGCGATCTGAAGGAGGTGTTTCGCCTGTTGGAGAAGGAGAAGCCCCACCTGGTGCTGATGGACCTCATGTTGCCCGGCACCAACGGGATCGAATTGATGCGGGAGATCCTTGAAACGGCCGACGTGCCGGTCATCTTCCTGTCGGCCTACGTCCAGGACGACGTCGTCGCTAGGGCTCTCGACATGGGGGCTGCCGATTACGTCGTCAAACCCTTTTCGCCGACGGAGCTTGCGGCAAGGATCAGGGCCGCCCTGCGTCTGAGAGAGGCCGCCGAGGCGGCCGAGCCTCCAAAGCCTTTCTTAAGGGGCGATCTCTCCATCGACTACGCCGAACACCGGGTAGCCGTGGCCGGCCGTCCGGTCGAACTGACCGCTACCGAGTACGATATGCTCTTCGAGCTATCGGTTAACGCCGGACGTGTATTGACCCACGATCATCTGCTGCGACGGGTGTGGGGTCCAGATAACTCAGGCGAAGCCGGGCTGGTACGCACCATCGTGAAGAGGCTCCGTCAGAAGCTGGGAGATGACGCAAAGGATCCCCGCTACGTTATGACTCAGCCTCGCGTCGGCTACCGGATGCCCAAGGGTGAGGCAGTTGAGCCATGGCAACGAGTGAATACCGCAAATCCATGACCTACTACTTGGATGAAGCCCACCAAAATAATTGAGCAAGTACTCTCGAGTGCCGATTTTGAGGATGCGTTTCCACACGTTTTCGGGCAGCCTCTGTCCGAAATGAATGTGGCCTGCTCCTGAGGAAGGCTCAGTTGCACACTTTCGCCGCCATGCGAGCCAACGAGAGCAACAATGTTCACTCCCTGGCCGTGCAAATGAGGGTCGTTCTGGAGTGCGCAGCCCAGGTGCAATCGAAGGCGTACGCAGCTCATGAAGGCTCCGAGAAGGCAGCCGGAGAGCCAACGTCGAGCGACTCGCTTCGGGTCGACTCCGGCAAAGAAACATCTTACGCTCTCCAGGTAGCCTGTCCGGCAAACCTGTCGAGGCTGGCAGCTCCGACGCCATTTGTCCCCGCGTCGAGCCGTCCTCACTCCCCCTCCTCCACGCCGTCCAGCAACCCGTTGCGGACGGCCCAGACCACGACCTCCTGCTTCGAGTCGATGCCCAGTTTGTCCTGTATGCGATAGACCGCGTTCCTGACGCTCGTGGTCTTGTTGCCTCTGGCCTCCGCGATCTGGGCATACGACATACCGCCGGCGAACAGCTTCAGGATCTCCCGCTCCCTGGCCGTGAGCGACTCCAGAGCCTGGCGGCTGGTCAGACCCCGCTGGCCCCGCAAGAGCGCAAAGACCCGCTTGATCAGCCGGTCCGGTATGAGCAGGTGGCCCTGGGCCACGTCCCGCACCGACGCTGTCAGCTCCCCGGCTCCCGCGTCCTTCTGCAGGTAGCCCGTAGCGCCCGCGGCCACCGCCTCGACGACCGCGTCCTCCTGGCTCGAGGCCGTCAGCATGATCACCTTCGTCTCGGGCAGCAGCTCCATGACCTCCCGGCAAGCGTCGACACCGTCCTTGTTCGGCATCATCACGTCCATGACGATGACGTCGGGCTCTACACGCTGCGCCGTGCTCACCGCCTCCACCCCGTCGGCGGCAAGCCCGACCACCTCCAGGTCCTCTTCGCCTCCTAGCGCGTCCCGCAGGCCGTCCCGCATGATGGGATGGTCGTCCACAACCATCACCCTGATCCGATCCTTCTCCGTCATAACAGTCTCCTCCATGCAGGCTACCTACAGGGCGCCTCGCAGGTCACGGTCGTCCCCTCACCGGGCCCGCCCGACTCCACCATGAGCTTCCCACCCAGCCGCTCGGCGTCCGACCGCATGCCCCCGAATCCCCGGCCGCGCTCCGCGTAGTCTTCGGGAAGGCCGACGCCGTCGTCGGCGACGGACAAGCGGGCGCGGTCGCCCTCGAAGTCCAGCCTGACCTCGACCCTGCTCGCTTTGGCGTGGAGGAAGGCGTTGGTGAGGGCGTTGTGGGCGATGGCGAAGAGGCGGGCGCGGG